>CALUTU010000004.1 GCA_944323785.1 uncultured Bacteroidales bacterium | reverse complement strand
TACATGCGTCAGCAGCACAACATAAAAGTCGGTGAGCTCACATCCGAGGAGATCAAAATCCGCATAGGAGCGGCCATCCCGGAACTGGAGAACACTCCCGACCCGTTCATCGTAAGAGGCCCCAATCTGATGACGGCTCACCCCGTAGAGATTGCCGTCACCAGCCAGGAGGTAGCCCACTGCCTGGACAAGTCCCTCGCGAAGATCGAAGCCGCCGTGCTTCAGGTTCTGGAGCAGACCCCTCCCGAGCTGTATCAGGACATCGTGGAACGCGGCATTTTCCTCACCGGAGGAGGTGCCCTGCTCAGAGGTCTGGACAAGAGGCTCTACGACAAGATGAACATTCCGTTCCACGTGGCCGAGGACCCGCTCAGGGCAGTTGCAAGAGGAACCGGTCTGGCCTTGAAAAACTCTTCGCGATATCCTTTCCTCATGCGGTAAATGGACAACCGGAAAGCATACATAATCTACATCATAAACTGTATCGTATTCATTGCTCTGGAGGCCGCCGCCCTTACGATGGTCTCCAGAAGCAGTGTTGTCCAGCGGTCGGAGTTCATGAAAGCCGCCTCTGCCGTATCCAACACCCTCTCGGGGGCAGCCGGCAGCGTCACTGGATATTTTTCCCTGGGAAGAGTCAACAGCCGGCTCGCTCAGGAGAACGCCGCCCTACGGATTGAGAACGACAGGCTCAGGGCCGTCCTGGAGCAGACCACCGTTGTGGACTCGCTTCTGGCCGGTGACAGCCTGCTGTTTGACTACATTCCGGCCTCAGTGGTATCCAACAGCACGGACCGCCTGCACAACATCATCATAATAGATAAAGGTACGCGGGATGGTGTCCGGGAAGACATGGGCGTGATAACCGACCGTGGAATAGTCGGATATGTCCTCAGTGCAGGAGAAAAATACTCCAAAGTATCCTCCGTGCTGGACATAGACAATATGGTCAGTGCGATACACAGGAAGACAAATACCTTCGGAGTCCTGCAATGGAACGGAGAACACGCCGGGAAGATTATCCTGCATGACATTCCGGTCCATACGGAGATACACGAGGGAGACACAGTGGTGTCCAGCGGCTATTCGCTGATATATCCGGCAGGACTTCCCGTAGGAACAGTTTCCGGAAAAGAACTGCGCGACGGTATAAACTACGACGTTACAGTCACACTGTACGAGAACTTCTCCAAACTCAGGCACGTATATGTGGCCGTCCGCAAGGATATAGACCAGCTGCTGGAACTGACCGGCAGCACAGATGAAGGAGGTGACAGGCGATGAGAAGCACGTGGAAATATATCATAATAGGTATCCTGCTCATCCTGGCCCAAGGCGCCCTGGACAACTATGTCAATCTGAGCATATACCTGAACATCACGCTGTTCGTTTTCCCCCTGCTGATGCTTCCCGTCAGAACCGGAACTGTCCCCGCAATGCTTGCCGCCTTCATCATCGGTCTCGTAGTGGATATACTCGGCAACGGCATACCGGGACTTACCGCTGCGGCCCTTACCGCAGCCGCCCTGTTGAGAAAGACCATACTGGGGCTCATTGTTCCGAAAGACTCCAAGGACGACAAAAGTACGGTGGAGGCTCTCGAACCGGGAAGATTTGCAATCTACTCAGCACTGATGTGCCTGATATTCCTTTCAGTCTATGTATTCCTAGACAGCGGGGGATTCAAGCCTTTCTGGAGATGCATTCTCAGACTGTGTACATCATTGGCGGCAAATACAGCACTTATGACGCTGCTGTTCTCTGTCAGCAGGGACAATAGTAGGAGATAACGGGAATGGAGGGAGGAGACAGACACAGGACTCTGTATCTGAAAGCCGGACTGGCCATCGCCTTCCTGGTCCTGGCCTGCCAGCTGTTCCGGCTGCAGCTGCTGGACAACAGTTTCAAGGTCAGCGCAAGAAACAATGCCCTGTACTATCAGACCCGGTATCCGGCCCGGGGACTTATCCTTGACCGCAATGGGGAAGTGCTTGTAGGTAACAAGAACAGCTACGACATACTGGTCACTCCACGCAACATCAAGGATTTCGACACCGCAATCCTATGTACGGCCCTTAATATCAGGCCGGAATATGTAAGGGAAAAGTTCAATGAATACCATACATACCGGAGCCGGATAGGATTCCGGGCCGTCACATTTCTGTCCCAGGTCTCCCCTGAACAGTACAGCCGGTTCATAGAAGTACGGCACAATTTCCCCGAGTTCTTCGGCATACCGCGCACCACTAGGATGTATCCATACAACGCCGGCGGCAATCTGCTGGGTTATGTTAACGAGGTTGACAGGGAGTTTCTGGAAAAACACCCGGACTACGAATCAGGAGACTATGTAGGCCGCACTGGACTGGAGCAGACCTGCGAATCCATGCTGAGAGGCCGCAAAGGCTACAGCATCTATCTCCGCGACGCCAGCAACCGGATACAGTCCTCCTACAGGGACGGCGAGCTGGACAAGCCGGCTGTCGCAGGCCGGGACGTAGTATCCACCATAGACGCAGAGCTCCAGAACTACGGAGAAGAACTGATGCGCAATAAAGTCGGCTCCGTCATCGCCATCGAACCGTCCACCGGAGAGATTCTGACCATGGTCTCCTCACCCGGCATCGATGTCTCCATTCTGGGCGAGATCAACAAGCATTACAGCGAGATAGCATCCGACCCATTCACACCGATGTTCAACAGGGCCGTCATGTCCCCACAGCCTCCCGGCTCGGTGTTCAAGCTCGTAAACGCCCTTATCGGACTGCAGGAAGGAGTCGTGAGCACCCGCACCGAATATCCATGCCACATGGGATACACAGCCCCGGGCATACACGTAGGCTGTCACGAACACAAGTCGCCCGTGGACTTCACGGAAGCCATTATGACCTCGTGCAACTCCTATTTCTGTTATCTTCTAAGAAGCATCCTTGAGAATCCGGAATACTCGTCCCAGTCCGAAGCTTTCGACCAATGGCACGATTATGTCCAGAGCTTCGGTTTCGGCATCAAGCTGGGCTCCGACTTTCCGTCCGAGATTGCAGGGTTCGTCCCCACGTCAGCAACCTATGACCGCATCTACGGGAAAGGCGGCTGGAAAGCCCTTTCAGTCATTTCCCTTTCGATAGGTCAGGGTGAGCTCGGATGTACTCCGCTGCATCTGGCCAACCTGGCGGCGACCATCGCCAACCGGGGCTATTACTACATCCCCCACATAGTACGGCAGCACGGCAATGACTCCATCGACCGGAAATTCCGCGAGAGGCACTACACCCTGGTGGACACCTGTCACTTCGAGGATGTCGTGGAAGGCATGTACCAGGCGGTCAACGCGCCAAGTGGAAGCGGGGCCACTGCCAGGATTGCCGCCGTGGACAGCCTGGATATTTGCGGCAAGACCGGCACCGCCGAGAATCCGCACGGGGACGAACATGCCGTATTCGTATGCTTCGCCCCGAGAGAGAATCCACGGATAGCCATTGCCGTATATATTGAAAATGCCGGATACGGAGCTACATGGGCAGCCCCTGTAGCCTCCCTTATGGTAGAAAAATACTTGACAGGAAGCATCTCTCCAAATCGCAAATGGCTGGAAGACAGGATGACCGGCACCAGCCTGCTGCATAAGGTGCCGGCCAGTCCCGATTACGTACCTCCTAAAAAAGACAAATGATGAGCCCGGGAAGAACCATATACGCGAAACTGGACTGGATACTGATCCTGTGCTACATATTACTGGCGATATTCGGATGGCTGAACATCTATGCCTCCACTTACAGCGAAGGAGGAGAAGGTATGTTCTCCCTGGCCACCCGCAGCGGCAACCAGCTGATGTGGATAGGCATCGCCGCCATAACCGCCTTTGTCATCATATTCGTACTCGGCAGCCGTTTCTGGCGGACTGTCTCATGGCCGCTTTACGGACTGTCCGTACTGCTGCTGGTGGCCGTTCTGCTGTTCGGTCACGAGGTCAACGGAGCCAAATCCTGGCTGACCCTCCCCGGAGGTTTTGCCATCCAGCCCTCGGAATTCTCCAAGATAGCCACGGCCCTGTGCCTTGCCCGGATCATGGGAAGTTACGGATTCAAGCTTGCCAATACCCAGGATTTTCTCAAAGTTGCGGCAATAATCGTCATCCCTGTCGGACTTATAGCCCTGGAGCCCGACGTCGGCACTGTCCTGGTCTACTGCTCCCTGGCTTTCATGCTGTACAGGGAAGGACTCCCGGGAAAGATTCTAGGATTCGCCGGTCTGGCCATACTGCTGTTTCTGCTGACGTTGAAATTCTCACCGTCAGTATCCCTGCTCATTACCGCAGGCATCACCTGTGCGACGATAGTCATGGCATCCAGGCACCGGATACGGACTGCCGTCATATCGGCGGCAGCCATCACGGCAGCAGCTTTTATTCCCCGCCTGTTCAGAATAGAGTCGGTTGCAAGGCTCGGCCTTCCCGCTCCGGAATACTGGATTCTGGGCCTCATGGTCATCGCAGCCGCTGTCATGGCCGCCATCTGCATCCGTAAGAAGATCCGGGGCTGGACCAGGTTCCTGCTAATCCCGACAGTTTCCATCGCTCTGATCTTTTCCGTCAACTTCATATTTCACAATGTTCTCAAGCCTCATCACCGTGACCGCATCGAGAACCTGCTGGGCATATCCGAGGACCCGATGGGAGCCGGCTACAATGTCAACCAGTCCAGGATAGCCATCGGCTCCGGCGGACTCACCGGCAAAGGCTTCCTCCAGGGCACGCAGACCAAGTTCAATTTCGTACCGGAGCAGAGTACCGACTTCATCTTCTGCACCATCGGAGAAGAGTGGGGCTTCATCGGAAGCATCGCCGTTCTGGCTGTCTTTCTCATCATGATCATGCGCATAGTCACGACAGCGGAGAGACAGAAAGACAGGAGCACAAGGGTCTACGGCTACTGCGTCGCCTCCTATCTTTTCATGCATGTATTCGTCAACATAGGTATGACCACAGGCATTATGCCTGTTATCGGAATCCCCTTACCTTTAATTAGTTACGGTGGTTCTTCGTTTTTAACCTTCACAATTCTGCTGTTTATTTACATCAGATTTGACCTGGAAAGGTGGAAGTAATAAATTTTTTTTTTACTTTTGAGGTTTGTTAGAAATCAACAAAAGTAAAATATATTATGCCACTTAACTTTGTAGACAGACATAACGGTCCCAGAGAGCATCAGATCAAGCATATGCTGGATGTCATCGGTGTCAGCTCCATAGACGAGCTCATCCGTCAGACCATTCCCTCTGACATTCTCCTGAAGGAGCCTTTAAAACTCGACGGGCATATCTCCGAGCACGCCTATCTGGCAAGACTCAGGAAGACGGTAGCTAAGAACAAGGATTTCAGGTCCATGATCGGACTGGGATTCTACGGCACCGCCTCACTGCCTGTCATCACACGCAATATATTCGAGAACCCCTCGTGGTACACCTCCTACACTCCCTACCAGGCCGAGATATCCCAGGGCCGTCTGGAAGCGTTGATCAACTTCCAGACCATGATATCCTCCCTGACCGGCTTCCCCATGTCCAACTGCTCCATGCTGGACGACGCCACCGCTGCAGGCGAGGCCATGAGGATGATCCACGAGCTCCGTTCCCGCGACGCGGTCAAGGCCGGAAAAAACACCTTTTTCGTAGACAGGAACATCTTCCCCCAGGTACTCTCCGTAGTAGAGACCAGGGCAAAGGGCCTCGGCATCAAGATTGAGCTCGGAGACTACAGGGACGTTCTGGAAAAGGGATTCAGCCCTGAGTGCTACGGAGCACTGCTCCAGTATCCCGCCGCAGACGGTGAGGTGCGTGATTACAGCGCATTCTGCGAGGCCGCTCATAAAGCCGGCATACTCGTAGCCGCTCACTGCGACTTACTCGCACTGGCAGTCATGAAAGAGCCTGCCGCATGGGGAGCCGACGTAGCTGTCGGCACAGCCCAGAGATTCGGACTCGGCATGGGCTTCGGCGGCCCTACAGCCGGCTGGATGGCCACCCGCGACCAGTACAAGAGAAATATCCCCGGACGTATCATCGGCATATCGGTGGACCGTCTCGGCAAACCTGCCTTCCGCCTTGCTCTCCAGACCCGCGAGCAGCACATCAAGAGAGAGAGGGCCACATCCAATATATGCACGGCCACAGCCCTGATGGCAGTGATGTCCGGCATGTACGCCGCCTATCACGGTCCCGAGGGCATCCGCGAGATAGCCATGAACGCATTCAACTATGCCCATGCCGTGGCTGACCTTATGCGCAAAGGCGGATACAGGCTTACCCACGAAAGTTTCTTCGATACCATCCGCATAGAGGATGTCAATGCCGCCGACATCAAGGCCAAGGCCGAGGCCGCCGGCATCAACTTCTACTACCCCGACAGCAAGACAGTACAGATATCATTCGACGAGCTCTCCGACTGCGCCGAGGCAATGAAGATTGCCGAAATCTTCGGTGTAAAGGCCGAGTGCGCACGCGGCACTGAATATCCCGTGCCCATGAAGAGGGAAAGCGCGATCCTCACCGAAAGCGTATTCAACAAATACCACTCGGAGACTGAGATGATGCGCTACATCAAGAAGCTGGAGCGCAAGGATATCTCCCTGACCCACTCCATGATACCTCTGGGTTCCTGCACCATGAAGCTCAACGCCGCAGCCGAGATGCTGCCCCTGAGCTGGAGCGGACTCACCGACGTGCATCCCTTCGCACCCGCATGGCAGACCGAGGGCTACAGCCAGATACTCTCCGAGCTGGAGCACGACCTCTGCGTCATCACCGGATTTGACCGCTGCTCGCTGCAGCCCAACTCCGGCGCCGCCGGAGAATACGCCGGTCTGATGACCATACGCGGATATCTGGAGTCCATAGGACAGGGCTCGCGCAACACCATGATCATACCGACATCAGCCCACGGCACCAACCCCGCCAGCGCGGCCATGGCCGGATTTGACATCGTACTGGTCGGCTGCGACGAGCACGGCAACATCAACGTGGACGAGCTGCGCCAGAAGGCCGAGGCCAACAAGGACGGCCTGGCCGGCATTATGATCACCTATCCTTCGACCCACGGAGTATTCGAGGTGAAGATCCGCGAGATATGCAGCATCATCCACGAGAACGGAGGTCAGGTCTATATGGACGGAGCCAACATGAACGGCCAGGTAGGCATCACCAACCCAGGCTTCATCGGAGCCGACGTATGCCACCTCAACCTGCACAAGACCTTCGCCATGCCTCACGGCGGCGGCGGTCCCGGAGTAGGCGCCATCTGCGTAGCGGCACATCTGTCGCCTTTCGTACCTGGACATCCTATGGTGCCCGAGTGCGGCGGCAAGGATGTCACGGCAGTAGCCTCGGCTCCTTACGGCAGCCCTCTCCTCGCCCCCATCACTCATGCCTACATCAAGATGCTCGGTCCCGACGGACTGCGCAAGGCCACAGAGATGGCCATAGTGAACGCCAACTATCTCGCATCCCGCCTGTCCAAGGAGTTCAACATCTACTACACCGGAGTCACAGGACGTGTGGCGCACGAGTGCATCGTAGACCTGCAGAACTTCAAGGCTGACTACGGAGTGGATGCCACCGATATCGCCAAACGTCTGATGGACTACGGCTTCCACGCTCCTACCCTCTCGTTCCCCGTACACGAGACCCTGATGGTGGAGCCCACTGAGAGCGAGTCCCTCGAGGAGCTCGACCGCTTCGTGGACGCCATGATCAGCATCAAGAGAGAGTGCGAGGCCATAAAGGAAGGCAAGGCAGACAAAGCCGACAATGTCGTGAAGATGGCGCCCCACACCGCTGAGGAGGTATGCTCCGACGCCTGGAACCATCCCTACCCCCGCGAGGAGGCCGCCTATCCCCTCGAGTGGATCCGCGACAACAAGTTCTGGCCCGCATGTGCCAGGGTGGACAACGGCTATGGCGACCGCAACCTCGTTCCCACTGTAAAATAACACACTAATCACTAATTAATAATTATTTTCAACCTGATGAACAACAAACCATTTTACCTGTTAATGATTGCAGCCGCATCCGCCTTTCTGCTCGGTTCCTGCCGGGAGGACAATCAAGCGGGTTCTGCCTCCATCGAGCTGTCCATCAAAGAAAAGACAGTCGATGCAGCCAGCGGCAGTTTCACTGTTGACGTGAACAGCTCGCAGGCGTATTCTGTAAACACTCCCAGCTGGATCTCCATAGATCCACAGCAGGACACCTATGAAAGCGGCACTCTGACTTTCAATTACACAGAAAACACCGCAACTTCAGAGCGCAGGGCCAATGTCATCTTCCGCTGCGCAGACATAAAGGACACTCTCGTAGTAATCCAGAGCGCCTCTGAGAAAGAGGATCTGTACCGTCCCATATTCCTCGAAGAGACAGAACCGGGCCTGTACGGAGAGAAGATCGAGGAGAGCTACATCTATCAGGACTATATCAGCCAGTATTCCATCCGTACTGCTGTAGGCGGACAGACCTTTGATTACAAGCTCATGAGCCTGAACCCTCCCAAGTATATCTTTGTGAAGAGTATACCCACCAGTATGGAAGTCGGTGACAAACAATATCTGGGACTGCAGCAGAATATTACTGACGTCATCACCACAAACAGCTCCCCCAACACCACCGTTGAGAAGATTGAAGGGAACAAAGTCTGGCTATACGACACTAACAACAAAATAGGTATAATATTAACAACAGAATAATCCCATGAACCATAACTTTATCACCAAAATATTACTTGCTTTCGGTCTGCTTGCCTGCGCTGCGACCGCGGCATATGCCGTAAAAGCGTATCCCTATCCTATCACTGTCACCCAGCCGGACGGAACTACCATCACAATACAGATACACGGTGACGAGTTCCTGAACTGGACTACATCCGGCAACCGTCTGGTAGAACAGGGCCCTGACGGATTCTACTACTACGCTTCTTTCAATTCTGACGGCACAAAGAGTATCTCCAAAAGCAGAGTCACGGCCAATCCTCTTGCATCCGCTTTCTCTGCAGCTCCTTCAACAGTCCGTCCTCCCCAGTCTGCTTTTGCAGCTGCGAATGAAAGAAGACAGTCCATCGCCAGAATAGGCAATCCCGACCTTGCCACAGGCAAGCACCAGTTCCTGGTAATGCTTATCGAATTCTCTGATATAAGATTTACCGTAGAGAATCCTCAGAATCAGTTCCATCGCTTACTCAACGAAGTCGGATACAGCGACAATGGAGCCACCGGTTCCTCATATGATTATTACTACGGAAACTCCAAAGGAGTATTCGATCCCAGTTTCGATGTAATAGGCCCTATCACTCTGGAGAAGACTCAGTCATACTACGGAGATAACGGTGCAGGCGACGACAGAGCATACGAGGCTCTTGCTGACGCCTGCAAAATTGCTGACGCACAGAATCTCGTTGACTTCAGTGTCTACGATCAGGACAAAAACGGAACTGTTGACAACATCTTCTTCTTCTTTGCAGGCAGCAACGAAGCGGAAGGCGGTGGAGTCTATACTATATGGCCTCATCAATGGCAGCTGTTTGAGTATCTTGTCGGAGTCATCAAGCTTGATGGAGTATCTCTCAATACATCATACGCCTGCACCTCCGAATACAACGGTCGCGGTCAGATGGCCGGAATAGGCACTTTTACGCATGAGTTCGGACACGTAATCGGTCTGCCCGACTTTTACGATGCCGATTATAATAAAAGTGGCGGAAAATCCCCCGCACTGGGCACCCTGTCCCTTATGGACCAGGGGTCATATAACAATGAAGGCCGTACCCCTCCCTATCTGAGCAGCTACGAGAAATATATGCTGGGCTGGTCGGAGATGGAGGAATGGACAGAGTCCGGAAACAAGACATTGCCCCCTGTTCAGGACAGTGACAAGACCTATTGGACTCCTACCGAGACAGAAGGAGAGTTTTTCGTATATGAATTCCGTGACGGAAATGGATACGATGCTTATCTTACCGGTACAGGCCGTGCCAGCGGTATAGCCATATATCATGTGGACCGTTCAAGCGTCTACGCCAACAGATGGGAGAACAATACAATAAACAACTATCCCAATCACGAATGCTACGACCTTATCGAAGCATGCGGATTTGCAAGTGCCAACGTCAACGACAACCTCTTCCCCGGAACTTCCAATAAAACAGTTTTCAACTCTTCAAGCACTCCCAGGGCCGAAGACTGGAATGGCAATGCAACTGGATACAACCTTTCCAATATCAGCAACAACTACGACCACGGTTCCCTTACTCTAACTGTGATCGGAGGTTCTTCCATTGAGGAGTTCCTGGACGCTGGAGTCAATGCCATCCTCAGAGAGGACTCATACAATGCAGGTGACGTATTCAAATTTGAACTGAGCTACAGCAACAATCCTCCTGTCGAGATCGCATGGGTATTCGACGGTCAGGAACAAAGTCCCGAGACCACGGAGGTTGAACTGACTGCAGGAGAGCACACTGTACAGGCAGTTCTGACATATATCGACAAGTCCGTAGAGACCATCACCACCAAACTGAACGTTCAGTAATCTATCTGAATATACAGAAGAATCCCGGCCGCATCTGATGTGACCGGGATTTTATTATGCCTTATGCCTACCTTTCTGTCTTTACCGCATCTTGCACCACATCCAGACGATATAGGCGATGACAAATGGAATGGCCAGCGACACCCAGGTCATCACCTTGAGGGTGAAGAGACTGGACGAGCTGTTGTAGAGGGTCAGGGAGTCCTGGATGTCCACGGTCGAGACATAATAGGCTGTGTCGTTGAATCCGGCTATGAGCAGAATGGCCCAGACTGCGAGCAGTGCGCCTGCACCTACGATGTAGAAGTTCTGTCTGATGCCCTTGCCGAGGAAATGCCTTCCGAGGCCTGCCAGCACGAGGACAACGCCGAGCAGGAATACCACGGCTATCCACCAGGTGTGCAGGATATTGTGCAGATATTTGAAGGGCTCGGGCGAGATTACGCCTGTGGAGGGATCCACCGCATAGCCGGTCCTGATGAAGAGCCAGAGGACGAAGGCCACGAAGGTCAGGACGAATGCGGGGGCGGTGATCCTCAGCCGCCTGCGGCATTTATCCGCAAATGCGCCCACATCCGGCTTTGTCAGCAGGTAGAGCAGGCCGAGGGTACGGGCCGCGAGGAATACCACCACTCCCAGAAGCAGGTTCATCGGGTTAGCGAGGGCATCCAAGCCGTGCCAGCCGTTGGCCCAGGTCGAAATGGCAGGAGAGGCGGCATCGGTGATGGAGACCTTGTCCACGGTGAATGCTCCTCCGGTGAAGAATGTTCCGACAGCCACTCCGAGGAGGAAAGTCCCCAATGCTCCGTTCAGGAATAAGAATATCTCGAAGGTACGGGCTCCGAAAACATTGCCGGCTGCCTTGCGGTATTCGAAGGAGAACGCCTGAATCACGAAGAGCAGCAGAATACAGATCCACAGCCAGTAGGCTCCGCCGAAGCTGGTGGAATAGAACAGAGGGAAGGAGGCGAAGGCCGCTCCGCCGAAGGTGACGAGGGTGGTGAATGTTATTTCCCATTTGTGCCCGGCGTATTTGACTACCAGGTCCTTCTCATCCTCCGAGGAGGCTGTGCGCAGCAGCAGGCCCTGCGCTCCCTGCACGAAAAGCAGGAATACGAGGATCGCTCCGAGGAGGGCTACCAGCGCCCACCAGTAATGTTGCAGAAAATACAGTGTGTCCATGATTATTCTCCTCCTTTCTTAATCTGTTTGAGCATGATGCTGATCTCCACGCAGAGCATGGCCGTGAAGAGGACAGCGAAGATGATAAGGGTCGTAAGGACATTGCCCGGCTCGACTCCGGAAACCGCCGCGTTTACGGGCAGCAGGTTCTGTATGGTCCATGGCTGACGGCCGACCTCGGCTACAATCCAGCCCGACTGGGAGCAGATGTAGACCAGGGGCACGCTGATGATGCCCAGCCACAGGAGCCACTTGTGCTTGTCGCTGACGGTAAGATTCTTCCACTCGAAGATGATGTAGAGAACGAAGAGCAGGATGAAGAACATGCCGAGGGCCACCATGATATGGAAGGCGTAGAAGACCAGCGGAACATTGGGCACCAGGTCCTCAGGCTCCTCGATATAGTGATAGCCGAAATAGTCGAAGTTCTGCTCCAGCACCGCCCTGTTCTGAGCCATTGCCAGAGTATCGCCGGCCTCCTTGGCGGCCTGATAGCCTGCCAGAGCCGACACGGCTGCCGTACCCATTGCCTTTTTCTCTGCAAACGAAGGCTCGATGTAGGTGTTGCCCTCCCGGTCGGTGAACTCGTAACCGCCCTTAATGATGTCGTTGATGCCGGGCACGAAGCCGTCGGCCTGACGGGTAGCCAGGAACGAGAGCATGTTGGGGAAGGAGATATCGAACAGATAAGGGTCTTCATCCGCTCCGGCCTCGCCGATGATGTCCTTGTCGGGATTCAGGACTCCGACTGCTACCAGCGGCGCCTTCTCCGAACCGTCGTAAAGCCCCTCCATGGCAGCTAGTTTCATGGGCTGCACCCTTGCCACGTTGTAGGCCGAGCCGTCACCGGTGCCGATGAGCACGGCGAGGGAGATAATTCCGAAGACGGAGGCCACACGGATGGACTTGCGGGCCAGCAGCGTCTCACGTTTTTTAAGCAGGAACCACGATGATACAGCGATTACGAATACCGAAGCCAGCACGTAGCCGTTGGTCACCGAATGCAGGAACTTGTTGATGGCCACGGGGGACGAGACGACAGCCCAGAAGTCTACCATCTCGCTGCGGGCCGTGTCGGGGTTGAATTCCATGCCCACGGGATACTGCATCCATGCGTTGGCTATCAGAATCCATACGGCGGAAAGGTTCGTACCGATGGCCGTGAGCCAGGTGGATACTAAGTGGGCTTTCTTGCTCACCTTGTTCCAGCCGAAATACATCACGGCGAAGAAAGTACTCTCCATGAAAAATGCGAAGATGCCCTCGATGGCCAGCGGGGCACCGAAGATGTCGCCCACGAACCACGAGTAGTTGCTCCAGTTGGTTCCGAACTCGAACTCGAGGATGATACCGGTTGCCACACCCATTGCGAAGTTGACGGCAAAGAGCTTCATCCAGAACTTCGTGGTCCGCTTCCAGAACTCGTCTCCGGTCATCACATACCGGGTCTCCATAAAGGCTATCAGAAAGCCCAGGCCGAGGGTCAGCGGCACGAACAGCCAGTGATACATGGCCGTAAGTGCGAACTGCCATCGGGAAAGATCGACCAGTGTTGCTAAAAATGTCATACGTTTTGAGGTTTTAGTTTGATTAGTTACTTTGTCAGATTCTCAATCACCACCATGCTCTTTTCCGCATCGGTCTCACAGTCGGCCAGGGCCGGACGGAAGAAGAACACCCTCAGGATTGCGAACATTATAAAAAGCTTAAGGAGGACTACTATCCAGAGAGTCCTCCCCAAAGAGCTCATATTCCTGAACCCGTCATAATAGAAAAGCCATATTCTGCGAAGCCTTTCCATCTGTCTCAGAGCTCGTCAGCGAACATAGGATCCCATGGCGGAAGCATGGTCGGCTTGGTGTCAAGCAGCTTCAGGATATTCTCGGGAACGTATTTCTTCTCGGCCACCAGGCGGAACATATACTCCTCGAACCACTCGTCGGTCATGACCAGATGCCCCTCGTGGCCGGTCATACCCCAGGAGTTCTCTACCTTCCACTTTTTAGCCTGACCGTATTCGTCCAGATCCACGGCCATCAGAGTCATGGCATGGGACGAACCGCTGGCTCCGGTCAATATCCGCTCCCGTTTGTCCATACCGAACTCCGTACCCATCAGAGAGCCGTAGTCGTAATAATCCACGTCCAGCACACCGTTCTGACGGTCCAGGAACTTACCCACGTCGCAGGAGAAATACATCATCGTGCCGTCCTTTATCGAAGCGATGGCTATTGCCTCTATTTCCTCGATGGGCAGGTTGATATACAGCCAGTTCTTGCCGTCGTACTGATGGCGGTCGTACTCTATCTCGTAGACCTTGTAGAACTCGCGGGTGGGGTCGTTCATCAGCATCACGTAGTTGTTCTTCAGATCCACGCCCACATACTCGTCATAGAAGGACTTCGGAGTGTAGGTCTTAGTGCTGACCGGCTTGCCCTCAGCGTCATACATGGTCCAGGTGAACTCTGCGGGCGGCTCGCCCAGATTGAGCACCAGGAAGCGGTACACGAAGGCGAGCATCTCCACCTTGCGGGCCTCCAGCATGGCCGACAGCTCCTTTTTCGGGCCTGTCATCTCCCGCAGTTCCAGACCGAACTCCTTGAGCTTGAGATCAAGCAACATGGACATCCGGGAAGTATGATTGGCCGCCCAGGTCTCCGGCATCACGTTGGACGGCACGATGCCGTACTTGGTGATAAGGTCAGACACACCGGTGAACTGACCGCCGTCATTGATCGTGTGGCGGAAAAGCCACTCCACCTTGCGGTCATCCATAGGCAGGTTGCGGGTGTCGATGATGCCCTGCAGGAAAAGATTGGCCTTCTCAAGCTGGTCATAGAAAAAGATATAACTCTGGGAGAACTGGAACGGCCCCAGGTTGTAATCCTCTATCATCTTGGCCCTCAGCACATTCATCCCGGAGAATAGCCAGCAGCGGCCGCTGGACTGCTGATCGGTTATACCTTTGGAAGGCACTTCATCCGAAAAATAGAAATCATAGCCGGCCTCCACACCCTGGCGTACTGCCAGAGTATTGATGTCATTTGCAGAAATGGCGTTGCGCAAGGCCAGTTCCTCAGGTGTCCCCTGCCAGCCATCTCTGATACGGGTCATCATCTCGTCAGAGATACCACCTTGGGCTACAGCCACCAATGTCACTGAGACAGCAGCACTTACAGAAAAAAATCGTTTCATCATACGGTAAAATTTATTTAGCTTCAACAAATATAGTGATTTTCCACAACATCACCGGCTGTATGAAGTTTTTTACCGTAACCTGACAACAGATTCGGACTTAACCGACACTACCCTCGAGCGATACTTCGAGCAGCTTCTGAGCCTCCACCGCAAACTCCATGGGGAGCTTGTTGATGACCTCCTTGGTGTAGCCGCCGATGATCAGGCCGACTGCATTCTCCTCGGGAATGCCCCTCTGGCGGCAGTAGAAGAGCTGGTCCTCACTGATCTTGGAGGTGGTGGCCTCGTGCTCGGTGACGGCTGTAGGGTTCTGATTCTCCACTACGGGGAAGGTGTGTGCCCCGCATTTGTCACCCAGCAGCAGGGAGTCGCACTGGGAGTAGTTACGGGCGTTCTCGGCTCCGGGCAGCACTTTTACCAGGCCGCGGTAGCTGTTCTGGCTGTGGCCGGCGGAGATACCCTTGCTGATGATACGGCTGCTGGTATTCTTGCCGATGTGAATCATCTTGGTGCCGGTGTCGGCCTGCTGGTAATTGTTGGTGACTGCCACCGAATAGAACTCGGATACGGAGTTGTCGCCTTTGAGTATGGTGCTGGGATATTTCCAGGTAATGGCCGAGCCGGTCTCGACCTGAGTCCAGAAGAGCTTGCTGTTCACTCCTTTGCAGATGCCTCTCTTGGTGACGAAGTTGAAGATGCCGCCCCGTCCCTGCGCATCACCGGGATACCAGTTCTGGACAGTGGAATATTTGACCTCGGCATTGTCCAGTACGACTATCTCCACGACTGCGGCATGCAGCTGATTCTCGTCCCTCATGGGTGCGGTGCAGCCTTCGAGGTAGCTCACGTAGGAGCCTTCGTCGGCCACGATGAGGGTGCGCTCGAACTGCCCCGTACCCCGGGCATTGATTCTGAAGTAACTGGAGAGCTCCATCGGGCAGTGTACGCCCTTTGGAATGTAGCAGAACGAGCCGTCGGAAAAGACTGCCGAATTGAGGGCAGCATAATAGTTGTCACCTATAGGCACCACCGATGCCAGATACTTGCGCACCAGGTCGGGATAGTCGCGCACGGCCTCAGAGAACGAGCAGAAGATGATGCCCTTCTCTGCCAGTGACTCGCGGAACGTGGTCTTGACCGATACGGAGTCGAAGACGGCGTCCACTGCGGTACCGGCCAGCACGCTTCTCTCGTGCAGGGGGATGCCGAGCTTGTCAAAAGTGGCCATCAGCTCGGGGTCGATCTCCTTTTTCTCGGAAGCCTTCTTGGGCGCGGCGAAATAGATGATATCCTGAAAATCTATCTCGGGAATGTCCAGATGGGCCCACGTCGGAGCTTTCATGGTCAGCCACTTGCGGTAGGCCTTCTGGCGGAAGTCAAGGAGCCACTGCGGCTCGCCCTTTTTCTCCGATATCAGCCGTATAATGTACTCGTTCAAGCCCTTGGGAATGAACTCCTGCTCCACCTGCGTCTCAAAGCCGTGCTTGTACTCGGCGGAGCCTATATCCTTAAGTATGTTGTCTTTCTCGCTCATATTGTCCTTGCTTTCTGCAAAAGTCAGACCGCAAAGATGAGGATTTTTTCCTATCTTTGTATGGCTAACTCTAAAATACCCGATTTATGAAAAACAGAGTACTTATCATATTATCCATTCTAGTTGCGGCGTCCATCAATGCAGCCGCCCAGTACATACCACAGAATGCGACTTTATATTACAAAGCGGGCAACGTATACACCACTGATGGAGACGTCAAGTTGACGAAAGCCAACGCCTTGAACTATTTTTCATCACTTGACGATTACGAAAGCTACTGGTTGAAAGGCAAAAAACTCTTCACCGCCGGCATTGTGGTCAGTTCTATCGGAGCAGGTCTGGCTATTGGAGGCCACCTTTTTGATGTCATCAATCTCAAGTATTTTGCAGACTTTGACCCTTACATGGAAATGTATATTCCTATTCCATCGTTTGCTGGATGGATTTTTGGAGGGGCGATGCTGGTGGCAAGTATACCGCTGTATTGGGTCGGCACAGTCAAGTTGAAAAAAGCTGCTGCGACCGGATCAGCACAAAGTCCGGCATTTGAGCCTGAACTCTCCTTCGTTACCCAGTCAGGCGGCATCGGCCTTGCCGTCAACTTCTGACTTGTCAGTCAAGGTGCTGCTGGAGATATGCCTTGACAGAAGCGATGTCCTTGACTTTCTCGACTATCCTGCCGTCACTGTCTATCAGGAATATACCTCCGCCTCCAATGGATAATGAATACAGGTTCCAAATGTCCTCCACACCGTCCAGGTCGTAGAGCTGGATCCACGGATAACCGTCGCTCTCTATGGCATGACGCATGTCGTCCAGAGACTCAAACTCCCGTGCCACTCCTACCACGGTGAATCCTTTGTCCTTATACTGTTCATAAACCGGAATAAGCTCCACCGAGTGCTGTCTGCACGACAGGCACCATGATGCCCAACAGTCCAGCACGGCTATCCGGCCCTCTATCAGTTCCGAAAGCGAATATCTCTCACCGTCCAGAGCCGGCGCGCTGAAATCCGGAGCCGGCATCCCTGGACGGGTCCGTTCTAAAGCCGCAAGTTCCTCAGTCGTATTGATGAACATGTCATTGCCAGGATATTTCTTTCCATATTCATCCAGCAGGTCAAGCATAGACCGGTCTATCGAGTCCACCTGGTCGCTCTTATAAAGTTGTATCTGATAGTAGATGTCGTCCTTAAGCTCCGCAAGACCGGCCAGCGTCTTATGAGTGCGCATTCTGTCAGCCCGCCACTGCGCATAATCCGAAGTATTGCTTATGCTGTCGTATACAGCTTCCCGCCGGTCATACATGGCCTCCAGAATTGCCTCTTCCTCAGACCCTTCTTCAGGCCAGCCGTACTTGTTCCCGTAACGTTCGATTCTCCAGAGATCTATCTCATAATCCATGCTGTCAACCTTCTCATAGGCTTCACGGCTCCTGTTGTAATACAGATACAGTTCCTCATTGTCCCGGCTTCCGGTCACATACGTATTCACGACATCATACTTGCGGCTGAACTGAAAATGCAGGGGAGCCCGGTCAGAAAACAGGTTGAAAAACTGAAACATGCTGTCTTCGAGATCCGATTCAAAAAGCATCTCGTACTGCCTGGTGACAGAATCCTGGAACGACATGCTGAACGTCCCTTTGTCAAGGTATGCGTAGGCGACAGGCTGCTCAAAACGGAAGTCGGCACCGTCCCTGTAAATGAGGACCAGCGAGCTGTCGGGATAGAAATCCGCACCCTCGCCGCTGACGTTGACAGTATATACCTTGGAGTTCTCACAGGATGCGGCCATGAGCATCACCCCCGCCGCGCATAATAGCATCTGAATAGTCTTTTTCATAATAAATAAGAATTTATGCGAATATAATGCAAAACCGAGGAGATTGATATCCGCTGCGGATTTTTTTGCTACCTTAGCGGAGTTTAGATTTACAGGACAATGGCAACGGAAATATCAGCAATAGGCAAGCAGGCCCTGATGTCGCGGCTCTTCGAGGGCAGCGGCTGGATAAATGAGCGGGGCTGCGCATTCTCCGGCGACGGGGACTTCAGCACGGTTCACAAGGTATTCATGGAAAAGGTGGATTTCGACCTGACGTACAATCCTCTGCGGCATCTGGGGCACAAGCTCGCCCTGAACGTCATCGGAGAACTGTACGCCCGTTTCAGCTCTCCTATGGGACTGGACGTTACAGTTGCCCTGTCAAACCGTTTCTCAGTTGAGGACGTACAGGATCTCTGGGATGGCATCTCCGCTGCAGCTAAGGAACACGGCGCGGAGCATCTGGCCCTGGACTTGATTCCCTCGGCGGCCGGAATGGTGGTGAGCATCGCGGCCTGGGGCTCCGCCGCTAAGGAGGTGACAGAAAAGCGGAAGAAGGCTCAGTCGAAGGACCTTCTGGTGCTCAGCGGCGACCTGGGAGCGGCCTATATGGGACTGCACGTGCTGGAAAGGGAGAAAGCCGCTTTTCAAGGCACTCCCGCCGGTGCGGCTCCCAAGCAGCCTGATCTGTCGCAGTACAAATACATCGTAGGCGAATACCTCAGTCCGTATCTCAAGCCGGATATCCCCGGACGTTTCTCGGAGGCCGGAATCATCCCCTGCGGAGGGTATTTCGTCAGCCGCGGACTCGGTGACGCCGCCAAACGCATTGCCGCCGATACAGGCCTCGGGGTCAAGATTTACATAGGCAGGATCCCCATTGCCTCCAAGACATTCGAGATGGCACAGGAACTTAACCTTGATCCTGTCACAGCTGCTGTCAACGGCGGGGACGACTACCGCCTCCTGTACATTGTCCCCCTGGAGTTCCACGAGACGCTGCGCCGCGACTTCCAGGACTGGGACATCATCGGCCACCTCGCCCACTCCGACGTGGGCGAAGTCCTCGTCACCCCCGAAGGAGCCGAAATCGGCATCCACGCACAGGGCTACGAACAATAATTTTACTGAGATACAATGAAAAAGCATTTACTGTCCATTGCGGCCCTGTCCCTGCTGGCAGCTGCCGCCACTTCTGCCTCAGCGCAGGAGGATTATCAGCCTTCGCCTGAGATCGTTCAGTCGCAGGAGCAGTTCCGTGAGAACCGTTTCGGAATTTTCATCCACTGGGGCATTTACTCCATGTACGGCCAGGGCGAGTGGGCTCTGAACTACAACGGATTGACCCACGAGGAGTACAGCAAGATGGCCGGAGGCTTCTATCCCGCCGATTTCGACGCAGCCGAGTGGGTGAGTGCCATCAAAGCCTCCGGAGCCAGGTACATCTGCATCACTACCCGTCACCACGACGGCTTCTCGATGTTCGACAGCAAATGCACGGACTACGACATCATGGATGCCACTCCGTTCAAGCGCGACATCATAGCCGAGCTGGCTGCCGAGTGCGAGCGTCAGGACATGCCTCTGCATTTCTACTACTCGCTGATAGACTGGGGCCGCACCGATGCGCCGCGCGGACGTACCGGGCAGGAGACCGGACGGCCCGAGGCCACCGACCCGGACACGTATTTTGACTTCATGAAGTGCCAGCTGACCGAGCTGCTGACCCGTTACGGCAAGGTGGGCTGCATCTGGTTTGACGGCAACTGGGACCATGAGGAGTGGGAGCAGCCCCTTGACTACCGTTATGACGAGCTCTACCCGTTGATTCATGAACTCCAGCCCGGGTGCCTGATCGGCAACAACCATCACATCACTCCCTATCCCGGCGAGGATATCCAGATATTCGAGCGTGACATCCCCGGGGAGAATACAGCCGGATGGCACAGCGGCGGAGTCAGCACAACCCTTCCCCTGGAGACCTGCCAGACCATGAACGGTTCCTGGGGCTACCGTATGCGCGACCAGAACTACAAGAGCGTGGACGAGCTGATACGCTATCTCGTCTCCACCGCCGGCCGTGATGCCAACCTGCTGCTCAATGTCGGCCCTCAGCCTGACGGCAATATCCCTGCAGCGGCTCTGGAACGTCTGGCCGCTATGGGCGAGTGGCTCGCGGTCAACGGCGAGACCATCTACGGCACCCGCAGCAGCATGGTAAAACCTCAGCCCTGGGGCGTGACCACCCACAAGGACAATAAGATGTGGCTGCATGTATTCCCTGAGGATGCATTCAAGAACGTCCCCGACGGACAGATCTACGTGCCCTACAAGGACGGCCGGAAAGTTGCTTCCGTCACCCCGTTCGGCTCCTCTGATGTGAAGCTGGCCTTCAAGCAGTACAAGGAAGGCATCTTCGTCACCCTCCCTTCCGACATGCCCTCCGACACCCCCGACTACATCGTCGAAGTCACCTTCAGATGATTTTTTACAGAAATGGTAAAACCTCCGCAGTTTTTACCATTTCTGTAAAATAATGATACTCAGCAGCAAAAATATTGTCGAAGCTGTCGGATTTTCCATATATTTGCTTCCGTTAACCAATAAATTTTCTAAAGATGAGCAAGTATTTGGATCCAAAGGCCGACCTTACATTCAAAAAAGTGTTCGGTGAGCACCGGGACCTGGTTGTCAGTTTCCTGAATGCTCTGTTGCCCTTCGATTCACCGGAGGAGGAGATTAAGGAAGTATTGGAATATCTGGACCCTGAGCTGATGCCCCGTAACCCGCTGAAGAAGTACAGCGTGGTGGACCTTCGCTGCAGGGACGCAAGGGGTCGGCAGTTCGTGGTGGAGATGCAGATGATGTGGACCTCGGCGTTCAAGCAGCGGGTGCTGTTCAACGCATCCAAGGCATATGTGAGCCAGCTGGAGACAGGCGAGGAGTATGAACTTCTCCAGCCGGTGTACTCGCTGAATATAGTGAACGATGTCTATTGCGACAGTAAGAGTTACTACCATGACTACCGTATAGTTGCGATTGAGGAGACCGATGAGGTCATAGACGGCCTACGGTTTATCTTCATAGAACTCCCTAAGTTCAATCCTCAGACTTACAGCGATAAGAAGATGCAGGTACTGTGGCTGCGCTTCCTGACCGAAATCAATGCCAAGACGCGCGAGGCCCCTAAAGAACTGATGGCTGTTCCTGTGATACGCAAGGCTGTGAAGCAACTGGAAGAGGGTGCTTTCACAGACCAACAGCTGCTTCTCTATGACAGGTTCTGGGATATGGTCAGCACCTCAAGGACATTGATCAACGGAGCTGTAAGGGAGGCTACGAGAAAAGGCCTTCAAAAAGGTATTCAAGAAGGTCTTCAACAAGGTTTGCAGCAAGGTCTGCAGCAGGGCATACAGCAAGAGCGCCTGAAGATAGCGGAGAACATGAAACGAGCCGGCATTCCAATAGAATCGATAGCACAGATAGTAGGTATGACATCTGACGAGATTGCTGAATTGCCTGCTGTCTAGATTTCAAATAGGTGTATGTCGCGGATGAGGGTGAGTTCGGTGGACTGCTCGCCGGTCCAGCCGCCCTTGGCCTGGACACCGCACTGGATCTTGACGAAGTCGATGTATTTCAGGCCGACCGGTTCTCCGTCCCAGCGCACTGCATTGGATATGCTGAACTTGTCGATGTCGGGGTCTGTCTCGCTCCAGTTGTCGGCATAGCCCCAGTCAAACGGATGTCCTATCCACAGCGAGCCGTTGCCGTTCTGGTCTTCAATACGGTCTTCGAGGCGGGTGCCGCGCAGGGTGTAGCTGCCGGAGGTAATCCATGCGGGGAAGTAGGTGTCCTGATGATGGTAGGCCGGAAGGTAGTCTATGGTTCCGGAGCCTCCGCGGTTGTCGGTCCATTCGATGCTCATCCCGTTCTCAGCAGGTCTGTAATAGGTGACGGCATAGTCCCGCCAGGTCTCCGGCTTGCCGTATTCGGAGCCGCGCAGCTCGTACCAGGTGTCGTCGGGCAGACCGTTGCCGTTCTCGTCCTGGCTGACCCAGATGATGCCGGGCTCTGAGGACGAACTGTGGGCGTTGCCGGTAATCTGCAGATCCAATGCCCCCTCACCGCCGCTTTCCACGCTGTGGTCGAAGCCGACGGTGATATAGCCACCGAAAGCTCCTAGCGATACGAACTGACCTTCCGACAGACGCTGAAAGGCATAGTCACAGGCCTCGGCCGACGTGGCTGCGGTATAGCCCTCGTTGATGAACTGACCGGGGGCAGGGGTATATTCGTAGACCTGTGAGATCAGCGGGCTGCTGGAGCCGACAGCAGGGCGGAAATAGGTGCCCTCGGCAGGCAGAACTATCACCGTCAGATCCTGCGAGGCAGTGGTATAGGAGTTCCGCATGGTCACATTCACGGTATGGCTGCCCTCGGAAGTAATGTCAAACACATACTCCGGTGCCTGACCGCCCTGCACCTCGTTCCCGTCCACGCTCCAGATGTACACGGCATCGAAAGGATATTCGATATCCAGCGGCCGCAGCAGCAGGCTCCGTCCGGAACTTATGCCGTATTCCGTCCGGTCAAATGTCCAGGAGAACGCATCCCCGGGGCTGAGCACTTCTACGGTAAACTCTATCTCGTCAGCTCCGTCGCGGTTCTCAGCGCTGAAGCTTACCTCAAACAGCCCCGTCTCATCGGTAGGGAATGTCAGGACAGAATCAGCGGAGACAGGCGTCCCGTCAATACTCCACGAATATGTGACAGACAGAGCGGACCGGACTTCCGGAGCCAGCACCAGGGACGAATCTTTCAGGACCGAGAATCCGGCAGCCGCTCCAGGCAAGGATATCTCGGGAGGAGCCACGTCATAGACGTCGATACGGATCTCTGCCCTGTCCTCTCCGGCGGAATTGCCGACTGTCAGCTGTATCCAGTATTCTCCCCGCACATTCCGGGAAAATGTCAGGGACGGCTCCGTGGACAGAGTCTCCCCGTCACAGGTCCAGAGGTACACTGTCCCGTCCCCGCAGTTCTCGTACTGGGGTGCAACGGTTACCGGCTCTCCGACAACTGTCTCGTATAGCTGCTGTTCAAGTACAATTACCGGAGGCAGAGAGCCGCGTTGCTCCCTGCACCCGGTAATAACGAAAACTATTGAAAATATGAATGCAGAAAAATGTTTCAATGCAGGTCGGTTTTATTCATAAGGAAACAATGTCTTGACGGTAACATCGTCGTATGCGAAATATGCCGGTACTGCCATGCCGTATTCATTCTGGATGGAAGAGGTGATGTCGAACGTCACTTTTACCGGTGAGCCCAGGGATGTAAGATCCCAGCGCGTCCATTCGTTGATGCTTTTCCCGTTTTCTGTCAGGTAGAACTCACTGGTTCCGGTAATTTTACCGTCCCCATCATATCCAGTTGCAGTAATCTTGGTCCAGTCGATGTCTGTGGCCAGAGTCTCGACAGTTCCGAGATAGTAGGATGTGTTGGTGACATACATGCTTTCAATCGTGCGGTTGATGTTTTCACCGTCAGCGAAGTAGAAGTAACCTGTAACACTTGAATATTCGCTGGTGAATCCGTTGTGTACGCAGAAGTTCTTAGAGCCGTCGTGGCCGCTCTCTAGGGGTATGGCCAGTTGCAGGGTATAATCCGTAGTCGGCTCCTGTCCCACATAATTGGATATGGCGTGGCCTCCGTTCCAGTAGATGGCGACACCACCTGTTTCACATAGTTCTGAGGCAAGGAATGTATTACCTTCATCGACCCAACTATAGTCAACTCCGCTGACCATATCGCCGTAAAGCAGAGGCCCGCCGTACTGCGGACTGTCTATGAGAGCATCCCATTTACTGCCTTCGAAAGTCAGAGTATTGTAGGTGGTGGTGCCCATATGTTTCTCGCATGATGCGGTGAGAATAACTGCGGCAGCGGCCGCAAGGGAAATTTTAAGAATGTGGTTCATTTTTATAAAATTTTAAAAATTTAAATTTGTTCCAATGGTTTTAACTGTTTGGTGGTAAACACTATGTGACCGGGAATATCGCCTGTGCGTGCCGACCACTTGCGGACACCGTCCTGCCCGTAGCAGTGTATGTAGCCGGGAGTCACATGGTCCTTGGCATCGGTCAGGAAGATGTCTCCGTTTGCAGGATTGACGGCTATGCAGTAAGGTGTGGTTATCCCGTCCTCGGTGCCGTCCGTGATGAAGTTGCGGGTCACCGTCACCCCGTCCCGGGTATCTAGCACTGCGTAACCGGTCCGGTAGTCCAGCGATACGTTGCTCCAGGAGTGAGAGATAACGTACAGATAATCGCCGTAGACCGCCATATCGCTGCTGGGCAGCAGTTCCAGTTCCTCCACGACCTCGTCAGTGGAAGGGTCGATGATGTATGTGGAGGACTGAAGGCCGTAATAATCTCCGCGTGAAGACACGTAAAGCATCCCGTCTCCCCCCAGTTTCATCTGATGCAGGTTGGGAGTCACCTCTATCTCATTCACAATCTCGAAAGTAGCCAGATCTATCACCGACACAGTGCTGTCGTAGTCCGGAGCCATGTATCCGCCCGAATTGGCCACATAGAGCCGGCCTGACACCACGGCCATCTCCTCCGGCTGATAGCCCACTCCACAGGTATCGACCACCTGCATTGTCACCGTATCTATCTTTGCCACATATCCCCGCCGGTACTCAGGGTCGAACTCCACGGCTCCGGCATAGGAACTCACATATGCATAACCGCCGTCAAAGACTATGTACCGGCAATTGGGCAGGGGTATTTCCGCTACATGCACGGCTGTCTCCGCATCCATGACCTCCACGAGGTTCGAGCAGTTGATGACAGCATAGAGCTTGCCGCCGTAGACCCCCAGGTCATTGCCCACGTCCCCTAGCTCAAGAGCCACACCGGGATTACGCTCAGGATAGATGTTTCGCGTGTAGACCCCCGACTCGTAATCGTAATAATCAAGAGTGGCCTTGTTGCTGCCCATATTTCCCTCGTTGAGCAG
The DNA here is from genome assembly GCA_944323785.1 of uncultured Bacteroidales bacterium. Classification (GTDB taxonomy): domain Bacteria; phylum Bacteroidota; class Bacteroidia; order Bacteroidales; family UBA932; genus Coprenecus. Next base: position 106,141 of record CALUTU010000004.1, on the reverse strand, counting down.
GAAGAATCCCTTGATCTCTCCGCTATCATCTCCTCCGACATGGTCTCCCTCACCACGTAGGACAGACTCATCCTTGCGACAGGAGAACAGGCAGCCGACAAGACAAAGGTACAGCAGCCCTGTAAAAATGATATTTGCGGTATTTCTTCTCATATTATAAAATTGACTTTAATCATGAAATTGGTGCCCGGCATCGGGTAACACTGGACCACCTCGTACTGCTGATTGAGGATATTGTTGACCAGGAGCGTGGCCCTCAGCTCCCATCCGCTGAACTCAAACGACTTGGTCAGGGACACATCGTGGGTGTACCAAGGCTGGGAATAATTCTCCGGGATGTTGGCGACGGACTCGTACCGCTCTCCGGTATAGATGAAGCTGTAGTTGAGCGACCAGCTGCGCAGAGCCGCGCCCACAGTCACCGAACAGCTGTGCAATGGAATGTACGGCACCTGCCCGCCGTACCATTCCGAGGCCGGATCCGACAAGTCCCGGGCCCGCTGGAAAGTGTAGCTCACCCTCGGAGACACATCAACCGGTCCTAAGCGGAAATAGCCCTGGGCCGCGATGTCTGTCCCCAATATCTCCACATATCCCAGATTCATCATCGTCCACCTGAACTGGTTCGAGGTAGGCATAGCCACTATCTTGTTGTCCACCTGATTGAAATAGAAGTCGCCCTGCACGTCCACGCCTCTGAACCATCCGCTGCGGCGTATCAGCGACCAGGTAGTCCCGAAATCGTACTGAGTGGTCTCCTCCGGCTCCAGCCAGGACACTCCGGTAAAAGTGTAATAGAGGTCATTGAAAGTAGGCATACGGTAGGACTTCTTGTAGAAGGCCCTGAACTCCAAGTCCGTATTCCGGAACGGCTTCCATGAGGCTATCACCGACGGTGAGAGGTTGTGCCTGTCGTCCACCCTGCCGCTGCCGGAGCGCAGCACATCGTGGACGAATATGTACAGAAGTGATGCCGACAGCTTGAAGCCTCCGAACTCAAAGGCCGTCGCCGCAGCTCCATATGCCGACCAGCGCATGGGATATACGAAATCGCGCATATCTGCATCCAGACTGTTCCACTGAAAGTCCGTAGCCAGAGACAATTCCCACCACTTGAACGGCTTGAACCTGTGCGCCACCGAGAAATACGCCTCCTGCTGACGGTAACGGTTGTCCACGTACATAGTGGTCACATCCAGACGCGGGTCAGAAAGATAGCGGAGATAGTCGTAAGCGTACTTGCCGTTCAGAAGCAGCGAATACCACTTGGTGAAATCCTTCTGCAATGAGCCCTGCACGAAAAAATTGTCATCCCACTGCCGGTCCTGATGCACGAACTCACCTCTGACTACAGCCCCGGGATAACCCCTCTCCGAGTCGTAAAAGTAAGCCTTGGCCTTCCACCAGCCGTTCTCGATATCCCCGAAGAGGGCCACCTCGGCCCGGGTCATGCGGATATCCCCGTTCTGCCTGATGCCAGTCGTGTCATAGCCGTTCTGTTTGGCATACGTGAACTTATAGCGGCCCGAAGTATACAGAAACTCCGTACTGGCCGAGAGCGATACCCGGTCCGATATCCTGTGTTCCCACAGCACCGACGGGTTGACCGTGGCGAACGAGCCGCCCTTGAGGCCGAAGTTCCAGTTGTTGCGTTTCCCGTCCTCAAAGCGGGGCTTCTTGGTCTGCAGATAGACCGCCGTCGCCGAGGCATAGTCCTTGGCCGACTGGAGAGTCGAGCTCTTCTGGCCGTTGTACAGGGATACTGACTCCATATTGTCTAAGGAGAACCGCCCCAGGTCCACTATTCCGTTCTGCGCATTGCCCAGCTCCACACCGTCGTAGAACACTCCCACATGCTGGCTGCCGAGGCTACGGACATTTATCGTCTTGAGCCCGCCGATACCGCCGTAGTCCTTAATCTGCACTCCCGAGAAATACCGTATCGCATCAGCTATGGAATGTGTGCCCAGAGTGCGCAGCTTCTCGCCCGAGAGCATCTGCACCGGCACTATCTCCTGCGAGGTGCGGGTGGCCACCACCATCACTTCATCCAATGCATAGACCGTATCCTCTTCCGGGATCGTATCTGCCGCACTTGCTGGCATATCGTATACAGCAGCTGCCCGGGCTCTTTCAGCCGGGCTCACCCGCGCTCCGTACGCTACAGGAGCGGCCGACAGCAGAAATGCCGTCAGGGCCGACACCGTCAGCACTACAGGAAACATCATTCTATCTATGAATCGCACTGCCATATTCTTTTCCTAAAATGGACAGCAGCTTGAAGGGCAGAAACGCCGCGAAGACCTCTAGAGTCCGGAGCCTAAACACCCGTAGGCCGCTGATCCGTGTCGCAAGGCAGGTCTTCTGACTCGTTCCGCTCCGGACGCCTTCCCGAATCCCGGCAGACGGTCAATCTCCCAGGGCATCAGTGGCAAAAGTGCCGGAACATCATAGGAACTCACAGCAGCGGGAACTGTCCGGGACTCTCACCCGGTTCCCTTTTAATCCTCCGCAGAGGAACCGTTGCGCCCGCAAATATAGAGATTTTTTTCAATATCCATACAATATCCGTCTGCAACCACTCCAGTGGGACGGCACTATTGATTATAGCGGGGCAAGGTTGCAAGTCCGTATATCGCTGACTGTCTTTCAGTTAGTTTCTTAAAAAGGTGTCGCGTCGGCGTTTCAAACGGCGACAGGGCACCTTCTCAACGCAGGTTGTCGATGATTATCAGACACTTAACAACCTGCGCCTTTCCCGCAAACTGACTGCTGATAAAACCAACAGCCGGGCAATCCAATGTGGACGGCTCCGGCTGTGCGGTATCGTGATGAAATATGTGCTTTAGAAGAGGGGCTCGCCGGTCATGTCGGCGGGGGCGGGGATGCCCATGAGCTTGAGCATGGTGGGGGCGATGTCGGCCAGGCGGCCGTCGCGGAGGCTCTTGACATCGTCGTCCACGGCGATGAAGGGCACTACGTTGAGGGAGTGGGCGGTGTTGGGGGTACCGTCCTCGTTGACTGCGTGGTCGGCGTTGCCGTGGTCGGCGGTGATAAGCACGCTGTAACCGTTGGCCCTGGCGGCCTCGACTACCTTGGCCACGCACTCGTCCACGGTCTTGACGGCCTTGCAGATGGCCTCGTAGACTCCGGTGTGGCCTACCATGTCACCATTGGCGAAGTTGAGGATGACCATGTCGTGTACGCCTTTTTTCAACTCGGCTATGAGAGCCTCAGTCACCTCGGGAGCGGACATCTCGGGCTTGAGGTCGTAGGTGGCCACCTTGGGGGAGTTGATGAGGACGCGGGACTCGCCCTCGAAAGGCTCCTCGCGTCCGCCGGAGAAGAAGAAGGTCACATGAGCGTATTTCTCGGTCTCGGCGATGCGGAGCTGCCTGCGTCCGGCCTTGGAGACTACCTCACCGATGGTGTCGGGCACATTCTCCTTGTCGAAGAGGATGTGCAGTCCGGTGAACTTGTCGTCGTAGGGGGTCAGGCAGCAGTAGTACAGGGGAATGGTCTTCATGCCCTGCTCCGGCATATCCTGCTGCGTGAGCACTGCGGTAATCTCGCGGGCGCGGTCGTTGCGGAAGTTGTAGAAAATGACGGCATCACCCTCTGAGATGAGTCCCAGGGGCTTGCCGGCGGCATCCACGCCGCAGTGAGGCTTTACGAACTCGTCGGTCACGCCCTCGTCGTAGGAACTCTGCATGGCGGCTACGGGGTCGGTGAACTTCTCGCCCTCACCGCTTACTACTAAGTCGTAGGCCATCTTGACGCGGTCCCACCTCTTGTCGCGGTCCATGGCGTAGTAGCGGCCGATGATGCTGGCGATGACGGGACCCTGCGAGGGATCGGGGTATTTGGCACGGAGTTCAGCGCACTTGGCCTGCAGCTCCTCGATGAAGCCCTTGCCGCTGCGGGGATCGCAGTCGCGGCCGTCCATGAAGCAGTGGACATATACCTTGGGCAGCTGATACTGTGCGGCCACCTCGAGGAACTCGTAGAGATGTGCCAGGGAGCTGTGGACTCCGCCGTGGGAGCACAGTCCGAAGAAGTGCAGGGCCCTGCCGCTGGAGGCCACATAGTCGTATGCTGCTTTGATTTCCTTGTTTTCCAGAAGTTTGTGCTGGCTGCAGGCCATGTTGATCTTGACCAGGTCCTGATATACGATGCGGCCTGCGCCGATGTTGAGGTGTCCCACCTCGGAGTTGCCCATCTGTCCGGCGGGAAGCCCCACGTCCTCACCGCAGGCCTTAAGAAACGACACGGGATACTGCGCCCTGAGCTTGTCGAGATTGGGAGTCCCCTGAGTGTAGATGGCGTTGGAGCGGTCGTGCCTGCCCTCGCCCCAGCCGTCGAGGATCATAAGTAATACTTTCTTGTCCATAATATTTCACAATTCTAATCCGGGCACAAAAGTAACAAAAATCACACCGTACTATAAAAAAAAGAGGATGACCCGTTGCCGAGCCATCCTCGAATATACTGCTGTAAAGCGTGTTATCTTAGAACACAATTTACATTGCCTGACATTGTCGGCATTATTACAGGATTCATAATTGTAACAACATTTGGAGCATAAGCAGGAGCAGCAGATGCGGAACCCTTCTTAACCATCGTAAAATCACCACCTGCCGCACCATCACAAAGTTCGGTGTAAATGTTGTAATTACCAGATCCATCAACTGCTATTGCATATATTTCATATGAAGCGACTGTTAAATCAACCTGTGTCCCGTCAGTGTAAGAAAGCGTATATGTCAGAGCTTTTCCTACTATGGTTCCGTCTTCCTTCTTTGTGAAAGCATAAGGAAGCAGAGGCTGCATAGGGAAACCACTACCGTCAGCTCCGACAGTATACCAACAAGGCGCATAACCCTGACTTGGATCTCCAACTTGAATCATAGTCACAGGCCCTATAGGCAGTACCTCCTCTCCGGAGGGATTGGGATCTGAAACTATCAGCGTAGGTATATCCGCGCCCAAAACCGACCATCCTGTCATCATAAGAGTGTCCGTTCCATAATCTTCAATTGTGACTTCAAATGTTCTGGGCACTGCCGTATACTGAGGCATAACAAAGCCAGGATTTTCCGGATCCTCCGGCCATGAGAATGTACCTGTAGTTGTCACTGTCCATGTTCCGAGAAGTTCTGACATATTCTCAGCTGTCATATACTCACCGGGTTCCAGAGGTTCAGGTTCAGGAGCAGTCACTGTGAAGTTTGCAACACCAGCATTGGATGCTGTATGAGCATCGTCACCCTCGGCAGGCATAGCTGTTACAAGAACTGTATTCTCTGTTCCGAATTCAAAATCTGATGTGGGACGTGTAACAGTTGTCTCGGTTGTTGTCTGGGCTGACTCGGCATTAAATACATAACTGTAAGAACCGGCATTCTCAACAGCCTCCCAGGATACTACGATATTGTCACCGTCAATCTCAACGGAAACCTTGGGAGTAGCGAGCTTTGTCACTTCTCCGGGCTGATCAATATCAGTGTTAGGCTTGTTGTCCTGCTCCTTTTCGCAGGATACCATCACTGCACATGCGGCAAGCGCCATAGCAGCAAAATAAAAAATTCTTTTCATAAGTACTTTAAATTAGTTTGTAATGTTGTAAATTTTCACAAATGTAAAAAAATTATCTTTTCAAACAACATTTACTCAGATTTTGCCTCGGTATTCTCAGCCTCCTTGGGTGCTGCGGTCTTCTTACGGCTGCGTCTGGTAGATGTCTTCTTATTAGATGCATCTTTTGTGCCAAGTGCTGCATCGTTGAAGTCCACAAGTTCAATAAATGCCATATCGGCAGCGTCACCCTGACGGAATCCGGTCTTGATGATACGTGTGTATCCGCCGGGACGGTCAGCGATCTTGGGAGCCACATTGCGGAAAAGCTCGGTAACGGCCTCCTTCTGCTTGAGGTAGGCGAAGACTGTACGGCGGGAGTGGGTAGAGTCGTCCTTTGACTTGGTAATCAGGGGCTCCACATACTCTCTCAGGGCTTTTGCCTTGGCGACTGTGGTCTCAATCCTCTTGTGGAGGATAAGCGAGCAGGCCATGTTGGCAAGCATCGACTTGCGGTGACCGCTCTTGCGTCCTAAATGATTGATTGTCCTATTGTGCCTCATTGTTTTCTACGTCTGTTTTCTTCTTTTTAACTTCAATGTTGTATTTGGTGACATCCATGCCGAAGGAGAGCTTCATCTTGTCCATCAGGACGTCTATCTCGTTCATGGACTTCTTACCGAAGTTCCTGAAACGGATAAGCTCAGATCTCTGGTGTGAGACCAGATCGGCGAATGTCTCTATATCAGCCGCCTTCAGGCAGTTGAGAGCCCTCACGGACAGTTCCATATCCGAGAGTTTGGTCAGCAGCAGGTGTCTCATGCGCAATGCCTCCTCATCCAGTGCCTCAGGAGCGCTCTTCTCGGGAGGGGTCTCAAGGGAGATCTTCTCGTCGGAGAACAGCATGAAGTGGTAGATGAGGATCTTGGCGGCCTCTGTCAGGGCATCCTTGGGATGAATCGAACCGTCGGTGGTAATCTCAAGGTTCAGCTTGTCGTAGTCGGTCTTCTGCTCCACGCGGTAGTCCTCTACAGAATAGTTGACGTTCTTGATGGGAGTGAAGATCGAGTCGATGGGTATAGTACCCATGGGAGCCGAGTCCACCTTGTTCTCATCCGAAGGCACATAGCCCCTGCCCTTTCCAATGCGGAGCTCTACGACGAGCTTCACTGTAGGCTCCATGGAGCAGATGTGCAGTTCCGGATTGAGCACCGAGAAATTGCAGAGAGCTTTCGAGATGTCCTCGGCAGTGAACTCCTGCTTGCCGGTAACAGTAAAACTTACCGTCTCGGCTTCCTCTTCCTTTACTTCTCTTTTGAAACGTACCTGTTTGAGATTCAGTATGATGTCTACTACACTCTCGATAACTCCGGGGATAGTGTCAAACTCATGGCTTACTCCCTCGATCCTAACGGAAGTGATGGCAAATCCCTCCAACGAGGACAACAGGACTCTGCGCAGGGCATTGCCTATTGTGATCCCGTATCCGGGTTCCAGCGGGCGGAACTCGAATTTACCGAAAGTATCGGTGGATTCGAGCATTATTACTTTGTCCGGTTTCTGAAATGCTAAAATTGCCATGGCTTCAGCTATTATTTAGAGTACAGTTCGACGATCAGCTGCTCGTTGATGGTCTCGGGTATTTCAGTCCTTTCAGGAAGGTTGAGGAATTTGCCGGAGAGATCGGCGCGGTTCCACTCGATCCATGCGTACTTGCAGGTGTCGGCTACGCTGTTCTGAATCACCTCAAGGCTCTTGGATCTCTCGCGGACTCCGACTGTCTCGCCGGGTTTCACGATAGTGGAGGGTATGTTGCAGACCTCACCGTTGAGTACGATGTGGCAGTGCGACACAAGCTGACGTGCAGCGGGACGCGAAGGAGCGATACCCATGCGGTATACGATGTTGTCCAGACGGGACTCAAGGAGCATCAGCAGGTTCTCACCTGTACGTCCCTGCATCCTGCGGGCCTTCGCATATGTGTTACGGAACTGCCTCTCGAGAACTCCGTAGGTGTATTTCACCTTCTGTTTCTCCTTGAGCTGGTTGCCGTACTCGGAGATCTTCTTGCGCTTCTTGGCCAGTCCGTGCTGTCCGGGAGGATAGTTTTTCTTCTCGAAATACTTATCCGGACCGTAGACCGGCTCACCGAACTTACGGGCTATTTTTGTTTTTGGTCCTGTATATCTTGCCATAATATGATACTTTTAAAAACCTGTTAAACAAAATTATACTTTACGGCGTCCTTTAGGACGGCATCCATTGTGAGGAAGCGGAGTCACGTCGATAATCTCGGTAACTTCAATGCCGGTTCCATGGATGGTACGGATCGCGGACTCGCGACCGGCACCGGGACCTTTGACATAAGCCTTGATCTTGCGTAATCCCAGGTCGTATGCAACCTTCGCAGCATCTGCGGCAGCTACCTGCGCGGCATAGGGAGTGTTCTTCTTGGAACCTCTGAATCCCATCTTACCGGCGGAAGACCAACTGATAACCTGACCGAGAGAGTTGGTCATGGTTACGATCACATTGTTGAAAGTCGATGAGATGTGGGCCTCGCCGTAAGCGTCGACCTTTACGACTCTCTTCTTATTTGTTGTTCCTGTTTTCTTTGCCATATTCAGTTAACTGTTACTTGGTTGCTTTTTTCTTGTTGGCCACCGTCTTCTTCTTACCCTTACGTGTACGGGCATTGTTCTTTGTGCTCTGACCGCGCACGGGGAGTCCGATACGGTGACGGATTCCTCTGTAGCATCCGATATCCATCAGACGCTTGATGTTCATCTGTACGGATGAACGGAGTTCACCCTCGATCTTGTAGTGTTCTGCGATAGTGGCCCTTATCGCTGCGATCTGGTCGTCGTTCCAGTCACTCACCTTGGTGTCGAAGTCGATACCGCAATCGGTGAGAATCTTTCTGGCTGAGCTGCGACCGATACCGTAGATATAGGTAAGCCCTATCTCTCCTCTTTTGTTTTTAGGTAAATCTACACCGGCTATACGTGCCATATTAATTACTTTATATTACTTTTTAATTGTTACACATTTATTATCCCTGGCGCATCTTGAACTTAGGATTCTTCTTGCAGATGATATAAAGGCGACCTTTGCGCTTTACTATTTTGCAATCCTCGCTGCGCTTCTTGATGGATGCTTTAACTTTCATTGTCGTAAATTTTTATTTGTACCTGAAAGAAATTCTTCCTTTTGATAAATCATAAGGGGACATCTCTACTCTGACCTTGTCTCCGGGCAGGATACGGATGTAGTGCATACGCATCTTGCCTGAGAGGTGGCCTATAATCACATGGCCGTTGTCCAGCTCCACGCGGAACATGGCGTTGGAGAGAGCCTCGATTACAGTGCCGTCCTTTTCTATGAAATCCTGTTTGGGCATAAGTACTTGTCTCTTACAACTTAGTATTGTCTCTTACCTTCTATAAAGTCAAAAGTAGAAAGAATATCGGCTTTTCCGTCCCCGACGGCGACCGTGAGCTCGAAATGCGCTGAGTTCTTCTTGTCAGAAGTGCTTACAGCCCATCCGTTCTCGTGGAGGTAGATTGACTTGCCTCCTGCGTTGATCATCGGCTCGATGCATATCGTCATACCCTTTACGAGCTTCTTTCCGGTGCCCGCCTTTCCGTAGTTGGGAACCTCCGGATGCTCGTGCATATCCTTGCCGATTCCGTGTCCCACCATCTCGCGGACAACCGAGAAGCCGAAGCTCTCGGCGTAAGACTGGACAGCATGTCCGATGTCCCCTATCCTGTTGCCGGCGACCGCTTTCTCTATACCGAGATAAAGGGACTCCTTCGTGACTCTCAGGAGAGTTGCCGTCTCCTCGTCCACGTTCCCGACGGGGAAAGTGTAGGCCGAGTCACCATAGTAGCCTTTATATACGGTACCGCAGTCCACGGACACTATGTCGCCCTCCTTGAGCTTGTAGTCCGACGGGAAACCGTGGACCACCACGTCATTGACGGAGACACAGAGAGTGTAGGGGAAGCCGCCGTATCCCAAGAAGCCCGGCTCCGCCCCGTTGTCACGGATGAATGTCTCGGCAATCTTGTCGAGCTGCATGGTGGTGACACCGGGCGCAACGTGCCTGCCGACTTCCGCCAACGTCTTGGAGACGAGGATCGCATTCTCTCTGAGAATCTCGATTTCTTCTTCGGATTTTATTCTTATCATACTCAAAGAACTTTTTGAGAATTACATCCCCGAACGGCCTTTAAGACGTCCGGTCTTCATCAAACCGTCGTAGTGACGCATGAGCAGATGCGACTCAATCTGCTGCAGGGTGTCGAGCACTACGCCTACAAGGATAAGCAACGAAGTACCTCCGTAGAACTGGGAGAACTGGTTGTTTATCCCGAACATCATCGCAAATGCCGGAAGTATCGCCACGATAGCCAGGAAGAATGATCCGGGCAGGGTGATACGCGACATTATTGCATCGAGGTAGTCGACAGTCTTCTTTCCGGGCTTCACTCCGGGAATAAAACCGCCGTTCTTCTTCATCTCCTCAGCCATCATGTTGGGGTTCACGGTTACTGCGGTGTAGAAGTAAGTGAACACTATCACGAGAACTGCGAAGATGGCATTATACCAGAATCCGGTATAGTCGCTAAGTGTAGCCGCAAGTCCCTGCGAGGCGTCGAAACGCGCGAGCAGGAGCGGGAACATCATCAGGGCCTGTGCGAAAATAATCGGCATTACGCCGGCCGCGTTTATTTTCAGAGGTATATACTGACGGACTCCACCGTACTGACGGTTTCCGACTACTCTTTTCGCATACTGTACAGGCACTTTGCGCTGTCCCTGCACGAGGGCGATGGTGGCGATGAAGACGAGGAAGAGAATCACGATCTCAATGAGGAACATAAGAGGACCTCCATTGGTCTGGCTGAATCTCTGCGCGGCTTCAGCGAAGAGGGCGAAGGGCAGACGTGCGATAATACCGACCATAATGATAAGGGAGATACCGTTGCCGATACCCCTGTCGGTAATGCGCTCGCCGAGCCACATCACGAACATCGTTCCCGCCATCAGCACGATGGTTGCGAAAATGTTGAATCCGAAACCCTGTACTAAGAACGCTTCCGGGGGCAATTGTGCGTGAAGGTTGGTAATGTACGCAGGTCCTTGAAGCAGAAGGATTACAATTGTCAGGTAGCGTGTCCACTGGTTCATTTTTCTACGTCCGCTCTCCCCTTCTCTCTGCATCTTCTGGAAATAGGGGACCATCACACCCAGGAGCTGGATGACGATGGAAGCGGAGATATACGGCATCACTCCCAACGCGAAGATGGAAGCGTTGCCGAAGGCGCCGCCGGAGAACATATCCAACAGACTGAGGAGACCTGTCGAGGCCTGGGCCTCGAGGTTCTGGAGCATGGTAGGGTCGATACCCGGCACTACGATGAAACTGCCCAGACGGTAAACGAGGAGGAGGAGGAAGGTATAACCCAACCTCTTCCTAAGTTCCTCAATCTTGAAGATATTCTTGATTGTTTGAAAAAATCTTTTCATCGGCCGCTATTGTTTTTAAAGTACTATAGCCTTTCCTTCGAGAGCCTCGATCTTCTCCTTGGCAGACTTGGAGAAAGCGTCTGCGGTAACCTCGAGCTTAGCCTTGAGCTCGCCGTTGCCGAGAATCTTCACCTTGTCGTTCTTGGATACAAGACCGGCCGATACGAGTGTATCGAAATCTATAACGGTAATGTTCCTCTTCTCACTGAGAGACTGAAGCATCGAAAGGTTCACTGCCTTATACTCCACTCTGGTGGGGTTCTTGAAGCCGAATTTGGGCAGACGTCTCTGGATAGGCATCTGACCGCCCTCGAATCCGATCTTGTGACGGTAACCGGAACGGGACTTGGCACCGTTCATACCGCGGGTTGACTGTCCGCCGTGTCCGGAGCCCTCACCTCTTCCGACCCGCTTTACTCTCTTGGTGGAACCTTCTGCAGGTTTTAAATTATGTAGTTTCATCTCTTTTTAGCTTGATTTAGTTTATTTCCTCAACTTTTACAAGATGTAGAACCTTCTGGATCATACCGTTGGTCACAGGGGTAAGTTCTATCTCCACTGACTGGTGCATACGGCGCAGTCCGAGGGATGCGAGATTGGCTCTCTGCCTCTGGGTTGAACCGTTCTTGCTCTTAATCTGAGTAACTTTAACTTTTGCCATCGTGCGTCCTCCTTATCCTTTAAATACTCTTTGCATGGGAATACCGCGCACACCGGCTACGGTGTAGGCGTCACGGAGCTCAACGAGGGCAGCGATAGTAGCCTTGACGAGGTTGTGGGGGTTGGACGAGCCCTTGGACTTAGCCAGCACGTCCTGAACACCTACAGACTCGAACACGGCACGCATCGCACCTCCGGCCTTCACTCCGGTACCGGGAGCGGCGGGCTTCATGAATACCCTTGCTCCGCCGAACTTGGCCTCCTGCTCGTGAGGAATGGTCCTCTTGTTCAGAGGCACCTTGACGAGATTCTTCTTGGCGTCCTCTATACCCTTGGATATAGCGGTGGTGACTTCGTTGGCCTTTCCGAGACCATAACCTACGACACCCTTCTCATCGCCTACTACTACGATAGCAGCGAAGCTGAAGTGGCGGCCGCCCTTGGTTACCTTGGTAACCCTCTGTACTGCTACCAATCTGTCCTTAAGCTCCAGATCGGTGGTTTTCACTTTCTTTACATTGATATCTGCCATAGTCTCTTAGAATTTAAGACCGCCCTCGCGGGCTGCGTCTGCCAAACTTTTAACTCTTCCGTGATAGAGATATCCTCCGCGGTCGAAAGCGACGGTGGAGATACCTTTCTCTGTCGCACGTTCAGCGATGAGCTTTCCGACCATAGCCGCAACCTCAGTGGCGGTCTTGCCCTTGGTTGCCTCTGCGAGAGACTTGTCAGTAGAGCCGGCCGATACCAGGGTCACGCCCTTGGTGTCATCGATAACCTGAACATATATCTGCTTGTTGCTTCTGAATACGGACATCCTGGGTCTCTCGGGAGTACCGTTGACGACCTTGCGGATACGGTAGCGTATTCTCTGTCTTCTTTCTATCTTAGTCATTGCCATATTCTTATCCTCCTATTATTTAGCTCCGGCTGACTTACCGGCCTTGCGGCGAAGCTGTTCGCCCACAAACTTAATACCTTTACCCTTATACGGCTCGGGAGCACGCATAGAGCGGATCTTGGCGGCTACCTGGCCGAGCAGCTGTTTGTCGCAGCTCTTGAGAACAAGAACAGGGTTCTGTCCCTTCTTCACAGGCTCTGCCTCGGCCTTGATCTCCGAGGGAAGCATGAAGTGTATGTCGTGTGAATATCCGAGGGCGAGCTCAAGGATCTGTCCCTTGACCTCCACGCGGTAACCCACACCGATAAGCTCCTGCTTGATGGTGAAGCCGGTGGATACTCCAGTCACCATATTGTGAATGAGTGCGCGGTAGAGTCCGTGCAGGGAACGGTGACGGGGCTGGTCCGTAGGACGGCTGACCGTAATAATATTCCCTTCAACGGATACTTTGATGTCAGGATCAACTTTCTGACTCAGTTGTCCGAGCGGTCCTTTAACCATTACCACATTGTCGGCGCCCACTGTTGCGGTAACGCCCTGCGGCAGGTGTACAGGCAATTTTCCAATTCTTGACATTATTACTTCGTTTTAAATATTAATAAACATAACAGAGGACCTCGCCGCCGACATTCATGTCCTTGGCCTCCTTGTCGGTGATGACACCCTTTGATGTGGAGAGGATGGCGATACCCATGCCGTTGAGCACGCGGGGCATGTCCTCGACTCCTACATAGCGTCTCAAACCGGGGGTAGACACTCTCATGATCTTCTTGACAGCTGCCTGCTTGGTCTCAGGATGATACTTGAGGGCTATCTTGATGGTGTTGTAGGGAGTGCCTTCCACCAGCTTGTAGCTGAGGATGTAACCTTTCTCGTGGAGAATACGGGTGATCTCCATCTTCATCTTTGATGCAGGGATCTCGACGATCTTGTGCTTTGCGAGATATGCGTTCCTGATTCTCGTCAGGTAATCTGCTATTGGATCAGTCATTTGTTTGTTTTGTTTTAGTGGTTCGACGCCTTTCAGCGCCCGATATCCAATGGTTTATAAATAAGTTAATTTTTCTATTTTTCTAAAATGCCTTATTTGAGTCGTTTTCAAGGCCTGCGACTGAGGAGGCACCGGAGTTTACTCCAGTAAATGAGGATGCCGCCAAAGGAGCGAAACGCAGAAAACGGCTTGAAGAAAGCATTTTACCAGGATGCCTTTCTTACTCCGGGGATGAGACCCTTGCTGGCCATCTCGCGGAACTGAATACGGCTGATGCCGAAAACACGCATATATCCCTTGGGACGTCCTGTAATGGAGCAGCGGTTGTGCTGACGGCAGGGGCTCGAATTCTTGGGGAGTCTGTCGAGAGCGGCCCAGTCGCCGGCTTCCTTTAATGCTTTACGTTTCTCTGCGTATTTTGCGCACAGCTTTGCCCTTTTGACCTCGCGGGCTTTCATTGATTCTTTTGCCATATCTTCTATTTACGATTTTTTGTTCTTAAAAGGCAGTCCGAACTCACGGAGAAGAGCATAAGCCTCCTCATCCTTCTCTGTGGATGTGACAAAGGTTATCTCAAGTCCGAAGATCTTGGTGATCTTGTCAATGTCGATCTCGGGGAAGATGATCTGCTCCTTGATACCGAGAGTGTAGTTGCCGCGGCCGTCAAACTTCTCGTTGATACCGTTGAAGTCACGGATACGGGGAAGGGACACGGCGATGAGCCTCTCAAGGAACTCGTACATACGTGCGCCACGGAGAGTAACCTTCACTCCGATAGCCTGTCCGCGACGGAGCTTGAAGTTGGAGATATCCTTCCTTGAATATGTGGTCACGGCCTTCTGTCCTGCGATGGCGGTGAGCTCCTGCTGAGCGACCTCCACGAGCTTCTTGTCACCTGTAGCGTCACCGATACCCTGGTTGAGGGTTATCTTGACGAGCTTGGGCACCTGCATTACAGTAGCAAAGCCGAACTCCTTCTGGAGCCTGGCCACTATCTCCTCTTTGTATTTCTTCTGAAGATTGGGAACGTATCCTGCCAAGCTTACATGCTCCTGCTTGGTCTCTTCTACTTTTTTCTTTGCCATTACTTGATCTCCTCTCCTGATTTTTTAGCATAACGGACCAATTTCCCGTTCTCGCCCATACGGCGGCCGATCCTGGTGGGGCCTCCCTTGGCGGGATCCACTACCTGAAGGTTGGAAATATGGATTCCTGCTTCCTGTTTGATAATACCGCCCTGAGGATGCTTTGCATTGGGCTTGGTGTGCTTGCTCACCATGTTGACACCCTCCACGATGGCGCGGTCCTTCTTGGTGATGATCTCGAGAACCTTTCCGGTCTTGCCCTTGTCATTGCCGGCGTTCACATAGACCATATCGCCTTTCTTGATATGTAATTTCCTGTTCATGTCTGTACCTCCTATATATTATAGTACTTCGGGTGCAAGAGAGACAATCTTCATGTAGTTGTCGCGGAGCTCGCGGGCAACAGGGCCGAAGATACGTGTGCCGCGGACCTCACCCTGATTGTTCAAAAGCACGCAGGCATTGTCATCGAAACGGATATATGAGCCGTCCGGACGACGGATCTCTTTCTTGGTGCGCACTACAACGGCCTTTGAGACCGAACCCTTCTTGGCGTCACCGCCGGGGATTGCGCTCTTGACAGCGACTACGATCTTGTCGCCGACGCTGGCATAACGACGGCGGGTACCTCCGAGAACACGGATACAGAGCACCTCTTTAGCACCGCTGTTGTCAGCTACCATTAAACGTGATTCCTGTTGTATCATTTTACTTCACTTTTTCTACTATTTCTACTAATCTCCAGCGTTTGGTCTTACTCAGGGGACGGGTCTCCATGATGCGGACCGTATCGCCCTCGTCGCACTGGTTCTTCTCATCGTGAGCGACGAACTTGGTGGTCTTGTTCACGAACTTGCCGTAAACAGGGTGTTTTTCCTTTACTCTTACAGCAACGACGATCGACTTGTCCATCTTGTTGCTCACCACCACACCGATTCTTTCCTTACGTAAATTTCTTTCCATACGAATTACTCTTCTGATTTAGCCTGGTTTTCCTTTTCAGTCAGGATGGTAAGCATACGTGCGATATCCTTTCCGGCCTTTCTGATCTTTGATGTATCCTCGATGGGGGAGACGGCATGGTTGAGTTTCATCTGTGCGAGATTGGCCTTCTCGGTCTCGATGCGCTCGCGCAGGTCTTTGATTGACATTTCTCTGATTTCCTTGGGTTTCATATCTTCTCCTCCATTTATTACTGTTCTACATAATCTCTACGTACCACGAACTTGGTAGTAACAGGCAGCTTCTGTGCGCCCAGACGGAGAGCCTCCTTGGCAACCTCCAAAGGCACACCCTCGGCCTCTATGAGCATACGGCCCGGAGTGATGGGGGCAACGAATCCCTCGGGATTACCTTTACCTTTACCCATACGTACCTCAGCAGGTTTCTTTGTGTAAGGTTTGTCAGGGAAAACGCGAATCCAAATCTTACCTTCACGTTTCATGTAACGCACTACAGCCTGACGGGCAGCCTCTATCTGCTGACCTGTGAGCCATGCGGACTCAAGGGTCTTGATGCCGAAAGATCCGAAAGAAAGCTCCGTACCACGGTGAGCATTACCTTTCATACGGCCCTTCTGCTGCCTTCTGAACTTGGTTTTCTTTGGTTGTAACATTGTCTATACTTTTTGTAAGTCTATTATTTTCAAACAAATAAATACAATTCTCCCATTAAACGGGGCTGCAAAGATATTATAAATTATTCTAACACCAAACTTTTTTGATATTTTTCTTGAAAAAATTTCACACATTTTCGACCGGACAATTTGAAGGTCAATAAACGGGACATCAGAGCGTTGCAAAATTATGAACATTTTGCCCGCCGATGTTTTGGACACGAAGGGGCATGGCTTATCCACATAAGATTTCTATTGAAAATCTCAAAACACTTTTTTAATTTTGTACCCGCTTAAATAATAACAGATATGTGTACCGACTTTACAAGTGTCGAAAAGGCCTATATCGGCTCAGCAAGGCACAGATTTCAATCCAACGTTCCCTACATCACCGTAGAGAATTTTCCTAAACTTGGCAAACTCACCGCATTCCGCTTTCTGGAATGGGTATCCGGACATCCGGACGGAGTCATAAGTCTGCCTACCGGCAAGACTCCCGAATATTTTATAGCATGGGTCAGGAAGATCCTGTCTGAATGGGACACTAAAGAAGGCGCCGCTTCCCGTGCAGAAAGTGGACTTACCGTAACACGCAAACCCGATCTGCGCGGACTGCATTTCGTCCAGATAGACGAGTTCTATCCCATCGACCCGAAGCAGCACAACAGCTTCTACAACTACGTTCAGAAATATTACGTCGAGGACTTCGGTCTGGACGCATCCAAAGGCCTGTTCATCAACTGCGACGAGATACCCCTTGCCGACGGCATGAACTTCAGGGACGTGTTCCCGGACGGGGTCATCGACCTGAGCCTGCGCTACCGCGATGCAAAGTCAGCTGCCGAAAAGCTCCGCCAGCGGTCCATCTTCATGATCGACAACTGGTGCTCGGAATACGACCAAAAGGTACGGGACCTGGGAGGCATCGGTTTCTTCCTGGGAGGCATCGGCCCCGACGGGCACATCGCCTTCAATGTACGCGGCAGCGACCCCAACTCCACCACCCGTCTCACCCACACCAACTACGAGACACAGGCCGCCGCGGCCAGCGATCTCGGCGGTATCGAGATATCCCGGATCAAGCCGGTGATAACCATCGGACTGGAGACCATAACCCACAACCCGGACGCAGTGGCTATTATCTTCGCGGCCGGAGAAGCCAAGGCTCCGGTCGTAGCCGACGCGCTGGAAAAGACCCCCTGCAACCTCTATCCTGCATCCGTCCTGGCCAAACTGCCCAACGCCAGATTCTATCTGACCACCGGAGCCGCGTCCATGCTGCACGAATCCGTCTATCACTATTATGCGGACTCTCCCTGGTCACAGGAAAAGACCGACAGGGCCGTTATCGACTGCTGCAACAAGATAAACAAATACGGAGACAAGATCACTCTTGAAGACCTCAAAGCTGACGAGTACTGCAGTATGATTCCGGACCTGAACGAGCACACCATAGACAGCGTCATCGACTCCATGACCAAGAAGATAGCCCGCGGAACATCGACATGGAGCAATCAGGTCTTCTACTACACCGGCCCGCATCACGACGATATCCTGCTGGGCCTGCTGCCGCACATTCACAGGGTATCCAGAAACGAGACCAACGAGTCGCATTTCTCAATCATGACCTCGGGATTCAACGCCGTAACCAACAAGTTCCTCATCAACGCGCTCGAAGAGACGCTCAGGTTCCTGGACGAAGGCCGCATCGAGATGACCCGGTATCCCGACTTCTTTGAACACGGCTGGAAAGAGAAACGCGAGAAGGACATCTACCATTCCCTCATCAACGTAGCTTCCGGCAATGCGGAGGAGCGCAAGAGAGGCAGGGCACACAGGCTCGTAAGGGACTTCATCGAGATATACGGAGTGAAGAATCAGGAAGAGCTGCGCAGGAAGATCCTGGATGTAATAGACGAGACCAGGAAAAGTTATGACGGACAGAAGATGTCAGCCGACATACGGCTGCTCAAAGGTATGATCCGCGAGTTCGAGGAAGAGCTGGTATGGGGATTCTTCGGCATCAAAAACGAGAATGTACACCATCTCAGGCTCGGATTCTACACCGGAGACATCTTCACTGAACAGCCCAACAAGGAACGCGACGTAGTCCCGATACTGAATGAGCTGCGGACTATCAAGCCTACGATAATCAGCATCGCATTCGATCCTGAGGGCAGCGGTCCGGACACCCACTACAAAGTGCTTCAGGCCATAGCGGAAGCAATCCGCGAATGGGGCAAGGAGACCGACCTGAGCAATCTGAAGATATGGGGATACCGCAACGTATGGTACCGGTTCCTGCCTTCCGAAGCCACCCACATCGTTCCCGTATCGCTCAACGCGATGAGCGTGTTCGACAATGCATTCAGCAACTGCTACGCCTCACAGGTGGACGCAGACTTCCCGAGCTACATGCTGGACGGCAAGTTCAGCGACCTGGCCAAGATCATCTGGGTAGACCAGTTGGCAAAAGTTCAGCACGTGCTCGGCAAACCGTTCTTCTACCAGAATCCCAGTCCCAGACTCAGGACCACTCACGGTCTGCTCTTCTTCAAGGAGATGAGCGTAGAGGAATTCCTCCAGTCCGCCCGTGAACTCCAAAAGTCCATGACCAGCATTTAATGCTTATACGTCACTGTCATGAAACGTCTCGTCCTGATCCTTCTGGTCCTGTCCATAACAGCACCGCTGCTCTGGTCCCAAAACCGGGATGAGGACGGGATGCTCATGCAGTATATCGTAGACAAAAACGGGGACACCGTCTATCTGGACAGTCTTGATCCGGTATACAAGACAGTCAGAAGAAAAGGCAAGTCCTGGAGAAAATACTACCGCCTGGTACACAATTTTGCCAAAGCCTACCCCTATGCCCTGCTGGCCGAGGAGAAACTCAGAGACGCTGACTCCACAATAGCCACCGAGGGCTTTAATCGGAGACAGAAGAACCGGTACATCAACATCTTGCAGAAAGATCTCTTCGATACATTCGAGAAGCCGCTGAGAAACCTCACTGTCAGTCAGGGCAAACTGCTGCTGAGGCTGATAGACCGGCAGACCGGCATCACTCCCTACGAGATCATAAAAGATTACAAGGGAAAGGCCGCAGCCGGATTCTGGCAGGGAATAGCCAGACTCTTCGGCTCGGATATGAAAAAACCATACGATCCGAACGGTGAGGACAAGCAGACCGAAGAGCTGGTCGCCCTATATAATAAAGGAGAGTTCAACAATACATACCGGTCCATCTTCGGGAAGAACCCGCCGGAGCCTATTGTCCGCTCACGTCTGGACGTGCCGCAGAAATAATACTCAGGCATCCGTCCTCGAACACAGCGTATTCACCGCCATCCACCCAACAGCCCAGGATGTGCATCTGACCGCCTGACGGAATCTCCACGGTGCCCGGTGTATGGTAATGCCCGAAAATATAGTAATCTATACCACGACCGCCGTGGCACTCCTTGTAGTCCCGTCCGAAAGCATCGGCGTAATGGTAAAGCGGCTCCTCCGCACCCCGGAACACATAACGTCCCGCATTGTCAGGATCATTCTTCATCTTTCTGGAATGACCGGCCCAGGCATAGCCCAGACCGAAAGCCCAGCGCGGATGCAGGGCACTGAACAGGATCTGGAGAGCGCGGTTGTGAAAAGCCCAGCGTATCAGCCGGAACATCGTATCGGTACGGCCCAGACCATCACCGTGTCCGAGGCAGAACAGCCTCCCGTCTATCTCCGCCACATACGGCTGACTCAGCACAGTCATTCCCAACTCCCGCTCGAAATAATCATACACCCAGACATCGTGATTACCTCTGAAGAAATATACCTTGACTCCGCTGTCACACAGCCGGGCCAAAGCCCCGAGAGCCCTGGTATGTCCGCGCGGGATAACGTATCGGTATTCGTACCAGAAGTCAAAGATATCCCCGAGCAGGTAGACAGCATCAGCCTTCTCTTCCCGGATGCGGTCAAGCAGAGCCACAAATCTCTGCTCCAAAGCCTTCCTGTCACAGAAAGCCGCACCAAGATGCACGTCGGAGATAAAATAGGACCTAGACATTCTGAACTATCTCGAATATAAAACAGAATGCAGCTGCTACGCAGCAGTATATGGAGAAATATCGCAGGCGGGCCTTCTGCACTATGCGTATCATCCAGCGGCAGGCGACATATCCCGAGACAAATGCAGTCAGGGCACCCAGCAACAGCGACAGCGTGGAGATACCGGAGGCCTCGACCGAGAAATCTCCACCGACAAGTTCCAGAAATGCCTCTCCCAGAATCGGTATAAGTACCATCAGAAATGAGAACTGAGCCATGGAATTTTTCCTGACTCCCAGCATCAAGCCCGTTGAGATCGTGGTGCCGGAACGGGAGAGACCGGGCAATACCGCCAGAGCCTGGGACAGACCTATAATAAACGCATCCTTATATCCGACCTCTTTTCCAGGCTCGCGGCCTTCCGACACTGCCTTACGGGCCTGTCTGTTGGACAATGTCTCAGAGACGAAAAGCAGCACGGCCGTAAGCAGAAGCATACTGCCGACGATAAAAAGTCCCGAGCCGAAGACAGCCTCCACCTGATCCTTGAAGAAGAAGCCCACTACGGCTACCGGTATCATGGATACGCAGATCTTCAGGAAATACTGAGTCTGACTGTTGTACCTGAACTTAAAGACACCGCAGATGATATCCCGTATCTCCTTGCGGAAAGCAACGATAGTGCTGAGCACCGTAGCGGCATGGACAGCCACCTCGAAACTGAGGTTGTCCGCCTCAATCCCGAATATCGCCTTGAATATTGTCAGATGACCGCTGCTGCTCACCGGCAGGAACTCGGTAAGGCCCTGAATAAGTCCAAGAACCACCGCCTGAAACCACTCCATACCAAAGAGTTATTTCCGATTGAACAGCTTTATCGGCTTTTTTCTCAGAAGCACTATTATCTCTATTGCAAACCCCATTAAAATCAGCAGAGGCGCAATATACATCCTTGTAAAGCTGAAAAGCGCATAGTTGAAAACATCGGGGCTGTCAGCACCGCCGCCTAGCAGCAGAAGATAACCTGCAAGCATGACCGCAAACCCGATTATCAGGTAAAGAATATTCTCTTTAGGAATAGCAAACTTATCCATTTCCATTTTTTTAATAATACAATTCATTTTTCGTCAGTGATATCATACTTCTCACACCAGCTGCGGTAGATACCAGGCATATCAACACACCCAGAACGATCACCGCTACCATAACCAGACCCAGCAGCATGGCGTCAAAGAGGGAGAATAATTGGTAGAACTCATTCCTGATCAGGTACAGGGCACCCAATATAAATACATCCGCAACAGAGCCGGCAATAAGGCCCTGGAAGAAGGCCTGACCGACAAACGGTCTTGTTATGAAGCCCTTCGTAGCTCCCACAAGCCTCATGGTATGGATGGTAAAGCGCTTTGAATATACGTTGAGCCGCACCGTATTGTTTATGAGCACCACCGAGATGAACAGAAGCAGCAGCACAAGAACTCCGGCCACGACACCTATACGCTCAATATTGGCATTGAGCAGTTCCACCAGTGACTGCTGGTACACCACCTCGTCCACAGCTGGATACTCATAAAGAGCATCCTCTATAACCTTCAGACTGTCCATGGAGATATAATCCGCGGATATCTGCAGCTCGAGAGAGACAGGTATAGGATTGACCTCAAAGACATCCAGGAAGTCGTCTCCCAGCATCTCCTTCATCTCCTCTACCCCCTCTTCCTTAGTTATAATCCTTATATCCTTGACATACCTGTTTTTTTCAAGATTGTCCGCAAGTTCCGATGCATCAGCTTCGTCAGCCTCCACATTGAGAACTGCCGAGACCATGATATTTTCCTTGAAATAATTGGATACAGACTTGGCATTGACAATCAAGACTCCGGTCATACCCATCAGGAACAGTACCAGACTGATACTGATCACTGATGAGAAATAAGACCTCAACAATCTCCTGTACAGAATATTACCTTCTTTTTCAGCCATCCGTAGACACTCGATAAATCCCTCAAAGATAAATAAAAAGATAATTAATTTAGATTTTTTATTATTATATTTGCAAAAAAGAATCTGCAATGAAAGATCCCAAAAGAGTTTTGTTCGTAAATTCTGAGATTTATCCGTATCTGCCGGAAAGCACGATCTCCATCGTAGGCAGATATCTTCCTCAGGGCATACAGGAGTCAGGGAAGGAGATCCGCACATTCATGCCCCGCTACGGCTGCATCAACGAAAGACGCAATCAGCTGCATGAGGTTATAAGACTCTCCGGGATGAATATGGTCATCAATGACATCGACCGCCCTTTGGTAATAAAGGTCGCGTCCATCTCCTCAGCCAGAATGCAGGTGTATTTCATCGACAACGACGATTATTTTCATAAGAAATTCATATACGAGGATGCCGAGGGCAACTTTCTGGAAGACAATGACGAAAGGGCCATCTTCTTTGCGAGGGGCATACTCGAGACAGTGAAGAAACTCCGCTGGAAACCGGATATAGTACACTGCTCCGGCTGGATATCCCATCTGGTCCCGCTGTATCTGAAAAAGGCATTTAAAAACGACCCCATATTCTCAGACGCCAAGGTCGTCCTCTCGCTCTATGATGAATATGCTGACTGCATGTTCAACCAGGACATGAAAAGCAAGATTCCCGTATCCGGCATCAAGGCCAAAGACTTGGAGGTTATCAAGTCTCCTGATGGCATAAATCTTGCAAAACTTGCCATACAATATGCAGATGCCGTCATACTGGGTTCAGAAGACATAAGACAGGAACTCCTGGACTTTACGGAGAGCCGCAAAATACCGACACTTCCGTATCTTCCCATAGACCATCCTGAAGGCACCTACATTCGGATGTATAATAATTTTTACGACAAATTACTGGAACAAGATGCCAAATAAGACATTTACGGTCATGCTCTGCACCATGGCCGCGCTGCTTGCAACCGTATCATGCGTAGAGAATGACCGCACCCTGGGAGAAGGCCTGCTCCCCGATGAATCCATTCTGACACTTGGCGAAAAGACCTTCGATATTCCTGTCACCAATCAAGTAAGTAATTCTGTCCAGGCAGCAAACAGCATCAGGGTGATGGTCGGCACGATGACTGACCCCGTTTTCGGAACCGTAGAATCAAGCGGTGCTACTTTCATTGTTCCATTCTCCAGCACCACTGATTTCGGAGACAACCCGGAACTTCGTTCCGCATACCTCACTCTTTCCATAGACTCCACCTATTACCTGGAAGATGATCAAAAGGGAATACACCAGAGAATCAAAATATATAGGCTGGAGACACCACTGGACAGCAGCAATATGGGATTCTGCAACTCCATAACTCCGGAAGACTACAGTCCGGTTCCCATTTCCGTAAGCGATCCTGTCATTTACGGTGAAGGTGAGATCCGGATTGAACTGAAAAACGAATTTGCCCAGGAACTGCTTGATACTACTCCTGAGGAATTCGAGGATTTCTCACTCTTTATAAAACGGATTCCAGGACTTTTTATCCAGATAGAGCCGTCAATGGGTATAACAGGAGGAAGAATGAACTACATCAATCTGGGGAATTCGATTATCAACCTCAATTACACTCTGAATGATCCTGAACGGGGAATCGTCGATCTGGATACGACTGAATCATTTGCATTCGGATACAGCGGCTATGAAGCCTACAATTATTTTAAAACAGGCTCTGACGCTCTGCGCAACGACACTCCGCAAGACGTTCTGTACATAGAGAGTCTGTCTGGAATCAAGCCTCACATTGATGCTGAAAGCATTAAAAATATGCTGGAAAACTGGATCGAGTCAGAAGGCCTTGAACCGCAGACCATAATCATATCCCGAGCCGAACTCAGATTCCCGTATGAGGAACCGGAGGATTATGCAAGGTTCGATACGGAGCATCCGGCCTACATCTATGCATTCAACAGAGTCCCTCTGGCCGACAGTGACACATCTTTCTATTACCAACCGCTTCCATACGTCTACAGCACCTCCAATTACGGCAGTATAAACAGGTCGCTGATGGAATACAGCATGGATATCACCGACTACATCCAGGAAATCATATCCACCGATCCGTCAGAAATCGATGAGACGATGGACCTGTGGATAGCACCTATGAAATACAAGGTCAATATCTCAGATACCAGAGTCTATGAATTTGACAATTACAACTACAATAAGATCATACTGAACGGTCCTGCCGCAGAGAGAAAGCCGACTCTGACCATCACTTACGGACTGATGCAATAAAATACTGCTGCTTAAAAAGCCTTGAAGACAAGGCAGGAATTGTGGCCTCCGAAACCGAAAGTATTGTTCAAGGCCACTTTTACTGTTCTTTTCTGCGCTTTGTTGAGCGTAAGGTTGAGATTGTAATCAATATCCGGGTCCTCATACCGGAAATTGATGGTCGGAGGAACTATTGAGTCTCTTATGGCATGGATGCAGGCCAAAGCCTCCACCGCTCCGGCAGCCCCGAGCAGATGTCCGTGCATGGACTTGGTGGAACTGATATTCAGTTTGTAGGCATACTCCCCGAAAAGACTCTTTACAGCCTTGAGCTCGGCCACGTCACCCAGAGGTGTAGATGTTCCGTGAACATTGATGTAATCCACATCCTCGGGCCTCAGTCCGGCATCCTCCAGTGCCAGGCGCATCACCTTGACTGCTCCGGAACCGTCCGGCAGCGGAGCTGTGATATGATAGGCATCAGCACTCATACCGGCTCCGGCGACCTCGGCATATATACGCGCACCGCGGGCCAGGGCGTGCTCAAGCTCCTCAAACACGAGAACAGCCGAACCCTCACCCATCACAAAACCGTCCCGGGTCCTGTCGAAGGGACGGGAAGCCGTAGCGTATTCGTCATTGTTGGTGGAAAGTGCCTTGGAAGCGTCAAAGCCGCCTATGGAAGGTACCGAGACAGGGGCTTCCGCTCCTCCTGTCAGGATTATATCGGCCTTGCCCAGACGGATCAGATTGAGGGCGTCTCCCATCGCATGAGACGATGAGGCGCAGGCCGATGTCGTGGTATAATTGGGCCCCGCAAAACCGTATTTGATGGATATCAGACCGGGAGCCATATCCGATATCATCTTGGTAATAAGAAATGGACTAAAGCGCGGAATACATCCTCCTGCGCAGTAGTCCATTATCCCTTCGGTAAGACTTTCAATACCTCCGATACCAGAACCAAGAATCACTCCTGCCCTGTTCAGATCTATCTTCTGCAGATCCAGACCGCTGTCAGCCAAAGCCGTGGCTGCAGCCGCCATCGCAAACTGGGCAAAACGGTCAATACGCCTGAGCTCCTTGCGTTCTATACCGTACCGGGAAGGATCAAAGTCCTCTACCGTACATGCAAACCTGGTCTTGAAAAAAGTCGTGTCAAATGATGTTATCAGCCTCGCTCCGCTTACCCCCTTATCCAGATTGGAGAAATACTCCTCAACAGTTTTTCCTAAAGGATTTATCGTACCGAGACCGGTAACTACAACTCTTCTCAATCCCATGTACAATTTATTTGGTGTGCTCCTCGATATAGTCGATAGCCTCGCCTACTGTAGAGATCTTCTCAGCGGCATCGTCGGGAATCTCTATATTGAACTTCTTCTCAAATTCCATAATGAGCTCAACTGTGTCGAGAGAGTCAGCACCTAAATCATTTGTAAAACTTGCATTACGGGTTACTTCGCTTTCATCAACTCCGAGTTTGTTGACGATGATGGCTGTTACTTCTGAAACAATATCTGCCATGGTCTAAATTTTAGTTAATAATTAGTTTGTAATAAAATTTGCTGCAAACTAACAAATAATTTTCGGAATTTTAAAATTTTTATGGAACTTTGCGAGAATCCAATAATAAAACCCGATGGAGAAAAGCGTTCCCAATATCGTCATATTCGCTTCAGGATCAGGCTCTAACGCCGAAAATATCATAAACTGGGCACAGAATCGTAAAACTTACCGCGTCACAGCCGTTCTCTGCAACCGCAAGGACGCTTTCGTACTTACCAGAGCTGAAAGGCTGGGAGTGCCGCACTATACTTTCACCGCTTCGGAATTCCGCAGCAACACCTTAGTATATAAAGGAGAGAGCCGGAAACTGACCGATGTCCTCCATGAGCTCGGAACCGACTTTATCATCCTGGCCGGATTCCTGCTGAAAGTCCCCGAATACCTTATCGCGGAATGGCCGGAACGGATACTCAACATCCATCCCGCCCTGCTGCCTTCATACGGAGGCAAAGGCATGTACGGTGATCACGTACACCAGGCGGTCATCGCGGCCGGCGAGAAAGAGTCGGGCATCACTATTCACGTAGTGGACAATCAGTACGATCACGGGAAGACCATTTATCAGGCCCGCTGCACCGTCACCCCGGAAGACACCCCGGAGACGCTATTCGCCAAAGTTCACGAACTAGAGCGTGCCTACCCTGAGGTTATTGAAGGATACATCTCACAACTCTGAAATCAGATCTGATGCTGGAAAGTCTGAAAGAAAAGATACAGTCCGGACAGGAGATATGCCCGGAAGAAGCGTTGTGGCTGGCTGAGAAGGCGGAACTGAGGCCGCTGCTGGATGTTGCACAGGAGATTACAGCGCAGTGCGCACCCAGGCGGTTCGACCTGTGCTCGATCATCAATGCCAAGTCGGGCCGCTGCCCCGAAGACTGCAAGTGGTGCGCCCAGTCCGCCCACTATCATACAGGTTCGGAAATCTACCCTCTGGTGTCAGAGGAAGAATGCCTGCGCCACGCCCGGGTCAACGAAGCCTCCGGCATAGGCCGCTTCTCACTGGTGACCAGCGGCCGCAGACTTTCCGACCGGGAAGTGGACGAGGTATGCGCCCGTGTACGCCATATCCGCACCAACAGCGGCATCCGTGTCTGCGCGTCCCTGGGACTGCTCTCCGAGGACAGCCTGCGCAAACTATACGAGGCCGGAGCGACCAGATACCACTGCAACCTGGAGACCGCTCCGTCCTATTTCCCCTTACTGTGCTCGACCCACACCCAGCAGCAGAAAATCGAAACTCTTGAAGCCGCCCGCCGCGTAGGAATGGATATCTGCTCCGGAGGCATCATCGGTATGGGCGAGACCATGGCGCAGAGGA
Organism: uncultured Bacteroidales bacterium; assembly: GCA_944323785.1. Classification (GTDB taxonomy): domain Bacteria; phylum Bacteroidota; class Bacteroidia; order Bacteroidales; family UBA932; genus Coprenecus. Next base: position 78,601 of record CALUTU010000004.1, on the reverse strand, counting down.
TTGAGCTGGCATTTACCCTTAAAGAGTTACAGGTACAGTCCATTCCCCTGAACATACTGTCGCCCATCCCCGGAACACCGCTGGAGCACACACCGCTCATCTCCGAGGAGGAGGTATTGCGAACGGTGGCCGTATTCCGGTTCATTCATCCGAGGGCATACCTGCGTTTCGCCGGAGGACGGGCCAGACTTTCCCGCCAGACGGTGCTGGAGGCCATGCACACCGGCATCAACTCGGCCATCGCCGGAGACCTGCTGACCACCATAGGCTCAAAGGTGGCCGAGGACAAAGAACTGATAAAAACCGCCGGATATGAACTCTGAGAAGAATCCCAATTTCGACACATTTGACCACGACCATCTGTGGCATCCCTATACCTCCACCATCAACCCACTGCCCACCTACAAGGTGCGCAGCGCACGAGGCTGCCGGATAACCCTCGAGGACGGCACTGAGCTTATCGAGGGCATGTCCTCATGGTGGTGCGCCGTACACGGATACAACCATCCGGTGCTCAACGAAGCCGTCCGCCGGCAGCTGGACAGCATGGCCCACGTCATGTTCGGAGGACTGACCCATGAGCCGGCCATAGAGCTGGGCAAGCTGCTGCTGAGCATCGCTCCGCCTTCGATGAGCCACATCTTCTACGCCGACAGCGGTTCTGTGGCCGTGGAAGTGGCCATGAAGATGGTCGTGCAGTACCAGGTAGCCGCCGGACATCCCGACAGGACCAATTTCGTGACCATACGAACAGGCTACCACGGCGACACATGGAATGCCATGTCGGTCTGCGACCCGGTCACCGGGATGCACTCCCTCTTCGGCTCAGCCCTGCCGGTGAGGTACTTCGCACCCTCGCCCCACAGCCGTTTCGACGGGGGCTGGGATCCGCACGACATAGACCCGCTGCGGGAGATCATAGAGCGGCACGGAAAGGGCATAGCGGCCCTTATCCTCGAACCGATAGTGCAGGGAGCCGGGGGAATGCGGTTCTACCATCCCCAGTACCTGAGGGAGGCGGCCGCCCTCTGCCGGAAGCACGGGCTGCTGCTGATATTCGACGAGATAGCCACCGGATTCGGCCGCACCGGGAAGCTCTTCGCCTGGGAACATGCCGGGGTGGAGCCGGACATCATGTGCGTGGGCAAGGCCATCACCGGAGGCTACATGACTTTCTCGGCCGTACTGGCCAATGACCTGGTGGCGGACACCATCTCCTCGCACGACCCGAGGGTGTTCATGCACGGACCCACCTTCATGGGCAATCCGCTGGCCTGCTCCGTAGCCATAGCATCCACCCGCCTGCTGCTCGAGAGCGGCTGGCAGGAGAAGGTGCGCAGGATAGAGGCGCAGCTGAGGGAAGAGCTCGCTCCCGCACGCCGGATACCGTCGGTAGCGGACGTGAGGGTGCTCGGGGCCATAGGAGTACTCGAGATGAAGCAGCCGGTGGACATGGCCTGGATGCAGAGGCGTTTCGTAGAGGAAGGCATCTGGCTCAGACCTTTCGGAAGGCTGGTGTACACCATGCCCCCCTTCATCATTGATCCCGGAGAGTTGTCCGCGCTGACCTCCCGGATGCTGAGAATAGTAAAAGAAATACCGGCATGAGAGCAATATATGAGAAATATGCGGAGGAACTGGATGCTCTGGAAGCCTCCGGCAATCTGCGGATACTGCCGTCCGTCCTGCATGAGGGCCGCTGGATCCTCAGCGGAGGACAGCGGATGCTCAATCTGTCCTCCAACGACTATCTAGGGCTGGCCTCCGACACCGCTCTGATGAAGGAGTTCCGTGAATGGCTCAGGGACACCGGCAAACAGCTGCCGCTGTCTTCGTCCTCCTCCCGCCTGCTGACCGGCAATTTCGGAGTGTTCAATGCCCTTGAGGATACTCTGGCCTCCCTTTATGGACGGGAAGACGCACTGGTGCTCAGCAGCGGCTATCACATGAACGCAGGCATCCTTCCAGCCCTGTGCGGCAAAGACACGCTCATCCTGGCTGACAAACTGGTACACGCCAGTCTCATCGACGGCATCCGCCTGAGCGGAGCCCGCTGCATACGCTACCGGCATCAGGACTACGGCCAGCTGGAAACGCTGATAGAAAAAGAGTACTCCGGCTGCGACAGGATAATCATAGTCACCGAAAGCATATTCAGCATGGACGGAGACACGGCCCAGCTGCAGCGTCTGACAGAGCTGAAACGCCGCCGGGACAAGATAATGCTTTACGTAGACGAGGCTCACGCCGTGGGTGTACGCGGAGAGCGCGGCCTGGGACTGGCCGAGGAGACCGGCTGCATCGCGGACATAGACCTGCTGTGCGGCACATTCGGCAAGGCCCTGGCCTCAGTAGGAGCATTCGTCATCTGTGACCGGGTAATCAAGGAGTATCTTGTCAACCGGATGCGTACCCTTATCTTCACCACTGCCCTGCCTCCGCTCAACATGGCCTGGACTCTGTTCGTCATGGAACGGCTCTCCGGCTTCAAGGGACAGCGTGAAAGGCTGCAACGGCACTCGGCACAATTCAGACAGGTCCTACAGGCAAAAGGATTCGGGACTCCCTCCGAAAGCCATATAGTGCCGTTTATCGTAGGCCAGGCGGCAGATGCCGTCCTCAAAGCCGAGGATATGCGGCGCAAGGGCTTCTACGTCCTGCCCATAAGGCCGCCGACTGTACCCGAAGGCACTTCCCGACTGCGTTTTTCCCTTACAGCCGGCCTCACGGACGAGGATATGGACCGACTCTGCGACAGTATATGAGACACACCTTTCTAAGACATCACTCAGGCAGTTCCGAGCTGCTGCTGTTCTTCTCCGGCTGGGGAAGCGAGCCCGGCATGTTCATCTCTGGCTCAGACACGGGCCCGGGCAGGGACATACTGATGCTGTGGGACTACCGGGACATGACTCTGGACCCGGACCTGCTGCGCGGATACGGCAGGATAAGTCTGCTGGCCTGGTCCATGGGTGTGTGGGCTGCCGGAAAGGCGCTGGGCGAAGCCGACATGGTAAACGGTCCGAGGCTGGCCGTGAACGGCACACCTTTTCCAATAGATGACGGCAGAGGCATTCCCACTGCCATCTTTGACGGCACCCTCAACGGCCTTTCCGAGCGGACTCTGGCCAAATTCCGCCGGAGGATGTGCGGCTCGTCCGAGACTCTTGAAAGTCTGCTCGCCTGCGGTCTCAACCGAAGTGAGGAGGAGCTGCGCGACGAGCTTGCCGCCATAGGCGACAGAGCCAGGAACACCGTTTCAAGTCCTTTAAGATGGGACAAGGCTGTCGCAGGAGACCGGGACATGATATTCCCTCCCGCCGGTCAGCACCAAGCCTGGGAAGAATTGAACGTACCGATAACAGACACAGATGCAGCACACTACGATGCCGTCCTGTTCAGGCGGCTGCTGTATGAGGATGAGCTATGGACAAGACTCTGATACGCCGGCGTTTCGCCCGCTCGGTACGCAGCTACGCCGAGTACGCTCAGGCCCAGCGTCTGATAGCGGAGCGGATGTGCGCCATGCTCCGCTCACTGCTGCCCGACCGGCCGGCCGACGTACTGGAGATCGGCTGCGGCACAGGCACATTTACCCGACTCTTCATGCAGCATTTCCATCCTGTACGGATGACCCTCAACGACATCTGCCCCGAAGTCCGCGAAGCCCTGACAGATATCCTATTCTCCGACAGCACTGTCCGATTTGTCTGTGGAGACGCCGAGCACTGTGATCTGCCAGGGGGACAGAGCCTCATCGTCTCGTGTTCCGTAATGCAATGGTTCGAAGATCCCGAACGGTTCATCAGACGCTGCCATGACCTGCTCACCCCGGGCGGCATACTGGCCCTGAGCACCTTCGGCCCTGACAATCTCCGCGAGGTAAAAGACATCACAGGCAGCGGACTGGACTATCCGCCACTGGAGCGGCTACGGCAGATGCTGTCCTCGGCCGGTCTGGAGACTGTCGCTGCAGAAGAAGAAAGCATCGTGCTGGATTTCCCCTCAGCGATAGATGTACTGCGGCATCTCAAACATACAGGAGTAAACGGCATCACCCACACCTCCTGGACACCCGCCCGGCTGGCCCGCTTCTCCGACGAATACCTGCTCCGCTTCGGCACATCGGACGGCAACGTCACACTCACTTACCACCCTGTCTACCTTATCGCCAGAAGACCGAAGGCTCGCAGGATTAAGGCAGCAAGGAACGTATAATAGAGTCGCTGATGAAAAGCCTTTCGGCAGGGATGCGGATATAGCCAGACTCCTTGATGAGCGAGCCGGCAGACAGCAGCCGGCAGACTGTCTCCTGATCCAGTTCAGGGACATCGGACAAAAGCAGGCCCGACGTCTTGCGCAGGCCCAGCATGACTTTTTCGACCAGCACGTCCTCATCGGTCAGCATCTCCGTGCATGATGCATCAGAAACATCTGCCCCTGACAGCCAGCGGCGGATATACAGGTCTACGTCGGGAGCGTTCCAACTTCGGCTGCGGTCTCCGTCAAACGAATGTGCTCCCGGGCCGAGACCGATGTACGGCAGGCGTTCCCAGTAGCCGCTGTTGTGTGTGGCCTGACGGCCCGGCAGGGCAAAATTGGACACCTCGTACTGTTTATAACCGGCCTCGGACAACATCTGCTGAAGCAAAGCATACTGAGCGGCGCATAACTCGTCGGACGGCTCGCGGTACAGACCGGCCGAGGACTTCTCCCCCAGTACGCTGCCTTCCTCGACACCCATCTGATAGGCCGATATGTGCTCCGGACGAAGAAGCAGCATCTGCTCCAAGTCCTCACGCCATTGCTGCATAAGCAAGTCACCGGATGTGGCCGAAGCACCCCAGGGCACCGGGTCGTAACCGAAGATCAGGTCCAGCGATATATTGCCAAAGCCTGCCTCACGCAACATCCTGTAAGCCTCACGGGCACCGGCAGCAGTATATCTGCGGTTCATCCACCTGAGACTGACATCCGAGAACGACTGCACTCCCATGCTCACCCGGCTGACTCCCAGGCCGCGCAGTCCGAGGGCATATTCCGGAGTCACATCGTCCGGATTGACCTCCACTGTCAGCTCACTGAGCTCCCCAGCTTTTCCGCCAGCATTCCGCACCGCAGAGATTATCTCCGCCAGCCATTCCACCGGGCACAGCGACGGTGTTCCTCCGCCGATGTAAAGTGTCGCAGGTTCCGCACAGCGCATAAAAAAAGCCCTCCGCGCGTCTATCTCGCGCAGAAGGGCCTCTTTATATTGCTCCATTTTCCCTCTTTCCCTTACCGAATAGAAGTCGCAGTAAGTGCAGAACGACTTGCAGAACGGGAAATGGATGTATATCATTCCGTCAGCAGATTAACGGAGGAGCACGTCACCTGTGCCGAGCAGACCGGAAGAAGTGTAGACCTCGACGGTGTACACACCCTTGACGAACTTCTGCTCCTGAGAGTAATAGATGCATACCTCCACTTCCTCGCCCTGATAATCCACCTCACGGGACTCTGTGTAGACCAACTGCTCACCACCCACCTCGAAGATCCGCTGCTGCTCCGATGTGAGAAGGATACCGTCCGGCCCCTTTATCCGGATATAGACGGTCATCGGGCCTTTTGGTGCTATCGAGTTCTCTATCAGGAAGAGGCAGGTCCTGAGCTTCTTGATACGGCTGCTGCGGTCAGTATCCTTGTTGGATGCGTTGATACCCGTGATGTTGATACCGCGGCCCTTAATCTCCGATCCCTGAGCCACGAGCTTGGCGTACTCGTCGGTAGTCTTGCTGAGTTCCTGATAACGCTCGTGGGACTTCTGTGCCTCCCTCCGGGCCTGCTCGGCATCCTCACGGAGGGCCATATTCAGAGTATTGAGCGAATCTATCTGGAAAATATAATGCTTCATGATGGAGCGGAGGGTTCCGAGCTCTTTCTCGTACTGCCTTATCTTGCTTCTGTTGGCGGCATCGGTCTTCTGGATGCGGTCCAACAGCTGGGTGACCTTCTCCTTCTCGCGGTCCAGCTGGACATTGAGGCTGTCATTGTCGGTAGATAGCTGGGAATACTCTCCTTGCAGCTCTATCAGCTCGTTGGTCAGGTTCTCCTTGTCGATGGTCAGGTCTTTGATCATCTGCTGACGGTCATACCATACGTAGGCAAACACCAGGGCCAGCACTGCGGCTATCACAGCCAGCACTATCACTGTGGTCTTCAGTCTACGGTTACTGCCTTCATCCATCCTGCTACCGTTGCCGCCTGTCGGACTGACGGGTGCGTCGACGGCATTTTTTTTGTTGATATCTTCCATAAATTAACAATTATTACCAAACAAAAATAATACGAATTGTTATATTTGCAATAAAATTAATAAAAAACCATTACATAAGATATGAATCCAAAGGCAAAAAGAGTCATCCGTTCAGTAAAATATTTCTTCATCTTCATCGTTCTCGTCTCTATCTTCGTATGCATCCTGGTCCTGCTCACGCCTAACCACACATACGAGCACATCTTCGCAACATCCCCTGAAGACACAAGAGCCCTCTTCAAATACGGCTCCTGGTGGCAGATGCTGGTGATATTCGCGCTGATAGCGGCCATCTATCCAGGGCTTACATTTGTAAAGAAAGAAGTCATAATAGAAGGAGACTTCGAGGACCACAGGGACAAGATCATGAAAGAGTTCGAACAGGCGGGATACGTGAAGACGGATGAGGATGAGGAGAAACTGACTTTCCGCATGAAAAATAAGTTCACCCGCTTCATGAGGGCTTACGAGGATACCGTCACCATTACCAAGGGCGAGGCTCCGCTCATCCTCAGCGGCAACAGAAAGGACATCCTGCGCCTGGCAAGCCGTATAGAATACGCCCTGCGTCAGGACGACGGCAGCACACCGGACAACCCCTACGATTTCGGAGGCACAGCTGAGGACACTGAGGAAGAATCCACTGAGAACCAAGAACAGAAATAGCACATCATGAAAACAGTAGGGAAATTCAACAACTCCTTCTCCGCCAACATCTGCAAGGGTGTGCTGGAGGAGAACGGTGTGCCGGCTTTCGTTCTGAACGAGAACCTGATATGGACGGCCGGTGTCGCCAACACGGATCTGATACCCATCGAGGTGGTCGTGGATGACGAGTACTACGACAAGGCCATGGAGATTCTCAAATCCATGCCGGAAGATACCGACTCCGAGCAGGCATGAAAGGCAACGTCTATTTCGTAAGCGGCATAGACACCGATATCGGGAAAAGCTATGCCACAGGATATATCGCGCGCACCTGGAACGGACAGGGCGTCCGCACCATCACCCAGAAACTGATACAGACCGGCAACGACTGCATCTCCGAGGACATAGTGCTGCACAGGCGCATTATGGATACCGGGCTGCTTCCGGAAGACCGCGAGGGCCTTACCATGCCCGAGATATACTCCTATCCCTGCTCGCCGCATCTGGCCGCAGAGATAGACGGCCGGCCGATAGATTTCTGTAAGATAGAGAAGGCCACAACCGTACTGAGCGACCGATATGACGCCGTCCTGCTGGAAGGCGCCGGCGGACTGATGGTCCCCCTGACCAGGGAACTGTTGACTATTGATTATATCGCTCAAAAAGGATATCCGCTCATATACGTGACCTCCGGACGGCTGGGCAGCATCAACCACTTCCTGCTCGGACTGGAGGCCGTCAGACACAGAGGCATCCGCCTGCACACCGTCGCCTATAACCTTTATCCTCACGAGGACAACGACCGCATCAGCCGCGACACAGAAGACTACATCCGCAGCCTCCTGTCCCGCGACTGGCCGGACACACGGCTTATCACCGTTCCCATTCTTTAGAAAACTGCCGTCAACGGCGCACTGCCTTCAAGACCTCTTCACAACGCAGCCTACGGCCTTCAGGAGCTGCGACAGGTGCTCTTCTGACGTCATTCCCGGCAGGAAGCGGCAGATACTCTGCAGCTGAGGCTGATTCCGTATGATCTGTTATATCGAATGTTCCGGTAAAATGGGCTGTCATAGTATGCGGCTCATCAAGATTGTCATCGGTAAGCACATAATCTATGATGAACTGACCGGGAGTTGTCTCGCTTTCAGTAATGGTTATATCTCCGAACATAGCGGGAGCGAATGCCACGGCCCTGCCGTCCTCATTCGTCTCGTAATAGCCCCACGTTCCGATCATGGCGGCACCGCCCGATACAAGCTGGATATCACCGATGATGTACGTATAGGGAAGCAGTTTATCAGGCATAAGTGACTCCGCCGGCTTATAGACACCCGCCAATGCCCCCGTCTCGCCTGCAGGTGCCAGCAGCTGGAGCTGGAAACCCTGACGCGATACGGGATCCTGCGCAAAGATCTGGTAATAATGTGTCATGTCATTTTTCTCCGTGCCGTAGAAATCCACATCGGCCGATGTAGTATTGCTGAGGTCCAGCACCTTGTCCTCATAGATACGCGACTGCACTGACCTTTCCGGTTCTGATGCCTCATTGATTATATCCACCTTACCGGAATACGTACCGCTGACAGTGAAACCGTCACGGGTAGTGACATTCACCTTAATAACATACGAGCCTGCGTCATCGCTTTCTATCACCACCTGGCCTTCCTCGCTGAGGAAACCGTAGCGGACAATTCCGTCTTCCTCATCAAGATGACGGACATATGAACCGAACGGGAAGAAGCCATATCCTGAATCCCACAGGTCTCCGGTTCCGATGCCGGGCTCAACCGGCACATATCCATCAGTCATATCATAGGTCCCGCCAGGCATCTTGACACCTGTCTCACCCGGATACCACCACTGATGCTCAGTATAGAGTTCCAGACGCAGCACATTGCCCTCATCGAGCGAACCGTCCTCACCGGGCGTCGGATCGTCGAAAAGATCTATCACATAGCAGTCAATAGGGCTGCTGTATGCCGGGACTCCCAGATAACGTATATCACAACCGGTAAATACAGTATTGATGGACTCCGTCAGCGGAGGATACATTTCTTCCTGTGTCGGCGGCTCAGGCTCACTCATATCCAGAAATGCGAGCGGACCGCTGTATGTGTACTCACACTTACCCAGGCTGGCTCCGTTGTCCATACGCACCATTTCAAACGACGCTGTTATCGAGTATCCGTCTTCGGTATGCTCCACAACCACCGTCCCGCCTTCAACCGGATCCGCATAACCCAGCATACCGTCATCAAAATACCGGATTGCAAAAGTATAATAGCCGTATGCAGATCCCGCATCCATATTGTCGGCAACGGTATACGTACCTTCGGGCAGCACCAGACCTCCTCCATCAGCCACAGGCCGGCAATACAGATCCAGATGCAGCAGCTGACTCTCTGTGTCAGCAGGAACATATATACTGCCTTCCTCCGACTCATACAGCTCTACCTCGCCTGTATAGAGGGATAAATAAAAATTATCGACACTTTCTCCAGGATAATAAGAAGTAGACTCCGCCAGATAATCGGTCAACTCTACCTTAACTATCTCCGGTTCAGGCTCTTCCTGCCCTGCAGCCGCCTGCTCCACGGTAAATCCGGCCTCGTCCACCACTGTACCGTCCTCAGCAGTATATGCGACAGTGACCAGCGCGCTTCTGCTGTCCTCACCGTCATTCTCACCCAGATGGAAAGCTATCTTGCCGGCAGTTTCATAGTTCAGGTTCTCCACCCAGTCTTTGTCAACGGATGCGGAGACCTTCCCGCCCTCTACAGGATCAACAATATTGTACGAAACGACAAAATCACCTCCCTCAGCAGCAACGCTGAGAATATTGTTCTCAAGGACGAGCTCAATAGAAGATGCCGCAGCAACTTCCTGCTCTTGTTTTTTGCAACTTACGGCAAAGGCCAGAATCACGGCCGTCATCAGAAGAAGATACGATGGTCTTTTCATATAAAAACAGTTTTGGAGATTTATTATTGAAGTGCTCGAGACGGGAATCGAACCCGTACGGACATTGCTGCCCACAGGATTTTAAGTCCTGCGTGTCTACCTATTCCACCACTCGAGCTACAATAAGTAAGTCGCAAAGTTATAATTTTTTTGGATTAAACCTCTCTCAACCCAACTTTATTTTGCCCACCGGCAGCATCAACCGCGCTTGCGGTAGCTGAGAACGGCCCAGCCGATGATGACCACGAAGAAGGCCAGCAGGGGATAGACATACTGGAGGATGTCGCGGAAAGTGCTGCCCTTGAGGTATATCATGCTCATAATCTGAGCGAAATATGTAAACGGATCGAACATGGATATGACCCTGGCCCACTCGGGCATACTGCTGACAGGCGTGAAGATTCCGCTCATGAGGATGAACACGATGATGATGAAGAATATCATGAACATCGCCTGCTGCATGTTGCTGGAGTAGTTGGAGATGATGAGGCCCAGGCCCGAGATGCCGAATACAAACACCAGCGACAGGCCGTAGAGCAGCAGCACGCTGCCCTCGGGACGCAGGCCATAGAGCAGCCAGGCGACGAGCATCCCGACACTCAGCACGATGATGCCGATAATCCAGTACGGTATCAGCTTGCCCACGATGAAGGTAATCTTAGGCACGGGCGTGACGTTGATCTGCTCGATGGTGCCGGCCTCTTTCTCACCCACTATGTTCATCGCCGGCAGGAATCCCGTAATCAAGGCCACCACCAGCATCACAAGAGCCGGGATCATGGGTATCTTGTAGTCCATCGTCGGGTTGAACCAATAGTATGAGTCCACGTCGATTCCCCCGGCAGGAAGCACCGACACGGCACCACGCTCCAGGTTGATTTCCTCGGCGAAGTCCAGCACTATCATGTCCAGATACGAAGTGCCCAGACTGGCCTTGGTGCCGTTTACGGCATTGGCCTCAATCAGCAGCGACCCCTCACCCTCAGACACCAGGGCCTGCCCGAATCCATACGGAACTTCAAGTATGATGTCCGCATCCCCGAACTCTATCTGTTCCAGCGCATCCTCCGAACGCATGAACACTCCCGTAATGTCAAAATACTCCGTCGAGGCTATCTTCTCAGTCAGCAGACGGGACTGGTCCGAGCGGTCGTTGTCCACCACGGCCACGTTGACGTTCTTGATCTCCATCGTAGTGGCCCAGGGGAAGACCAGCATGACCAGCACGGGCAGGGCTACGACGATGAAGAGTATGAACGGATTCCTCGCCAGCTGCTTGAACTCTTTTTCTATGAGATACTTTATAATCATAGCCTGTCCTTGAATTTAATAACGCTCAGGCCCGTGAACAGAGTCAGGAAGCCGCACAGTATCAGCACTGCGTCCAGACAGTAACGGATGCCCAGTCCCTGAATCATCATCATCTTTATGGCCTCTATATACCACTTGGCCGGCACCGTATAGGATATCCACTGCAATACCTTCGGCATACTCTCCACAGGGAACAGCATACCCGAGAGCAACATCGTCGGCAGCATCAGCACCATGCCGGAGATGAGTATCGCCACCTCCTGCTTGGACACCAGCGTCGATATCAGGATACCTATGGACAGCGACACCAGGATAAAGAGCAGCGACACGAATATCACCCACAGCAGGCTGCCTGTAATCGGCACCTTGATCAGAAATACCGACAGACAGAGCACCAGCAGCAGGATGAAGGCCGAGACCACGAAGTAGGGTATCGCCTTGGCCAGGATCACCGAGAACGGCTTGACCGGAGAGACCAGCAGCACCTCCATCGTGCCCCTCTCCTTCTCGCGCACTATCGACACCGACGTCATCATGGCGCATATGAGCATAAGGATCATGCCCATCACTCCGGGGACGAAGTTGAACGCGCTCTTCATCTGCGGATTGTACATCATCCTGGTCGAGGTACTGATGCGCACGGGTGTCACGGCACTGCCGTCAGCCCGGTTCAGAGCGGCCTCCTGAGCCAGATCCTTCTGGAAAGACGAGACTATGCTGCTGACATAGAACACGGCCATCGAGCCGATATTGGTATTGGAGCCGTCCACTATGACCTGAACAGAACCGTCTCCGTCATGCACCGCACGGTGGTAGAAGTTGTCCTCGAAGACCAGCGCGATATCGGCCGTATTGTCCTGAAACGCCTTGAGTATCCCGTCCTCCCCGTCCAGAGATGCTGTTACGGTAAAATACTCACTGGCATCTATCTGCGTGATAATCCGGGCTGTGGCCGCATCTTTCGACGGGTCGTAGACAGCCACCTTCACGTCCTTGATCTCGGTGGAGAGCGCAAAGCCGAAGAGCACTATCATCACCACAGGCATCACGAGCAGCACCATCAGAGTCCTCGTATCCCTGAGAATGTGGTTGAATTCCTTACCCACAAACGACATGAACCGTTTAAAATCCCTCATCCGTCCCATAGCGTCACTCCTCCCTTCTCGCCCTTCCGGCGAGCATTCTGAATACCTCGTCCATACCGGAGGCTCCGTACTCCCGCTTCAGCGCGGCCGGAGAGTCCAGAGCCTCTATCCGCCCGTCCACCATTATAGACACGCGGTCGCAATACTCGGCCTCGTCCATATAGTGCGTGGTCACGAACACCGTAATGCCCCTTTCGGCGGCATCGTAGATCATCTCCCAGAAACCGCGGCGGGTAGCGGGATCCACTCCTCCGGTCGGTTCATCCAGGAACACCACTTTCGGCTCGTGGAATATCGCTACCGAGAACGCCAGCTTCTGCTTCCAGCCCAAAGGCAGGTCGCGCACCATCCTGTCCCGCTGCTCCATGAGGCCCAGTCTCTGCAGCAGCTCGTCCGTCTTCCTGGCGATGACCCCGTCACTGAGTCCGTATATACCTCCGAAAAGCCTTATATTTTCCCACACTTTAAGATCCTCGTACAGCGAGAATTTCTGGCTCATATAGCCGATGACCTTCTTGAGCCGCTTCACGTCCCTGCCGCGGTGCAGGTCATAGCCGGCCACCACCGCACGCCCCGACGTGGGCTTGCTCAGTCCGCACAGAATCTTCATGGCAGTGGTCTTGCCCGCACCGTTGGCCCCCAGAAATCCGAAGATTTCACCCTCCTTGACCGAGAACGAGATATGGTCCACCGCCGTAAAGTCCCCGAAGCACTTGGTCAGCCCCTCGGTACGGATGACCTCGCCCTCCCTGAGAAAATGGTCCTCCTCCATTCCCAGAAGCTCACGGATGTATTTTCTTGTCTCCTCACCTCTTCTCATGACCTCTCCTCCAAAGTATCCAGATACATGAAACAATCCTCCACACCGGGCTTGATGTGCCTGATGGTCAAGTCAGTGTGACCCTTAGCATACAGGGCCGTATGGAGGAGGTCTATCTGAGCCTCCTCCGACAGGCCGCTCTCCCTCAGCACCACGTGATGGGTGTCTCCGAAGGCAAAGCAGCTGAAGACCTGCGGAATCTGCCGTATATCCCGCAGAAGGGACGGCATGTGCGGACCGTCCACAGCCAGAAGCGGAAGTGTGAATTTCGAGATAATCCCCGCCGGAGTATCAGTGTCCAGGAAACGGCCGTGCTCTATCAGGGCGATACGGTCGCACAGGGTCGCCTCGTCCATATAAGGAGTGGAGACCACTATCGAGAGTCCCTGCTGCTTCAGTCGGGTCAGCATCGTCCAGAACTCCTTGCGGGACACCGGGTCCACACCGGTGGTCGGCTCATCAAGGAACAGCACCTCCGGCTTGTGGATCAAGGCGCAGGACAGGGCCAGCTTCTGCTTCATTCCTCCTGAGAGGGCTCCTGCCTTACGCTTCCTGAACGGCTCCAGATAAGAATAGATGTCCTTTACCAGATCGTAGTTCTCCTCCAGGGTAGTGCCGAAAAGCGTGGCGAAGAAACGGATGTTCTCCTCTACGCTAAGGTCCTGATAGAGTGAGAAACGGCCGGGCATATAGCCCACACGGCGGCGTATCTCATGATAGTCCCGCACCACATCCTGCCCGAGTACCCTCGCGCTTCCTCCGTCCGGGAGAATCAGGGTGGTCAGTATGCGGAATATCGAAGTCTTGCCCGCACCGTCAGGTCCGATGATGCCGAATATCTCCCCTGCGTCCACACGGAACGACACCCCGCGGAGAGCCTCGTTGCTTCCGTACCGCTTGATGAGATTATCGGCCTCGACACTGTACATGACCGGTCCGGTTAGAACTTAATATCTCCGTACATACCCGTCTTGACGTATCCGTCATTGACGAACGAGACTTTTATGGCGTAGACCAGATTGGCCCGCTCGTCCCTGGTCTGGATGGTCTTCGGAGTGAATTCGGACTGGTCGGATATCCAGGACACAGTCCCCTCGTACTCCCTGACGCCCTTCTCGCCGGAATCGGCGAAGACCCTGACTTTCTGACCCAGCCGCACCTGTGTGAGCTGCGAGGCGGTGATATAGGCCCTCAGGTACATGGAGCTCAGATCAGCCACCTTGAAAAGAGGCTTGCCCGCAGCCGTCAGCTCTCCGGCCTCGGCATACTTGACCAGCACGGTACCGTCTATGGGAGAGGCTATCCGGCAGCGCCTGAGAGACTCGTCCACCTGGGCAATCTGTGCCCTGTAGGAAGCGGCCTCAGCCTCGGCCACAGCATTGTTCTGGGCGATATCGGCCTCCGTAGCCGCCAGTTGAGTCTCAAGCAGCCTGATGGACGAGTTGATGTCGTCGAGCTGCTTGGTGTTGGCGGCGTCGGCCTCGATAAGATTGCTCACGCGCCCGGCTTCCTTCCGGTTCACCTCTATCTGCTCCTTGATGTAGGCCGTCTGGGTGGCGGCATCACGCTTCCGGCTCAGGGCCGCATCGACTCCGGCCTCAAGCTGCCGCTTCTGCAGGTAAAGCTGCACGGTATCCACCAGACCGCAGACCTGACCGGCCGCAAGCATTCCGCCCTCATAGACATCCAGCGACATGATGCGTCCCGACGCCTCCGCCGACACCGTCACTTCCGTAGCCTCGAATGTTCCCGAGGCGTCATTGCCCCCTTCCGCATCCTTGCACGATGCCGTAAGTCCCAGTGCCAGAGCCGACACCGGTACGATATATATCCATTTGCACATTGTTCTCATATTCATTGTATTTAACTGTTTTTTATAGTCTTAAGCTCATATATGGCCTTCATCATCTCGACCTGGTGCATGATCAGCTGCCTGCGGGCCATGTTCTCCTTATTGATCTCGGAGACCAGGTCCGAGGCATTCTTGGTACCGTTCTCCACGGCCGCCTCGGTGGACTTGCGTATATTCTCCCGCAGCTCCACTATCCTCTCGTCATCCTCCACTGTCTTGAAATAACGCCGTATCTCGGCCACCTGCTCCTGCACCTGAAGATTGGTGTTGAACAGGAAGGTCTCGCGCACCGTATTGACCTGCTCCTTGGAGTAACCCACTATCTTCTTGCCGTAGCCCAGGCTGTACAGCTTGCTGATGTTCCACACCATACGGATACCGCCGATGGCAAAGGGCTGGAAACTGTTGTCCATCATATTGAGTCCGGGCCGTCCGTAACCGCCCCTGACAAACAGGCTGAACTGAGGCAGGCCTCCCGCCGTCCAGTAGTCCAGCTGGGTGTCTATCTCCAGCTCCTGAGCCCTGTACAGCTCCAGCTCCGGCCTGCGTATCTCGGCATCTATCAAAGCCGCCAGCATGGCCTCCATGTCCATCCCCTCCGGCACCGGCATCACCAGCTGCCGGCTGTCGTCTATCCTGACTCCCGTCATCAGGGTCAGAACCCTCAGATAGGCCTCCAGCATGGATGCCAGGCTCTCCCGGTTCTGCTCCTGGGTGATGCGCTCGACCTCTATCAGGTCCAGGTCGGAGAGATTGGCCACACCGTTGGCGATGCAGCTCTCTATGCGCTTATGCTCCCTCTGCAGCTCCTCCATCATGATATCCACCTGCCGGATCTGCTGGTCCAGGTACAATATGCCGAAATACAGGTCGTTGACCTTCTCCCGCAGCGAATACATGTTGATCTCCTGCTCGGCCATGTCCACATCGGCCTTAGCCCTGATGTTGGCCCGGTTGGCCGCTATCATGCCTCCGTCCCAGAGCACCTGCGAGAGTTCGATGACAGCCGCATACTGGTCCTTGCTGAAAGTAGGCATGTCTATCCCGTAGGGACTCAGGTCAAACGGAAACTGCAGCACGTCAGTCTGCCAGGATGCGGATCCCTGCAGGGATATCTGGGGGAAATAATTCATGTAGGCGTTCTTCAGGGTAAACTCCTCCGTCAGGTCCAGCAGACCGTACCGCCTGACCAGAGGATAATTCTCCTCCACCAGAGTGTAGCATCTCTCTATAGTGTAGACAGAGTCTCCGTCCACCGCAGCTCCCCGTAGAGTATCGGACACGGCTGCATCCTGAACTTCCGCATACTGCTGCGTCTGCGGAGAGACCCGGCACTGTGCGGACACCGGCAACGTACCTGCCGCCAGCACCGCCGCCGACAAAGCGGTCATCACATACTTTCCGATATAAGCCTTCATGGTCTCAGTCCTCCTATCAGGGTTTTAAGTATCTCCTGCCTGCGCTGCTCTATGAACTCATCCCTGTTGGCATCAGTGACAAAGCCCATCTCCTCCAGAAAAGGCAGGACTATGAAAAATGTCACCACAAGGGAAAACATGTTCAGGGTGATGTCCATCGTCCCGACAGGACGGATACGGCCGCCTTCCACCTCGGCGGCAATCATCGTTTCCAGACGGGAGGTCGCCTCCGCGCAGAGACTGACTATATTGTCCTTGAGGCTGAACCGCTGATCCGGATTGATGATGAACTCGCTCAGGAACACAAAGGGCAGCCTCCGGTTGGCGGCCATCAGGTCAAACAGTCTGGAAGTCCTGACCGCGACGATCTCCTCGAACGGAAGATTCTCGTCCTCCTTCCGGACTATGCAGTCGATGAAAAGATGGAACTTGCCCTCGAAGATCTTCGAGAAGAGGTTCTCCTTCGTCCTGAAATAATAATGTACCAGCGCCTGGGTGCAGCCGGCCTCACGGGCAATCTCCGTCATGCTGGTCAGATTGTACCCCTTGTTGAGAAACAGTCTCTCCGCACACGCGAGTATCCGCTCCTCCATGCTGCCGTCACCGCCGGCCTTGTCTTCCTTTTCTTTCATCGCATATTTAATAAGCAGTTAAATATCATATTAAATGCAAATATAATACCATTTCCGTTTCCTAAGGGAATTTTTAGTACTTTTGCCGCCCGTTTTTCAAAAAAGGACACAATATGACTCTACAGGAATATATACCTTTTTATAAAAGGAATCTGAAAGTGGCGTTTCCAGTGATGATCACCCAGGCCGGACAGGTGCTGGTGCAGCTGGCGGACAACATCATGGTGGGGCATCTGGGAGCGGCCGAGCTGGCCGGAGTCTCCTTCGCCAACGCCATCATCATGATCGGGCTGGTCTTCGCCATAGGCTTCACTCAGGGTGTGACCCCGGTGATAGGACAGCACTTCGGAAAGGGAGACGGACGGGCCGTAGCCTCGGCTCTCTGCAATTCCGCCGTACTCAACACCGTAATGGCAGTCGTACTTACCGGCATCATGCTGACAGTGGGAGCCTTCATGGACCGCATGGGCCAGGACCCGGAGGTGCTCGCCCACGCCAAGGACTACTACTTCATCATCGTGGCCGGATTCATCCCGATGATCGCCTTCTTCAACGTCCGCTTCTTCTCCGAGGGCATCGGCAACACCCGCAACGAGATGTGGATCACCATAGGCACCAATCTGATCAACATCTTCCTCAACTGGGTGCTCATATACGGCAACCTCGGAGCACCTAGGCTCGGAGTGGCCGGCGCGGCCTGGGCCACACTCATCTCCAGAGTACTGGGAGCCATAGCCTTTCTCATCATCCTGTTCAGAGTGGAGGAATACCGTAAATTCGTCCGCCTCACCCCGCGCAGACCCATACATCTGTCGGAGATATACCGCCAGCTGAAGATGTCCATCCCGGTATCCCTGCAGAACCTGCTGGAAGTAACCGCTTTCAGTTTCGCGGCCATCATGGTGGGCTGGATGGGGAAATACGAACTGGCCGCTCATCAGATTGCTCAGAACCTCAGTTCGCTGTCATTCATGATCACCACAGGCATCGGCTCGGCGGCCACCATCCGCGTATCGCACCAGTTCGGGGCGGGACGCCGCAGGGACGCGTTCCACGCCGGCGTGGCCGCAGTCCACATGGCCATGGCGATAATGGTGTTTTTCGGCATCCTGTTCATATCCCTGCACCGGATCATACCGTATATGTACACCGATGACACCGCCGTAATCCCGATAGCGGGGAAACTGATCATCATACTGGCCCTCTACCAGATCTTCGATGCCATCCAGCTGGCCAGCCGGTCCTCACTGCTGGGACTCAAGGACATCAACATACCGACCGTGTTCTCGGCCATATCCTATTACGCGATCTGCCTGCCCTGCGCCTATCTGCTCGGGTTCACCCTCGGTCTGGGTCCTGAGGGAGTCTGGATCGGGCTGCTGCTCGGTCTCGCGGCTGCGGCACTGATGTTCTGCACCAGGTTCGTCCGTATCAGCAAAAGATATATCGCTACAGAGTAAAGTCCCTCCAGGCCTCTCCGTCCCATTCGGACGAGTAGACCTCGGGCTCCTGAGTCCTGCCGTAAAGTTCCTCCGATACGCGCTCTACATTGGCGGATATATAATCAAACAGCTCTCCATAGGATATCCCGGGGTGGTCCTGCAGGGCCTTTAAAAGAAAATACGTAAACAGTCCGTGACGCTTCTGAGGATAGGGATAGGCCCCCTCGTCGGCTCCGGCCGCATAGAATGTCACCATCCTCTCCTCCGGCCGCAGAGTCTGAATATCCACAGCAGGAGTATAGAACACGTCGGAACGCATACCGTCCCTGTCTATCTTGCCGTAGGATGCGTCTATTAAAAAGAGGGCGTTGTCAGCCGACGTATTGAGAAGTCTGGAATACATGGAGTTCAGACTCAGACCGCCCTGGACTCCGCCGGTCACATAGTCCACGGGCAGGAGAAACACCTCGCGGAGACCGTCATCCACAGCACATTTGCCCGAATAATAAACTATGACGCGGGTATCCACATTGAACACGCGGGCCTCCTTGTCCAGCCAGGACTCCAGCGAACGTAGATCCTCCGTTCTGGCATCGGAGATGAGCCTGATATTGTTGTCGGGAATCCCAAGTCTGGTCCTGCAGTACTCGCAGAATATTTTCCCGTCATTCAACGCATACGGCACCGACTCACCGGAAAGATAGTGCTCGTTGGCAATGATTATCGCATAAGTGTCCACATTGCGGCCTGACCTGCCGGGCAGAGAACTGTCTGTATCGGCGGCTGATGAGTCCCGCACGTATTTGAGAGTCTCACGGTATATCTTGCCTGGAAGAGTAAAATCCACATCATCCAGATCATAATCCAGCAACAGATGATGACCCGCCGCGTCATACTCCGGATTTTTCCATTCATAGACTTTCCGGCCCGGGAGAGTAAAGACGGCTTCCGACACCGCCGGCCTGTCATGGTTGATAAAATACTTGAACTGCGACTTGACTCTCTTCCATCCGCTCTCCACTGAGGCCGCATCATCCGCCGGCACCGGCAGATCCAGACGGTACTCCCTGAAGCCCTCCCGCACACTCACCGCAAATGTACCGGCAAGTGAGTCGTAGGCTCCCAGCAGGCACTCTGGATTCTCCAGTTGATTGGCTGCCAGATATCCAGCGCCGAAACGCAGTTCCAGACCGTCAAGTCTGGCCATGAATGTCTCGTCATTGACCCTGGCCTCCCAATCCGGTACGGACTCGCCAGGCGCCAGACGCTGCCACTCGTTCATGTTGTTCATCATCTTGTCCTTGGCATAAATAGAAAAAGGTATGCCTCTGATCCAGTTCAATGCCCTGTCCTTGGTGGCATACCAGTTGCCGTTACGGAAAACAAAGCCGGAGGAATCCGCTTTGGTGACCGCCGCGAAACCGTCCTGACCGAAACTGCCGGCCGCATCATATACACACGGCACCAACTCCTGTCCCTCAGTGTCGATATAACCCCACTTCTGCCCTTGGCGCACAGCCGCGTAGCCGTTGACAAACTTGCGGACCTCATCATACTTATACGAGACCAGAGTATCTCCCACATGGTTGATAAAGCCCCACTTGTTACCTGACATCACGGCGGCATAACCCTCCGAGAACTGTTCTGCAAGATCAAACTGACAAGGTATCACTATCATGCCCGATGTGTCTATATAGCCCCACTTCAACGTAGGCGACAACGTTCCGAAGACTCCACCCTCACCCAGGACGTTACCTCCGCGCGACAGAACCGGAGCATAGCCCTCTGTAAATCCCTTGACATCATCGAACCGGCATTCTATAACGATATTACCGAGACTGTCCGTGAATCCGTAGCTTCCGAACCAGTCCCGGTAAGGCTCCAAATCCTGCGCCTGCCCCGATATCCTTCCGGCTGCAGCCAGCAACACCGTCAGGCACAGATATGCGGCAAATCTGAATCTTCTCATATGCACTTGCGAATATCCCTACAAAGATAATCGCTTTGTCCTATCGCAAAGCACGTGCCGCAAAAATCTTTTTATTCTTTCTCAGTATGCAGGTCCAGACTGTAGAGCGGCGTAGTCCTCTCCTCAGTATAAGAGTCACATCCGAATACATACACGGTATAATCCGTGTCAGGCATCAGACCGTAGTACGGATAATCCTCTATCCCGCTGTCTGCATAAAAATAGTAAGAGTTGTCTATCAGTTTCTCAGTTATCTCATCATCACTCAGGCCCTCATAATCCGCCGACACCACTATGTCGGTAAAATACTCCATGTCCTTGTCGGCCGGAATGATACGGACATCCACAGTCGTAGCGGTCAGATTGCTGATTTCTATTCTGAACTGCTGCGACGGATCTTCCCAGTCCGGAGTATTGAACGACCTGGTAAACGGGACAGTAGTTACGATATCGCTGTCATATCCGAACGCAATCGCCGTGTACTCCGTTCCGGGATTGACCTCCCAGCTGTACTCGTACTCTCCACGCTCAATCCACGAGCCCGCATAGCCGGGAAGGCTCAGGGCCTGCTCCACCAGAGCATCTCCGCTGAGACCTGCAAGCTCAGCGCTCTTCGCCAGATAGAAAAAATAAGGCGTCTCCTCATCCGAGCCCCTGAAGATTACAGTAGCCATATCCGATGTAATCTCCCCGACCTCTATCTCCACAGAGAACTGCGGAACATCCGAATGTCCTGATGTGAAATCATGTCTGAACAGACCGGATGCCGCCCCACCGGAAAAATAATCATAAGCGAAGGCATAGGCGACATAATCCCTGTCATGGACGAGAGCCTGCGAGAAGCTCTCGTCCCCGCTCGTCAGGTAATAATAAAGCAGGCCGCTTTCTCCGGCAGCACCGAGAGCCGCCTCAATAACCTCGCTGTCCGACATCCCTTCATAAGCAGCGGCCGGCAACACATCATAAAAATAAGAGGCGTTCTTATCCGACGGGATGAAAGATATGTCCGCAGACGAAGGCGTTATATTCTCGACCCTCACCTCTATGGAAAAGTCCGGCAGCATCCCTGATGTACTCTCGAACAACTCCCTGGCAAGCGATGTAATAGTCTGACCGGAAGGAACGTCATAACCGAAGGCAAACACAATGTATTCCGTCTCAGGAGTAAGTCCGTCAAACACATGGGTGTATTCCCCTGTCCTGATCATATCCTCGGAAACTCCGGCACTGATGATATCCTCTATACACTCCGCATCGCTCATGGCAAGATAATCCTCAGCCGGACGTATATCGAAGACATACGTTATCTCATCATCGGCAGGAATGAATGTCACTTCGGCCTCATCGGGTCCGATACTGCCGAAAGAAACGGTGACAAAAGGCTCATCCGAGCTGAGCGTCACAAACGGACGGCGCTCCATCACCGATGTGACAGTCCCGTCTGCAGTCAGGCCGTATCCATAAGCGCAATATCCGGCCCCCGGCTCCAGATTGCCCAAGGCAACCGAAACCGTACCTCTGTCCAGGCGCAGAGACAAGTACTCCTCCAATGTCATGTCAAGAGCCGCGGCCTCCTCTACAAAGAACTGCGCGTCAAAAGCCTGCACCTCCTCATCTGTCAGTCCCTCAACCTCTTCGGCAGGTCCTACACGCAGATAATAGGTACTGTCCTCCGATACGGACTCACACTTCAGCACCACTCCCGTATCGGTCACACGGAGAAGTGTAATGGACAACATCTCCGGCAGTTCCTGCTCTGACGGAGTGTCTGGCGGGACGACAGATCCCGTATCGGGCCCGGCCTTGTCACAGGAAGCCAGCATTGCCGCCGTCATAACCGCAATCATTGCGTTGATAAAAATCTTCTTCATAAATCATCAGGTATTGGTTATTATTTTTGAAAGTGCAAACTTGCCTAATAATTTCCAGAACAATGTTGCCATATGTCAATTATTCACACACCTGCACCTGGGGATGGCGGCGGGCTTTGCAAAAGGGTACAAAAAAGCCGCTAGAGCAAGCTCTGCGGCCTCTTTGTACCCTTTTGCGGTGAGGGGGGGATTCGAACCCCCGGTACGGTAACCCGTACGGCAGTTTAGCAAACTGCTGGTTTAAGCCACTCACCCACCTCACCATTCAGTCTTAATGTGGGAGGCAAAAGTATAGCAATTTTCCCAATTTCCAAAATTTATTCGTTCAAAAGAGTCTTTTTCAACCGGCACAGATAATAGGGCGAAACACCTAAATAGCTGGCAATTACCTTCATTGAGACATTCTTGATGATATCCGGCCTATTCTTGATCAGTGCCAGATACCGTTCCTTGACCGTCCCGTTGATAAGGGAAACTTTCCTTTCAAGAGCATACAGCTGATGTATCGCCACCGAATACACCCAGCGGGCAAACACCGGCGACTCCTCTATCAGATTGTCGAAAAACTCCTTGGATATCCTCTTCAACAGACATTTGCTGCATGCCTGATAATAGATGAACGCAGGTTTCCCGGCAAAGTATCCGTGAAGGGACATGAACATGGTGCCGATATCCGTAAAAGCCAGCGTAACTTCTTTATTGCCGTCAAAATACCCGGCTCTCAGGATACCTTCAGCGACTATGTATATATTGGTATCAACCTTGCCATACCCGATTACACTCTCCCTAGGGCCAACCCAGACATCTTCTGCCCCGGAAAAAATCTTATGAGCTAGATCCTCAGGAAGGATAAAACTGCCTTCTCGTGAAAAACATTCCATCACATCATTCATATCCGTTACTTTTAATTCTATACAAAAATACGGAATATTGGAGCAAGTGTTGACATTTGTCAACTTTTATTTCAAAAACATTGAACATTTTTGCATCTGACAGAATTCTTGCCATATAACCATACTATACACTATTATGAGAAAGTCCTTATCCACAATCCTTATTGCAGCCGCCATGGCCGCTGTCGTGAGCTGCCAGAAAGAAGAGAAAGAAACCCCAGCCACCAAGCCCGTTGTCAATATTGAGAAATGCCGTACAGTCAAGGCAGAAGGGGAGACAATAACCCTCAAGGTAACGATAACCGACCCGGTGGAGAACAGTGCCGGGCAGACCAAGGTGACTCCAGACTGCGACTGGATTGACAGTCCCGTGTTTACCGAGACCGCTTTGACATTCGATGTCCTCAAATACGAGACTGACGAAGAGAATCCCGAGAACAGGACTGCCGTCATCACCGTTGAATATCCCGACGCAGAGACTGTCAAAGTGGAAGTCACCCAGTCCGCACCAGCCATCGAAGATCCTGACGATCCTGAAACACCAGAAACTCCGGTCGTGAACGTCACTTGGGACAGCACTACTGTTGTCCCCGTTGAAGGAGGAACCTATACAGCCGCCTACTCCATAGAACACCCGGCAGAAGACGCCGCGCTTAAGGCAGTACCGGAACAGGACTGGATTACCGTAACCGGCACACAAGACGGCATCATCGCCTTTACCGTAGCCGGGAATGACTCTGAACCGGGCAGCGGACCCAGACACGGCACTATATCGCTAAGCTATCCGGGGGCGGATGATATCACGCCGATAACATTTATTCAGGAAGCAGAGGAAGAAGTAGTCGAAGAAGGACTTACCTTTACCATCGATATCACGTCCGTGTCCTCTGACGGCGTATATTTCAACATCACAGTATCAGATGAGGAAGCCACATATTACAGAGCTGTAATGGAAAAAACCGAATTTGATGCTTTCGGAAGCGACATGGCACTGATTGAAGAAGACATTGAATATTTCCTTTCGGAAGACTGGTTCGGTAATCCCGGCAGCATTGAGGATTATATCTACACCGGTTCGGAGCAGGATTGTTATGAATACCTGTACAACGCCGATACCGACTACTATATATACGCATACGGCCTGAACACGGACGGCACTGTCACCTCTAACGGTATAACCAAAGTGCCTTTCCATTCCGCAGCCCGGCCGGAACTCACTGTCGAATGGGACAACAACACTGTCATACCGATGGAGGGCGGTTCCTATGAAGTACCTTTCGTCTTAAAGAACCCCATTGAAGGCCAAGAACTGAGCGCCAGTGCCGGATACAATTGCTATGACTGGGTTACGGACGTGAGCGTAGACAATGAGAAAGGAGTCATCCGCTTCACCGTACTGCCAAGTACCGATGTCACTCCAGGCTATCAGGAGACCCGCGATGGATACGTAACACTGGACTACTATAATCTGGCCACATCTCCCACTATTCTATTTACACAGGAACTTCCCACCTACTAAATAATTACAAAACATGAAAAAAATATTCACACTTATCCCTTTTGCCGCATTTGCCATATTTGCAAACTGTACTCCCGAAAACTCCGACAACTCAAAGAATGCTCCTGTAATACAGACGCAAGAACTTCTAACAGTTGAAGCCGCAGGTGGAGACATCAATATCAACTACACCATAATCAATCCGGTAGAAGGCCGGCAATTAACAGCTACCGCGGAAAACTGCGGATGGATCTCCATAAAAGAAATCTCTGAGAGCACCGTGACAGCAACCGTCTCCAGCAATGAAGATGAAAACAGCCGCAGCACGGAAATCACCCTTTCATATACTGACGCTGAGAACATCACGGTGACTGTGACCCAGAACGGAGTATCCTCAGACAACCCCGACGATGATATCATTCATGAGACAGGACTCTCATTTGAAATAAAGGTAGTCAGTACTGCCTCAAGATCTGTTGTCATCAACTGCATCCCCTCCGATCTTCAGGCAACCTACATTGCTATGACATCAGATAAAGATGATTATTACGCCCTTGAGGAAAACAGCAGAGAGTTTTTTGAACAGGATATAAACTATTTCATCGAATGGGGCATGGCCTTCGGTGACGAGAACATCACAAAAGAGGAGGCTATTGCCATGTTTTTAAGAACAGGTGCAATGGAAAACTATGAAATCACACTAGACAGGCCGATGTCAGATTATGTTTTCTACGCATACGGCCTTAATACGGATGGGACTGTCACCTCAAAAGTCTTCAAGGAAGAATTCAGGACAACCGAACCGGAATTGCAAGATTGCACTTTTGAGTTTATTGTCCGACCCACACTAGAAGGAATGAGAATAAACGTGATCCCCAGCAACACATCCGTCCAGTACTACTGGAGTGTCATGCCCAAGAACGAATTTGACGCATACGGAAAGGATGCCGCCGACAAAATCGCAGAAGAATTGCTGGAAGAATCACAGGCATCAGGCACAGGCATGGGCCAAATACTGTTCTATCACAACCAGTCAGAAGCATTCAACGAATTCAATAACGGAGAAAAATATGTAGTATTCGCTTTCGGCTGCGATGTGTCCGGAGTTGTCACCACTCCACTCATGAAGGAGGAATTCTCTGCCATGAGTCTGGAAAAGGTTAACTGCTCTTTCTCCATTACTCCTAAAGATATCATGTCCACCACATTCTCCGCTGAGATTATTCCGTCTGACCCTAACCAGAAATGGTTCGCCTATACGCTGCCCTATGAGGTTCTGGAAGCATACCCCTCACTGGAGGAGATGACGGACGAAGTACTGGACATACTCTGCTCATCAGGAGCCGACTGGATGAGCGCTCTGGCATACACCGGCACACAGACCCTATCCAACTACGATATGATGGGTGAGGCAGCCATCCCGGAGACCAGGCAGTTCATCGGTGTTATGGCCATCAGCGAATATGGTACAAGAATCTCAGATCTCACCACAAGCTCCCTGGTAACCAATGCAGACGATGGCTCTGATGATGTGAACATCGATGTCAACATCGAGATCCTTAACAAAAGTGCATCTAATGCATCGGTCAAATTCACACCTTATCCCGATGAATATTACGTGTACGGAGTCCTCGAGACTTCATTCTTCGACGGATATGACACAGACGACGTTAAAATCGCATCCGTGCTCTCATACTATGTCATCAACGATATGCTGAATACAAGGATAACTTTCGATGAACTGATATACAATCCTGATGGACTGACCAAAGGGACAGAATATACAGCTTTCGCTTTCGGATACACCGATATTGTCGGTAAGACCTTCTTTTCCGAGACATTTGTCGCCGAATGACCAATACAATAACGTTCCAAGAAACTCACATACTGTAAAACATTAATACCTCAAACAAATGCAGTGTGAGCGCAACAGGACTGTCGTTGAAGTAAAGGGATGGTCGGAAAGAGTGACCAGGGATGCCGGGATACTCTCGCTGGGCTCATGTTTTTCGATGGAGATAGGGAACAAGCTTGCGGAAGAGGGTTACGGGATATGCTCCAATCCGTTCGGTGTGCTCTATAACCCGGCGTCCATAGCCAATTCGATAGACTTTCTGGCGCACGGCAGGATTTTCACGGACAGCGACGTAGTCCCGCGGAATACCAACCCTGTAAGGGCCGGACATACAGTCGGGCCTCAGCCGGGCCACAGACCCATTGCTCCGGACGGAGACGGATATGTGTCGTTCTACCACCACGGCTCGTTCACCAGAAAGTCCCCGGAGGAGTTTCTCCTCAATGCCAATACCTCCTTGGCCGCAGCCTCCTCAGCTTTCAGGAAAGCCAAATGGATAATGGTCACTTTCGGAACATCATGGGTATACCGGCACATAGAACGGGACATCATCGTGTCCAACTGCCACAAGCACCCGGCATGGGAATTCCGGCGCGAACTGCTGACCGTAGACGACATAGTCAACAGATGGAGCGGCATCGTCAAAGCCTACCCGGACAAGCGGTTCGTATTCACGGTATCACCGATCAGACACAAGAAAGACGGTATGCACGGCAACCAGATATCCAAGGCCATCCTGCTGTTGGCCGTAGAGCATCTGACCGGCATATTTCACAACACACGCTATTTCCCGGCCTACGAGATAGTCCTGGATGAACTGCGCGACTACGCCTGGTACTCGGATGATCAAGTGCATCCTTCCAAAGAAGCTGTCAACATCGTCTGGAAACGCTTCATGACCACCGCTCTAGACATCGACTGACAGCAACCTGCCCATAAAAACAGTTTAACAACCGGACATTAAAGATATGCCTTGCGCTACCATTCCGATATGTTCAAGTTACCTTCCCACTTGCCGGACCATGTATAACCTTTATCATCGACAAATGCAAAAGTCAATGTGTATGTTCCGTCTCCATGATTCTCAACTGTGAACTCTCCGGATTTCGCAGGAGCGGCCGTTGTCGTTTTCCAACCGTCCTCATAGACATAGTAATGTGTTCCGTAGAATGAATAAGAATATGAGCCAGGTGTCCAGCCCCCTTCTTTATAAGCATTCTCATTGCCATAACAAGTTCCGGAAGGTATTCCCTCCACATTGGAGTCTGACGGGGTATACAGACTGATGAAGAAACCGTCGCCATTGCCGCTTTCCGGAGCAAGCTCCAGTTCAAAGTTATCTACTCCGTAACCGTACATGTCTCCATATTTGGCCGTATTAGCTACCGTACCTGCAAGGTCAAGAGTGTAGTCCGATGTCAGGCAGGAATATGGACCGGGGATACCTTCAATATTTATCGCACCCGTATAACTTCCGGTAACCGTGCTTCCGTCTTCTGCAGTAAAGTTAAACTCTACTGAATAATTCGAGCTTGATCCGGAAACAGTCATCGAACCTCCGTTCAGGACATAATAAGTCTCCGGATAGTAACTGCCCTCAGGATATATTCCGAAATAAGAACCCTCATATTCCAGTCCTCCCCAGAAATTCTCATAAGTGCTGCCGGGCTGGATTGTATACAAGGCTCCTGACTCATTTACACTGTATGTATTTGCCGGTATGTTTCCATCCTGGTCAAAAGGCAGATATGCGACTATTGTCAACTCATTTCCCGGGCCTATGTTATAGTAACCGTCATTCTGCAGATTGGAGAAGGTGAACTCGACTTCCATCACATCGTTTTCATCCCAGTTATAATATGCCTGCACTGATGTAGGATAAATAGTCAGATTCTCCGGCTCCGGTTCTTCTCCTCCGATAACGGATACAGGTCCGGAGTAAGTTATGTGATGAGTCTCACCGTTACTTCTGGTAAGCACGCATTCGATAACTATATTGTCTCCCTCATAGCTGATATCAGCAGTTCCCTCCGAGAACGAATCAAGATTTGAAGTCATCGTATTGTCTTTACCCAGAGTCATAGGGCTCGTGCCGTATTCAAGTGTGTATGTGCCTGTAGCGGGCAGAGGCTTGACAGGATCCGCCGGAACTGTACTGTAGATATCCAGATAATATCCGAATGCACCGAACATACCTACGTCCTCGATCGGGGAATCAGAAAGCTTCGTGTAAAAACGGTACGCACCGTTCTCACCGCTGTACTCCATCGAGATATAATCGGCTTCAAGCTCTTTGTCATATTCTTCCTCATCATCTCCTCCGAATGGATTACCCTCTATCGGACCGGAATACGTGACATGGTGCCTGTTTCCTTTACTGTCTGTAACTGAAGCTTCCAGATACATATTCTCATCATCATAAGATATCACCACGGTACCTTCTTCTATATACCCGTACACATCAGTCAGATTTGCCGTTGAGTATTCAGGATCGACGGTCAGATCAGTATTGCCTGAAGTAACGGTATAAGTTCCGGCTGCCGGCAGATAATTATTACCGTCAGAGGTTCCGTTAAGAGAGTAAGTATCGAAAGTATACACATTGGAGCCGTAAGGGAAGTATCCCATGTCATCCGGTTCCGCGTCTCCTATCTGAATATTATAGTTCTTTTCCCCATTAGGACCGCCATAGCAAGGCGAAGAATAAATACTGCGATACTTCATACATCCACATAACTGACTGGGGAACTGATTACAGTGAAGGATACAATTTCTCTACAACCATCTCCAATATGGAGCCGGGAGAATATGGCGTGCCCGCAATAGGCAGCATGTCATATATGGTGGATTTCTATTCAGGGATACCTACAGATCTCTCCAACCCTACTCCTACCGCCGGGACATACACTCTCGATCTAAATAACACAGGTACACCCATGACTCTGGGTTATTACAACACATTTCCATCTCTGGGTGAGTACATTGCGACCTTTACAGATGGGTATGTAGTTGTCAGCTATGCAGGATCCGATATAGTAATAGAAGGGTTCTTCACCGACTCGAATGAGATGACACATCACTTCACCTATACAGGTCCCTTCGGTGAAGGCGGTGGCGATGAAGGATATGATGTCGAGCGCGAGATGCAGTACCGCTATGTCAGCTTCTACGATACCACTCCATATAACTACCTGCTGAATATATGTGACCAGCCGTTCGATGACTACGGCAATACCATGTGGGGAGCTATCACCTATTCCTTTGACATCTATGCCAACGGCGGAGAGCCCAATGAAGCCAATGCCCTTTCCCCCGCAGGCACATATACTGCATCATCATCTTATACAGATATGACATTCTGCGTTTCCGACGGATATTCCAGAGTTATCGAATCTGACAGAAGCTCATATGATTTCACAGACGGAACACTCACCATCTCCTATGATGAGGAGAATATGTATGTGGAAGCCATTGTAACCGATATAGATGGCAGGACTCATCATATGACATATACAGGTGCTATCGGAGCAACCGGCGGAGATGAGCCCGGCAGTCCGGTGGATATCCAGGCCGTCACAGCAAGCGGCAGCTATATGGAGGATGACGGCAACAATATGAAGATCCTGTTTGAATTCAGCAACAGATCAAGCAACTACACTCCAGGAGAGGATCTGATTATAACAGCTTATCTGCCGTTTGACGTGGATGGCAACATACCCTCCGGAGAGTATGTGGTCACACAGACAGCCGGCGCGGCTTTCACCATTGTGTCATCCAATAGTTATGACTCATATCTGGAAATATATGAAACAGGCGGCTACTACTCAGACAGAGACGTTCTTATCGAAAGCGGAACCATGACAGTATCGGGATCCGCCGGCAACTATACTGTCTCCTGCGACTTTATAGGCAAGGACGGGACTCCCATAACCTGCAGCTATACAGGTCCCATTGAAATACCCAATATACCCGGACCGTACTCATGTCTGACAGATGACCTTGTAATGGATCTTTCTGATGCTATAGTTTCCGCCAATTATTTCTACAGTTCATACTACGGAGGCTCCATTGAGAACTGGGCCATTACAATCCAGCCAGGTGACGGAAACGGAGACGGAGCTTACATCGATCTGTACTGTAATCTCGGCAGTTTCGAAGCAGGAATACCTTCCGGAACCTATAAGGCATCCGAGAATGCAAGCAACGAAGGAGGATATATGCCTGGATCCATATCTTCTTACGGATATCAAGTAGGATCACAATATTTCCTGTGGACCAACAATTCCTATACGATAGACAAGGCGGCACCGGCTACATCCGGAGACCTCATCATAACCAACAACGGTGACGGCACATACCGCATACAGTTCGAATTCCTGGATGATAAAGGACACACATGGTCAGGAGACTGGTCCGGTACAATCGATACAAGAGACCAATCCTACTAAATATCTAGAATAACACTTACTTGAACACACCAGCACCGCGCCTCTCAGGGCATGATGGAGATCTGGTCGGTGCGGAAGCGGTCATACTCCTCCTCGGAGAATACATAGGGCCAGGTCATGATGCGCATCGGCACAGGCCGGGCGTCCTCGTGATAGGCCGGCTGCACATGCTCGTAAGGATTGAGGATGAAGCCGTTGCGCTCATAGAAAAGCCTACGCCTGAGAGTCATCCCGTCATCCTCGCACGGAGGCTCTATCTCCAGTATCATCGAGATGTCCATGCTCTTGATATAGTCCAGTATGGCCGTACCGGTACCGCGTCCCCTGAGCGAGGGATTGACCGCAAAATGCTCACCGTACAGGTATCCGCTGCCGAAATCCCAGAAAGTGAAGAATCCCGCCGGGCCGTCCTCTTCCCGCTGCTCGTAAAACACTATGAAATGGAATCTTGCATCGGACAGATATTCCGTCATCTCCGCAGTATCCCTGCGCTCCTCATACGGAAAACTCTCCTCATAGATTCTCACGCACTCCGCATACAGCCCGTCTTCGGGCGACACAATCCTTCTTGCATTGATCATTGCAGTATAGTCTTAAAAGGTTTATAGAATATTGACTTCGGGATGAAGGTCCACGCCGAAACGGCTGCGGACATCGGAGCGGACGGCTTCGGCCAGTGCCTGCACCTCCGCACCTTCGGCTCCTCCCAGATTGACCAGAACCAGGGCCTGCTTCCCGTATACCCCGGCCCTGCCGAGCGAACGGCCCTTCCAGCCGCACTGCTCTATCAGCCAGCCGGCTGAAAGCTTTACCGAACCCTCACCGTCATGCAGCTCATAGAACGGCACAGCCGGCCACTGCCGCTGAAGTTCCTGCAGCCTCGCCCCGGACACCACCGGATTGGTGAAGAAACTGCCGGCACTGCCTATTACCGCAGGATCAGGCAACTTGGAACTGCGTACAGAGATCACGGCATCCCTCACATCCCGCAGAGAGATATCGGAACGGGTGGCCAGAGCATCCGCCAGGGCCTTGTAACCCAGATTGAAATGCGGCCGGAGTCCCAGTCTGAAAATCACCGACAGCACCACGTATTTTTTATTGTCAGGCTGCTTGAAGATACTGCGGCGATAACCGTATCCGCATTCCGCAGCCTCAAAGACTCTTCTTTCCCCATTCCCGACATTCAATGTCTCCACACCTAGTATCAAGTCTTTCACCTCCGTCCCGTAGGCTCCTATATTCTGTACCGCAGCGGCACCGACCTCACCGGGAATGGCAGACAGATTCTCCGCCCCGTACCAGCCGCGCTCCACACACATTGCCACGAAATCATCCCATACCACTCCGGAGCCGACTCGCACCACGGCCTGCTCACCGTCTTCATGGAGCGGTTCGACACCATTGATACGTGAGTGCAGCACCGTCCCCGGCCAGTCCTTGGTAAACAGCAGATTGCTGCCCCCGCCGATATGCAGCCACGGAGACGGCAGACGGGAGTCCCTAAGCATCTCAGCAGCCTCCACAAGCTCATTTTCCGAGCTGTATTCCACGAAAGCAGCGGTACGGGCATCTATCCCGAATGTATTGTGTCCCAGAAGGGAATAATCTCTTTCTATCCTCAGCATGGTCAGTCAATCCTGGTGATACGGGCCCCGAGAGCGTTGAGACGGCCCTCTATGTTCTGATAACCGCGGTCTATCTGCTCTATGTTGTGAATTCGGCTGGTGCCGACCGC
The DNA here is from genome assembly GCA_944323785.1 of uncultured Bacteroidales bacterium. Taxonomy (GTDB): domain Bacteria; phylum Bacteroidota; class Bacteroidia; order Bacteroidales; family UBA932; genus Coprenecus. The sequence continues at coordinate 45,802 of CALUTU010000004.1, read as the reverse complement.
TCCCATTGCGGCGATGAGCATGGCGATACCGGCACGGATATCGGGGGAGGTCATCTCCCGGCCGCGCAGGTTCATCATACGGTTGTGTCCGACGACCACCGCCCTGTGCGGATCGCAGAGAATAATCTGCGCACCCATGTCTATGAGCTTGTCCACGAAGAACAGACGGCTCTCGAACATCTTCTGGTGTATCAGCACGCAGCCCCTGCACTGGGTGGCCACCACCAGCATGACGCTCAGCAGGTCAGGGGTAAGGCCGGGCCACGGCGCGTCGGCAATGGTCATGATGGAGCCGTCCAGGAAAGTCTCGATGGCATATTCGTCCTGAGCCGGCACATAGATGTCGTCCCCCCTCTGCTCCAGGGCAATGCCCAGACGGCGGAAACTCTCCGGGATGATACCGAGATTGTCGTAGGAGACGTTCTTTATCGTAATCTCACTCTGGGTCATGGCGGCCATGCCGATAAAGCTGCCGACCTCTATCATGTCCGGAAGCACAGTGTGTTCGGTACCGTGCAGCTCGCTCACTCCCTCTATGGTCAGCAGGTTGGAGGCGATGCCGCTTATTCTGGCACCCATGCGCACCAGCATCCGGCAGAGCTGCTGAAGGTACGGCTCGCAGGCGGCGTTGTAGATAGTCGTGGTGCCCTCGGCCAGGACAGCGGCCATGATGATATTGGCCGTACCGGTCACGGATGCCTCGTCCAGCAGCATACGGGTACCGCGCAGACGGTCCGCCCTGAGTTCAAACGTAGCATTGTCCTTGTTGTAGGAAAATTCCGCACCGAGCTTCTTCAGACCCTCGAAGTGAGTGTCAAGTCTCCGGCGGCCTATCTTGTCCCCGCCGGGCTTGGCGGTCAGCGCATAGCCGAAACGGGCCAGCATCGGGCCGGTCAGCATGATGGAGCCGCGCAGGGAGGCATTGCGCTTGAGGAACTCGGGAGTGCGGAGATAATCCATATCCACTGCCTCCGCACAGAAACTGTAGCGTCCCTCTCCCAGCTTCTCCACCCTGACACCCATATCCTGCAGCAGGGCAATCAGGTTGTTGACATCCAGGATGTCGGGGATATTGCTGACTGTGACTTTCTCCCTGGTCAACAGCACCGCGCACAGTATCTGGAGCACCTCGTTCTTGGCTCCCTGCGGAAATATCTCTCCTGAGAGTCTGTGACCGCCCTCTATGACAAAACAAGACATAACGCTATCGGATTATTATGGTTTCTTTCAACTGTTTGAGTCCGAGTCCGGGAAGCTCCTCCTCTATGTATCGTCCCGAACCGGTCTCGGGGATTATCTCGGAGACTATGGGAAGGTAGAACAGTCTGGCCTTCAGCTCCGGCGGCATACCCTTGAGCGACACCAGCCGCTGAGCGTCCTTCTCGGTGGTCAGCACCACCGCGGTAGGATGCCGGCGCATACTTGAAAGGACCCTTGACATATCGGACAAGGTGTACCTGTGATGGTCGGAGAAGCTGAGCACATCGTTGACCGTGTATTTCCAACCGACTTCACGACGCACAGTCCTGTCATCTGCTATACCGGAGAAGACTATCGCATTCTTGGAATACACATACCTCTGATCGTATCCGTCAGCAAAGACAGGTACCGGCGGGAGATACGCAGTCCGCGAGAAGAGCAGGGGAATACGGCCCGGAAGTCTCATACTTTCCCTCCACCTGTACCGCACTGTGTCAGTGACACCGCCTTCCACCTTGGTGACTATCACCATATCCGCCCTCTTGATCTGAGACGGCAGGTCCCTCAGACGGCCTAACGGCAGCAGGGCATCCTTATGCAAGGGCCTGGTACTGCTGACCAGCAGGATGGAGTAACCCGGCCTGACCCGCCTGTGCTGAAACGCATCGTCCAGAATCACCAGCTGGGGCCTTCTGTCCTCCGGCAGAGCCGCCAGAGTCTCTATCGCCCGGGTCCTGTCAGCATCCACCACTACCGTTACATCCGGGAATTTTTTCTTTATCTGCAGAGGCTCGTCCCCTACCTCCCTGTAAGTATCATCTACCGTCACTTCCCTGTACCCCTTGGTCTTGCGGCCATAACCCCTCGACACCACCGCCACCCTTCTGTCATCCCTGTACATGCGTACCAACAGTTCCACCATGGGAGTCTTGCCCGTACCGCCCACAGTCACATTGCCCACACAGATGGACGGGACCGGCGGAACATACGACTTGAACACCCCTCTGTCGTACAGGAGATTTCTCAATGCCAGTGTCAAAGTATAAGGAAAAAGCAGTATTCTGTCTAATTTCATAGTGCAAACCCCACAATAATTCGTCAAATATACTCATTTTTGAAAATAATGTGATAATTTTGCGCAACTAAAACCACCGATACTTAGATATGACTGTAATTATCAAAGAGGTACTGTCTCTGAAAGACCTTAAACGCTTTGTAAGATTTCCCCGTACACTATACAAGAACGACCCGCTTTATGTCCCGCCGCTGGATGTGGACGAGATGAACTCGCTCCGCAAGACCAATCCGGCCTTTGCCCACTGCGAGGGCCGCTACTGGCTGGCTTACAGGGACGGAGAGATAGTGGGGCGTATCGCCGGCATCATCAACCACAATGCCAACAATGACTGGAACGAGAAGAATATCCGTTTCGGATGGCTGGACATGATAGACGACATCGAGGTCACCGAGGCACTGGTGAACACTGTGGCCGAATGGGGCAAGGAGAGAGGTCTGGAGACCATGAACGGCCCCTGGGGCTTCTCCGACATGGACAAGGAGGGACTGCTCGTGGACGGCTTTGACAAGGAACCGTCAATCACCACTCTTTACAACTTCCCTTACTATGGCGAGCATCTGGAAAGGCTCGGTTTCCGCAAGGAGGTGGACTGGATACAGCGCAGGATAGTGCTTCCGTCAGAGGTCCCCGCCAAGCTGGCCGAATACGACAAGATCATACGCGAGAAGTACGGAGTGTCCGTCATCGTACCCCGCAAGGCCAAGGATATAAAGCGCAGGGCCGAGGAGATCTTCGCGGTGCTCAACGACGCCTATGTCGTACTGCACGAGTTCACCCGCCTGACTGAGAAACAGGTCAAAATGTACATCGGCCAGTACATGCCCTTCATCAACAAGAATATGATCTGCGTAGTGGTGGACCGCAACGACCGCGTGGTGGGCTTCGCCATCACCATGCCCTCGCTCTCGGAGGGTTTCCGCAAGGCGGGCGGCAAGCTGTTCCCGTTCGGATTCTTCCATATCCTCAAGTCGCTCAGGACATTCAACACAGTCGAGTGCTATCTTATCGGTGTCATCCCGGAGTACAAGCACAAAGGCATCAACGCGCTCATCTTCAACTATCTTCAGAACAACTACATCAAGATGGGCTTCAAGGATGTCGTATCCAATCCCCAGCTGGAGAACAACCTGGCAGTCCAGCGTCTGTTCGACTACTACGACAGCGAGCTCTACCAGCGCCGCCGCTGCTACATACTGAACCTGAAGGACGGACGGCCAGGCACCGAGACGGCTGTCTTCGCCGCCGGATGCTTCTGGGGAGTACAGCACTATATGGACAAGGCTCCCGGAGTACTGCGCACCACCGTCGGATATATCGGAGGCCACAAGAAAAATCCTTCCTATGAGGATGTCAAATCCCACAAGACCGGACATTACGAGGCCATCCAGGTAGAGTTCGATCCAAAGCAGACCTCATACGAGGAACTTTGCAAGCTCTTCTTCGAGATACACGACCCGGCCCAGCTGGACGGTCAGGGCCCGGACATAGGCCCGCAGTACCTGAGCGGCATCTTCTACACCTCCGACCTGCAGAAACACACTGCGGAGGACGTGATGGCACTGCTGCGCCGCGGCGGCCATGAGGTCAACACATTCCTGGCTCCGGCAGCCGTCAAGGCGACGAAAGACACCCCCGTAGACCAGACATTCTGGCCAGCCGAGGACTATCACCAGCACTACTACGGGAAGAACGGCGGCACCCCCTACTGCCACTTCCGCACCCCTAAATTCGAGTAGACAGGAGGGAGTCGCAGAGGACGATGGCGGCGGCGCTCTCGATGACGGGAGGCACGCGCAGGGCGAAGCATGTGTCGTGACGGCCCTTTACAGTCAGAGTCTCCATGCGGCCCGTGGACAGATTGACTGTCATCTGAGGCCTGGCGATACTGGAAGTAGGCTTGACGGCCACTCTGAAGACTATGGGATTGCCGTTGGTGAGACCGCCGTTGATGCCGCCGGCCCCGTTGCGCGAGGTATGACCTGCCTCATCCACTATAGGGTCATTGTGCTGCGAACCGCGCATCCGGGCCGCCCCGAAGCCGTCCCCGAACTCTATGCCTCTGATGCCAGGAATGGAGAACACCATCTGAGACAGCGCGGCTTCCATCGGACAGAAAAACGGCTCGCCCAGACCGGCCGGCACACCTGTGCAGACACATTCGATAACTCCGCCGACCGAATCCCCCTCCTCTGCCGCCTCAGTCAGGACTGCTTCCAGAACAGGGTCATCCAGACCATTGACAAGGTGTCCTCCCACTTCTATCAGACGGGCCGAGACCGTCACCGGCGCGATAATCTTCCTGGCCACCACCCCGGCAGCCACCAGAGGCAGTGTCATCCGGCCCGAGAACATCCCGCCTCCCGATGTCAGGCTGTCCGCACCGTATTTAGCTCTACGCACCCAGTCCGCGTGACCGGGGCGGGGCATATCCACAAACTGACGGTATGCCGACGGATCTATATTCTGATTACGGAAAGCTATCTTCAATGTCGTGCCGGTGGTCACTCCCCTTTCCACTCCCCGGACTATCTCGGGCACATCCGTCTCCACGCGGGCCGTCGTACCTTTTCTGCCCGGGCGGCGGCGGGCGATATCCGCTACGAGATCCTCCGGACTCAACGGCAGGCCTTCCGGCACTCCCTGAATCTCCACCGACATCAAAGGGCTGTGGGACTCCCCTGAAAGGACAATCCTGAAAGCATTTCCTATAAAATTACGCATGACTGACGGCTTATCTGTGAATGGAGTCGAACAATTTCAGGAAACCGGGGAACGACTTGTCGATACAGTCGGTACTGTCGAGGGTCACTTTCGAGTCGCAGCCCAGCGAGGCTATCTTCAGAGCCATGGCCACGCGGTGGTCGGAGAAGGTGTGGAAGTTGCCGCCTTTGAGCATACGGCCCTCGACTATCCTGCGGGCCAGACACATACCCGTCACCTCCATGGTGTCACCGTCCACCTTGGCATCCACTCCCATCTTTCTGAGCCCCTCCTCCATCACCACCGGACGGTTGCTCTCCTTATTGCGCAGACGGGCTACTCCGGTAAAATGCGAGGTACCCTCGGCAAAGGCCGCCATCACCGACAGGGCCGGAAGCAGGTCGGGAGAATTGGTCGCATCGAAGTCAAATGCCCGCAGACTGCCTCTGTTCACCCTCAATCCCTCCGGCAGAGTCTCCACAGAAGCACCGCTGCCGCGCACCACATCCAGAATCCGGCTGTCCGCCTGCAGCGAGTCAGGATTGAGACCGGTAACAGTCAGTGTTCCGAATATAGCGGCAGTCACTATAAAATTGGCCGCCGCGCTCCAGTCCCCCTCAAAAGTCATCTCCGTAGGAGTGTATTTCTGCTTGCCGGGGATATTGAACACCAACTCGTCATCCTCGCGGTGCCAGTCGAGCTTTATGCCGAACTTCTCTATCACATCCACAGTCAGCAGGATGTACGGTACACTGGTTGCATGCTGGACACGCAGGACGCTGTCCTTTCTGGAAAGCGGCAGGGCCATCAGCAGACCTGAGATGAACTGCGAGCCCTTCTTACCGGATATCGTTATCTCCCCGCCCTTTATCGGGCCGCTGACCACTGCCGGAAGAGTCTCCTCAGCAGTCAGGATGCAGCTCGCTCCCAGCTCCTCCATAGCCTCCTTGCAGCCGTACATATGCCTGTCCAGCAGACTGCCCTCTCCGGTCACCGTAACCGATTCCCCGAACTGGGCCACCACCGGGATGCACAGACGCGACAGCAGTCCGGACTCTCCGACAAATGCCGTGCGCCCGCCCTGAAGCCCCTGCATGGACATGGATGTAAGACCCAGAAGCGGCGATTCCTCCTTTTTCTTCTCTGACGGAGTCCCGCCGCGGATGATAAGATCTCCTCCGCTGTCGATATAAGCTTCCGAGGCGAACTGTTTCGCCACGCCGATAGCCGAATCTATGTCACGGCACCGGGTACAATTGTGGAACTCGCTCTCCCCCTTTGCCAGCATAGCGGCTATAACGGCTCTCTGCGCGATACTCTTGGAGGCCGGCATGGCCACCGTACCCTCGACCCTGGTCCTGTCCTCAAAATTCTCCACCTCATCCATCACGAACATTCCGGGAGCCACTATGTATTTCTTCTTCAATGCACAATAGATAAACGGAGAACCCATGTTGAGAGCCTCCAGACGGCTGAAACGTCCCTTCTCGCCCATTGCGAAAGCTACCAGAGGCACCTTCTTACGGCCCAGACGCCCCTCCCGGAGCATCCTGTACAGATCCAGCACCCGCAGAGCATCCTCCGTGGAGTCTGCCAGCGTCACTATCTTCACGATATCAGCACCGGCAGCGACCGCCTCCTTATACACTTTCGCCAGAGACTCCGTCGAGGGAGTACCCTGGAAATCATGGAAAGACAGGATGACCTTGGTCCTCTTACCCTTCAGCAGGGCCTTGTTCTCCTTCTTCAGATTGATGTACGTGAAGACATTGATGTCCACATAGGCGGCTCCGGCCAGAACGGCCTGCTCATACAGTCCGCCGCTGCGTTTTATACCAGTGGCGATCAAAGGTATCTTGGACTCGCTGAAAAGCTCCCTCACCTCATCCTCTCCCAGTCCGCACAGATCCATGCGTATCTCAGCGACCAGATCGGGGAACTGCCTGCGGTACTTCTCACAACGCTTCAGTGCCTTCCTGCAGGCATCCAGACCGAAATTACCTATGCTTACGCAAATCATTGATCACCTCCTGTATTTCTTCTATACTCAGGCCCTCCACCATGACAGAGCCCAAGTCCTGAATAAGGACAAAATTAATAAAATCTTCCTTACGTTTCTTATCATTGAGCACAAAGTCCGATAATTTTGCCGCCAGATCCCCCTCCGTGGCTTCGGAGCAGGATGCCAGAATCTCCGGAATATCCCTGTATCCCAGGGATTTGAAATCACGGACAACAGCCCCCGCGACATCCTCCGCCAGCACTCCCCTCCGTCGGGAAATCTCCGCCGCGGCCATAATCCCGGAGGCCACCGCCTCCCCGTGCGTCACCGCCCTGCCGGCATTGAGACAGACGGACTCCACTGCATGCCCCAGGGTGTGCCCCAGATTCAGCTTCATCCTCTCCCCCTTCTCCGTGCGGTCCGCATTGACCACAGCCGACTTTATCTCCACACAGCGGCGGACTATCCTGCCCGGCATCCCTGCATCCCAGTGTCTCTGCACCGCCAGCCCCTTCACGTCCTCAGTCCCCACTTCACTCCCCGGAGTCTCCCTCCTTTCAAGTATTCCGCCATACCATCTCACCGCCTCATGATACAGTTCCGCATCCCCGATAATCAGCGTCTTGAGCACCTCCGCCATCCCCGAACGGACCTCGGCCGCCGGCAGAGTCCCCAGAAGCTCCACGTCCACGCACACCGCCTCGGGAGTGCCGAACGTACCGATTATATTCTTGTAGCCGTGAAAATTGAGCCCCGTCTTGCCGCCTATCGCCGCGTCCACCTGAGCCAGAAGTGTAGTCGGCACCAGCGCATAACGGATGCCGCGCTTATAGACCGAGGCGGTGAAAGCCGTAATGTCCGTTGTAACCCCGCCGCCTATACCCAGCAGCAGCGCACCCCGGTCCGCCTCACACTCCAGCAGCCATCCGACTATCTCCTGCAGACCGTCAAGCGATTTGCGTTCCTCACGCGCCTCAAACGGCATCCACTCTATACCGGCGGCTTTGAGCACCGGAGCTAACCTTTCAGCCACATTGCCGTCCACTACCGCAAACACGCTGTCCGCCTTCCGATTTCCTCCTGCGGCACCCGGCATTCCCAGCCCGGTGTCCTGCACCACGCCGCTGAGCCACTGCTCCGCCCGACCGAAAATGACATTGTCCATTCAAGATATTCTTTATATCCGTTTTAAGCAATACACATTGCAAATGTAACATTTTTTTCTACCTTTGCAGCCTGATACCTGTGCACAAGCATCCCGTATCATGCCCGGATGGCGGAATCGGTAGACGCGTTGGTCTCAAACACCAATGTCCGAAAGGATGTGCCGGTTCGACCCCGGCTCCGGGTACCACAAAAGAGGTAGTTATTTGAAAATCAAACAATTACCTCTTTTACTTTTTTTCAAATGTTCCCAAAGAACCTATATTGGACATACGATACTTTATGCCCATCTTTTCCATATACTCCCTGGCAAGCAGGACCATCATCCCGTCCGTAAGCCTGTGGGCATCTTCAGGAGCATAACTCAATGATATGTGGTCTACCTACGCAGTTGGGATTTTGACACATTCCGTAAAATAATTCATCCTCAGTGGATGATTTTTCTTGTTTTTCAGGGATTATTATATAGCTTTGCAGCATCATTAAGTGTATTGACCGAATTAGAACAGGCATCTATCCCTAAATGGATGTCTGTTTTTTTTGAACTGCTACCGAGGGGAGGTTGTTATTGCGAGAAGCCAATTGTTCTTACAAAAAGTCAATACACAAATTAATGAAACCAAGAACAAGATGCACATTCGTGATAGTCTCCATCAGAGCGGAGATTGTCAGGCTTGCCAAAATCAAGGTGCTTGCACTCTTCCGTTTCGGCAAGATTGAGAGAGTTTGAAATTCGTATAGGTAGGTATTAGGGTACACTGCCGATATCGGAATTCTTACTCTGAGCCGGAAAGGCACTCTGCCCTATCCCCTCGGTTTTTCAATACTACAGCATACAAATCATAGCAGTCCGCGGTTCTCGAATATCTGCAGAGCCTTGCGGTGCTTGTTGTTGATGCGGGCCAGACGCTCCGCCTTTTCCGTGTCGCCGTCCTCCACAGCCTGCGCATAGGTCCGCAGGCCTCTTTCAAGATTGTGCCGGAGGTCGTTCATCTTGACGTGAATGGCCGTGGTGTTGCCGGACGCAGCGATCCTACGCACATAATCGAAGTAGTCCTCAGTCCTGGCGTGCGTAAGCAGCTCAAGTGCAGCCAGCACATCCTCATCGACCCCTCTGCCGCGCAGTTCATCTAAGGTCAGATCCGAATCCTCCACCGCATCATGCAGAAAACCAGTCTTGGTCTCAGCATCATTACAGCCCATAAGCCCAACCGCAATAGGATGTAGGACAACCGGCTTCCCGTCCAGGTCCTTCTGACCCTCGTGCGCCTCCAACGCAATCCGCAATGTCTCTTCCACTGTCATATTCTCTGTATCTGTTATTTTTTCATTATCACCCAGTTGCCGCATTTCCGGCCATTATTCCGCCTAATCCAACCTTTGTCTTTGAGAGTTTTTATTATTTTATACACAGAAGTTTCTCCTACACCCGCTTTGTCGGTAATATATGCATAAGTCACTGCCGGATTCTCCTTAATAAGATTAAATACCTTATATTCCATCTCAGTAAGTTTTTCCTCACTCTTTTCCTCACTCTTTTCCTCAAATCTTTTCTGCTGTAATTGCCATGTCGTCCTTGCTTTTTAGTTCCGTTTAAACTTTCCCAAAGTTAGTATACAATTCGGAACTGAGCCGGCATCCGGGGAATTATTTTACAGAAAGGGCATACTGACGCCGGCGGACCACTGCGACATAGACGAGCAGCACGACATTCATCAGCAGGGCATAGATGATGGCGGGTATGGCCATCTCCCCGCTGTTGAAGATGAAGGGGGAAAATGCTATGGCTATCGCCTGGGCGGCATTCTGCATCCCGACCTCTATGACGATGGTGCGGCGGACGGCGGGCGTGAACTTCCAGAGGCGGGACAGGAGCGAGCTGCACATCATGGCCAGGAGAATCAGGGCGGCTGTCGCAAGCCCCAGCACTGTGAAATTGTCCACTATCTCCTTTGTATACTGCAGGAAAAATACCAGCGCAAGGAACATCAGGGCCGGAAACGCCGCCTTGCTCAGCACCTTATGCACCTTCTCGGCCGCCACAGGGCTGAAATGGCGGAAGGCCGCCCCAGCAAGTATGGGCACGAAGAGCAGCACCAGATTCTGCAGCAGCAGCTTGCCCACGGGCAGATGGACCTCCACCCCGGACTGCTGCGAGACAAAGACGGAAGCCAGATCCATTATCAGAGGCAGGGTGAACAGGGTTATCACGCTGCTCATTGCGGTCAGCGTCACGGACAGGGCGACATCCCCCTTGGCCAGCATGGAGAACACATTGGAGGAACTGCCGCCGGGACAGCAGGCTATGAGCACCAGCCCCATGAAATAGACCGGACTCAGGCCCAGGGCCCAACCCACGCCGAAGGCCAGCAGCGGAAGCACGATTATCTGCCCGATCATCCCGGCCACCACGGCCTTGGGATTACGGGCCACATCCACGAACGACTTGACTTTCAGATCTGTCCCAAGCAGGAACATCAGCACGATAAGAATCGGCATTACTATCCACACAGTATTCATGGCGCAAATGTAATATTTTTTGCTTATCACCGCTTTTTACATACAAATAGGGATAAACAGCGGAAAATCCGGCGAAAAAATCTCTATTTTTAGCGATTGTGCAGCAAGAGGCATTGCCCTACTTTTGCAGCGCAATGAGAAACATCTATCTTACTATAAGACACTGCGCTCTCATAGGGATCTGCATACTCATGCAGCACTTCTCAGCCTCGGCGCAGGAAAAGCAGGAAAGGGCTGTCCTGTCGGGGAAAATCATCTCCGCTGAGGACAGCAGCAGCATAGATTTCGCAGACATCTTCCTGAAAGGGACGGAATACTGGTGCAGCGCAGACAAGAACGGAGAATTCCGTTTGGAAGCACCTGTCGGCACATATACTATGGTTGTCTCGGCCGTAGGATTCAAGCCCTACAAGGAGGAAGTGACGCTGCAGGCCGGCAGCGATATCCGGAAGGCCGTAACGATCAAACCCGACCACCGTCAGCTGGATGAGGTGGTAGTGGTGTCCAACAGGTCCAGCCATGTGCAGCGTTCGGCATTCAATGCCCTTGACCTCAGCGTAAAGGAGATGCACAACTCCAGCAAGAGTCTGGGCGAGACACTCTCACAGCTTCCGGGACTGAAACTCCGCGAATCGGGCGGCGTAGGCTCGGACGCACAGCTGAGTCTGGACGGTTTCTCCGGCAAGCATGTGAAGATCTTCATCGACGGAGTGCCGCAGGAAGGTGCCGGGGCGGCATTGGACATCAACAACCTGCCGGTAAATTTCGCTGAACGGATCGAGGTGTACAAGGGAGTAGTACCGGTAGGCTTCGGAAGCGACGCTCTCGGAGGCGTAATCAACATAGTGACAAAAAAACGCCGACGCGGCTGGCATCTGGACGCATCCTACTCCTACGGCTCGTTCAATACGCACAAGTCCTATGTCAATTTCAACCAGACTTTCCGCAACGGACTGACATACGAGATAAACGCCTTTCAGAACTACTCTGACAACAGTTATTTCATCGACAGCTATATCACAGAGTTCGGTGACGACGGTGTCTCGGAAAGTACAGACCGCAACAAGATCTACCACGTAAGACGTTTCAACGACCAGTTCCACAACGAGGCCGCCATAGGAAAGATAGGAGTGACCGGCAAGTCATGGGCTGACCGCCTGATGGTCGGATTCAACTACTCGCATTTCTACAAGGAGATACAGACCGGCGTGTACCAGTATATAGTTTTCGGCGAGAAACACCGCAGAGGCCACTCTTTCGTCCCGTCGCTCGAATACAGCAAGCGGGACCTGTTCGTCAAGGGACTGGACATAAGGCTGAACGCCAACTACAACCACAACATCACGATGAACATAGACACCTCGTCGTACAAATACAACTGGCTCGGAGAGCGCAAGTACACAGGAAGCCGCGGCGAGCAGTCCTATCAGGACAACAAATCGCTGAACACCAACTGGAATGTGACCGCCACCGCCGACTACCGCCTCGGCAAGGCCCATACCTTCACCCTCAACCACGTATCCAGTTCCTTCAGGCGTACCACCCGCTCCAAGGTGGACGGCAGCTCCCAGCTCTCGGATTTCAGCATCCCGAAACTGACCCGCAAGAACATCACCGGCCTGTCGTACATGCTGTCGCCATCGAAAAGATGGAGCGTTACGGCCTTCGGCAAATACTACAACCAGTACAACCAGGGACCTGTCTCCCAAAGCAGCGACGGGATAGGCAACTACGTAAACATGAGCCGCACAACCAATGCCTTCGGATATGGAGCGGCCGGCACATATTTCATCATCAAGGGCCTGCAGGTGAAACTCTCCTATGAGAAAGCCTACCGCCTGCCCACCACCGACGAGCTGTTCGGAGATGAGGACCTGGAAGCCGGAAAGACCGACCTGCGTCCTGAGAACAGCCACAACGTGAACCTCAACCTGAGTTTCAACCGCCAGTTCCACAAGCACGCCGTCTACATGGAGGGTACATTTATTTACCGCGACACCAGGGACTATATCCAGAGAGGGCTGAGCACGGTCAGCGGCATGAGCTACGGCTTCTACGAGAACCACGGGCGGGTAAGGACAGTCGGCTACAACATATCTGCACGTTACAGCTTTTCCCGCTGGCTCAGCATAGGCGGCACGTTCAACAACATCAACGTGCGCGACAACGAGCGCTACGTGGCCGGCAACTCCATGCAGGAGAGTGCGACCTACGGCCAGCGCATGCCCAACCTGCCATACATGTTCGCCAGCTTCGACGCCACGTTCTCGTGGCACGGTCTTGGAGCCGAAGGCAACGTGCTCACAGTCAGCTACGACGGTTACTACCAGCACGACTTTCCCCTGTACTGGGAACGTTTCGGAGACCCGGCCTCCAAGAGCGTAGTGCCAGAACAGCTGTCGCACAACCTGAGCATCAGCTACTCAATACAGGACGGACGGTACAACATCTCCCTGGAATGCCGCAATCTCACAAACGAGAAACTGTACGACAATTTCAGCCTGCAGAAAGCCGGAAGGGCCTTTTACGCCAAACTGCGGGTGTATTTCGGAAGCTGGACAAAACATGACACAATCGATAATCAAAAAATAAGACAATGAAGAAAAGCATTTTCCCCAGGGCGCTTGCCGCCCTCTCTCTCGGCTGCATCCTGATGACAGCCTGCGAGGAGAACAACACCCCCGCACCAGGTCCGGACAACGGCGAAGGCACCGGTACCATCAGCCGCTACGTCATAGTGGCCGAGGCCGGAAGCCAGGACCAGTCGGCCACCTATCTGATATCCGCTGAATCGCTGGAGGAAGGAGCGGTAACCCCCGCCGGCAATGGCTGGGAGACCCAGTCCGCATCGAACTGGATCTACTACGGCGAGCATTACCTCTTCGGATTCCAGTACAATGACGGAAACCAGGGTACAGGTTTCTCATTCAAGTTAGGAAATGACGGAAGGGTCATCGAGGACCGCCAGTACACTTTCAACCGCACCACCACTTACGGCACATGGGGCGACAATGTCATCACTGCCTCGACCAACGCAGGCAACAACGAACAGGACGCGGAGGGCAACTATGCCTACTATCTCCAGTTCAACTATCTGAGCGTGACAGACGGGACAAGCACCACCGGCAGCCACATCGCGGAGAACTTCCTCGGCAACGGTGAGCGGGTGAGCTTCGCGGGATTCGTGGAGGCCAACGGGAAACTTTACACATCCGTCGTCCCGATGGGCATGAGCCACTACGGCGTGAACACCTATCCGTGGGCCATAGTTGACCCCGGCTATGTGGCCAACGGCAGCGGCGGCAGCGGCTCCGGACAGTACACCGCCGGCATGATCCCCACCACACAGTATCCTGACAGCGCCTTCGTGGCAATCTACAGCGGGGACAATTTCAACGAGACCCCGGTCATAGCCCGCACCGGCAAGATAGGCTTTGCAAGCGGCCGCATGCGCTCGCAGTATTACCAGACCATCTGGGCCGCCGACAACGGGGACCTCTACGTATTCTCCCCCGGCTACGGACGCACGACCACCACGCCCGTAACCAACAACGACGGCACCCAGTTCGACCGCGTACAGGGCAAGCTGCCTTCCGGAGTAGTGCGCATCAATGCCGGTGAGAGCACATTTGATCCCAATTATTATGTCAACCTGGAGGAACTGGGCAACAACAACCCCATGTTCCGCTGCTGGCATATCAGCGGAGACTACTTCCTGCTCCAGATGTACAGCGAGGGAGCCGAGAACATGTCCGGAACCAGCGCACCCCGCAACGAGCTTGCGGTATTCAAGGGCGAGGAAGGCACACTTACCGTGGTTACAGGCCTGCCTGATGCCGGAATTCTCTCCAGCATAGGCACACCGTACAGTGACAACGGACTGGCCTACATACCCATAACGACCACTGACGGAGCTGATCCGGCCATTTACTGCATCGATCCCGCCACAGGAGAGGCGAAAGCCGGTCTGAAAGTCAGTGAGGCCATATCCGTATCGGCACTTGGCAAACTCTCAACCCAGGCTCAGTAATGAGACGGCTATTCCGCAACATACACCTATGGCTCTCACTGCCGCTGGGTCTTGTAATCTCCGTCATCTGCCTGTCAGGCGCAGCCTTGGTATTCGAGCGGGATATCACACGGGCCCTTCAGCGGGAACTGTATACCGTAACACCTCCATCGGAGGGAGCACAGCCCCTGTCTCCCTCCATTCTGGAGGCAGGTATTATGACCTGGGCCGCCGACTCGCTTCATCTTACATTCATTAAGATTTCCGACAATCCGCATGAGGCCGCCTTCGCCTCCTTCCGTGAGACCGGAAGAAGACAGCTAAGTGTAGACCCCTACACAGGTGAGGTGAAAGGCTGGATCAAATCCTACCCGTTCTTCCAGACTGTAAAGAAGATCCACCGCTGGCTGCTGGATCCGCCGCCGTCCAAAGGGCAGAAGTCGGTCGGGAAGGTCATCGTCGGCGTCACTACCCTTGTAATGGTAGTCATCCTCATCAGCGGACTGATTATATGGATTCCACGCAACCGAAAGGCACTGAAAAGCCGCCTAAGCATATCCGTTACGAAAGGCTGGCGCCGGTTCTGGTACGACAGCCACGTGACACTCGGTTTCTATTGCACAATATTTCTACTGATAATGGCTCTCACCGGACTCACGTGGTCGTTCGGATGGTACCGTGATGCCGCCTACTCACTCTTCGGAAACGATACACCGGAGCAAGCCAGGACCTTGAGAGGCCTGTTCTACGCCCTGCACACCGGAAGCTGGGGTGGCATCGTCACGAAAGTCCTGTATTTCATCGCCGCCCTGCTCGGAGGCATACTGCCTTTAAGCGGATACTGGCTGTGGTGGAAACGGACAAAGAAAAACCGGCATCAACGCAAAGATCAGTCACAGAAGACCTCTATCGTATAAGTACGGCCCGGCTCGAATGCCGGATTGTAGAGCAGCAGGAAATTCTCATCCACGACAATCTCGCGGGTCTCACCCTCGGGCAGACGGGGATTGTCCAGACGATGAGGGAAGAAATAACTGAACGGCAAATCCAGGACATGCTCCTCCTTGAAACCGTCGCCCTGCATCCTGCGTAGACTGAAATCAGGAGATGTCTCTACGGTAATCACACACTTGCGCGAGGCACCGGTGGCGGAAGCCTCCGCGGCAGAGAGCCGCTGCATCCGGGAAGTGACTGTAAAATCTGTCTCGCCCGGGACTTCCTGCATACGCACGTTCCACTTGGGGTCTCCATAATAAGCCAGCACGTCACGGTCATGCCAGAAACCGAACCAGAAAAACAGCTCATCCTCCGACAGCGTGTCAGGAGCCGCCATCCGTACCAGCTCTGACGGCAGAGTCTCGAAATAATCTGCATCGTAATCAAACGGAGCCGTGGTCAGGGTATCTTTCCACGCAGCTATCTGGGCCATCATGTCCTGCTGGTTCATGTAGAAGGCCTCGGGCACTGAATAACGGCCAGGATTGGTTATCAAGTATTTCAAGCCTCCCCATCCATTACGGCCATACCAGGTGGTCACAACATACCCTGCAAAAGCCGTAGCCTGCTGACTGTTCATCCACGCGGCCGCCATGCTGCCCCGGGTATTGTTCATATTTCCTATCAGGCAATTGCCTATAGGCAGATATACCATACGGCTGTCGCGGTCCTTGACGAAACGCTGCTCGCCAGGGTAATCCACGTACAGACGTCCGTCGCGGCAGCGGATATTGCCTACTGAGCCCGGCATTTCCAGATTCTCTTCCGTCGCATGGGAAGCCGTTACCACAAGATCCGGCTCATAGCCTTCATAATACTCCAAAAACTGCCGCAGCACATCCGGCACGTCTTTCCCGAAACGTTTCTCCACAAACTCCCGGATGTACTCATTAGCCCCGGCCATGTCAGTCCTGTAAGCAATCTCCTTATATGTCAATGAGTCCTCTCCCGGCTTCTTCTCTCCACACATCCCCACTACGTGATCATCCACGAAGGCATATTTGTCAAACCATTTTGCCGACTCAAGTTCCTTGATACTTCCCACTCCGCTGCGTATCACCATCGGCTCAACGGAATTGTCCACCATCCTCTGCGCGGCTGCCGCATCATAGCCGGTGACTATACCCCAAAGGAAATCCGCATAGGGATCGTCATCCATCCTGCGGCTCATCCGGTTAAGTTCTATCACATAGTCCCGGCCTATGTTCTCCGGCACGTCCACCACTGCCACATACCTGGGATTGAGGGCCCTCAACTGAGCCTCAAGTTCTGTAGGAGTAGCGTCAAAACGCAGAACCTCAGCATCATGCATCCTCTGCAGACTTGCAACTACTCCTTCCCAACCGGCGGAGTCCTCTGCAAATGATACCGGTGCCAGGACAGCATACGGCTCTGACTCCGCTTCCGAAGAGACACAGCTTACAGACATGAACGCAGCGGACAAGGCACAGAAGGCCACGGCTGCAGGGAAAATGTATTTTTTCATAATTTTCTCAGATTTTTAAATTTTCACAAAAATATAAAATCTTTCCTCAATCTATAACAACAGCTTTTATCAAGCATACGGCATGGAAATTGATAATCCGGCAGCATAATAGAAACTAGAAACAGACGATGAGATACGATTTCGACGGGATAATTCCCAGAAGAGGCTCCAACTCAATCAAATGGGACGGTGCGGAGGATGACGGCGTACTGCCCATGTGGGTGGCGGATATGGATTTCCGCGCAGTTCCGGCCGTCACAGAAGCCCTGCGGCGCAGAGTAGAGCACGGAATATTCGGCTACACCCGGGTACCGGACACTTACTACGATGCCGTCACAGGCTGGTTCGGCCGCAGACACGGCTGGAAGATAGAAAAAGACTGGATCATCTACACGACCGGGGTGGTCCCGGCTCTCTCGGCCATCATCAGGGCCATGACCTCACCTGGGGACAAAGTGCTGATACAGGGTCCCGTCTACAACTGTTTCTACTCGACTGTACACAACAACGGCTGCGAGACCGTCAGCTCTTCCCTGATCTACGGAGACCGCACCTACCGGATGGACTTTGAGGACCTGGAGCGCAAGGCCTCAGACCCGGCTGTCAAGCTGATGCTGCTCTGCAACCCTCACAACCCGGCCGGAAGGGTATGGACCAGAGAGGAACTCACCCGGCTCGGCAGGATATGTCTCAGACACGGGATTACCGTCATCTCGGACGAGATACACTGCGAACTGACCTGCCCGGGCTACACCTACACCCCGTTTGCCTCCATCTGCGAGGACTTCCAGAGACATTCGGTCACATGCTGTTCCCCCAGCAAGTCATTCAATATCGCCGGACT
Organism: uncultured Bacteroidales bacterium; assembly: GCA_944323785.1. Taxonomy (GTDB): domain Bacteria; phylum Bacteroidota; class Bacteroidia; order Bacteroidales; family UBA932; genus Coprenecus. The sequence goes on along the minus strand of CALUTU010000004.1, from coordinate 27,803 downwards.
CCAGATAGCCAACATAGTCTGTCAGGACGAGAATCTCCGCAAGAAGATAGAGGCCAGTGTCCGCACCAATGAGATCGGCAATGTCAATCCCTTCGGAGTGGATGCCGCCATAGCCGCCTACAACGAGGGAGAGGAATGGCTGCTCCAGCTGATGCAGTACATCAAGGGCAATTACGACTATATGGTGAATTTCTGCCGAGAGCATCTGCCGGACTTCCCGGTCACCATACTTGAAGGCACCTACCTGGCATGGATGGACTGCAGCTGTCTGGGGATGACTTCGGAAAGTCTTGAGAAAGCACTGCTCAGGGAAGCAAAATTGTGGCTCAATGCCGGCACCATGTACGGCCCGGAGGGAGAGGGATTCATGCGCTGGAACCTGGCCTGCCCCCGCGCCAACGTCGAAGAGGGCCTGCGACGCTTCAGCGGTTTCACCACAAGCCGCTACCGCAGCAGATAAAAACAGGAAGTGGTGTAGAAGTTGCGCAGCCAGGGTATGCCGGCAGGAAGACGGAACAGCCGGCGCGGCCTGAGTCCGAACTTGGCCTCATAATGAGGGTTTATCAGCCATAGACGCCTGTCCACCTTCTGAAAGCCTTCGTCCCGTATTATCCTCTCGAAACGCTCTATGGGCGTAGCTGTCTGCTTGATCTCCAACAGTTCCTTTATGGCTTCAGGAGACTCACCGCCGCGTTTGAGGACCCATCTGTATATATTTTTCGGAAGAAGGTGAAAATAAGGCAAGTGCGAAAGCACTCTGCTGCGGCAGTTCTGCTGATGACCGCCGAAGGGCATCTGCCAGGCCGGGAAAGCGAAGAACGCCAGGCCGTCCGGCGCAAGATAGCGTCTTACCCTGCGCATGAACTCCTCCTTGTCCATGATATGCTCTATCACATCGTGGCAGATTATCAGGTCAAACTGTCCTTCCATCTCCTTTACCTCAAAGATATCCGAAGCCAGAAAGCGGCCCGGTGTACCTTCCTCCGCGAAGAACTGCTCCGCTGCCCGTATTTTACCCTCAGCCAGGTCCACGCCCAGAACTGAGCATCCCGCCTGGGCAAAGGGGAGCAGATTGCCACCCTCACCGCAGCCTATCTCCAGAACATTTATGCCCTCACCTATCCTCATATAAGAGGACAGCCAGGGCATATAGTATTTCCGGCTGGTCGCGGCCAGCTGGTCAAAATATCTACGGCGGTCCTTAGACATAACGCACATAATCCGACTTGCGGGGAGCGGCCTGAGGCTCCTTTCCGTCCTTCGAGTAGCCGAGAACACAATGGCCTATCCCCTCATAGTCTCCTTCTATGCCCCACTGTCTCAGCAAGTCGCGGCCCTCCTCGGAGTCAAAAACCTCCTTTGCCCGGTGAATCCAGCAACTGCCCAGCCCGAGAGCATGGGCCGCATTGAGCAGATTGCCCATCACCAGCGAGCCGTCGTACAGGTAAGTCGGACGGCTGCGGTCCGCCAGCACCACCAGCACTACCGGGGCTCCGTAGAACGGATCCGATGCCGAACCGAGCACATCGGCGTTCATCTTTGACAGACGGTTCCGCACGGCTTTGTCCATAACCGCCACTATCACAGGTGACTGCTTGCCCATACCGGTCGGAGCAAAAGTCCCGGCCTCGACCACCTTGGCCACAAGTTCCTTTGAAGGCATCTTATCCGGCTCAAATGCCCTGATGCTGCGTCTTGTCTTAAGACACTCAAGCACTTCGTTCTTTTTCATACTTACAAACATTCTTTCTCAATTTACAAATGTAATGGTTTAATTCAGTAACGGTACTTTTTTCCTGCAAAATTTCTGACAACTATCCGCAAACCCTCCCATTTGTTTTGAGTCAGTCTTGAGTCAGTCTTAAGTATTTTATTTTATTCAAAATGTGCGTTTACCGAAGATGCGGGCTAGAGGGTAAGGATGAAGGTGGTGAGGGCGGGGTCGGTGCGGTCGAGGCGGATAGTGCCTGAGTGCGCACGCATGATCTGGCGCGACAGGGCCAGGCCGACGCCGGTACCCTCGGCGCGGGTGGTGAAGAACGGGTCGAATATATGTTCCGCGTCAGCATCGGGAATGGGCCAGCCGTTGTTGGAAATATGGATTTCGGTGTTGTCGGATGCATTGACAAACGCAGAGATACGGATAAGAGGGATATCGTCTGTACCGTGGTCTGGATTTGCGGAGACGGCACCGTGGGCAGCGGGTCCGGGATTGACAGAAGCGGCGGCGGTGCTGTCCCCGAAGCGGTCGCGCAGTGCGTTGACGGCATTCTTGAGGATGTTGGCGAACACCTGGCGCATGAGCTGCTCGTCTGCGAAGAGCACCATCCCCTCGTCCTCCAGGCTGATGTCCACCCGGCCTCCCAGAGCCTCGACTTCCGGCATAAGAGGCTGGAGCACATAGTCCAGCATGGCCCTGAACCTGAACGGATGGATCTGAGGCACAGGTACGCGGGACAAGGCCCTATAGCCGTTGACGAAGCCGAGCAGGCCACGGGCCGACTCCCCGATGACCTCTATCCCCTCGCGGACACTGCGCTCCCCGGTCATGCCCAGCAGGGTATCGCTGAGCGAGACGATCGGAGTAATCGTATTGAGCACCTCGTGGGAGATGATGCGCGTCATCTTCTGCCACTGGGCATTCTCCTGCGAGCGGGCCTCGGCTGCATCGTCGGTTTTCTCCTCGAAGACATATATCCGCACGGGTGTCTGACCGTCCATCACCGTGCGGCACTCTATCAGAGCATTGTACACCCGCTGTTCCGAGCCGACGGGTATCTCCAGCACACCTCCGTCCTCCACGGCCTTCAGACGCAGGGACAGTCCGGGCAGCACCTTGTCCACGTCCGAGACATGCCTGATCTCCGGCATCCCCAGCATGGCCCTCACCGCCCTGTTGCTGCACCGCACCTCCCCGTCCGGCAGTACACCGAGGATACCGGTCCTGGACAGACTCTCCACAGCCGTATGGAAAGCCTCGTTGGCACCGCGCATACTGCGCTGCTCCGAGACAAAATCCCTGACCTTGTTGAGCAGGATATTGAACACCCTGTCCTGCAGGAAGGTCGAGTTTTCCGCAAAATGAAAGGCCAGGTCCCCGTTCTCGAAGGCTCCCAGCAGATAATTGAGCTTCCGAAGGTTGCCCGTATAGATGGATATCACCCTGTAGACCAGGAAGAGTACGCAGAGCACAGCCCCGCCGGCACCCCAGTACAGGCCCGAAAGCAGGAGCCACACTGCCGCCCCTGCCGAGAGCACCAGCAGCACGAGCGATATTATGAGATGCCTGTAACCCATGGCGCAGAATAGCTAGAGTCCGTATTTGCGGAGCTTGTTGTACAGAGTCTGACGGGTGATGCCGAGCTGCTGGGCCACTGCCGACATATTGCCGTCATTGCGGCGCAGGGCCTCCCGGATCATTTCGCTCTCCATCTCGTCCAGAGTCATCACCTTGCCGGCCGCAACCGCCGGAGACGGTACGGATGAGGCCGCACGCATATTGCCCTCCGGGAAGAAGTCACCGACATCCAGCACCTGACCGTCAGCCAGGATCACCGCTTTCTCCACCACATGCTGCAGCTCCCGGATATTGCCCTTCCAGACGCAGCCCTCCAGAGCCTTCAGGGCCTCCTCGGAGATACCGCCGACATCCTTGCCGTACTTGGCCGCGAATCTGCGCATGAACATCTGCGCCAGCGGAGCTATGTCACCGGGCCTCTCCCTCAGGGGCGGCAGGGTCAGGTGGATGGTATTGATGCGGAAATACAGGTCCTCGCGGAACTCCCCCGAGGCCACCATCTGAGCCAGATCCCGGTTGGTCGCGCAGATCAGGCGGATATCCACCGGAACCGGAGTATTGCTGCCCACCCGGGTCACGCTCCGGGTCTGGATGGCCGTCAGCAGCTTCATCTGCAGATGCAGGGGCAGATTGCCTATCTCGTCCAGAAACAGCGTGCCCCCGGAAGCCACCTCGAACTTGCCTGCCCGGTCAGCGCGGGCATCGGTGAAAGCCCCCTTGACGTGACCGAACAGCTCGCTCTCGAACAGACTCTCGGGCAGCGAGCCCACATCGACGCAGACCATGCTGTTGCCGCTGCGGCGGGACATACGGTGTATCTCCCCTGCCAGCATGTCCTTGCCGGTGCCGTTCTCCCCGGTGATGAGGATGCCGGCATCGGTACGGGCGACCTTCTGCACTATAGAGCGCAGCTCCCTCATCTTGGGCGAGTCTCCCCAGTACATCTGCCCTTCACTGCGTATCTCGTTCTTGATCTCGCGCAGCTGCTTGACCTCCTGCCGGCTCCGGCTGAGCTGCAGGGCGGCCTGAAGGGTTGACAGCAGCTTGGCATTGTCGAAAGGCTTGATGACGAAGTCAAATGCCCCGCGCTTTATCGCATCCACGGCCAGGGCAACGTCGGAATACGCGGTGAAAAGCACCACGGGCAGCTCCGGGTACGCCCTCTTAATCTCCCCCAACCAGAACAGGCCCTCGTTGCCGGTAGTCACCTTGGCGGTGAAGTTCATGTCCAGCAGCACCACTTCGGGCCGCTTGGTCTCGATGCTGTGCATCAGGTCGTTGGGAGAGGAGAGCAGGGTCACCTCCGCAAAATAGGACGGCAGCAGAAGCCTCAGGGCCGAAAGTATGGCCTTGTTGTCATCCACCACCAGCACACGTCCGTCCGGACTCTGTTTCTTGCTCATTGTCTTAAAGTTTGGGACAAATGTAGGACATATATCAAAAAAGTGGACACAGGGTGTATGAAAATTTGACATGAAAAATACGGACAAATTTATCAACACTTTGGTTTACTGCTCTTTAGTTATTTTGGCATTATTGTGGCAGTATCTCAGGCATAACTCAACAATGACTGAAAATGAGACACACCTTCTATAATAAAGCCCTGGCCGCGACGCTGATTCTGACAGCGGGACTGGCTGCGGGTCCGTTCAAAGCCGACGCACAGTGGCGCACGGACATCCCGGCGGACTTTTCCCTGACCGGAACATACAGCGGGGATACCGGCACCAGGACTCTAAGCGCGGCATACACTGCAAACTCAGAACAGGATAACAACGGCCTGGCAGAGCAACCGGCGGAAATATGGAGCCTGCACGACTGTATGCGGTATGCCGTGGCCAACTCCCCGAAGATGAGGGTGCAGCAGGCCACCAATGACGACCGCCGCATAGACCGAAGGGAGGCCGCTTTCGGATTCCTCCCCACGATATCGGCAGGGACATCCGGCTCGTTAAGCTTCGGCCGCGGTATCGACCCCGAGACCAACGTCTACACCAACACGACCACATTCAGCAACTCCTACAGCCTTTCGGCCGAAATGGACATCTTCAACGGCTTCTCGGCGGTCAACAGCCTGCGCATAGCCAAGACCGCCCTGCTGCTGGGCATTGAGGAAGAGCAGGTGACCAAGGACGACATCTGCCTCGAAGTCATCCAGGCCTATTACAACGTGCTCTACAATCAGGGCATGGCGGATCTGGCCCGCGAGCAGCTTGAAGAGACCCGCAGGACCCTGGAGCAGGCCAGAATCCAGTGCGAGCTGGGCCTGAAGAGCAGCGCGGACGTGCTGCAGATAGAGTCCGACCTGGCCTCCAAGGACTTCAATCTCACCAAGATGGAGAATACCCTGGAACAGGCCGTCCTGACTCTCAAAAGCGTGATGTACTACCCTCTGGACGATGACCTGGAGATCTCGGTCATCGAGCCGTCCGTGCTGTTCAGCCAGTTCTCATACGAGGGCAACGCCGACAGCATAGCCTCGGCCGCCCGCAGTTTCCTGCCTGAGTTCAAGGCCGAGGAATACAAGGTACGCAACGCGGAACTGGAGCTCAAGACCGCCCGCTGGAGCCTCGTACCCTACATCTACGCTCAGGGCGGATACTCCACCGGCTACGTCTACGACCGCTCATACGCCGTCAACGATCCCTTCTGGAACCAGATGAACGCCAAGCAGGGACAGTACGTGGGCATCGGCATCAGCATCCCTATCTTCAACGGGCTGTACAAATACAACAATATCGCCCGCAAGCGCAATGCCCTGGCCACTGCGGAGGCCAACCGGGACATCAAGTTCCAGGAGGTCGAGGTGGAAATCCGCAAGGCAGTGCAGGACATGAGGGGCGCAGCCAAGGAATTCGTCTCGGCGGACAAGAAGGTCAGCGCGCTCAGTCTCTCCCACCAGGCCAATACCCGCAAGTACGAGGAAGGCCTGATGACGGTCATCGAGCTGCAGACCAGCTCCAACGATCTGCTGGAGGCCAAGGCCCAGAGGCTCAACTGCGGCCTGCAGTATCTGCTCAAGGAAAGAGTGGTCATGTATTATAAAGGAATAACATATCTTGATCAGGAATAAACAGTACAATCATGGATAGAGTCATTGAAAAGAAAAAAGGCATCCGCGCCGTATTCCGCAAGAAGAACATCCCGTACTTCCTCGCAGGAGTATTCGTAATATTCGTCCTCTGGCTGCTGCTCAGGGACAAGTCCTCCACCCTCAAGGTGGACGCCAACACCGTCACCATCGGCGACGTCCGTCTCGGAGAGTTCGACGACTACGTAAGGGTATCGGGACAGGTACAGCCCATCACCGTAGTGCAGGTATCCCTGCTTGAAGGCGGTGTAGTGGAGGAAAAACTCATCGAGGAAGGCTCAATGGTCAAAAAAGGCGACGTGCTCGTCCGCCTGTCCAACAACACCCTCGGACTGCAGATTCTCCAGAGCGAGGCCGACCTGGCCGAGCAGGAGAACTTCCTGAGGAACACCACAGTGACCATGGAGCAGGAAAAGCTCGACCTCGAGAAGCAGCGGCTGGAGTACACCATCGACACCGAGCGCAAGAAGCGCAAATACGAGCAGTACAGGCGTCTTGACGAGGACGGTCTGGTTGCCCATGAGGAATATCTCCAGGCCAAGGAGGACTACGAGCTGGCGGTCAAGAGCCTGGAGCTGGTCATCGCCCGTCAGAAGCAGGACTCCATCTACCGCTCTATCCAGATCGGCAATCTGGAGGAGAGTCTGGAGAGTATGCGCCGCAGCATCCAGCTCGTGCGCCAGAGGGTCGAGAACCTCAACGTCAAGTCCCCCATCGACGGACAGCTCGGCTCCCTCGACGTAATCCTCGGCCAGTCTATTCCCGAGGGCACCAAGATCGGCCAGGTCAACGACCTGTCGGACTACAAGATCGAGGCCCGCATCGACGAGCACTACATCGACCGCGTGCAGTCGGGCCTGAACGCCACCTTCGAGCGTCAGGGCGCCAACTTCAGCACCGTAGTGGAGAAGGTCTATCCCGAAGTGACAGAGGGCCAGTTCAAGGCTGACTTCTACTTCGAGGGCGAGCGTCCCGACAACATCCGCATCGGCCAGACCTACTACCTCAACCTTCAGCTCGGCCAGCCCACCCAGTCGGTCTACATCCCCCGGGGAGTATTCTACCAGTCCACCGGCGGCACCTGGATCTACGTGCTCTCCGAGGACGGCACCCGCGCCTACCGCCGCGACATCCGCATCGGCCGCCAGAACCCCCAGTACTACGAAGTGCTTGAAGGCCTGCAGCCCGGCGAGCGCGTCATCATCTCCAACTACGAGAACTACGGCAAGAGCGACGTGCTCATATTGAATAAATAATCATGAAAAAACTCAACATAGGCATATTCAAGGTCCTCTCCCTCGCGGTGGGACTCGCGGTCGGGCTGGTGCTCATAGCCAAGATCTCCTTCGAGAACAGCTATGACAAGTTCTATCCAGAGTATGAGAACATCTACTGCATCCAGCAGGAATACACCAAAGCCAATGAGGGCAGTGATACCTACGGCCAGACTCCGGGTGCGGTGGCATACTACATGGGACAGGAGATACCTCAGGTCAAATATGCTACCCGCGTCACATTCGTCGGCTACGGCACCTGCAATATCTTCGATCAGGAGCAGCGCAAATACACTGCGGATAACATCATCCTCGCCGACACCAACTATTTCAAGGTATTCCCCCGTCCCTTCCTGGCAGGAGACCCGGTGGAAGTCCTCTCCAGCTGGAACAAGGCCACGGTATCCAGCTCCTTCGCCGAGAAGCTCGGAGGGGTGGAGCAGGCCGTCGGCAAGATATTTTTCCTGGAGGAATGGCAGGGCATACCCATCGAGGTAGGCGGTATCTTCGAGGACATCCCGGAGAATGCCTCCATGCGCTTCGACATAGCCGTATCCCTCGAGGCCATGGACGAGATATTCCGAATGATGGGCAGTGACTTCCGTTCCACTCAGAACTGGGTGGGCAATGACCGGTATATCAGCCACGTGGTGCTCTACCCCGGCACGGATCCGGCTTCCCTCGACCAGGCCATCCGGGACATGGAGAACCGCTATCTGCCAGTCGAGGAGCTGCGGCAGGCGGGCCTCGAACTGCATTTCAGCCTTGCGCCCCTTTCCAGCGAACATTCCGCCTCGGAGAGCGTCCGCAGGACCAACCTCCTGCTAGGAGTGGTCGCAGCGGCCCTGATCCTCGCAGCCGTGATGAACTACATCATGATTGTCATTTCCTCCCTCATAGGCAGGGCCAAGGGCATAGCCGTGCGCCGCTGCTACGGAGCCGGAGGCGGGACGATCATGGGCATTGTCTTCAAAGAGACCCTTATCAACCTGGCCGTCTCCCTCGTATTGGCCTTCCTGCTGATTCTCGCTTTCCGCAATACCGTGGAGAGCATCATGATGACCTCCCTCGGAGCCCTGTTCTCCCCTCACAGCCTGTGGGTGCTGGCCCTGACCGTTGTGGTGGTGCTGCTTATCGCCGCATACATTCCCGGACAGGCCTTCCAGAGCATTCCCATCGCCGTGGCATTCCGCAACTATGTAGACAACAAGCGGCTGTGGAAGAGGATACTGCTCTTCCTGCAGATGGCCCTCGCCTCCATGCTCATCACCCTGCTGTGCTTTGTGGCCCTGCAGATGGACCGATGGATGAGCGACGATCCCGGCTATGACTACGAGCAGCTGCTGTCCTGCCCCCTGAACGGCACCTCGGCACAGACTCGTACCGCCATCATGCAGGCTGTCAGCACGGTACCCGGAGTGGAAGCGATCGGGACAGCTGACCATACCTTGGCCTACGGAGCCATTTCCGGCAACAACATCTACCTCCCGGGAGACCCTCGCGAGCTCTTCAACATAGGCGATCTTTACAGCGGCTGCCCCGGATGGGCTGAACTGATAGGCGTGGATATCATCGAAGGACGCAACTTTACAAATCCCAAGGAAATCCTCGTAGACCCCGACTTCCGGGAACGCCTTATTGAGGTGACCGGATGGACTGACGGAGTCATCGGCAAGCAGGTGCTGATTACCGAGCACAGTCAGGCCGGAGACGACCTGTACACCATAGTCGGAGTATTCAGCGACATCCGCGTGGGAACTGTCATCGACGAGGATTCCAGGCCCAACGCCCTGTTCTACTCCGACGAGCCCTGTGACAACCTTATCGTCCGCGTGAGCCGGGTGACCCCGGAGCTGACCGCCGCTATCCAGGAAGCCGTAGAAAGCGTGGTTCCGGACCGGTTCACAGTCCTGCCCTACACTGCCGCCATCACTGAGATCTACAAGCCGGCCCGCACCATGAGAGAATCGATTCTCGCCGCCGGAGTGGTCACGGTCATCATCGCCCTGCTCGGACTAGTGGGCTACACCACGGACGAGACCGGACGCCGCCGCAAGGAGATAGCCCTGCGCAAGATCAACGGGGCACAGCCCTGGCAGATTACGGCCATCTTCCTGCGCGACATCGGCTCATTCTCCATCGTGGCCGTGGTCATCGGCTGCGTGGCCTCCTGGTTCGTGTTCCAGATGGTGCTGCGTTCCTTCGCACAGAAAGCCGATATCACGATATGGCTGTTCATCGCCGTGGCCGTGGCCCTGCTGGCCGTACTGGCAGCCGTGGTCATCGCCAGGTGCTATGACATAGCCAGGAGCAATCCGGCGGACTCGCTGCGGGCTGAATAGACTATATTTGTACCATTTATATTATGAGACTCAGATTCAACAGACACAAGATTTTCTCCACCGTCCTCAATATCATAGGACTGACCTTAGCTTTCTCGGTCTTCCTGATACTGATGGTGCAGGTGGTGTATGATACCCGGTATGACTTAGGGTATCCGGACGCGGACAAGATCGTAAGGCTGGAGTATTCCGATCCTACGACTCCGGGCGTGTACGGCGTACAGTGTTGCCGGCCTTTCATAGAGTTCGTAAAAGACTTCATCCCGCAGGCAGAGGCTGTATCGTGCTACCATTACTATAAGAACAACAGCAGCAGGTTCAAGGAAAGCGGCTCGGAGATGCCCGGAATCCAGATAAAATACGCCTCTACGGATTTCGATCTACTGAGGATATTCCCCTTTGAGTTCACCCAGGGAGACACCTCCGGATACCGCGCCACGTGGACAGCCGTCATTTCCGAGAGTACCGCAGCAAGGCTGTTCGGAGACCAGTCCCCCATCGGCAAGGATATACAGAATGACATACCCGATGCCTATTCCTACCGGATAGTGGCAGTGTACAAGGATTTCCCGGACAACTCCAGCATGGACAACGGCCTGCTGCTCAACATGGGCGACGATTGCCTCAACAATTACTCCGAATGGAGCTTCCCCTGCTACATGAAGCTGAGGACATCCGAGGGACTCCAATCCGTACTTGACTCGCTATGTGTCGAGTTGTATGGTCCCGAATACAAAGATCAGGTGGATGCCCGTCTGACACACCTGCACGACGCCTACTATGCCCGTGACGTGGATGGGGACAACATGGCCAAGGGCAACCGCACCACCACGATGACCCTGCTGACCGTCTCGATACTCGTGCTGCTGATAGCCATCATCAACTTCGTCAACTTCGCGATGGCCTCCGTGCCTTTCAGCATCAAGAGCATCAACACCCGCCGCGTCATCGGCTCGACCCGAGGACAGCAGATCCGGGCGCAGCTCTGGAGGGCCCTCGGACTCGTGCTGCTGGCCTTCATACTGAGTATAGGAGTGATGTCGCTGGTAGCCACATCCTCATTTGCCCACTACATCTCAGGCTCTCTGATGGTGTCTGACAATCTGCACATCATCCTCATCGGTCTCGGTGTGGCCGTAATCACCGCCCTGATCGCAGGTATTTTCCCGGCCCGTTACAGCACCTCCTTCAGCCCCGCCATGGTCCTCAAGGGATCCTTCTCCCTCTCGGCCAAAGGCCGTTCCTTGCGTTCGGTCCTGGTAGGCTTCCAGTATGTCATCTCCTTCATCCTGATACTCTGCTCGCTGTTCATCACCGTGCAGATCAAGTATATGAAGGGCTATGACATGGGCTTCGACCGGGAACAGACCGTGGAGTTCTTCGTAAGCAGCAGGATAGGCAACAGCCGCGAGACCCTCAGGCAGATACTCCTCGAGAACCCCAACATCACCGACGTCACCTTCGCCGGAGGGCAGGTGGTATCCCAGGGCAAGATGGGCTGGGGCCGCGACTACCAGGGCCAGAGAGTCCAGATGGACTGCCTGCCCGTCGATCCCAACTTCATCAGCTTCTTCGGCATGGAGATAGCCGAAGGCCGGGACTTCACCGAGTCGGACAACCTCAACCCCAACGGCACCTTCATCGTCAACCAGGCCTTCATGGCCAAGTACCCCTTCCTCCGCATCGGTCTCAAGTTCTCCGGACATCAGGGCGACGACATGCCCGCCGAGATAGTCGGCATCGTCAAGGACTTCAACTTCCAGCCCCTGCAGTACAGCGTGGCTCCCATCGTCCTCTACAACTTCGGTTCCGACCCCTGGTGGCCCCTGACCGTAGGCTACGCCAAGATACTGCCCGGCAACGTTCAGGAGACCTTCAAGTACATCCGCGAGAAATGCGGCGAGCTTGACCCGACCTTCGACACATCTTCCATGGGCCTGTACTTCATGGACGAGTCCATCGGCCGGCTCTACCAGAAAGAGGACAACCTGGGCCGCCTGATTACCACCGCCGCCCTCATCTCCCTGCTGATATCCGTCATCGGTATCCTCGGCCTCGTCTACTTCGAGACCCAGTTCCGCCGCAAGGAGATTGCGCTGCGCAGAGTACACGGCGCATCGGTAGGCGAGATCCTCGCGATGCTCAACCGCTACTATCTGATCATCACCGCCGTCTGCTTCATAGTGGCCGTACCCGTAGCCGTGGTCATCATCCGCAGCTGGGTATCCGGCTTCCCCTACCAGAGCCCCGTGCCGGTATGGATATTCCTCGCGGCCCTGCTCATCATCGGCCTGATCACCGTCGTGACCGTCACCCTGCAGAGCCGCCGCGCCGCACTGCGCAACCCCATTGACTCCATTTCCAATGAATAACATACATACTTACGACAATAAATTAATTTAAACCGTTATGATACACGTAGAAAACTTAAGCAAGGTGTTCCGCACCGAAGAAATCGAGACCGTAGCCCTCAACAACGTCTCCTTCGACATCAAGCAGGGCGAATTCGTAGCCGTCATGGGCCCCTCCGGCTGCGGTAAATCCACCCTCCTCAACATCCTCGGCCTCCTCGACAACCCCACCTCGGGCCGCTACGAACTCCTGGGCAAGGAAGTAGGCTCACTGAAAGAGAAAGAGCGCACCCAGTACCGCAAAGGCAACATCGGCTTCGTCTTCCAGAGTTTCAACCTCATCGACGAACTGAACGTCTACGAGAACGTGGAGCTACCTCTGATATACCTGAAGATCAAGGCATCCCAGCGCAAACAGATGGTTAACGACATCCTCAAGCGCATGAACATCGCCCACCGTGCCTCCCACTTCCCCCAGCAGCTCTCCGGCGGTCAGCAGCAGAGAGTCGCCATCGCCCGCGCCGTCATCGCAGGCCCCAAGCTCATCCTCGCCGACGAGCCCACCGGTAACCTCGACTCCAAGAACGGAAAGGAAGTGATGGACCTGCTCACCGAACTCAACCGCGAAGGCACCACCATCCTCATGGTAACCCACTCCATCAAGGACTCCAGCTACGCCCAGCGCGTCATCAACCTCTTCGACGGCAACATCGTCACCGACGTCAAGAACGAACTTTAGTCTGATCTACATATTATTACTGCAAGGCCGGCCGCAGACAGGACACCCTCCTCCCGCGCCCGGCTTTTCTCGTCACAGGAGTTCGTCGGGACAATTGCCCGTTTCGTCCAGTTTATTTGCGGCAGGGCCGCTCTCACGGTAGCTTTGCGAAAAACAAAGAACAACATGAGAAAGCTGCTGTGGATACTGCTCCTGTGTGTACCTGTCACCGCCATCGGCCAGAACGGGGACACAGTCAGGGTATGGTCTCTTAAGGACTGCATCGACTATGCTATGGAGAACAACATCCAGCTCCGTCAGAGCCGCAACGAATATCTTTCCGGGATGGAGGACACCCGGCAGGCCAAGGCCGCCATACTGCCTTCCCTTTCCGCCTCGACTTCCCAGAGTCTGTCCAATTATCCCTCCAATGATGTGTCGGACAACAATATGTACACCGGCTCATACAACCTGAACGCCCGCATGAGCCTCTTCCAGGGAGGTTCGCTTGCAACGGCTGTCAAGCAGGGCAAGGTACAGAACGAGATAGACCTGCTCAGTATCGAGGAGACCGCCAACGACATCCGGACAGCGATAATCGAGGCATACATGCAGTGCCTGTATGCCGATGAGTCCGTAACTGTGGCCAGAAGCACTGCGGACGCCTCGAAGGCCCAGAGGGACAGGGCCGAGGAGATGTGGAAGGCCGGCTCCATCAGCAAGGTGGACTTTGCACAGCTGGAGAGCCAGTGGATGAGTGACGAATACCAGGTGGTCTCGGCGCAGACATCCCTGGACAATTACCGGCTCCAGCTGAAACAGCTTCTGGAACTGGATATCATGGAAGAAATGAATCTTGCCGGGCCCGAGGTGAGCGACGTGCAGGTCATGTCGGTATTGCCGTCTAAAACCGATGTGTATGCAGCGGCCCTGAGTGCCATGCCTGAGGTTGAGCGTGGCAGACTGTCCGTCAAGGCCGCGGAGCTGGGTATTAAACAGGCCCGGTCAGGATTCTTCCCCACCCTTTCACTTTCGGCAGGTGTGGGGACGGCCTTTATGTCGGCCACCGGTGCGGGTACAGCCACGGGTTCTACTCCCGGCTATCATTCCGGCAACCAGTACTGGAACAACTTCAACGAGAATATAGGTCTGTCCCTGAGCATCCCCATCTACTCCAACAGACAGACCCGCACGGCCGTCAACAAGGCCAGACTGGAGGCGGAGAACAGCCGTCTGGAGCAGTTGAATATCGAAAAACAGCTGCTGCAGGAAGTGGAGTCGGCCTACCTCAACGCCGTCTCGTACCAGGCCCGCTACACCGCCGCCCTCAAGCAGCAGGAATACGCCAGGGAAAGCTATGAGCTGACCTATGAGCAGTTCTCGCTCGGGGTGAAGAATACCGTGGAGCTTATCACGGCTCAGAACGAACTCACTGTCGCGGAACAGGAAGCCCTGCAGGCCAAATACATGACCCTGCTCAACATGGAGCTGCTCAACATCTATCAAGGCAAGGAAATTCAGGGAGAATATTAAAAGAGAATATATGAAAAAAGGTATCAGAAACGGTATAATCATTCTGGCGGCGTGCATCATGGTGGCCTCCGCCGTGGGGATATGGATACTGTCAGGTCCTAAGGGAAAGGGCGACATATCGCTTGAGACCGCATCGGTGGCCAGAGTGGACATACACAACTCGGTAACGGCCACCGGGACAGTGGAGCCGGTCACGCTGGTAGAGGTCGGAACTCAGGTCTCGGGCATCATAGACAAGCTCTATGTAGACTACAATGACCATGTAAAAGCCGGCCAGCTGATAGCGGAGATGGACAAGGTGACGCTTGAGTCGGAACTGGAGCAGGCCGAGGCCCAGCTGTCCAGCAGCAAGACCGAATACGAATACAGGGAAAAGGAATACCTGCGTACTAAAAAACTGTACGAGAAAGAGCTGGTGAGCGACGCCGAGTATGACGAGGCCAAATACCTGTACGAGACGGCCAGGAACGCCTACGAGCAGAATCAGGCATCCATCACGGGTGTCCGCCGCAATCTGGGCTACGCCACCATCACATCGCCCATAGACGGAGTGGTCATCAGCCGCGCTGTCGAGGAGGGGCAGACAGTGGCCGCAGGCTTCGAGACACCTACCCTGTTCACCATCGCCAACGACCTCAGGGACATGCAGGTGGTGGCCGACGTGGACGAGGCGGACATAGGCTATGTGGCGGAGGGACAGAGAGTGGAGTTTACAGTAGATGCCTATCCTGACGACATTTTCACCGGAAATGTCAGGCAGGTACGTCTGGAAGCCACGACTGAGTCAAGTGTAGTGACCTACGAGGTAGTCATCTCGGCTGCCAATCCGGAGCTGAAACTGAAGCCCGGTCTCACGGCCAATGTGACAATATATACTCTGGACAGACAGAACGTGTGTGCAGTTCCGTCCAAGGCTCTGCGGTTTGCACCGGATCCGGGACTCATTTCTAAATTGGGTTTAAGTATTTCTGGAGTTCCGGCCGGTGCACCCGCATCCGGGGCGGTCTGGGTACTGGACGGGCAGACTTTACGCCCGACGGCAGTCTCTACCGGAGCCTCGGACGGAGACATGACCGAAATCCTCTCCGGCCTGCACGAGGGGGAACAGGTAGTGCTCGGTCTGAAAATGGCAGTTCCGGCAGATGTCATGAAATCTCCCGGAGCGCAGGAGCGCAGCCCGTTCATGCCCGGTCCTCCAAGATAACAGCACGGCTATGAAAGAGATTATCAGACTGGAGGATATCAGACGGGACTTCACCGTAGGCGACGAGACCGTCCATGCCCTGCGCGGAGTAACGTTTACCATCACCGAGGGAGAATTTGTCACGGTCATGGGGTCCTCGGGCTCGGGCAAATCCACCCTGCTCAACATTCTGGGATGTCTGGACACTCCCACCTCCGGGGACTATTATCTGGACGGTGTACCGGTACGTACCATGGACAAGAACCGGCGGGCCACTCTCCGCAACCGCAAGATAGGCTTCGTGTTCCAGAGCTACAACCTGTTGCCCAAGACCACCGCCGTGGAAAATGTGGAGCTGCCGCTGATGTACAACCCATCATGCTCGGCACGTCAGCGCAGGGAGAAGGCAGTGGCTGCCCTGGAGGCCGTAGGGCTGGGAGACCGGCTCATGCACAAGAGCAACCAGATGTCCGGAGGCCAGATGCAGAGAGTGGCCATAGCCCGGGCCCTGGTCAACGACCCGGCAGTCATCCTGGCCGACGAGGCCACCGGCAATCTGGACACGCGTACCAGCTATGAGGTGCTGGTGCTCTTCCAGCAGCTTCATGCCCAGGGCCGTACCATCATATTTGTAACACACAACCCGGACATTGCCCGCTACAGCAGCTGCAACATCACTCTCAGGGACGGCCGAGTAACCGGAGATGTCCGCAATCATGATATACTGGATGCGGCGCGCACACTGGCGTCTCTTCCGGTGGAGGAGGACTGACCATGAATCTGACCAATCTGTTTAAAATAGCCTTGAAAGCCCTGGGCAACAACAAATTCAGAGGCTTTCTGACCATGCTGGGCATCATCATCGGAGTAGCCGCCGTCATCACCATGCTCGCCATCGGTCAGGGTTCGAAAAGAAGTATCCAGGCCCAGATCAGCGAGATGGGCTCCAATATGATAATGATTCATCCCGGAGGAGAGCGCAGGGGCGGAGTCAGACTAAGCGCCGATGACATGGAAACGCTCAAGATAGAGGATCTGGAGGACATCGGCAGTCAGGCCGGCTTCGTAACCTATGTGTCCCCGGCGGTCAACAGTTCCGGCCAGGCCATCTACGGAGCCAACAATACTCCGACTACGGTCTACGGAGTCAACCGGGACTATCTGGAGATCAGACGCTACAAGGTAGAGGACGGAGACGTGTTCTCCGACAGGGACATACAGACCGCCGCCAAAGTCTGCCTGGTGGGAAAGTCCGTGGTAGACGAACTGTTCCCCGACGGACAGAATCCCATAGGAAAGGTCATCCGTTTCGGCTCCATACCCCTGCGCATAGTCGGAGTGCTGGAGAGCAAGGGTTACAACAGCATGGGCATGGATCAGGACGACCTGATAATCGCCCCCTATACTACAGTTCAGAAGCGTATCCTGGCCATAACACACCTTCAGGAGATAGTCTGCTCGGCTCTGGCTGAGGACTATACGGAGCAGGCGATAGAGGAGATAACCTCGATACTCCGGGACAACCACCGGCTGAGACCGGGCGATGAGGACGACTTCTCCATACGTTCCCAGCAGGAGCTGTCCTCCATGATGACATCCACTACCGACATGATGACTGTCCTGCTGGCCGCAGTAGCCGGTATCTCCCTGCTGGTAGGCGGCATCGGCATCATGAACATCATGTATGTGTCGGTAACGGAGCGCACCAGGGAGATAGGACTGCGTATGTCCATAGGAGCCAAGGGCAGGGATATTCTGGCCCAGTTCCTGATCGAGTCCATCCTCATAAGCGTGACCGGCGGTCTCATAGGGGTGGTGCTGGGAATAGGCGCGGCCTTCCTGGTCAATATCCTGGCCTCATACCCGATATACATCCAGCCGTGGAGCGTAATCCTCTCATTCGCCGTATGTACGGTTACGGGAGTCTTCTTCGGCTGGTACCCGGCCCGGAAAGCCGCAGGCCTGGATCCTATCGAAGCCATACGGTACGAATAAACCCGGGAAAAATGCTTAACTTTGCAGAGCCATGACATCCAGTCAATCCAAATACGCCGGCTGGCCGATACACGTCCTGATATGGGCCGTCGTCCTGGTCATGCCCCTTTTCGTCACCTCGCCGGACCGTCCGCTGATGACCGGGACGGAGTATATCCGCTTCCTGGCCGTACCGCTGTCGTTCATGATAATCTTCTACGTCAATTATCTGTATCTGATCAACCGGCTGCTTACCAGACACCGCCTGGCCATGTTCATCGTGGTGAATGTACTGCTTGTAGCGGCCGTGATGATTGCGGTGCATCTTCTCTTCAGGTACGTGCTGCCGCCGGACATACACCGTCCGCCAAGAGAGAGGCCGATTATGGACACCATGATGTTCTTCATGCGCAACGCGCTGATGTACTTTCTGGTCGTGGGAGCCAGCGTAGCCGTTCGGATGACAGGAGGCTGGTACAGAGCCGAGGCTGCCAGAAAGGAGCTGGAGCACCGCCGTTCCGAAGCCGAACTGCAGAACCTCAGAAGCCAGATCAACCCGCATTTTCTCTTCAATACCCTGAACAACATCTACTCTCTCATCCAGATTGACACCGTCCGCGCCCAGGCCGCCGTACACGACCTGAGCCATCTGCTGCGCTATGTGCTTTACGGAAGCGACAGACAGTCCGTGCCGCTGGACGACGAAGTGCATTTTATTCAGGAGTACGTGGACCTGATGCGTCTCCGCCTGCCCCGCCATGTGAAAGTGGACGTGTCGCTTCCGGAGCGGTCAGGAGTGATGACTGCCCCGCTGATGTTCATAGCCCTGGTGGAGAATGCCTTCAAGCACGGAGTCAGCAATGACAGACCCTCCTACGTAAGCATCCGCATCGCTCTGGAAGACGGAGCCGTAGTCTGCGAGACCCGCAACAGCTACTTCCCCAAATCCGGCGGCACCGACCGCAGCGGCTCCGGCATAGGACTCTCCAACTTGTCCCGCCGTCTGGAAATGCTGTATCCGGGAGAGTACCGGTTTGAATACGGCCTCAATGGGGAAGAATACCGGACTTATATGCGTATTCCATTGTAAAACACCTGCCTATGATACTTACCTGCATGGTTATAGATGACGAGCCGCTGGCCGTGGAACTTCTGGAAGGATACGTCCGGAAAACTCCTTTTCTGGCACTGAAAGGCTCATACTGCAGCGCGGCTGCGGCTTTCGCGGCCCTGCAGGAGAGGCCGGTGGACCTGCTTTTCTGCGACATACAGATGCCCGGACTCAGCGGCATGGACCTGGCCCGCCTGCTGCCGGAGCATACCCGCATAGTCTTCACCACGGCTTTCAGTTCCTACGCAGTGGAAGGGTTCCGGGTCAACGCTCTGGACTACCTCCTGAAGCCCATCAGTTACACCGACTTTCTGGCGGCTGCGGACAAGGCACTCAAATGGTTCGGAATGAGCAGCACAGCGCAGAATGCCGGCAGTACCGCCGACTCGATAATGGTCAGGACCGAATACCGTCTGATCAGAATCCCGCTGGACAACATCCTGTATATCGAAGGCCTCAAGGACTATGTGAAGATCTACCTGAAAGACGCCGAGCAGCCGGTACTCTCGCTCATGAACATGAAGTCACTGGAAGAGGAACTGCCGTCAGACCGCTTCATCAGAGTCCACCGCTCATTCATCGTCCAGCCCTCCAATATGTCCTATATCGAGCGCGGCCGGATAGTATTCGGCAAAGTCCGCATCCCAGTCTCCGACACCTGCCGCCAGTCCTTCCAGGACTTCCTCTCAGCCCACTCCATCTACCCCCGCTGATCCGGGCAAGACTGCTGCTTTCATTGGATTCCGCTTATTTACCGGCTTCAATCTGTTTTTTGAGGCGGCACAGGTGCTGGGGCGTGATATCAAGATAGGAGGCGAGCACCTTATTGGTAACGGCCTCTATGATTTCGGGACGGTTCTCCAGTACCGACTTGTAACGTTCAAGGGCCGAACCGTTGATGATGGACAGCTTTCTCTCGCATATGCATATCTGGGCAGTAGTCAGGGAAAGCATCCACCTGGCAAATTCACCGGACTTATCCACCAGCATATTGAATGTCCGCCGATCCATCCTGAGCAGAGTTACAGGCACCTTGCACGTCTCGGCCATGATAAAGGCCGGTGCGTTGAGATAGAACGAGAGAGGTGAGAGGAATATCGTCCCGGGCAGGGCAAATCCGAAAGTCTTCTCCTTGGATTCCTCCACATGAAAAAGCCTCACTATACCCTCTTTCAGACAATATACATCCGAATTGACCCTACCGTAATCTATGATACGGCTTGCCGGCTTGACCCGCATCTCGGTCATGGCCCCAAGGAACATCTCCATCACCTCATCCGAGGGCTTGAAGTTACATTCCTCCCTAAGAAGTTGTTTCAGGTTCTCATTCATATACGCAAGATAGCCATATTGCACTGGAAATGCAAAGAAACGATAAAATTTTCACTGTATGAACCTATGTTCATATATTTTTGACTTCAATCCATTTTCTTTGTAACTGTTATTAATTACCAATACTGAATTTATGAATACATTTAACCTATTCAGGAGACTATCGGTCCGTATTATTGCGGCCGTACTGCTCACTTTTACCTTCACATTCTGCTCCTATGACGATTCCGAACTGCGCAATTCGATGCAGGAGCTTCAGGACAGAATAGAATATCTGGAAAAGATGTCCGAATCCTTCCAGGACGATCTCAATTCACTTAAGACCATCATTGAGAAAATACAGTCGGAGGTTACAATAGACAATGTTGTAGACAACGGCGACAGTTACACTATCAATTTCTCCGATGGAACATCTGTAACAATCTCCGACGGTAAAGACGGTATTGACGGCACTAACGGCACTGACGGAACAACACCTCCCTCCATCACAATAATAGAGGAAAACGGTGTCTATTACTGGGCATACGAACATCCTGACGGAACAATAGCCTTTATCACCGACGAAGACGGGAACAAGATGCCTGTTACAGGCCAGGCTCCTCAGGTACGCATCAACCCTGACTCCGGCAATTGGGAAATCTCTACTGACGGAGGCATTACATGGGAAGATACCGGAATGCCCTCTGCCGGAGAGAATGAAAGCATTTTTAAGGACATCAGCATTGAGGAAGGCATACTGACTATAGAACTGCTTGACGGGACTGTCTTACATTTGCCACTTACAGAAGGACTGTCTTTCTCATTTGATTCAGATGACCCGCTGGAATTCTCCAACGGAGAGACCATCGCGGTAGGCTACACCATGACGGGAGCCGTCAACACCTCCATAAGCAAACCGGACGGATGGAAAGTCAGATTCGTTGAGAACAGGATCGAAATTACCGCACCTGCTGCGGAGAACACTTTCGCCGAGACTGAAGGCACTGTGTCCGTAATAGCCCTGTCCGCATCCGGACTGAGCGCATTCGACGAGATAGCCGTCTCCGTAGCTGCAGCCGAGCTGACAGGCATTGACCTCAACGCCGACGGCATGTATGCCAACAGCTATATCGTATCAGAGCCCAACACCACTTACTACTTTGATGCTACAGTCATGGGTACGGGCATAGCAACCGCCGGACTGGAAGCACCGACGGCACTTGACCCCAAGGATGTATTCGTCATCTGGGAGACCGGTACAGAGGCAGGCAATGTCATCAGCAGCGTAGAACTGACCGATGACGGGAAGGTGGTCTTCACCACATCGGAGACCGTAAACGGCAATGCTGTCATAGCAGTGACAGACGGAGTCCCGGTAATCGATCCATATCCCAGAGACAGAGGCACGGTGCTCTGGAGCTGGCATATTTGGGCCACTCCCGGAGTCAATGACGTAATCTGCACCAACAATGACGGCGAGCAGTTCACCATCATGGACCGCAACCTCGGAGACTGGGAGCAGCCCGAAAGCAGCTACAGCACCTATGACGGTCTGAAATACCAGTGGGGCCGTAAAGACCCGTATGTCGGCTTCAACGGTTCAGGATACCTGCTTGACGGCTCTGTAGTCTTCACAGAACCAGACTATGAGCCTATAGTCGGGTACGCGACCTCAACCGAATCCGACGCGGCCACGCTGCTCGAGGCCATTCAGTTCCCCGAAATGTTCTTCACCGGTACCTACAATAATATGTTCGACTGGTACGGACTCGGTGCCGGCACAGATGAGGAGAACCTCCAGCACCGCAACAACTACCTGTGGGGCAATCCGGACGACACTGCTCCTGTAAAGACCATCTACGACCCCTGCCCTAAAGGTTATATGGTAGCTCCCGCAAAAGTATTCTCCGGATTCACAGTAGACGGCCAGAACGCCTGGATAGACTCATCCATCCTTTACGAAGGGTCGTTCGAGGACGGGTTCACCTTCACCAACGCCTCCTCGTTCTTCCCTGCCGCAGGACAGCTGGCCAACAATTCCGGTGTACTGAGGCTTGTTCCCGGGCCTTCCGGACGCGAAGGATACTACTGGACCTCTTCAGTAGGCGAGGACGGTGACTCCAGGATGGTGGACTTCAACAAGAGTATGCTCCTGTACAACACCAACAAACGGGCCTCCGGCTGCAGTGTCCGTTGCGTAAGAGTTCTCTAAGACTGTTTTTAAATGACATAATAAGCCGGCCGGAAGCCTTTGTTTTCCGACCGGTTTTTCGCATTATAATGCAGCTCCCGGCAATGTAAATAAATTTCCTTTGTTTTCGGTTTCTGTGTATCTTTGTAAATTGAATAAACTTAAGACTACAATGAGATTTGCCGCACTCAGGATATTGCTGCTGATATCTTTATCCGCTTGCTGCATCAGCATGCAGGCGCAGACATGGAACGACCTGCAGAAAAACAAAAGCGAGTGGATCATAGGACATGGATACGGAAGCTCATCTAGAGAAGCCGACCAGAATGCCCTGAAAGATGTAGCTTCCCAGATAAGGGTAAAGGTATCCTCGGAGATAATGCTCAAAAGCGGCAGTACAAAGTCGCAGGTAAGAAACAGGATCAAGGAAACCCTGACCGACTCCCTGGAATCCATCATCTCCACTTACTCCAGCGTCACACTCAACAACTGCCAGAGGATGATTATCGAGAACGGACCGAAAAGATACCATATAGTAAGGTACATCTCGATTGAGGATGTAAACAATGTCTTTCAGGAAAGGGAGGAGAAGATAAAATATATGCTGAAAGTAGCCGAACAGGCTGAGAGAGAGCTGAAAATAGACGCTGCCCTCAAAAATTTCTACTGGGCCCAGATACTCATCAACACCCTGCCTTCTCCGTCGAATGTCACATATTATGACTATGAAGGCAACAAGCAGATCATCTCCGTATGGGTACCGGGCAAGATCAGTTCCATCCTGGACGGACTTGATTTTGAATTCGGAGGCTACACCTCAGAAGACCATACATTGGGGAAACTGCTGATAACCTACGACGGCAAGCCGGTATCTGCTGTGGATTACGTGTATATGGACGGTATCAGCTGGAGCACCATGACATCTGCCAAAGACGGCCTTGGTGTCCTTGAGCTCCGAAAAGACGTGGATGTTCCTTCTATAAGCATTACCGTGGAATACCAGTATAACAACGAGCTTCATCAGGATCCGGAGATAGAGAACATCATCGCAATCATGGACCCGGTGACTTTCAACGAAGCATACAAGACCGGCATACCGCTTAAAGAGAAGGGCAGCTCCGGCAAAAAAAGAGCACAGCAGATACAGGGCCCTGAGGAAGATGAGGCCGTATACAGCTTCGCAAGCATAGACACCCATGAGACCGCTTCATATGAGGAGTCCATACATAAGATACTTGATGCGGTCAGTCATAAAAGCAGCGGGGATATCAGCGGACTTTTTACTCCCGAAGGATACGATACCTATCGGAAACTCCTTCTATACGGTAACGCAAGAGTACTTGACGACAGCCATCTCAAATTCATGAAATTCAATGAAGAGGTCTACTGCCGCAGCGTTCCCATGGACTTTGCATTCCAGACCAACGACAAGCATTTTGTCGAAGACATCGTATTCATATTCGACAGCACCGGCAAAGTATCCGGACTCACATTCGCACTGGAGGACAAGACTGTCCAGGATATCAATGCCATGACAATGTGGAAAGACGAGCACAAGATAATACTCATCCAGTTCCTCGAGAGCTACAAGACGGCATTTGCTCTCAAAAATATTGATTATCTGGAATCCATATTCTCCGAGGACGCGCTTATCATCACCGGGCGCGTGGTGCAGAAGACAGTAATAGAGAATCAGATTACCCTCCAGAAGCAGTATGTGGAGTACAACAGACAGTCCAAGGCCGAATATATGAGCAATCTGCGCCGCAGCTTCAACAGCAAGGAATACATCAACCTGAAGTTCTCCAATACAACCATAGGCTCCTGGAGGGACGGACTGTTCGGAGTCTCGCTCAAGCAGGACTACTATTCCTCCAACTACGGCGACTGCGGATACCTCTTCCTATATGTGGACCTTAGAGACTACAGGAAGCCCATAATACATGTCCGTACCTGGCAACCTGAACCCAACAAGGATATAGACAGCCTGTCCGGACTTTACGAACCCGGAAATTTCTAAAACACGACATACAGCACAACTATGAAAAAAACATTGATACTGCTTATATCACTGATTATACCTGCACTGTGTATGGCGCAGAACATGTCGATGACATCCGACGGGAAACTGACTTACGTCAGTAACGATCTTGACGGCAAGGTCAACTTTCCGGTCATGGACCGCAACAACAAGCAGTGCGCCCTCATCAAGGTTACTGTAATCAACGAATTGAAGAATCCCCTGACTCTCTCGGTAGGAAGCATATTGGAAGTCTTCAGGACAGAATACAGGAATGACGGAGAGGTCTGGTTCTATATCCCAACAGAGGTGAAGAACCTGGAATTCCGCTGCATGACCTATCCTTCTGTCAAGATTCCGGTGACTGTCAGGCTCACTCCGGGCGGAGTCTACCGCATCACCATCACCGCCAACTCCACCGGGACCTACGTGGAAAATGACGTTGTCACATCCAACTATCTGAAGATAAATGTCAATCCCATTAACGCCGTATTCTCCATAGGCCGTACTCAGGAATACGAGATATCATCCAAGATTCTGACTGACGGTAATTTCTCCATGCGTCTGGATTACGGCGAGTACTACTACAAGATCGAGCACGAGTTCTATGAGACCAAGACAGGCACACTGACTGTCAGCAGTGACGCCACCCCTCTGTCGATAGATCTGACCCCGGCATACAGCTACCTTAATATCAACACCGTGCCCGAAGGAGCTACTGTCACCATTGACGGCAGGTACATCGGAACATCTCCGGTCCGGATATCAAGTAAAATGAAAAAAGGCGAAGTTACCATCAGGGCTCAGAAAGACCTCTACTACCCTGAAGAGATTACGTTCTCCGTGCCGGGTGACACTCTGCTCCATACTGCCACCGTCAACCTCAAGCCTCAGTTCGGAACAGTCACATGCACGTGTGAGGACAGCGAGGCCGAATTGTGGATAGACAACCAGAAAGTCGGTATAGGCACATGGACCGGCCACCTGAGCAGCAGCAGTTCGCACTATCTGGAAGCCAGGAAGAAAGGTCATCTCAGCCGGAGCATCAACTTTGAGGTCAGGGATGGAGAGACATCCACCTACACAGTAGGCGGTCCCGAACCTCTGTACGGTACGATAGAGATTACCAGTACTCCTGACGAGGCAGAAGTCAGGATCGACGGACAGACAGTAGGCACCACACCTTTTATTCTCAACAATGTACTGATAGAAGACCATCAGATAGAGCTGTCTAAAGAAGGATACAAACCCTACCGGACGACTTTCATCCTGGAGCACAACCAGCATCTTATGCTGGCGTATACCCTTGAAAAGGGAATAGTTGAAGGCTATATCAACATCACGGCAGACCCTGATGCACATATCTTCGTCGGTGACAGAAGCCTCGGTAAGGGCAGCTGGTCAGGCAAACTTCCGACAGGAGAATACAAGCTCCGGGCTGTCAAGGACGGCTATTATGACGGCACCACCACCGTCATTCTGGAAGAGGGCGGCTACCTCAATGTCACGATTCCGTCACCCCGGCTCATAACCGGTCAGCTGCGTGTCACATCCAATGTAGACAACGCATCTATCCATCTCCAGAAAGTCGGTACGGACAAATATATTTACGGACAGACCACCCCGTATACCTTCTCAGTAACACCGGGAACATACACCATGTACCTCAGCAAGAGCGGGTACAGAGACTCTGAGACAAAGTCTGTCTCTGTCTATGAGAACCTTACTTCCGACGTAAAACTGAATCTGAAGAAGATGCCGGAGGTCTTTCATCTGGCACGCCATTTTGTAGAAGTCACTTACGGCTACGGGCTGAATCTCAAAGAAGGTGTCAATGCTGTCTCAACAAACTATGTCGGACTCAACTACGGCTATCTCAAATCCCGTGTCGGAATTCATACCGCACTCAGTTACGGTATCGAACACAACGACTTCAATCTGAGTGTTGGACCGGCATTCCGTCTGACAGGTCCAAGACGGAGTTTTGACTTCCAGCTCTACGCTGCTCCCGGCATACGCTATAACCCTGTGGCCACCATTGGCCCTAATTTTCAGCAAAGCAAATGGCAGCTGACCGGTGACATAGGAATGCGCTTCAACATCGACGGTCTCAATGACGGTTATATGAGTTGGGCCTCGTTCTCACTCGGGTGCAAGTTCTCCAACAACTTTATTATACCAACGGCAGGCCTGAGCCTGTTTCCAGTACTCCTGGCTATGTATGATGAACCCTTCCCATCCCATTTTATTGACTTGACGATGGGTTATGACATTGACGGAGAAGAGCCGATGATGGGAGCTGCGTATTCGTGGATTATGACACATATCGGTGCATACGGATCGTTTCTCATAGGTATGTACGACAGCCACTACTTTTCAGTAGCTGCCGGTCCTGTTTTCAGACTTACCAGCGACTCCATCCTGGACCTGCAGCTGTATGGCGGCCCGGCCTACATCTACGATGAGTTTGGCGGCGACTTCGGTCTTCGCTTCAGCTGGGACTATGACGAGGATGTAAGCCTGTTCGATTTCTCCATCGGATGTCAGGTTTCTCACTCACATATCATACCTACAGTCAGTATCGGTGTCGGACTGGCTCTCATTCTTGGCTGGATTATGCCTGTTGCCGTATATGTTGATGAATAACCGACTGACGGACTCATAACTTAAGAGGCTGTATCGATTGTGGTCGATACAGCCTCTTTATTTAAGCTGACTTTTATTTGCTGGCTTACTCTGCTGCGCTCTCGCGGTTGCCTCCACGGGGACGACGGTCACGACGGCGTCCGCCACGTCCGCCTCCACGGCGGTCATCACGACGCTCGCCTGCTCCTGCTGCGGGCTTTGTAGTCACACCGGCATTGGGAGAAAGATCGCGCTTTCCGTAGACCTCACCAAGGCAGATCCATACCTTGATACCCAGAACGCCTACCTTGGTATGAGCCTCGGCAAGAGCGTAGTCGATATCGGCACGGAAGGTGTGCAGAGGTGTACGGCCTTCCTTGTAGAGCTCCTTACGGGCCATTTCAGCACCGCCGAGACGGCCGCTGATGAGTACCTTGATACCCTCGGCGCCCATACGCATGGTGCTGGCAACTGCCATCTTGATGGCACGGCGGTACGATACACGTCCTTCCACCTGACGGGCTATGTTGTTGGCCACGATATTGGCATCGAGCTCAGGTCTCTTCACCTCAAAGATGTTGATCTGCACTTCCTTGTTGGTAATCTTGCGGAGCTCCTCCTTCAGCTTGTCCACCTCCTGGCCGCCCTTGCCGATGATGGCACCGGGACGGGAAGTGTGGATGGTCACTGTGATGAGCTTGAGGGTCCTTTCGATTACTATCTTGGAAAGGTTGACTTTGGAGATACGGGCGTACAGGTACTCACGTATCTTGGAGTCTTC
>CALUTU010000003.1 GCA_944323785.1 uncultured Bacteroidales bacterium | reverse complement strand
TA
Source organism: uncultured Bacteroidales bacterium (assembly GCA_944323785.1). Classification (GTDB taxonomy): domain Bacteria; phylum Bacteroidota; class Bacteroidia; order Bacteroidales; family UBA932; genus Coprenecus. Next base: position 136,338 of record CALUTU010000003.1, on the reverse strand, counting down.
CTCCATCATGCTCTCCTGCAGGGAATAGGCCGGCTTGAGGATGCCCGGGGTGTCGGAGTACACTATCTGGTAGTCCTCTCCGTTGACTATGCCCATGATCCTGTGCCGGGTAGTCTGGGCCTTGGAGGTGATGATGGACAGCCTCTCGCCTACGAGGGCGTTCATCAGGGTGGACTTGCCTACGTTGGGATTGCCGATGATGTTGACGAATCCGGCGCGGTGCGGTGCGGTGTTACTCATAGAAGTTGAGTTTGAGCATGGTGGCCTCCTCTTCGGTGAGGAATCTCCACTGTCCGCGGCGCAGGTTCTTCTTCGTAAGGCCGGCGAAATATACCCTGTCCAGCTTGCGTACCTTGTATCCGAGGGCCTCGAACATGCGTCTGACGATGCGGTTCCTGCCCGAATGAATCTCTATGCCGACCACGCTGCGGTCGTCCCCGTTGTAGGCTACCTCGTCCGCGTATGCGGGGCCGTCCTCAAGGGACACGCCTTCTACAAGCCGGTTCATGTCCTCCTGTTTTACGTTCTTGTCCAGGGTGACCTGATATATCTTCTTCTTCTGGTAGGAGGGATGTGTCAGCCTCTCGGCCAGTTCTCCGTCGTTGGTTAGCAGCAGGACTCCGGTGGTGCTGCGGTCCAGACGACCTACCGGAAATATCCTCTCGGGACACAGGTCCCGGCTGATGAGCTGCATGACATTCTTCTCGGCGTGGGGGTCGCTGGTGGTGGTGACAAAGTCCTTGGGCTTGTTGAGCAGCACGTAGACTTTCTTCTCTCCGCGCAGCCGCTCACCGTTGAAGCGGACATCGTCCTCCTCGGGCCTGATCTTTACGCCCAGCTCTGTGACCACGTTGCCGTTGACGGTGACCAGTCCGGCTGTGATGTATTCGTCAGCCTCCCTGCGGGAACAGATGCCGGAGTTGGCTATAAACTTGTTGAGGCGTACCAGTCCGTCGTTCTCTTTCAGAGGCTGAGGCTGTGCCGGTGCCTGTGCGGGTCTGCTGTGCGCTGTCCTGACTTTGTGTTGGAAGCCTTTTCCGGCCTGTCCGGTGTTACCGTTTCTGAAGGCAGGTCTGCTGTCTCTTTCCGGCTTCCTGCCGTATCCGGGCTTGCCGTCCCGTCCCGGTCTGCCGTTGGAGGGCCTGCTGTTAGCGGGTCTGCTGTCACGTCCCGGCCTGCTGCCGTGTGCGGGCCTGTCACCGTATGCCGGTCTGTTTTCCTGCCCCGGACGGCTTCTGTGATGTTCCGGCCTGCTGTCGCCGGAAAATTTCCTGTCCGGACGGCGGCTGCCTTCTCTGAAAGGAGTTCTGTCGTTTGTCCTGTAGTCTTTCTGCTGACCCTCATGCCCGTCCCGGGTGGAAGGTCTCTTAATACGTGGTCTCATATGATTATTTTGTCAAATTTGCGCGCAAAGGTATGTCAATCGGAGATAAATTCCTATTTTTACGTCATTAATTGAGTGAGGAAGTTATGAAGAGGAGAAAAGACAGGCGCGGAAAGACGCGCACCGCATTGCTCGCAGAGAATGCGGACATGGCCTTGAGAGCAGTTAAGTCCAACAGACTCAGGGCATCACTGACTATAGCGATCATAGCGCTCGGTATCACTTCGCTTGTGGGAATCCTTACGGCAGTGGACTCTATGGACGCCACGCTGCGGGATGCATACGGACGGATGGGTGCCGGCATCGTCAACATCCGCTCGCAGTATTCCGCGTCCTCGGCCATGAGGAGGATAAGGAATCCCAGGCAGATATCGAGGGCGCAGGCGGAGCGGTTCGTGCAGTATTACAAGGTGCCGGCGACGGTGTCCGTATATACTGTGGTGGCGGACAATGTCAGGGCGGAGTCAGGTCGGCGCAGGACCAATCCCACCGTTCACGTGGTGGCCTCGGACGAGAAGTATATAAGGTACAGTATGCTGGAGATAAGCGAAGGCCGCGACCTGACGGTGGAGGATGTGGAAGGAGGCCGCTTCTACTGTGTGCTGGGCGGCAATGTGGCCCGTACCCTGTTCGGAGAAGGGCCTGCCATAGGTCAGCCTGTCCATGTCCAGGGAGTGGCCTATGTCGTGGTCGGAGTGGCGGAGGCGATGGGCAATACGGCTGACGGCGGGATGGATGACGGCATACTGGTTCCCTACACCAATGCAATGGCCAATTTCCAGGTGTCCTCTCCGGATTTTACCATAGGAATACTGCCGGGGCAGGAAGTGTCTCCGGATGAGGCTGCCGCCGAGGCCGAGATGGTCTTCCGGGCGGTAAGGAGGCTGGCTCCGTACGACGATACGGATTTCCGGATTACCCGCAGCGAGGCTGTGGTGGAGGAGCTGGACTCGATGATGAGGACGCTTACAGCCGCAGCCGTGATAATAGGACTCATCACCATAACCGGTGCGGCTGTTGGTCTGATGAACATCATGCTGGTGTCGGTCAGGGAGAGAACCCGCGAGATAGGTACCCGGAAAGCGCTCGGGGCCTCTTCCAGGAAGATACAGTCCCAGTTTCTGCTGGAGTCGGTCATCATAGGCGAGGCGGGCGGAGTCATCGGCATCGTGCTGGGCATCATCGTAGGCAATATCGTAGCCGCCGTCATGGAGTCCTCGTTCGTGATACCGTGGCTGTGGATGTTTCTCTCAGTGGTGCTGTGTATGCTGGTCGGCGTGCTGTCGGGGTATGTGCCGGCCCGCAAAGCAGCGGCTCTGGACCCGATAGAGTGCCTGCGCTACGAATGACTATTTCAAAGTGAATATGTAGGAGATAGTGCCTTCCTGTATGGCGGGCGCCGAGGCGCTGATGTTGAACTTGGCCTTCAGGGCGGCCTGCCTGGCGGCCTCCCACAGGGTGGCGTCCTGGACGGTGGTGCCCTGTACGCCAGGAACGGCGTTGGTCACCGTGCCGTACTGGTCTACGAGGATGCGTACCACTACTGTGCCGGACTTGGCCACATCGTATTCGGGCAGGGGCAGGTTGCCCATGACGGTGCGCCCCTCCAGTCTGGCCGTGGGCCTGCCCTCAGGATTGCCCTCTTCGGTGTTCCCCTCGGGATGACCGGCCTCAAGTCTTTCGGTTATGCGCTCGGCCACATGCAGGGCGGTGGTGTCCTCAGCCTTGCCCATCCCGGGGAACAGGGCCCGGCGGTTGACCGGTTTCTCTCTGGGAGGCTCGGGAATCTCTACGTCTCCGTCCTCTCCGGCAGTCGCCTCTGCATTGATATTCTCAGCTTCGGCGACGGTCTGGGCCTCAGACTTCTGCACCAGCCGTATCTCCTCCGTAGGGTCCGGCTCTGCGGCCCTCGGCTCTACACCTACGGCTGTCTTGACCGGCACCGGCTTTTCTTCCACGGCTTCAGGGATGTCCTCCTCGGTAAACTCAATGAGCATACCGTCCACAGGCGGCACCGTCGGAGTGCTGCGGATATCCGCGCTCAGAAGCAGGATGAGCAGCGCTGCGTGTACGGCAGCCGTGAGGACTATGCCGGCATATCTGGATTTCCCTTTCATTATTCGGGGGATGTGGCGAGTATTACTTTGTATTTATTGCGCTTGGCGATATTCATCAGGTTGACCACCTCCTCTATAGGTACGGTCTTGTCGGCGTAGATGGAGAAAGTCGGGTCGTCGGAGTCCTGCAGCAGTCTCTGCAGGTCCGGTTCTATCTCGCTGAAGGGCACGGGAGTCTCGTCTCCGTTGATATGGTACGAGAAAGTCCCGCGCTCGGGATAGTGCTTTATGGAGACGCTTACCGATGCCTTTGTGGAGATCTGGTTGGTGCTCTTGGGCAGCAGCAGCTTCAGGGCGTTGGGGTTGATAAGGGTGGATGTCACCAGAAAGAATATCAGCAGCAGGAACACGATGTCCGTCATCGAGGACATCGAGAACGCCGGTTCCGCTTTGGTTTTCCGTTTGATAGCCATTGTCAGATCTCCTTCTTGCCGTCAGTGCTGTCCTGACCGTTGAATATGTCCATCAGAGAGATTACAGCGCTGTCCATCTTGAAGACCAGGTCATCGATGCGGGCGGTCAGCCAGTTGTATCCGAAGTAGGCGATGATGCCGACGATGAGTCCGCCGACAGTGGTCACCATGGCCGTGTAGATACCGTCGGAAAGCAGCGTGATGTCGATGTTGCTGCCGGCCCGGGCCATGTTGTAGAAGGCCTGTATCATACCTGCGACCGTTCCTAGGAATCCCACCATGGGCGCGCCTCCGGCCACCGTGGCCAGCATGGGCATACCTTTCTCGATCTTGGAAACCTCGATGTTGCCGGTATTCTCAACAGCGGCCTGGATGTCCTGGAGCGGGCGGCCCTGCATCCGGATGCCCTTTTCTATAAGCCTTGCGATGGGGGACTGGGTGTCGCGGCACAGGGCCAGAGCGGCCTGGGTCTTTCCCTCGCGCAGCAGTCCGCGTATGTTGTCCATGAAATGAGGGTCTATCTTGAGAGCCTGACGTATAGCCCACCAGCGGCTGCCTAAGATATAGACGGCTATGATGGAGAGTGCCAGAAGGACGAGCATCAGCCAGCCTCCGGCGACGGCCATCTTGATAAGGGACATCTTTTCGGGAGCGGCAGCCTCTTGAATGAGTGCCTCGGAATTGACTTGCAGTAATGTGAGCATGGTAAAAAGGTTGTTGTAAATTATAATTTGTATTCAAATATTTCTTTCGGGTATTCTATGTCCGTGAGGAAGAGGGCATGTCCCGGGACGGACTGCCCCGCCTCGCAGCGGTCGCGGGAGGAGAGCACGTCGGCTATCCATTCCGGCGGACGCTTTCCACGTCCTATCTCAATCATCGTGCCGACAATGGCCCGGACCATATTGCGCAGGAAACGGTTGGCTGTTATGGTGAAGACCAGATAGTCGGTTCCGGGCAGGGAGGCCGTGGACGGGGTGTACCGGTTCCATCCTGCCGATGTGACGTCGCAGAATGGTGTGGCCGCAGTGCCTCCGGTTTTTTCAAAGCAGCTGAAGTCCCTGCGTCCCAGAATCATGCCTGCGGCCTTGTTCATCGCGTCCACGTCCAGAGGGAATTTGCAGAACCACGAGAACTCTCTGGCGAAAGGGTCCTTGCTGCTGTGGATGTAGTATCTGTAGGTGCGGCTGACGGCGTCGAACCGGGCGTGCGCGTCATCCCTGACCCGCCTTATCGAATTTACGACTATCCCTCCGGGCAGGATGGCATTTATTTTGTAGATTATGCGGTCGTGCTCTTTGAGGATGATGTCACCGTCAAAGTCAAAATGTGCCGTGAATCCGGAGGCATTGACACCAGTGTCTGTCCTGCCGGCTCCCGTCACGTCGGTTTTCTCCCTCAGGACAGCCGAGAGGGCTTTCTGCACCTCGTCCTGTATACTCGGGGCGTTCTGCTGTATCTGCCAGCCGCTGAAACCTGAGCCGTTGTACGATATTGAAGCGAAAAACCTCATTGTATTCCGGAGAAAATCTTATTTTTGTAATTTTAGACAGCAAAAATACAAATATTTTAATATTTCAAAATGGACACCGTAAACATTAAAGAACTTAACGAGCGAATACAGAAAGAAAGTGCTTTTGTGGACATCCTTTCCATGGAGATGACAAAAGTGATCGTGGGCCAGAAACATCTGGTCGAGAATCTGCTCATAGGACTTCTGGCAAACGGACATATCCTGCTGGAAGGTGTTCCCGGTCTGGCCAAGACATTGGCCATCAATACGCTGGCCTCGTGCATCAATGCCAGGTTCAGCCGTATCCAGTTCACTCCTGACCTGTTGCCTGCCGACCTTATCGGAACCATGATATACAGTCAGAAGAGCGAGCAGTTCCAGATAAAGAAAGGTCCTGTCTTCGCCAATTTCGTACTGGCCGACGAGATCAACCGTTCTCCGGCCAAGGTGCAGTCGGCCCTGCTTGAGGCCATGCAGGAGCGTCAGGTGACTATCGGCGAACAGACATTCAAGCTGCCAGAGCCGTTCCTCGTCATGGCGACCCAGAACCCGATAGAGCAGGAGGGTACATACCCATTGCCTGAGGCGCAGGTGGACCGTTTCATGCTCAAGGTGGTGGTGACCTATCCCAAGAAGGAGGAGGAGAAACTGATTATCCGCATGAACAACAGCGGCGAGTTCCCCAAGGCCAATGCGGTGCTCCAGCCCGAGGATATCATCAAGGCCCGCAGTGTGGTCCGTGATGTCTATATGGATGAGAAGATAGAGCGTTATATCGTGGATATAGTGTACGCGACCCGTACTCCGGAGGACTACGGACTCAAGTCCCTTAAGGACATGATCTCCTACGGTGCGTCTCCCCGTGCCTCCATCTCCCTGGCCATGGCGTCCAAGGCCTACGCCTTCATCAAGCGTCGCGGCTATGTGATCCCCGAGGATGTGAGGGCCGTATGCTATGAGGTGCTCCGTCACCGTATCGGACTTACCTACGAGGCCGAGGCGGAGAACGTCACCAGCGAGAATATTATTTCAGACATTATCAACGCGGTGGAGGTTCCGTAGAATATGGACAGCAACGACCTGTTAAAGAAAGTCCGCAAGATAGAGATCAAGACCCGTGCTCTCTCCAGCCAGATATTCGCCGGAGAGTACCATTCGGCCTTCAAGGGCCGCGGTATGGCTTTCAGCGAGGTCCGCGAGTATCAGATAGGGGACGACGTGCGCAATATGGACTGGAATGTCACCGCGCGCACAGGCACTCCTTATATAAAGGTGTTCGAGGAGGAGAGGGAGCTGACGGTGATGCTGCTCATCGATGCCAGTGCTTCCGGGATGTTCGGCACCATGTCCAAGACCAAGAAGGACCTGACGGCGGAGATAGCGGCGGTGCTGTCATTCTCGGCCCTGATCAACAACGACAAGGTAGGTGCCCTGTTCTTCAGTACGAAGGTGGAGAAATTCATCCCTCCCAAGAAGGGCCGCAGCCATCTGCTGCGTATCATCAGGGAGGTGCTGGAGTTCGAGCCTCAGGACAGGGGTACGGACATCGGCGAGGCGCTGCGGTTCCTGACCAATGCCCTCAAGAAACGCTGTACGGCCTTCCTGCTCTCGGATATGCTGGATGTGGACGGGACGACCCTGCATCCCAATTACGAGGAGGCCCTGAAGGTGGCGGTAGGACGGCATGACATATCGGTGATCAATATCTACGATGAGAGGGACCGCACTTTGCCGGACGTGGGACTGCTTCCGGTCCGGGACAGCGAGACCGACAGGATCGTGTATGTGGACACCTCGCTCAGGTCGGTGCGGGATGGTTACGGGGAATGGGCCAGGAAGGCCTATGCGGAGACGCTGCTGGTGCTCCGCAAATATAAAGTGGATACGGTCAGCATCAGGACTGACCAGGATTATGTGAAGAGCCTGGTGGCTTTGTTCAAGACTAGGGCATAGGATATGAAAATGAAGAAATTGATACTCTCTCTGGCGGTGCTTGCGGCCATGACTGTCTCTTTCAGGGCCGGGGCACAGGACATACTTTCCGCCACGGTGTCCAGGGATACGATACTCATCGGAGACCAGGTGGAATGGAAGTCCAGGATAAAGGTTCCGAAAGGAATGTCCGTGAAGATAGACTCGATGTCGGGCTATGTGGTGCCGGGAGTGGAGCTGATAGGGGACTTTAAGGTAGATACAGTGGACAGAAAGAAGGACTTCTCGATGGTGGAGACACGGGCGGTCGTCACTTCGTTCGACAGCGGAAGCTATGTGCTGCCTCCGCTGGTGGTGTATTTCTACCGGGACGGACAGGGCGTGGATACGATGCGGCTGCCGGAGGTGCCGCTGGAGGTGACTACGGTGCCCATAGATACCACCACCTATCAGATGTACGACATCCGTCCGCAGTTCCGCTATCCCGTAACTTTCAAGGAACTGGTGCCGTGGATCCTGCTGCTGGCGACTCTCGTCGCAGTGGTCGTCCTGACAGTGCATTTTGCCATCAAGCGTAAAAAGACGGGAATGGTTTTCGGCAAGCCGGACCCGAAGGATCCTCCTCATATCGTGGCTCTGCGCAGCCTGGACCGTATAAGGGGTGAGAAACTGTGGCAGAAGGGCAATCAGAAGCAGTATTATACCGAGATTACCGATACGCTGAGAGTCTACATAGAGCAGCGTTTCGGCATCAAGACCATAGAGCGTACATCCAATGAGATACTGGTCGATCTGTCCGTGAAGGACCTGGCTCCTTCTGACTACGAGGCCCTCAAAGAGCTGTTCGGGACGGCTGACCTGGTCAAGTTCGCCAAATATTCGGCTACTGAGGCGGAGAATGAGAACGCGGTGCCCGTGGCGGTGCGGTTCGTCAACGACACCTTCATGCATGAACTGGAGGCGGACGGTAAAGCAACAGAAGGAGGCAGGAAAGATGAATGACTTTTTCTTCCAATATCCATCACTGCTGTATCTGGAACTGCTCCTGATACCCATGGCCGCACTGTATGTGTGGCGGCAGCTCCGCAAGAAGCGGCCCTACGTCGTCATGTCCACGACGGCTCCTCTGTCCCGGAAAAGTGCCGGGGCGGCCGGGGTGCTGCGTCATCTGCCCTTTGTGCTCAGGATGATAGCGGTGGCCCTGCTTATCGTGGCCATAGCCAGGCCGAAGACCTCCTCCAATGTTACCAGGACGGACTCGGAGGGCATAGACATAGTCCTGGCTCTGGACGTGTCCACCAGTATGCTGGCCAGGGATTTTACCCCGGACCGCATCGAGGCCGCAAAGAGCATAGCCATAGAGTTCATATCCCAGAGGCCCTCCGACCGCATAGGAGTGGTCGTGTTTGCCGGAGAGAGCTATACGCAGTGTCCTTTGACTACTGACCGGGCAACGCTTATCAATCTCATCAACGACATAGAATGCGGTCTGATAGACGATGGAACAGCCATCGGCAACGGTCTGGCCAATGCCGTGGCCCGTCTGAAGGACTCCCAGGCCAAGAGCCGGGTGGTGATACTGCTTACAGACGGAGTGAACAACCGGGGAGAGGTGACGCCCCTGACAGCCGCCGAGATAGCCGAGACTTACGGAATCAGGGTCTATACGATAGGTGTAGGCGCTATGGGTACAGCTCCGTATCCTGTGATGACCCCGTTTGGAGTGAGGGTCATGGATGTAAAGGTGGAGATAGACGAGGATCTGCTCAGACAGATAGCGGAGGAGACTGGAGGTACGTATTTCAGGGCGACCGACAATACCAAGCTGATGCAGATTTACGATGAGATCAACCGGATGGAGAAGGTCAAGATAACTGTAGACTCCTTCCCCGTCTACACTGAGGAGTTCGGCCGTTTCGCCGTATGGGCACTGGCCGCGTTCCTGTTGGAGATTATATTGAGAATTTTTGCAGCAAGGAGGATAGCATGATTTACCTGGCACAACCATTATATTTGTTGTTGATACTGCTCATACCCCTGATGTTCATAGCCTACTGGTTGATGCGCAGGTGGAGGAAGAGGCGTATCGCCCGTTTCGGAGACCCGGACCTGGTCAGCTCCCTGGCACCGCTGGTGCCCAGACGCAAGGGCTGGCTTAAGCTCACGCTTCTCTCTTTGGCTTTGCTGTTCTTCGCCATAGGTATGGCCAGGCCTCAGTTGGGAGCTATTCTGAAGGAGAAGCAGGTGAAGGGTGCGGAGATCATGGTGGTGCTGGATGTCTCCAACTCCATGCTGGCGGAGGATTACTCGCCCAACCGTCTGGAAAGGGCGAAGCTGGCGATATCCAAGCTGGTGGATGAGCTTCAGGGAGACCGTATCGGTCTGATAATCTTTGCCGGAGAGTCGTTTGTGCAGCTGCCTGTCACTTCGGACTATGTCTCGGCCAAGATATTTCTCAGTTCCATCACCACGGAGTCAGTGCCGGTTCAGGGTACGGCGATGGGAGAGGCCATAAGGACGGCCATCAGGAGTTTTACATCCGAGAGTGAGAACAGCCGCGCCATCATCCTGATAACCGACGGCGAGAACCACGAGGACGACCCGGTGGCTGCGGCCAGGGATGCGGTGGATATGGGGGCACGGGTGTTCTGCATCGGAGTCGGCTCGCCGGAGGGCAAGCCCATACCGGTGGACGGCGAGCTGCTGAAGGACAAGGACGGCAATATCGTGGTGACCCGTCTGGACGAGGCGACCCTGAAAGAGGTGGCTTCGGCCGGCAAGGGACTTTATGTCAGGGCCGGCAACACCGAGTTCGGACTCAATCCGGTGATTGACGAGATCCGCAGCCTGGAGGAGAAGGACTTCCAGTCGGTGGTCTTCGAGGAGTATGACGAGCAGTATATGTATTTCTTTGCCATAGCATTGATATTTATGTTGATAGAGTTTATGATATCGGACACCCGCAACCGCAGGAGCCTCTTCGGGAGCGGAAAGGGGATGGTGGCCGTGCTCATCCTGATGCTTGCGTCGCCAGTGATGCTTCAGGCTCAGAGCGACCGTTCGGAGGTCAGGGCCGGCAACCGGGACTTCAGGAAAGGCGAGTTCCGGGAGGCGGAGCTGGACTACAAACGTGCTCTGGTTGAGGACTCCACATCGATAACCGCCAAATACAATCTCGGCAATGCCCTTTACAGGACGGAAAGCTACAGTGAGGCTGAGCTGTATCTTAAGGGACTGGGTGACTCTCTCAAGAGTGTCTCTCCGTCCAGGGCCTCGGACTGTTTCCACAACAGCGGCAATCTGGCCCTGAAGCAGAAGAAGTATCAGGAGGCTGTGGATGCGTACAAGGAGTCCCTGAGGCTTGAACCGGACAATTTTGAGACCAAGTCCAATCTGGCATATGCGCAGAAGATGCTGAAAGAGCAGCAACAGCAGCAACAGCAGCAACAGCAGCAACAGAACCAGAATCAGCAGCAGGATCAGAAAGATCAGCAGGACCAGGATCAGGACAAGGACCAGAATCAACAGAATCAGGACCAGAATCAACAGAATCAGAATCAAGATCAGCAGAATCAGCAGCAACAGCAGCAGGACCAGCCCCAGATAACGCCTCAGGCGGCCCAGCAGATGCTCCAGGCCATAGAAGACAAGGAAAAGCAGACGCAGGACAAGGTGAAAAAGGCCAAGGCAGAGCAGCAGAAATCAAAAGAGAAGGAGAAAAATTGGTAAGATGACAAGAATATTCAGCAGAAATCTATTTTTATCCGTATGTGTGCTTCTGGGGACGGTGACAGCCGCCGCCCAGAACTCGTTTACGGTGGATGTGCCCGCAGTGGTGTCCTCGGACGAGGATTTCAAGGTAGTCTTCACGGCTACCGGCGATGCCCGTGTGACCGATTTCGAGGCACCGTCCTTTGAGGGCTTCGAGGTGCTGGCAGGACCGTTGACCTCCACATCCTCCAATTTCCAGATGATAAACGGCAAGACCACCCAGTCCCGCTCCAGCATCTATACCTACATGCTGCGGCCGACAGCAGTGGGAAAGTACCGGATAGGCCCTGCTTCCGTGAAGATAGGCAAGGAGACGTACACTACTGAGGCGGCTGATGTCGAGGTAGTCAAGGGCACGGCTCCCGCCCCGCAGGGTGCGGCTCCACGGGCCGGAGACGATATCATGCTCCGTATGACGGTCAACAAGACGCGGGCGGTGGTCGGAGAGCCGATAACCGTTACTCTGAAACTGTACGTTAAGAATTCGGCCATAGGTGGGTTTGAGGACATCCGTTTCCCGTCCTTCGACGGCTTCTGGAGTCAGGAGATAGACGCACCTCAGAACATTTCTTTCGTCCGCGAGAATTATGACGGCCAGGTGTACAACGCTGCTCTTCTGCGCAGATACATGCTGCTGCCCCAGCAGACAGGCAGTATGACCATCGATCCGGCAGAGCTGGTCTGCCTCGTACAGGTGCGCTCGCAGCCCTCGGCATCCAGGTCTATCTTCGACGATTTCTTCGATACATATCAGACAGTCCGCAAGAGGGTGTCCAGCTCTCCGGTGCGGATAGAGGTCTCGCCTCTTCCTTCGGGGGCTCCGGCTTCGTTTACGGGAGGTGTGGGCAGTTTCAGGCTGTCGGCCGCTTTCAGTTCCGACAGTGTGGCCGCGCATGAGGCTGCGTCTCTGAAAGTGGTGATATCCGGAACAGGCAACATCAATCTTGTCAGTACCCAGGAAGTGAGATTCCCCTCGGATTTCGAGGCTTATGACGTGAAGAAGACGGAAAAGGTCTCGACCGGAGATGCCGGTGCGTCAGGTACTGTGACTTTTGAGTATCCTTTCATCCCCAGAGTCCCCGGTGAGTATGACATCGCGCCGGTGGAGTTCTCGTATTATGACATAGCCTCCGGGCGTTACAGGACACTGTCATCAGGCCCCTTGAAACTGAAGGTAGGACAGGGACAGCGGACTGATGCGGCGGTGGTGTCGTCAGGAGTCAACAAACAGAGTGTCAAGAGCCTGGGAGAGGATATCCGTTTCATATCGGCTTCTCCCTCCGGCCTGCGTAAGGAACCCCGGCTTCTGGTGGACACTCCCGTAATCTATATTGTTCCGATAGTGATACTGCTGTGTACTGCGGGAGCATGGGTATATCTGGTAAGAAGCGCCGCTCTTCGCAGGGACGTGGCCGGCAGCCGTAACCGCAAGGCCATGAAGGTGGCCAGGGCAAGACTTAAAACTGCCTCCGCCTTCCTCAGGCAGAATCTCTATACGGCGTTCTACGAGGAACTGCACAAGGCCATAGAAGGCTATATCTCTGACAAGCTGATGCTTCCCGTATCGGAACTCAGCCGGGAGAGGATAGAGGAAGAACTGCGGACCCGGGGCAGAGACGAGGCGGTGATTAAATCCCTGTTCGAGGTACTGGATGCCTGTGAGTACGCCCGTTATGCGCCGTCGAGCGGCTCGGAGGCCATGGAGGCGCATTACCGTCAGGCGGAGAAAGTGATATCGGATATAGAAAGTTGAGTAAGATGAAACGCATAATTATGATATTGGGCATCCTGACAGTGTCGGCGGCATGGCTGTCCGCACAGGATGCCGACTCGCTCTGGAATCAGGCGGTCAAGGACTATACGGAAGAGAATTACCAGGCGGCTCTGGACTGCTTCTCCGCACTGGAGGCGGAGGGTTATGTTTCCAGGGAACTGTATTACAATATCGGCAACTGCTATTATAAGCTGGGCAACAGCCTCGGGCAGTCCATACTCTATTATGAGAGGGCTCTCAAACTTGATCCCTCCTACGAGGATGCGCAGGTCAACCTGGCGATAGCCCGGGAGTACACCCTGGACAGGATTGACGAGGTGCCGGAGTTTATCCTGCTGACATGGATAAAGGCATTCCGGGATACGGTGTCCTCTGATGCCTGGGCCTGGATTGCGCTGGCCCTGTTCCTGGTGATGGCGGTAATGGTGCTGCTGTTCCGCTTCGGTGGCTCGCCGGCACTGCGCAAGACAGCTTTCGCCCTGGCTGTGGCAGCCCTGTTGATGACGATAATATCCGCTGTGTTTGCTTTCAACCTGCGCTCCGGTCTGGAGTCTGACGGAGAGGCGGTGGTGACCGTACCCGTGAGCAGCGTCAAGAGCTCGCCGGGCTCTACGGACCAGTCCCTATTTATTCTGCACGAGGGCACCAAGGTGGCCGTGATGGATTCTCTGGGAGAGTGGTACCGCATAGAACTGTCGGACGGCAGGCAGGGCTGGCTGGAAGCGGAAGATATAGAAATAATATAAACAGGAAATGACACTTATTAAATCCATCTCAGGTATCAGAGGTACTGTAGGAGGAGTGTGCGGAGATTCGCTTACGCCTCTGGATATTGTAAAATTCGTATCGGCATATTCTTCCATGCTGCACCGCAGCAAGGGCAGCCGCCGGCTCAAGGTGGTGGTCGGAAGGGATGCACGCATCTCCGGCCCCATGGTGGAAGAGATAGTATGCGGGACTCTCAGGGCATGCGGCATAGACGTGGTCAATGCCGGCCTGGCCTCCACGCCTACAGTGGAGATGGCCGTGATATTCGAGAAGGCCGATGGAGGCATCATACTTACTGCCTCGCATAATCCCAGGCAGTGGAACGCCCTGAAACTGCTCAATGAGCACGGGGAGTTCCTCAATGCGGCCGAGGGTGCAGAGCTTGTAAGGATTGCCGGGGATGAGAATTTCGAATACTGCGACGTGGACTCTCTCGGCTCGTATGTGGAAAAGGATTTTACGGACGCTCATATACAGGCCGTGCTGGCCCATCCGCTGGTGGACAGGGAGGTCATAAGAAAAGCGCATTTCAAGGCTGTGCTGGATGCGGTCAACTCAGTCGGCGGCATCGCCGTGCCCAGACTGCTGGACGCTCTGGGAGTGGATTGCGTAAAGCTTAACTGCGAGCCTACCGGACAGTTTGCGCACAATCCAGAGCCCCTTCCGTCCCATCTGGTAGATCTGTGCCGTACAGTGGCAGAGGAAAAAGCCGATCTGGGTATAGCCGTGGATCCGGACGTAGACCGTCTGGCCCTGGTCTGCGAGGACGGCAGTTTCTTCGGAGAGGAGTACACCCTTGTCTCTGTCGCGGACTATGTGCTGTCCAAGCGGCCGGGCCCTACAGTCTCCAATCTTTCCTCGTCCCGTGCTCTGCGGGATGTGACCGAGGCCCGCGGATGCACTTACACGGCGTCGGCAGTGGGAGAGGTCAATGTGACCGCCGAGATGAAGCGCACCGGAGCCGTCATAGGCGGCGAGGGCAACGGGGGTGTCATAGTGCCGGACCTGCATTACGGCCGGGATGCGCTGATAGGCATAGCCCTGTTCTTGAGCAGCATCGCCGAGTCGGGGAAGAAGGTCTCCGCGCTGAGGGAATCCCTGCCCCGTTACTCTATCTCCAAGAACAGGATAGAGTTGTCCGACAAGGATTTGATAGACAAGGTGCTGGAAGAGGTGAAGAAAGCCTACGCCTCAGAGCGTATCACCGACATCGACGGAGTCAGGATAGACTTTGACAGGGAGAGGATGTGGGTGCATCTGCGCCGTTCCAACACGGAACCGATTATAAGAGTTTATTCCGAGGCGGAGGATGAGGCCGGGGCTGAGAGGATAGCATCGGATATCATTGCAATGGTTGAAACGACAATAGGCTGATAATGTTTTCATTTAGGACTACATCACTGGACCGTCAGGAGGACGTCGTGTTGCGTAAGGGGCGGCTTGCCGTGCTGTGCAACCAGTCTGCCTGGAATCCCGAGGCGGAAGAGTATCTGTTTGAGGGTCTTTACCGCAGGAGCGGTCTGAAGAAGATATTTTATCCGGCAGCCGGTATTTTCGGAGAATCCGATGCGGGCTCTCCTGCCGGAGCCGCCAGGTATTCCGGACTTGGACTTGACGGCTGTGAGTTCGTGCCGCTTCCGGCGGGCACGCCTGTGGACCGGAGTGCTCTGGAAGACATCGATGCGCTCATAGTAGAGTATCAGGACACCGGTTCCAGATACGACAGCATGACCGCGCTGCTGCATGAGATATTCAGAGTAATCCATCATGACGGCCTCTCCGTGTCGGTGTATATACTGGACAGGGAGAACATCTGCGGCCGGTGGGTGGAGGGTACCGCCAGTGACGGGATCCTGCACCGGCACGGCCTGACCCTGGGAGAACTGGCAAACCTATTCTATTCGGAGTTGGGAGCCAGGTTCCCGCTGCATATCATTTCCTATATGGTACGTCCGGCGACCCAGTATCTGATGCCGTGGAGTATTCCGCCCAGGCCGGATGTCCCCGGACTGTTCACATCGAACTTTTATTGCGGCATGATACTGCTTTCGGGTACGGACCTGAGTTATGGGGAGGGGACGGCCCGGCCTTACGAACTCTTCGGGGCTCCGTATATGGAACGTTATCTGAGGCAGGCCGATGTGTCCGGATTCTCCGATGCCGGAGTATTCCTGCGCAGGACTGTATTTACCCCGCGATTCGGACGGTATAAGGATGAGTTCTGCTATGGCTTTCAGATGCTGCCCAGACCGGGAGTGCCTTATCATTCGGTGGCTCATGCGCTAAGAATCATACGTCAACTGGTGGCGGACGGTGTCCCGGCGGATGTGTCGGGACTTGATGCCGTCGTGGGGGACGAGGTGATGTGCTCGTATGTAGCAGGCTCTGCCTCATGGACAGATCTTAAGGAGCATATCAAGGTCGAGGAGCAGAAATGGATACGCAAGGCGCGCCGCTATATGCTCTACGACGATCAGCTTGTACGTGTAAAGACATTCAGGACAATTAACAATTAACTAATATGGTAAGTATGAGAAAATATCTGAAATTAGCTACGGCTGTCATGGCCGTTATGGCGGCTTTGGCCGTTGTTTCATGCAATTCATGGTCTCCTGTCCAGGAAACAGATGCCTCTAAGTATGAACTGAAAGGAGATGTATTGTCATTAAGGTCTATACCGTATACAGTGGATTCGGCGGCTGAGGGTTTCAAGGCCGGTGAAATAGATCCTATGGCGAACAATGTCTATATAGAGTTTAACAGTGACGGCAATGCGACCCTTTTGCGCCGTTTCAACAGGCACGGCGATATGGTTTCGGAGCAGAGGTCTTTATATAACAGTAAGGGCCAGCTTCTGGAAACAGAAACAGTATCGTCTTCCGGAGAACTTCTGGAGAAGGATGTGTATGAGTATAAAAACGGCCGGATATACTCTATGAGGGCTACGGACGGAATGGACAGCCTGAAAAAATATGAAGTTTACAAGTATTATGGGACTGACAGTATCAGAGTGGATTATTCTTTTAAGGAAGGTAAACCGGCCGGATACCGTATCATGACATATGATGATCGCGGTTATAATACCGGAAATATTATGTATTCTGTTACTGGCAGGAAGCTGAGTGAGTTCAAGATGCGTTACGACAGTCAATGCCGTAGGGATTCCGTATACTCGGACAATATGCTGTTCGGTAAGATGGAAAGCAGGATGGAGTATGACGATAATGGATTCTGCTCTGCCATGACTATTTCAGGCAGAGCAAATACGGTCTCAATCCATTTTGAGTTGACCCTTGACTCCCACGGCAACTGGATAGAGCGTCTTACATATCAGGACGGCAGTGCCGTGCCTACAAAGATTGAACGCCGCGAGATACGCTACGCTGACTGATCCAGGCTATTGTCCGCAGGTGTTGGACGGAGTACGCGAAATCTTCCTAAAATTTTGTGGAAAAGAAAATAATGTATATTTTTGCGGTCCGAAATTAAAAACACAATAAGATGAAAAAAGGTATACATCCCGAATCCTACCGTCTTGTAGCATTCAAGGATATGTCCAATGAGCATGTGTTCATCACCCGTTCCTGCGTCAACACCAGGGAGACGATAGATATAGAGGGTGTTACATATCCGCTCGTAAAGGTCGAGATTTCCAACACCTCTCATCCTTTCTATACCGGAAAGATGAAACTGGTGGACACCGCCGGCCGCGTGGACAAGTTCTATCAGCGTTACAAGAACCGTCAGAAGTAATACACTTCTTCAGGATACAGCAGAGCCGTACTCGTTTCGAGTGCGGCTTTTTGTATTCAGGCGGGACAGGTTGTCCGACCGTAGTGCGGGATGTTATTTTAGTGATTCGGCTAATGTACGGAAGCGGCGCATACCTGAGGTGGCTACGTCCTGTATCTGGGTGTAGTGGCTGTAGTGCAGGGAGATGGGGCTGGGGTCGATGAGGTAGACCGGGACTCCGGCACGGACGTAGCCGACAAGACCTGCGGCAGGGTAGACGGCCAGCGAGGTGCCGATGACCAGCAGGATGTCACACTGCGAGACCACTTCGGCGGCTTGCTCTATCATTGGCACCGGCTCGCCGAACCAGACGATGTGCGGACGCAGCTGCTCGCCCCGGCTGTCCTTGTCTCCAAGGTGTATGTCGTTGTAGCCTATATCGTATACTGGCTGAAGGGAGTGCTCGCCGCGGGCCTTGGTAATCTCCCCGTGCAGGTGGATGATGTCGGTGGAGCCGGCTCTCTCGTGCAGATTGTCTATGTTCTGGGTGATTACCGTCACCTTGAAGTCCTTTTCAAGTTCCGCTATTATTCTGTGGGCCTCATTGGGCTCCCTGTGCTGTACGTCCCGCCTGCGGGCGTTGTAGAAGTCCAGGACCAGGCCGGGGTTGCGGTACCAGCCTTCTATGGAGGCCACTTCCTCCACCGGGTACTGCTCCCAGAGTCCTCCGGAGTCCCTGAATGTGTTGATTCCGCTCTCCTTGCTGACTCCTGCACCGGAGAGCACTGCCAGTCTCTTCATGGTATTATTGTTCTTTATTGTCCTTGAAATAGAATCTCTTCAGCCAAAGCCGGAAGATAGGGTCGATGATCCTCGGAGTGTCCTGTCCGTCGATATGGATGACCTCCTTTTTGGTCAGGGCCTCCTTGATGCGGTGTACATTGGCGGAGGAGTTGAGGCGGTAACGCTCAATCACTTCCGAGGAGCTGGCCTTGGAGATGCCGTCGAAGACCGCTCTCAGGAAATACAGCTGATACCGGCTCAGATTGTCCACGGTCTCCTGAAACCTGACTGAGTGCGTGTACAGCAGGGAGTCCACGGCTTCGGTGATGATGCTGTCGCTGAGGTACCCCTTTGTCAGATTGAAGCATGTGTCGGCTATCTGCCAGATGTACCAGGGGTGTCCGTCCGCTGTGTTGTAGATGCGTTCGGCCTGGCTCTGCTCCACGACCCTGCCGACTTTCAGGAATGTCCTGATGATGTGGTCGGTGACGGAACGCTCGTCTATGGGGGAGAGCCTTACCCTCTCGTACTGCCGGTAGAAGAGTTTTTTCTCCTCGAAGATATGCTTCATGGCGTTGATCCCCGAGCCGGACAGGATGTATACCGGCGCATCTTCCTTCTGCATACTGTGGCTCAGCACGGCCGCCGTCTTCTCCCAGTCCGGCAGCCGCAGGAGGTTCTGGAAGTTCTTAATATATATTAAGGTATGGCCCGATGTGTCCTGCAGTGCCCGGAGCAGCTTGTCAGCGTCAATCATGCCTGTCATGTCGATGCAGGCCGGAGTCAGCCCGCTCTGGGAGACGGCCATGTCTATCATGGACTGCTTGCCGGTCTTGGGTGGCTCGTAGATTACGGTATTGACTCTGCTGCGGATGTTGAGGACAGTCTGACTGACTTCCTTCTTTCTCGCGAGGAAACTGTTCCCAGAGGCAGTGCGGTTGTAGGTAAAAGGGGATTCCATGATTGCTGTCTTTCTCTGTGAGCAAAAATAGGAAAAAAAGTAATTTTTCTGTCTTTAATTTGGGAAAAATGAGGAAATGTATTACTTTTGCTCTCCCAAAATACACAATGTAGGTTGTTAAGCTGCTGAATAAGAGTTATTTGAAAGTATAATAACCGCTTACTGCCGTTAATTTTAAAATTATTTTATTAGATGTACGCAATTGTAGACATTGCAGGACAGCAATTCAAGGTTGAGAAAGGGAAGAAGATCTTCGTGAACCGTCTTGAGGGCGAGAAGGGTGCTTCTCTTGATTTCAGCAAAGTGCTTCTGACCGATGACAACGGTTCGGTCAAAGTGGGTACTCCCTATGTGGACGGTGCCAGCGTAAAGGCTACCATCCTGGATCATGTAAAGGCTGACAAGGTTCTGGTATTCAAGAAAAGACGTCGTAAAGGCTACCAGAAGCTCAATGGTCACCGCCAGTGTTTAACCCAGATTCTCATCGACGAGATCGCTTAATTATCAGGAGGACAGATTATGGCTCATAAAAAAGGTGTCGGTAGTTCGAAGAACGGTCGTGAATCACACAGCAAACGACTTGGACTCAAATTGTTCGGCGGTCAGATGGCCAAGGCCGGCAACATCCTCGTCCGTCAGAGAGGAACAGTACACAATCCCGGTCAGAATGTAGGCATGGGCAAGGACCATACCCTTTACGCTCTTGTAGACGGTGTGGTGTCTTTCCGCAAGACCAGGGAGAACAAGTCCTATGTATCGATTATACCTCCCAGCGCGGAGTAATGACCGATAGGAGATGAAAGTAAGTGGGCTGCCCGTCAAGGCAGCTCATTTTTTATTATATTTGCGTCTTAAAAAAATGATAGACAGATGTTGACTCTTAAACTTTTGAGGGAAGACCCTCAGTTTGTAATCGAAAGGCTTGCGGTAAAGAATTTTGACGCATCCGCCATTGTGGAGAAGATACTGGAGCAGGACAGGGTAAGACGTTCCTGCCAGACGGAACTGGACGCGGCTCTCGCGGCTCAGAAGGCCAAGGCAAAGGAGATAGGAACCCTGATGCAGCAGGGCAGGAAGGATGAGGCCGAGGCGGCCAAGAAGGAAGTGGCTCAGATGAAAGAGAACTCCAGGAAGATAGAGTCTCAGATGGAGGAGAGCCAGAAGCTGCAGGACGAATTGCTGGTGCAGCTGCCCAATATCCCGGATGACATAGTGCCCGCGGGCAGGAATGCAGATGACAATGTAATAGTCCGTATGGGCGGGGAGATACCGGAACTCCCTGAAGGTGCTCTTCCGCACTGGGAACTCGCCTCAAAATATGATATCATAGACTTTGACCTGGGCGTGAAGCTGACGGGTGCCGGTTTCCCGGTGTACAAGGGCAAGGGAGCCAAGCTTCAGAGGGCTCTGATTCAGTATTTCCTGGATTTCAACACAAAGGCGGGCTATATGGAGATAGAGCCTCCTATCCTGGTCAATGAGGCGTCGGGCTTCGGTACCGGCCAGTTGCCGGACAAGGAGGGACAGATGTATTTTGTCTCGCTGGACAAATTCTACATGGTGCCTACAGCCGAGGTGCCCGTGACCAATATCTACAGGGATACCATCCTGAGTGAGTCCGACTTCCCCGTGAAGATGACGGCCTATACCCCCTGCTTCAGAAGGGAGGCCGGCTCATACGGCAAGGACGTGCGCGGACTGAACCGCCTGCATCAGTTTGACAAGGTGGAGATAGTGCAGCTCTCGCTTCCCGATGCATCGGAGCGGGCTCTCAACGAGATGGTGCTCCATGTAGAGAGGCTTGTGAAGTCTCTCGGACTGCCTTACCGCATAGTCCGTCTGTGCGGTGGCGACATGAGCTTCACTTCGGCCATTACCTACGATTTCGAGGTGTTCTCGGCGGCCCAGCAGAGGTGGCTGGAGGTCAGCTCGGTGTCCAACTTCAAGTCATATCAGGCCAACAGGCTTAAGCTCAGATACAAGGACGGTGAGGGCAAGATCAATCTGGCCCACACTCTCAACGGCAGTTCTCTGGCACTGCCCAGGATAGTGGCCGCCCTGCTTGAGAACAACCAGACTCCCGACGGCATCAACATCCCGAAGGTGCTGCAGGAATATACCCGCTTCATCCGGATAGACTGAGTCCGATGAATGACGCACAGAGGGTGATACTGGGAATAGACCCCGGAACCATGATTCTTGGTTACGGGGTCATTCTTGCAGACAGACGTAAGGTCCACTATGTGGACATGGGGGTGGTGGACCTGCGGAAGGAGAAGGATCATTTCGCGAAGCTCAACACCATATTTACGGAAGTCAGCGGGATTATCTCCAGATATACCCCGGATGACGTGGCGGTCGAGGCCCCTTTCTATGGAAAGAATCCGCAGGTCATGCTGAAACTGGGACGGGCTCAGGGTGCTGCCATTGCGGCTGCCATTGCGGCCAATGTCCCTATCTTCGAGTATGCTCCCCGGAAGGTCAAGATGGCTGTCACCGGTCAGGGTGCTGCCTCAAAGGAGCAGGTGGCCCTGATCCTGTCCAGGACCTTGGCGACGGAACTCAGGCCGGAGTTTCTGGATGCATCGGATGCCCTGGCCATTGCCCTGTGTCATTTCTATCAGCTGGTCAATCCGTTCGCGGATGTAGAGAACTCCACCAGCTGGGAGAAGTTC
The DNA here is from genome assembly GCA_944323785.1 of uncultured Bacteroidales bacterium. GTDB lineage: Bacteria > Bacteroidota > Bacteroidia > Bacteroidales > UBA932 > Coprenecus. The sequence continues at coordinate 114,515 of CALUTU010000003.1, read as the reverse complement.
GTGAAGTCCCATCCCGAGCGGATGCGTTGAACAGCCGCAAAACTTAATGCCTGTCCGTTTAAACTATCGCAGTTAAGATTTGTCAAAACAACGTTTTTTAATTCTGACACACGATGACATACAAACGCCTTCTTTCTGTGCTGCTGCTGATATTTTCCGCATGGAGCCTTTTTGCGCAGAAAGGTGACAATACTGTGAAGGTAAAGCTGAACGACACCCTCTCGCTGGAACCGGTGTCGTTCGCCACCATATATCTTTCCAAGGACGGAAGCACCAGCGCATACTATGCCGTGACGGATGCCGACGGCAAGGGTATGATTAAAGGAGTCCCGGCGGGCAAGTATATGTTCGTGGCGGATATGGTCGGGTACAGGAAACTTGTCCGCAATATCACGGTGGACAAGGCGGTGACAGACCTCGGAGAACTGTTCATGAGCGAGGACGTGGAGATGCTGGACGCGGTGGTGGTGTCGGCTGTCGGCAATCCCATAGTGGTCAAGAAGGATACGATAGAGTACAGTGCAGCGGCTTACAAGACCACTGACAATGACGTGCTGGAGGACCTGCTCAAGAAACTGCCCGGCGTGGATGTGGACAGTGACGGAGCGATATCGTATCAGGGAGAGACTATAAACAAGATAATGATAGGCGGCAAGGAATTCTTTCTGGACGACCCTTCGCTGGCCTCCAAGAACATTCCTGCCCAGATAATCCAGAAAGTGAAGATTGTGGACAAGAAGTCCGATCAGGCCGAGTTCACCGGCATAGACGACGGCAATGAGGAGAAGGTCATAGACCTTAGCATCAAGCCGGGTATGCTGGAGGCGTGGTTCGGTAACGTGACCGCCGGAGGAGGACATGATCTTCAGACCGAAGAACATGATGCGCGTTATCAGGCTTCCGGTATGATAGGCCGCTTCACCGAGAACAATCAGATAAGCTTCATCCTCAACGGCAACAACACCAACAACCGTGGATTCAACGACATGAACAGCGAGATGGGCGGCGGTATGCGCGGACGCGGCTTCGGCGGCAACCGTGGAGGTATCATGACCTCCTGGATGGCCGGAGTGAACGCCAATATGAACATCGGAGGTGACAGGGACCGGGAGCTGGGGGGCAATTATCTCTATAACGGCTCGATAAGGGACGTGGAGGAGCGCAGCAGCAGGACGACCTTTCTCAGTGACGGCTCCAGCCTGATTACGGACAATTCCGAGACCAGCCGTTTTTTCAGCGACGGTCACCGCGGCGGAGTGGTGTTCGACTATAAGTTCAACGACAAGACTTCCATACTCTTCCGTCCCCGGTTCAACTATGGACGCAGCCGTTATAATGAGATGAGCGAGTATTCTACGGACAATTCCGAAAGCGGCAAGGTCAATGACGGCCGCAGCGAGTCCACCTCGGACGGTATCTCGTGGCAGACAAGAGGCCGTCTGCTTTTAAGGCAGAAAATAGGGGAGACCAAGGGCCGTACCTTATCTCTTAATGTGGACTATTCCCTGTCCAACAATGACTACAGCGGTACCAACTATTCCGAGACCAATACTTATGCGGACAACGTGCTGTCCGGAACGGAACTGATAGACCAGAGATACGACCAGAAGGATGAGAGCTATTCGGTGTCCGCGGACCTGACGTATACCGAGCCTCTGGGCAGGAATTTTTTCCTGCTGGGATCCTATCGCTTTGACTGGCAGCAGTATCAGTCGGAGAAGATGACTTATGACAACGCCAGCGGTAGATTGATCGATGACTATTCCAGCCGTATGACCAACACCTTCCTGAGCCACAGGATGCAGGTGAGCATGATGAAGCAGGAGGAGAAATACAATCTCCAGATAGGAGTCAATGCCGAACCGTCCACAACCAGGACTGTAGGACAGATGGGGGCGGCCAGGGATACGTCCTATACGGTATGGAATTTCGCTCCGTCGGCCCGGTTTGACTACAACTTCTCGGACAATGAGTTCCTGCGTCTGTTCTACTGGGGCCGTACTTCAGAGCCTTCTGTCAATCAGCTGATGCCCGTGCCGGACAACTCGGACCCTCTGTATGTGTCCCTGGGTAATCCGACTCTTAAGCCGGAGTTCCAGCACAGACTGAGGATGCACTATGACTATACGGACATGAAGACCTTCTCCACCTACGCTTTGATGGGAGGATTCAACTATACCAAGGACGACATCATCAACGCCAGCTGGTACGATGGCTCGGGAGTGCAGTACACGGCTCCCATCAACTCCGACCGGCCGGTCATAGGAGGAGACCTGATGTTCATGGTCAATTCCCAGATTGCCAAGTCCGGCTTTTCTATCATGTCCTTTACCCGTGCGGCTGTCAACAGCAGTCTGTCCTATACCGGCAACGATACTACGGCCACGACTCTGGACGAGATAATGGACGACCTTATTGCAGGCAGGACTACGACCCTTTCAGTGATGGAGAATCTGACGTTCGTCTACAGGAACGATTATCTGGAAACCCGTCTCGGAGCCCGCGCCTCATACCGCAAGGCGTGGTACGAGATCGCCTCGCAGGCCCGTTCCGATACATGGGACAACTCGGTGTTCGCCGAGGTGACGGCCACCCTGCCCTGGGGTATGGAGATCGCCACCGATGCCAGGTACAATTATTATATCGGATACGATGCCGGTTTCGGCGAGCCGTCCCTGACCTGGAACGCCGAGATATCGCAGACGTTCCTGAAGAAAAAGATGACCCTGCGCCTGAAGGTCTACGATATACTCAATCAGTCCAGGAACAATTACCGCAATACCACCGACAACTATATCGAGGATACCTACAACAATACCCTCGGGCAGTATTTTATCATAAGCCTTGTCTATCGTTTCGGCAATTTCGACAAGATGATGGGCGGCGGTATGAGACGCGGCCCCGGAGGACCTCCTCCTCATAGGCGTTAGGCCTGTCGGCTGCTCACAAAGTTACGGAACTTCTCTATCAGTGCGGTCATGTCAGCCGGCAGTCCGCTGCTGACCGTGACTTTCTCATGTGTGCGCGGGTGGATGAACCCTATCGTGCCGGCGTGAAGGGCCTGACGCGGAAGAATCTCGAAGCAGTTGTCTATGAACTGCCGGTATTTTGAGTAAAGGGTGCCCTTGAGTATTCTGTCCCCTCCGTATCTGCTGTCGTTGAAAAGAGGATGGCCGATATGGTTCATGTGTACCCTGATCTGGTGGGTGCGGCCTGTCTCCAGGGAACATTCCACGACAGTGATGTAGCCCAGCCTTTCGATGACACGCCAGTGGGTGACGGCGTGCTTTCCCGTGCCGTCCTCCACGACCTTGAAGCGGAGCCTGTCGTTGGGATCCCGGCCTATATCGCCGGTTATGGTGCCGGAGTCCTGCTCCATGTCGCCCCAGACTATGGCAGTATATTTTCTCTCTATGGAGTGGACGAAGAACTGCCGGGCCAGATAGGCCTGGGCATCGTCGTTCTTGGCTATCAGCAGGGTCCCGGAGGTGTCCTTGTCGATGCGGTGTACGAGTATGCCCATGCGGTCATCCGGGGCATCCGGGCCCTGGCTCCGTCCCAGATACCAGGCCAGGCCGTTGAGCAGGGTGCCGGTGAAATGGCCGCAGCCCGGGTGTACCACCAGTCCGGCCGGCTTGTTGACCACCAGTACGTCCTCATCCTCATATCTGATGTCCAGATCCATCTTCTCGGGAAGTATCTCGAAGCCTCGGCGGCGGTAAGGCAGGAATATCTTTATCTCATCCTGGGGCTTTACTTTGTAGTTGGCCTTTATGACCGTCCCGTTGACCCGTACATAGCCCGCCTCGATGGCCAGCTGTATGCGGTGTCTGGATGCGCCCTCTATGTGCGCAGTGAGGTACTTGTCTATGCGCAGCAGACTCTGGCCGCGGTCTACGGTCAGGCCGTAATGCTCGAACATTCCCTGTTCCTCATCGGAATCAGGGCTGTCGTCCAGCTCTTCTATGTCATCCCATTGCTCAGAGGGAGTCGGTGCTGTCTGCTTCGTCATCGGGCACTGGTATTCGGGTTATGTCCTTGGACAGGAAAAGGGACACTGCCGAGCCTGTCCTGACGGTTATGGAATCGGAAGCAGGCGGATACTGGCCGTAGACGTATGCTTCCAGAGTGTCGGAATATGTGGATACTGTACTGTCGAAATCGCAGCTGTAGATGTTCAGGGAATTGTCCTGCAGGAGCTCCGTGGCCATCTGGTATTTGTAGCCGATCACGTTGGGAACGAATGTCGTGCTGTCTTCCGGATTGAGGCCCAGAATCAGGTCGATGGCGGTGCCGCTGTTGAGTTTCGTCCCTGGGGCGATGTCCTCTCCTCTGTACTGCTGCTCCAGGACATTGTTTGTGGCTATATCCTCCTGGTAGATCAGCCGTCCCACTCTGAGACCGTTGGCTATCAGCTCGGCCTTGGCCTGCCGGAATGAGTACCCGGTAACGGATGGTACGACTGACTGCCTGGGAATCACTGAGTTGATGACCAGAAGTATTCTCCTGTTCTTCTTTACCTTTGAGCCGGGAAGTGGATTCTGACGCGAGACGGATCCGCGCTCCATCCCTCTTATGTACACCGAGTCGGTCACGTCTATTCTTAAGCCTTCGGCCCCGGCCAGTGCTCCGGCTTCCTCCAGGCTCATGCCTGAGAAGTCCGGTACGGTGAGCTCCTGATTGTGGCGCGTCACGGCCTTAAGGGATAGGATGACGACCAGGTAGCCTGCCACGAGAATGCCGAGGATAAGCAGTATGTTCTTGGTAAATGAGACCCTGAACGGTTTCCTGAATATCTTTTTCATAGCACAAAAATATAAAGAAAAACTTACCCAGGCACGGCCTTTTCGGTAAAATTGGTAATATTTCGGGTAAAATCTGTGTTTCCGTCTCAGGACAGACGATTATATTTGCACTATGAGAAAAATATTTGTGCTGGCCGCGGCATTTCTATGTGCTGCAGTGTCTGTCTGGGCGGAGGCCCGTTGTTTTGAGGTGCCGGCTGATACTGCCGGAAAAGTTCTGACCGACACGCTTTCGGAGGTGGTGGTGACAGGTACCCGCAATGAGACTGATATCCGGCATCTGCCCATGACGGTCAGTGTGGTGGACCGTCCGTTAATCGAGTATTCCAATGTCCCGTCACTGCTGCCGGTGCTGACCGAGCAGGTGCCCGGCCTCTTCATCACCTCACGCGGTATCATGGGGTACGGAGTCTCGGACGGGGCAGCGGGAACCATATCGATGCGCGGACTGAGCGGAGGTTCCGGGCAGGTGATGGTGCTCATAGACGGGCATCCACAGTACATGGGCATGTTCGGCCATCCGATATCGGATGCATATCAGTCCCTGATGGCGGAGAGGGTCGAGGTTCTGCGCGGGCCGGCCTCGGTGCTGTACGGCTCCAACGCCATGGGCGGTGTGGTCAATATCGTCACGCGCAGGATGCAGCAGGACGGAGTGCGTACCGATATCAACGCTGGCTACGGCTCGTGGAACACGGTCCAGACCGAACTGACCAACCGGGTGCGCTACAAGGACTTCTCCAGCATCGTAAGTGCCTCGTACAACCGGACTGACGGACACCGTACGGATATGGGATTCGAGCAGTACGGAGGCTATGCCAAGCTGGGGTATGATTTTTCCCCGCACTGGAGAGTCAGGGCCGATGTCAATGTCACACATTTCAACGCATCCAATCCCGGTACTGTGTCGGACCCTCTGACAGATGCGGATCAGAGTGTGACCAGGGGAATGACCTCGCTGGCTGTGGAAAACGAGTATGAGGGTACGTCCGGAGCCCTGAGTGTGTTCTACAACTGGGGAGATCATCATATCAACGACGGATACAGTGTTTTGGCCGGAGAGTCGCCTCTGGATTACCGTTTCAACTCTCATGACGACATGATGGGCATATCGGCATACCAGAGTGTGAGGATGTTCAGGGGCAACCGTCTGACTGTGGGGGTGGACTGGTACCGGTTCGGGGGCTCTGCCTGGAACCAATATGTCGCAGGGGAGCGCAGGGGGGAGCGGGAGGATATCGTGAACATCGCTCAGCACGAGGTGGCAGGATATGTGGATTTCCGCCAGAATGTCGGCACATGGCTCACGCTGGATGCCGGCATAAGGATTGATCACCATTCGCATATCGGTGTAGAGTGGGTGCCTCAGGCCGGCTTGTCATTTCATCTGCCTCACTTCATGGAGCTGAAGGCTTCGGTCAGCAAGGGCTTCCGTTATCCGACTATCCGCGAGATGTATATGTTCCCTCCTCAGAATCCGGACCTGATGCCGGAGCGGATGTGGACGTATGAACTGTCCCTGTCCCAGAAACTGCTGGAGGGCAGGCTTTCATACGGAGTCAATGTATTCTATATCGACGGGGACAATTTCATCATGACGCAGATGGTGGACGGCCGTCCGCACAATGTCAATGCCGGGGCTCTGCGCAATGCGGGAGTGGAAGCCCAGGCGGCCTGGCGTATCGCCCGCGACTGGTCTGTGGACGCCAATTACAGTTTCCTGCACATGGATAATCCCGTAGTGGCAGCACCGGAGCACAAGCTCTACGTCGGAGGCCTCTTTGCTCACGGCCGCTGGCATGTGTCCACAGGCGTACAGTATGTGGCGGGGCTTTACACTCAGGTCGGAGACAGTCCGGTGCAGGAGGATTTCGTATTGTGGAACATAAGGGCCTCATTCCGCATCCTGGACTGGATGTCCGTGTGGGTGCGCGGCGAGAATCTGCTCAACTGGAAGTACGAGATCAACGCCGGCTTCCCGATGCCAGGCGCCAATGTGACAGGTGGTCTGAACTTTGAATTCTAACGCAGAAAGCCCGGCTGGTCGACCAGTCGGGCTTTCTATGCTTTGCGCACGATTGAAGATATTAATACAGATCTTCGGATGACACGGTCAGTTTCTTACGGCCGTGACGACGGCGTGCTGCGAGGACGCGGCGTCCGTTGGGGGTGGACATACGCTCGCGGAAGCCGTGTTTGTTGCGGCGCTTGCGCTGTGACGGTTGAAATGTACGTTTCATATTCTAGAATTCTATTATTTGTCAGTAAAATGGAGCGCAAAGTTAGTGCTTTTGCCGGAAAATGCAAATAATCTTTTTACTTTCGAAGAAATCTTCCTCAAATAAGTCGGAAATGCCGTACACGGAGACCTGCTCCGGGGTGATGCGGCACCTTTTGACGCATTCCTCTATCTCCTGCTGAATGTCTCCGCCTTTAAGGTAGAGAATCCCTTCCGTGTACAGGTGGCGGGTCAGGGGGATGAACTTGCTGAGTTCCGTGACGGCCCTGGATACCACGTAGTCATATTTTCTGTCCTTGATGGCCTCAGTCCTGCTGCAGACCGGAGTCACGTTGTCCAGCCCCAGGGCGGACGAGACTTCGGAGACCACTCTGATCTTCTTGGCAATCGAGTCGCAGAGGGTGAACCTGCATTCGGGCATGGCTATGGCCATGGGTATGCCTGGAAATCCGCCTCCGGTGCCGGCGTCGAATATGCTCTCAGGCCTTAGTCCGCTGCTTCTGATAAAACGTACCAGGGCCATGGAGTGCAGGACGTGGTGGATGTAGAGATTGTCCATGTCCTTGCGGGAGATGACGTTGATTCGTGAGTTCCACTCGCTGTACAGCGGGCCCAGCATGGCCATGCGCTCCCGCTGCCTGCCGTCCATCTCCGGGAAATATCTGAATATGATGTCCTCGTTCATTTTCTCATCATTTTTTCCAGCAGGGCTTTTGCCCGGCGGATTCTGGTGCGTACTGTGTTCAGGGGCATGGACAGCTCGTCGGCAATCTCCTGATAGGCGTAGTCGTGCAGCAGGCGCAGCTCGGCGATGCGGCGGTATCTGTCAGGCAGGGCGGCTATGGAGCGGATGAACAGGTCGTAGGACTGGTCGTCTATCATCTCGTCCTCGGGAGAGTTCTCGGTCTCATGCTCTCCGATGGACGGCTCGTCTGTGTCCGCCAGCTTGACCGTGGTGAAGCTGTTCCTGCGCCGCAGGTGGTCGATGGCCGTGTTCCTGGCGATGGAGAATATCCATGTCTTGAACTGATATTCAGGGTTGTACTGGCATACGCTCAGGTATGCCTTCCGAAGGCTTTCCTGGCAGATGTCCTCCGCGTCGGTGGCGTTGGCGCAGATGGACTGGATGTAAAGGCGGAGAGGTTCGGTGTATTTGCCGGCCAGCTCCGAGAACGCAGCTGTGTCACCCGTCATGGCTTTTACTGCGAGCTCGCTTTCTTCTGTAGTTGTGCCCGTAGCGTCGGGCTGCCCTTTTATGCTGTTGTCGTCATTCATCGTCTTGTCAGGTTTGTATGTCAATGTGCTTCCAGCCAGTTGGCTCCGCAGCCGCACTCTGCTGTCAGCGGTACCTGGAGCTGTACTACACCCTCCATCTCTTTCCGTACCAGTTCCATGACGGACTGCGCCTCCTCCTTCGGAGTGTCCAGCACCAGCTCGTCGTGTACCTGGAGTATCATCCGCGCCTTGTAGCCTCCGGCTTTCAGGGCCACCGCCACCCGGTTCATGGCTATCTTGATGATGTCCGCCGCGCTGCCCTGTATAGGGGCGTTGACGGCGTTGCGTTCGGCGAATCCACGGACCGTGGCGTTGCGCGAATTGATATCCTTGATGTATCTTTTCCGTCCGAAGATGGTGGATACATATCCCTTCTCTCTGGCCTCAGTCTTGGTGCGCTCAATGTAGTCCGCAATGGCGGGATAGTGCTGGAAGTATCCGTCAATCAGTTCCTTGGCCTCTTTTCGCGGGATGTCCAGTCTCTGGGACAGACCGAAGGCGGAGATGCCGTAGATGATGCCGAAGTTGGCGGTCTTGGCCCTGCGTCTCTGCTCGGGAGTGACATCCTCCAGGCTGACCTTGAAGACTTTTGCCGCTGTAGCCGTGTGGATGTCCTGACCCTGCCGGAACGCCTCTATCATATCCGGGTCGGAGCTGATGGAGGCCATCAGGCGCAGCTCTATCTGGGAGTAGTCGGCCGAGATGATCACATTGTCCGGGCAGGACGGGATGAAAGCCTTGCGGATCTCGCGTCCCATCTCCGTCCTGATCGGGATGTTCTGCAGGTTGGGGTGGGTGGAGCTGAGCCTTCCGGTGGCCGTCAGGGCCTGGTTGAATGTAGTGTGTACCTTGCCGTCCCTGGGGTCGATAAGTGAGGGAAACGGCTCGATGTATGTGGATATGAGTTTCTTGACGGCCCTGAAGCGGAGTATGTCGCCGATGACCGGATGCCTGTCCTTCAGCTCAGACAGAGTCTCCTCGTCGGTGGAGTAGTTGCCCCGCTTGTTCTTCCTGGCCTTGGGGTCCAGCCTGAGCTTGTCGAAGAGCACGGCTCCCAGCTGGACGGGGGACGAGATATTCAGTGCAGGCTCTCCGGTCTCCTCGCGTATGCGGGCCTCTATGACCGAGAGTTCCTTGCCCAGCTCCTTGCCGTAGGCGGCCAGCATGTCCGTATCTATCCGCACTCCGCTGTATTCCATGTCGGCCAGTACGCGGATCAGAGGCATCTCGATGTCTTCGTACAGCTTTCCGACGGACGGATCCCTGTCGGCTTCTTCCTTTACGGCCCTGTACAGCGGAACCATCAGAGATGCGTCCACTGAGGCTTTGTAGACCCGGTCCTCACCGTTGTCGTCAGCCGGTGCTGCGGAGAAGAGGTCCGGCTCGGATGTCTCTGAGGTGTCCGCTGTCTCATGGGAGCGGCAATAGGAAAGGTCCAGTCTGAGGTAGGATGAGACCAGTATGTCCGGCCGGTGCGATGTCTCAGGGTTGAGGAGATAGTGCATCAGCTCAATGTCGGCCAGCGGCCCGTCCAGGCTTATGCCGTCCTCTCTGAGCAGGTTGATGTACTGCTTGAGACTGTAGCCGGTCTTGATTATCTGTCCGGATTCCAGTATTCCGCGTACAGCGGCCGGGTCCGGGGTCTTGAACACCAGGGCAGGGGAGTCTTTCTCTCCGGGTACGGATATAAAGCAGCGGTCCTTTCCATCCGGCTCTTTTCCTCCTGACAGGACGATTCCGGCGATTCCGGCTTTTTCTGCGGCGGCAGATATTTCCTCCGCACCGACGTACCTGAACTCGGCCTTTTTGCCGTTCCCTTTTCCCTCATCCGGGGCTGGAACTGTGCTGCTGCCGTTTGACACCGCCGGAAGCAGAGCCAGCAGGGACGGACATTCGTACAGATTGAACAGGCCGGCCGCAGCAGATGGATCCTGGATGTCCAGGCGCAGTTCCTCCTCGGTGCAGCCCGTGGCCACATCCGTCTTTATTGTCACCAGGAAACGGCTCATGGCCAGATGATCCGCCGCTTCCCGCATGGCTGCGGCCTGCTTGGGCGGCAGTTCGTCCAGATGCTGCATTATCCCGTCCACCGAGCCGTATCTGCCCACCAGCTTCCTGGCTCCTACCTCGCCTATGCCCTTGACTCCCGGAACATTGTCGGACGCATCCCCCCAGATGGTCAGGATGTCCACCACCTGCGCCGGAGAGCTGATGCCGAATTTTTCGCAGAGAGCCTGACGGTCCATGGTCTCGTCCTCCGCACCGCTCTTGCCCGGCTTGACCTGGAAGACATGGTCGGATATGAGCTGGCCCAGGTCCTTGTCGGGGGAGACCATATAGACATCGAAGCCCTTTCCGCTCCACTCTCCGGCCATCGAGCCTATAACGTCATCGGCCTCGTATCCGGGAACCATGAGCACCGGGATGCCGAGCGAGCGTACTATCTCCGTCAGAGGTTCGAGGGAGTCCTTGATGACTTCGGGGGCCGCCTGACGGTTGGCCTTGTACTCGGGGTAAGCCTCGTGGCGGAATGTCCTGCACGGGGGATCGAAGGCCACTGCCAGATGTGACGGCCTCTCGCGGATGATCAGATCCAGCAGGTAGCGGGTAAATCCGAAGATGACCGAGGTGTCCACCCCCTTGGAGTTGACCATGGGGCGGCGGATGAAGGCATAGTACATCCGGAACATGAGGGCGTGGCCGTCTATGAGAAAGAGTCTGTTGCTCATATCGTCCGGTTTATTCGTTGTCGGATTCGAACCATTCCACGTAGGATGTCGCCGTCTCGTGCAGGCGCAGTGAGTGCAGGCTTACGCCCTGCGGCAGGGCCTGGCGGATGATGTCCGCGAAGTGCAGTATCAGGTTCTCGCATGTGGGCTGGAACGGTACGACGAGCACCCTCTGATAGGCCCCGGCTATCTCTTCGGCGATAGGGGAGGTGTCCCTGAGTATGAGCGCGTGGTCGAAGCGGTCGATGATGCCCTCGTTGACTATGCGCTTGAGGTCAGTGAAGTCAATCAGCATACCGGACTTCGGTGTGCCGTCAGGGTTGGAGGGAGTGCCCTTTACCGTGACATATAATATATAGGAGTGCCCGTGGATGTGCCTGCATTTTCCGTCATATCCGGTAAGGGCGTGCGCCCCTTCGAATCGGAATTCCTTTGTGAGTCTCAGTGTTGGCATAGTATCTGCAGATATATCTTGAAAACTTTCAAAGATAGCAAATATTTCGTAAGTACGGATTTGCTTAAAATTTTTAAGTTTGGCTTTGCTTTTAATAACAATTTGTCTAATTTTGTGCATACATTAATATAGAAATACTATGGCACTTGATCTTACAACCTTTTTATCAGACAATGCTAAGAGCATGAGAAGGTCTGCTATCCGCGACCTTCTGAAAGTGGCCAACAGGCCTGAGATTATATCTTTCGGCGGCGGTTTCCCCAATGCCAAGACATTCCCCGTAGACGACCTCAAGGAGATAATAAACGAACTGCTGGACGAGAAGCCCGCACAGGTTCTCCAGTACGGTTCTACCGAGGGCAGCGTGGCTCTGAGAACACAGATTGCCAAGAAATACGAGAAGGAAGGCGTAAAGGTGGGTATCGACAATATACTCATCACCACCGCTTCCCAGCAGGCTCTTGACTTGATCTCCAGAATCTTCATCAACCCCGGTGACACCGTGCTCTGCGGTCTGCCCTCTTATATGGGTGCGCTTCAGGCCATCTGGTCATATCAGGGCCGTCCCGTGGGCATCCGTCACGACGAGGAGGCGGAGGCTGTCGTATCCGCTCTCTGCTCCGTGGGTCAGAAGCCCAAGTTCATCTACGCCATCCCTGACTTCCAGAACCCTACAGGAGTCACCATGGACCTGAAGAGACGTCAGGAGATCATCGACGTGGCCCGCAAGTACGACCTCATCATCATCGAGGACAGCCCTTACAAGGAGCTCCGTTACGAAGGCGAGTCCTATCCGACCATGTACTCGATGGCTCCCGAGAGAGTAGTCCTGCTGGGTACATTCTCCAAGACATTCGTGCCCGGTTTCCGTCTGGGTTGGGTGCTTGCTCCCGAGGAGATTATCGGCCGTCTTATCGTGGCCAAGCAGTCAGCTGACCTCTGCACCCCTATCCTCAATCAGGAAGTGGCAGCCAAGTACATGGAGAAAGGCTACTACGACAAGAATCTTCAGACCACCATCGACCTCTATCGTCACAAGAGAGACCTGATGCACCAGTATCTGACCGAGTATATGCCTCAGGGCGTTACCTGGACAAGGCCTGAGGGCGGTCTGTTCCTGCTCGTCTCCATGCCTGAGGGACTGGATGCGAAGGAGCTCTTCGAGGTGGCCATCAAGGAGAACGTGGCCTTCGTCATCGGCGAGGTGTTCTTCTGCGACGGCACCGGCCAGAACACCATGCGTCTGAACTTCTCATACGTCAGCGACGAGGATATGCTCGAGGGCGTTAAGAGACTCGGCAACGCCATCCGCAAGCTGATGGACAGCAAGAAATAGCAGCATTACTGTAAATTGGATGAAAAAGATGTGGAGAATTGTTCTATCCACATCTTTTTTTGTATATTTGAAACGTATATATGCTTTTCTAACCCCTTAAAACTATATATTATGAAAAGATCATTCTTGTTTTTTCTCGCGGTGGCCGCTTTTGCGGTTGTCACCGGATGTGAGGAGAAGATAGTATCTGAGACTCCTCCTGAAATCACACTCGATGCGACCGAGATAACCATTCCCGGTGCCGGAGGCCAGTGTGAGTTTGTTTATTCTATTGAGAATCCAGTTGCTGACGGAAAGCTGACGGCAGACTCTGAGGATGGCTGGATGACTGATTTCACAGTTGCATCCGATACCATGGTCACATTTGTGGCGGAACCGAATGAAAGCGGTGCTCCCAGAAACGGTCTCATTACCCTTAAATACACATATGGTGCCGATGGGGAAGTTACAGCAGATGTCAAAGTCAGTCAGGGAGTAGCCGGTGCGGCTCCTGAGATTGAGCTTGGCGCGGCTCCTTCCATTCCTGCAGAGGGAGGTGACTTTGAACTGACCTACAAGATCATCAACCCGGCCGCGGACGGTAAGGTCTCTGCCGCATCAGAGGCGGACTGGCTGACGCTCAATGCAGATAATCCAGGAGTTATAGCCATCACTGCCGCTGCTAATACGGGAGAGGAGAGAAAGGCTGAGATAAACGTGGTATACGAGTATGGCGACGGCAGGATCGAGGCGGCTGCGGAAGTGATCCAGGCTGCTGCCGGTCAGGCAAGTAAGTATGATTATGAGTATGATATGAGTTGCTTTGACGGAATATATTACGGGCAGACGTACGGCAATAACGGAGAGTATAACTATTATACCTGGATCTCCGATATAGGATTTGATGCGGATGGATATCAGATGCCGGGCGGTACATATTATCTCTTTGACATATATGTTGCAGCGCCTCCTGAGGATGCGGACAACCCCCTTCCTCCCGCAGGAACTTATAATCTGGGTTCAGGTCCGGGTATGACTGAGGATATGACTTTCTCTTATGACTATTCCAATGGTGTTAGTATAGCAGAGGACGGCACAAACATATTTGAGGCGTATTTCAACGAGGGAACGTTGACAATCAGGTATGAGGGCAGCAATATAATCATGGATGCCGTTCTGACGGACGAGAAGGGAATGGTTCATCATGTAACGTATGAGGGACCTGTATCCTATGATAACGAGGGCGGAGATGAGCCTGGTCCTTCTACGGGAAGTACTTTGGAGCAGGATCTGAATATTGAGGCCGGTACGGCTTTGGCCTCCTATGTTGCCGATGACGGTTATGTGATGGAGGTTTCTTTGCAGTTCACAGATATGGAAGTGGATATGGAGGGATATGTGGTGCCTCCTGGAAGCATAATGACAGTAGATATGTTTATGCCTTTCAAGGATAACGGTGAACTTAATCCCGGAACGTACGATGTGGCGGCCACTTATGAGGATTATACCGTTTATCCGGGAGAGCTGTACTATGATATATTGCCGATGGGAACATATGTAAGTTATTATCCTGATGCGAATACGGAACAGCTGGGATTTGTTGTCAGCGGTGCTATGGAGATCAGTGGAAGTGCTTTGGGCGGCTACACTGTTACCTGTGATTTTACGACCGACAACGGTTATACAATAGAATGCAGCTACTCCGGAAACTTGGAGATACAGGGAATCCCCGGACCTTATTCAACACTGGAAGGAGACTATACCCTGGATCTGGAAGGAGCGTCGGGGGGTGCGACTTACTACGGAGATTACTATTATACGGGAGGTGCCAACTGGATTATCAGTCTGAATCCGCTTTCCGGTCCTGATGGCTTTATGACTGAGATAGTCGCCGAGAGCACCTCGTTTGAGGAGGGTATTCCAACCGGAACATACGAGGCCGGAGCATCTGTCACAATACTTTATCCCGGCGAGTATATGACAGGATTTATGGACGGCGATTACTTGTTTGGCACCAACTATTTGGGAGGTTTCACAAGTGATGGCTATGTGACAGAGTTCGCACCGGCCATATCCGGAGATCTCAATATCATCAACAACAATGACGGAACGTATATTATCTCTTTCAGTTTTGTCGATGATCTTGGCAATACCTGGGAAGGAGAATGGGAAGGAGAGATGCAGCTTGAAGATGGTTCCGGATCTTACTATGCGCCAAAGCGCAGCAGCGTAAGTATTCTGCGCAACAGCTCTTTCAATACGGTGGATAAGAAAGAGGTGATGGAGAATCTGCCTATCAAGGCTGTGAAACTTCAGCCCGATAACAGAACGGTCAGGAAATCGGTGTCTGCAAGATAAGGTTTGCCGCCACTGAATGAAAATGAGACTGACTGCAAAGTTTTTTGACTTTGCAGCCAGTCTTTCTGTATATTTGTATGTGAATTATCTTAGTAGTGAACCTAAAACCTGTTGAGCGATGCTGATTACTCTTATTATACTGGGCATTTCGGTTGTTCTCTTTGTGTCGGGGAAAGTCCGGTCTGACATAGTTGCCCTTTGTGCGCTTATTGCCCTGTTGGTATTTCATATACTTACTCCTGCGGAGGGACTGTCGGGTTTCTCCAACTCGGTGGTCATCATGATGGCCGGACTTTTCATCGTCGGAGGTGCCATTTTCCAGACAGGACTGGCCAAGATGATCAGCTCCAAGCTTCTGCGTCTGGCCGGCAACAGCGAGACCCGTCTCTTCCTGCTGGTAATGCTGGGCACCTCCGCCATAGGGGCTTTTGTCAGCAATACGGGTACGGTCGCCCTCATGCTGCCGATAGTGGTGAGCATGGCCGCCAATGCCGGGATCAGCTCCGGCCGCCTGCTGATGCCGCTCGCCTTCGCCAGCAGCATGGGCGGTATGATGACCCTCATCGGTACGCCTCCGAACCTTATCATACAGGACACTCTGACTGCAGCCGGCTATGAGCCGCTGGGATTCTTCTCGTTTCTTCCGGTAGGTCTTGTCTGCGTGGCTGTGGGAATCCTGGTGCTGCTTCCGCTGACCAAGGTGTTTCTCTCCGGAAAGGGCAAGAAAGACGACAAGTCCTCTGCCGGAAAATCCTTGAACCAGCTGGTCAAGGAATACGGGCTGTCGCACAATCTGTTCCGTCTCAAGGCCGTTCCGGGCTCCGGCGTAGCAGGCAAGACGGTCGTGGACCTGGACCTGCGCAACCGCTACGGACTCAATCTGCTGGAAGTGCGCAGGGGAGAGGGCTCCCAGCACCGCTTCCTCAAGACGGTCTCCCAGAAGCTGGCTTCTTCCGACACGGTGTTTCAGGGCGGGGATGTGCTCTATGTCTCCGGAGAGCCTGACTCGGTCAGCCGTTTCGCCTCGGACTTTGCTCTGGAGATGATGGACGACCACTCTCTTGAGACAGCGGCTTCGGGCTCCGGCAATTCGCTGGATTTC
Source organism: uncultured Bacteroidales bacterium (assembly GCA_944323785.1). Classification (GTDB taxonomy): domain Bacteria; phylum Bacteroidota; class Bacteroidia; order Bacteroidales; family UBA932; genus Coprenecus. Next base: position 98,238 of record CALUTU010000003.1, on the reverse strand, counting down.
TATGATATCGGTATAGCCGAGATAGTGCTGATGCCGACATCCAACATAGCGGGCCGTACCGTCAAGGAGGCCGGTTTCAGGGACAAGTTCAACCTCAATGTCCTTGGTATCCGCCGTAAGAAGGACTATATCCTGCACGACCTGGGTAAGGAGAAGCTGCATAGCGGAGACGTGCTTCTGGTGCAGGGTACGTGGCAGGATATCGGCCGCCTGGGAGGCGAGGACACCGACTGGGTCGTACTCGGCCAGCCGATGGTGCAGGCTGCCAAAGTGACTCTGGACTACAAGGCTCCGGTAGCCGGTATCATAATGCTGCTCATGATAGCCATGATGGTATTTGACTTCATCAAGGTCGAGCCTGTGACCGCCGTGCTCATAGCCGCCGTGCTGATGATACTCACTGGGTGCTTCCGCAATGTGGAGGCGGCCTACAAGACCATCAACTGGGAGACCATAGTGCTTTTCGCCGCCATGCTTCCTATGTCCCTGGCTCTGGAGAAGACGGGAGTGTCCGAGATGATTTCCGGCACGCTTGTGAGCGGACTGGGCTCTTACGGTCCCCTGGCCGTGATGGCCGGTGTATATTTCACCACTTCGCTGCTGACGATGTTCATCAGCAATACTGTGACGGCCGTGCTCATGGCCCCTATAGCCCTTCAGAGCGCGGTGCAGATAGGTGTCAGTCCGGTGCCTCTGCTCTTCGGAGTGACCGTGGCGGCCAGCATGTGCTTCGCCTCCCCGTTCTCCACTCCGCCCAACGCCCTCGTAATGCCGGCCGGTCAGTATACTTTCATGGACTACATCAAGGTCGGCCTGCCCCTCCAGATCATAATGGGTGTCGTCATGGTATTCGTCCTTCCTCTGCTCTTCCCTTTCTGAGACCGCAGCAGCACCCTGTCAAACAAAACAGGCATCCATTTAGGGCTGGATGCCTGTTGAACAATCATGTTATGAAAAAGAGAACACATTGCGAATTGTGCGGGCGGGGGGACTCGAACCCCCACGCCTTGCGGCACCAGATCCTAAGTCTGGCTTGGCTACCAATTACAACACGCCCGCGTGTCTTGTGTAACGGGAGTGCAAAGATAGTATTTTTCTGAAAAATACGCTGCTTGTCCGGTATTTTGCAATGTAATGCGCGGAACTGATATGCATTAACGAGATGTACGGGCATCGGACGTGATGGTAATCGCCGGTAGATCATGTGATTGCAAAAATAACGGATGGATTTCAAGGCCATGTATGACTCCGAAATCCATCCGTTGTGTTTATAAAGGCTTGCTATCCAGTCTTTTACGATAATACCGTATGCTCGTACATCCCGTTGATGTGGGTTTACCAGCGGTCAGTGTCGGCGTCGATCTGGCGCAGGAGCTCGCGGACGGCTACCTCAAGCTGCTCGTCACGGCCCTCGATGAGTTCCTCGGGCTTGTTGCGTACCTTGAAGTCAGGCTCAAGCTGGGAGTTCTCCAGATAGTGACCGTCGCGTGTGCGGTATCCGATGACAGGTATTCCGAAATACATCGTGGGATCCTGCAGAGTCTCCCAGTTGACCGATGTCATGGTTCCCGGTACGGGCATACCTACTATCGAACCGATCTTCTGGTGCTGGTATACCCAGGGCGTGCCGTGGGCGTTGGAGTAGTTGTCCTCGCTCACAAGCATGATGGAGTGCTTGTTGTAGCGTCGGGAGGGCATGTCGCATACAACAGTGCCCTGGATGACCTGCTCAAGGTATTTCTCTCCTGTGAAGAGTATCTCGATATCCTCGTGAAGCCGGCCGCCGCCATTGTGACGGGTATCGATGACAATACCGTCGCGCAGGTTGTATTTGCCTAAGATGTCCGCATATACGTCGCGGTAGCTGCCATCGGCCATGGAGCGGATATGTACGTAGCCCAAGCGTCCGCCGGAAAGGCTGTCAACCTCCGCCGCACGGCTCTCCACCCATCTTTTATACATCATCTCGTTCTGCTCGTAGCTGGAGATTGGCTTGGCTACCTCGTTCCAGCGTTCCTTGGTTGCCGGATCATAGAACGAGAAGAGCACCTGATCTCCCAGTTTGCCGTTGATCAGCGGGAACCAGTCCTCTCCGGCGAGTATTTTCTCTCCGTCGATGGCTTCCAGGATGACACCGGCCTTTACTTTAGAGCCGCTGACGGCGAACGGTCCGTCTTCCAGCACCTCGTCTACACGGAGGCCGTCACCGGTGTACCTCATGTCCAGCAGCAGTCCGAGTGCAGGTGTAGTCTTCTCAGCTCCGCGACCGCCGTAGCCCGAACCGGTGTGGGATACGTTCAGCTCGCCCAGTATCTCGGAGAGCATCTCGGAGAAGTCGTAGTTGTTGTTGATGTGCTCCAGGAACGGCAGATAGTCCTTGCGCAGCTGCTTCAGGTCCACTCCGTGATAGGTGTCGGTATAGAATTTCTTCTCCTCCTGCTTGAACACGTGGTCCATCATGTAGGCCCTCTCGGCCGCGCGGTCCAGCTCCATGCTCATGTTGAAGTTGACCGGCTTGGTCTGCTTGCCGGCCATGCTCATGATCTGGGGACGCGAGCCGAGGATGTAGAGGTTCTTCTCGTCCTTGTCGAATGCCAGGGATGCGTAGGAGGTGTTGAGCTTCTTGAGCAGCGAGACGGCTCCGGTGCGGGTCTCCAGCTCCCAGAGGTCGAAGCCCTCCTCGAATGCGCTCAGGAAGTAGAGGCTCTCACCGTCGCCGGTAAGGGCTGCCGAGGCCAGGGTGGAGGACATGGGGGTAAGGCGCATGATGCGGTGTTCTATGCCGTCGAAGTCTATTTCGATGTCCTTGCTCTTATCATCAGCCTCTGAGTCTTTCTTTTCAGCGTCTTTCTTGCCTTTCTTGTCCTTGGAGGCTTTCTCTTTTTCTGCCTCCTCTGCTTCCTTGGCCTTCTTCTCGGCGGCCTCTTCTTTCTCCTTGTAGAGCGCGTATTCTTCCTCGCTCATATTGAACTTGTCGTAGGTGTCGCGGTTCATGAAGGCGATGAATACGTCATCCTGGCTGCCCCATGAGGCGTGCGCCCTGAGACCCAGACGGTTGGAGATGAAGATGATGGCGTTGCCGTCCATGGCCCACTGTGGCGAATGGTCGATGTAGCCGCTGTTGGTCACGTTGTGTATCCGGCCTCCGTCCACTGCGGATACGATGCCGATGTCGCTGTACGGGTCACGGCGGTTGGTGATGAGGGTCAGGGCAAACCATTTGCCGTCAGGCGACCAGTCGTACTGGAATTCCCCATAGTGCTGTGTGCCGTCGGTAATCTGGCGGACTTTGCCGGTCTCAAGGTTGAGCACCTTTAGGATGTTGCGGTTCTCTATGAATGCCACTTCCTTGCCGTCGGGGGAGAAGGAGGGGAAGGTGCGCTCGTTGCCGTCGTCCTTGAGCAGCGGTTCCTCATCGATGAGGGTCGCGTATGCGAAATGCAGTTCGTCCTCGTCGGCCAGCGTTGCCTTGTAGAGGTTCCAGCAGCCGGTCCGCTCTGACGCATAGACTATGGTCTTTCCGTCGGGGGAGATGGTGATGCCCTCCTCGGCGGCTGCCGTGCGGCTTATCTGCTTGGTGGTGCTGTACTCACCGGTGGTGGCGAACACCTCACCGCGGCTCTGCAGGATTATCTCCTTGCCGTCATCGGAGAAGGCCATCTCGTTCACGCTGCCCAGATGGAGCATGGAGGGATGGTTGAGGTTGTCATTGACAATGCTGATCCTCACTTTCTCCGGCTTGCCTCCATCGGCAAGTGTGTAGATCTCCCCGTTGTAGCCGAAACACAGTGTGCCGTTGCCTGCGCGGCTGAGGAAGCGCACTGGATGTTTCTTGAATGAGGTCAGGGCTGTTGCGTTCTCGGCGTCATTCACTGCGGCCTCGTAGACGTTGAAGGAGCCTCCGTCGCGCTCGCTGAGGAATACCATCCTGCCTTCAGAGGTGTATACCGGGTCGCGGTCCTCGCCGGGATTGAATGTAATCTGGGTGTGGCTTCCATCGGCTGCGTCATAATAGAAAATGTTGCGGGCCACTGAGGATGTGTGGTGCTTGCGCCAGATGTTCTCGCTGCCGGTGCGGTCGTAGTATAGGAATGACTCACCGTCGGTGTCGAAGCTGATGGAGCATACAGGGGTGGCTGTTATCTGCTCCGGGCGGCCGCCGGTGGCTTTGACGCGGTACAGCTCGGTGAGCCATGAGGCGGACCACATTGCGCTGGATGCCGGATCCTGGATGGCCGCGGAGAAATAGATGTACTTGTCGTCAGGGGAGAATGCCAGAGGAGTCTCGGTGCCGGAGTGGGTGGTCACGCGGGTGGCCTTGCCTCCGTCAATGCTCATGGTGAATATGTCCATGCCGCCGAAACGGTCCGAGACGAAGGCTATGGTGCGGCTGTCGTTGGACCATACGGGCTGTGACTCGTAGTCCTCGGTGGCGGTGAGCCTTACGGCCTCACCTCCGGATACGGGCACATAGTAGATGTCGCCCTGATAGGAAAATGCTATCTTGCTGCCGTCCGGGGAGATCTTGGGATACCTCATCCAGAGAGGAACATCCGGGTCTTTAGGAACGGCTTTGATAAAAGTGACAGCTGCCTGTCCTGATAAAATGCAGACGGCAGACAGAGCGAAAATCAGTATTTTTTTCATTCAGAGTTTGTGTTATTAGTGACTTGATAGGATTAAATTTTCTTGAATGTTACGGTTGCCCAACGGTCCATGCTGTCCGATGAGACGCGCTCCAGTCCGTGCCTTGAGGCCTCGGCTTCTATCATGGCGCAGTCTTCCTCGTAGAAGCCGCTGGTGATCAGGTGCCCTTCTGGGCGTAGTCCGCGGGAGTAGGTGGACAGGTCCTCCAGGATGATGTTGCGGTTGATGTTGGCGATGATCAGGTCGTACTTGCCGGCCTGTATCAGCGAGGCGTCTCCGCACAGGGCCTTGATGCGGTCTGTTACCCTGTTCCTGCGGGCATTTTCCCTGGCCGAGCGTACGGCTACCGGATCGATGTCTATGGCGTGAACGGGTACGGCCGCCTTCATCTTGGCCGCAAGTATGGACAGGATCCCGGTCCCGCAGCCCATGTCCAGCACCTGCTTGTCCCTGATGTCCTTCTCGGACTGCATCATGCTTCGGATTATCAGAGATGTGGTCTGGTGATGCCCGGTGCCGAATGCCATTTTCGGATCTATGGTGACGGTATATCTGGTTCTGGGCAGTCCTTTGTGGAATGATGCCTTAATAGTGCAGCGCCCGTCAATGACTACCGGCTCGAATGCGGATTCCCAAAGCGCGTTCCAGTTCTGCTCCGGAATAAGGGTCAGAGTATAGCGTACTTTGAAGTCCGTCTCCGGGATAAGGCTCAGTACGGTTTTCAGATGCGGCTCGCTGAACCGCTCCTTAGGAATATATGCTTTCAGATACGGCTCCTCGGTGAGATAGCTCTCAAAGCCCAGGCTGTCTATCTCAGCCGTGACTATTTCCGCATATTCGTCCTTGAACGGGCTGATCTCTATGGATACTTCTATGTATTCCATACTGTTAGAAACTTCTGGCTATGGCGATGAAGTCCTCCGCTTTAAGGGCGGCACCTCCGATGAGGCCACCGTCTATGTCATTCTGTGCGAAAAGCTCGCGGGCATTGGAAGGCTTGCAGCTGCCTCCGTAGAGTATCGGGATATTCTCTGCCAGAACTCCGAATTTCTCCGCAAGAGTCTTCCGGATGAAAGCATGTATCTCCTGCGCCTGCTCTGCAGTGGCCGTCTTGCCTGTGCCGATGGCCCATACGGGTTCATAAGCCACCACTGTACCGGCTATCTGTTCGGGAGTCAGACCGGACAGTACTTCTTTTATCTGCGAGCCAACCACGTCAAAATGCCTTCCAGCCTCTCTTTCCTCCAGTTTCTCGCCTACGCAGTATATGGGTCTGAGTCCGTTGGCCAGTGCCATGGCCATCTTGCCGTTCAGCGTAGCAGAGGTCTCGTGATAGTATTCTCTTCTTTCTGAGTGTCCTAAGATTACGTATGTGCATCCGGTTGCTGCGAGCATGGCCGCTGACACCTCACCGGTGTACGCGCCTTTGTCCTTGTCGGCGCAGTTCTGGGCAGACAGGGCCACTGCTGACCCCTTGATGACTTCTTCCACGCGGTCGAGATGCGTGAAAGGAGGGGCAAGTATGAGTTGTACGTCCGATGGAACTTCTGCGATTGCGTTGACAATATCCTGTGCCAGTGCGGCTCCTTCTGCGGGCAGGGTGTTCATCTTCCAGTTGCCCGCTACGATTTTCATTCTCATAATGACTGCTGATTAGTTTGTGTTAGGCAAAGATAGCGAAACGAAATCAAATACGGCTCAATCTTTTGTAAAATAAAGGATTTTATTTACTTTTGCGCACTTGTATCAAAAAGACAATAATATATAAACGATATGGAAGTAAAAGAATTAGTAAATGACGGACTGACGATTAGACTGTCATTCCATTTTGTAAAAGACGATTATGCGGACAGCAGGAAGAAAGTGCTCAACCGTTTCCGTCGCAGTGCCGACATCAGGGGCTTCAGAAAGGGGATGGCTCCGATGGGTCTCATAGAGAAACTTTATGGTGGCCAGGCTCTTGTAGAGTCAATCAATGAACTGATATCCAATAGTCTGAACAATTATATCGAGGAGCATAAGCTGACAGTGATCGGTGAGCCCCTTCCCGTTGAGGACGCTGAGACCAAGAATGACTTCGACGGTGGAGAGGAGTTCGATTTTACTTTCGACATAGCATTGGCTCCCAAGTTTGACCTGACTGTCTCGGCGGACGACCACATACCTTATTATAATATACCCGTCAACGACAAGGAGAAAGAGGAATACAAGAAGCAGCTATACAAGCAGTATTCCCGCCTGGAGAACTGCGACGAGGTCAAGGACGGTGATTTCGTAGTAGCCGACATGGTGCAGGGAGACAGAAAGGTGGACGCCTCCTATATCGCCATGAACGTGCTCCACGAGGAGGCCAAGGCCCTCTTCCTGGGCAAGAAGGCCGGCGATGAGCTGGATGTGGATGTCGTGAAGACCTTCCCCAATGAGGCTGACCGCGCAGCCATGCTCCGCGTCAAGAAAGAAGAACTGGAAGGTATGGAGCCTGTATGGCACTTGACCGTCAAGGAGATCAAGAACTATGTGGATGCAGTGCCCGGCAAGGAGCTTTACGACGCCCTCTTCGGACCGGACAAGGTTCACGATGAGGCTGAGTTCGACAAGGCTGTCACAGAGCGTATGACAGAGGAGTTCAGGCAGGAGAGTGACTACCGCTTTATGCTGGATGCCCGTGAGTATCTGATGAACAAGGCTGACATCAAGGTGTCTGAGGACTTCCTGAAGAGGTGGCTGTATCAGGTCAATGAGGGCAAGTTCTCCAAGGAGGACATCGACAAGGACTTCCCCATGTTTATCAAGGATTTCAAATGGCAGACCGTCGAGGGCCGCATCATGAGCGACAACAAGCTGGAGGTGACCAAGGACGATGTCAACGCCGAGGCTTTGAAACTGGCCCGTTACCAGTTCGCAATGTACGGCTTGAACAACGTACCCGAGGAGCATCTCAAGGGCTATGCCGCGAACATCCTGGCAGATGACAAGCAGGGACGCCGTATCGCCGAGAAGGCTCAGGAGAATGTAGTTCTGAACTTTGTACGCAAGACAGTTACTTTGGACAACAAGGAGATCAGTTCCGCAGACCTCCGCAAGATGAACCAGTAGTTCTATGGCTTCTGAGTTCGAAAAATACGCAGTGAAGCACCTTGGAATGAGCTCGGCCCGTCTGGACTCATATTCCAGGGTGTATTCCGGTTATATCAATCCCACTATCATAGAGGAGCGTCAGCTCAATGTCGCCCAGATGGACGTCTTCTCACGCCTGATGATGGACAGGATCATATTCCTGGGTGTGGCCATTGACAATGACGTGGCCAATATCATACAGGCGCAGCTCCTGTTTCTGGAGTCAACGGACTCCTCGTCCGATATTCAGATATATGTTAATTCTCCCGGGGGAATGGTCTATGCCGGTCTGGGCATCTATGATACCATGCAACTCGTAGGTCCGGATGTGGCTACGATATGCACGGGCATGGCAGCCTCAATGGCAGCTGTGCTGCTGGCCGCAGGAGCGAAGGGCAAGCGCTCGGTGTTGCCTCATTCCAGAGTGCTGATCCATCAGCCGATGGGAGGTGCTGAGGGACAGGCTTCCGACATAGAGATAGCCGCAGCCGAGATACGCAAGCTCAAGGGAGAACTGTATGACATCCTTTCCAAGCATACGGGACAGACGGTGGAGAAGATTACCAAGGATGCTGACCGGGATTATTGGATGACTTCCCGGGAGGCTCTGGAATATGGAATGGTGGACAATATACTCTCACGATGAGCGATAAGAAGAAAGTGGATAAATGCGCCTTTTGCGGCCGTACCTCCGATCAGGTGGAGATGCTGCTGCAGGGCGGTGGGAGTTCTATCTGCGTGGACTGCGCACTCAGGGTATCGGAGTACGTACATTCGATATTCGGAGATGAGTTGTTCGATGAGTATCGCGGAGCTGAATCCGGGAAGTCGGCCTCATGTGAGACCCTTAATGTAACGCCAAAGCAGATAACGGCATTTCTGGACCAGTATGTGATAGGACAGGACGATGCCAAGAAGTCCCTGGCGGTGGCCGTGTACAATCACTACAAGCGTATAGGCGAGGCTTTCAGCCGCAGGAAGGCTGAGGCCGGAAAGAAGAAATCCGGGGCCCAGAAAGTGCTGGATGCCGAGAAGTCGGCTCTGGAGGCCCTGGAGATAGAAAAGTCCAATATCTTGTTGGTTGGTCCTACCGGCACGGGCAAGACTCTTCTGGCCAGGACCATAGCGCGGATGCTCAATGTGCCGTTCGCCATAGTTGATGCAACTGTGCTCACTGAAGCCGGCTATGTGGGTGAGGATGTGGAGAGCATCCTGTCCCGTCTGCTTCAGGCAGCCGATTACGATGTGGACAGGGCCGAGCGGGGAATAGTATTTATCGACGAGATAGACAAGATAGCCCGCAAGAGTGACAATCCGTCGATAACCCGGGACGTGTCGGGAGAAGGTGTCCAGCAGGCCATGCTCAAGCTGCTGGAGGGCAGTATCGTAAACGTGCCGCCAGCCGGAGGACGCAAGCACCCGGAGCAGAAGATGATACCGGTAAACACCACCAATATCCTCTTCATCTGCGGAGGGGCATTCGAGGGCATTGAGAAACGGATAGCGCAGAGGCTAAACACCCGTGTGGTCGGTTATGGCGCCCAGGAGAAGAAGAGTCACATAGACATGGACAATCTGCTGCGCTACATCGCGCCTCAGGACCTGCGCTCATACGGCCTGATACCTGAGATAGTGGGCCGTCTGCCTATAGTAACATACCTTAATCCACTGGACAGGGATGCTTTACGACGAATCCTTACCGAACCCAAGAACGCTCTGGTCAGGCAGTATGTGCATCTGTTCGAGCTGGACGGAGTCAAGTTGACGATAGAGGACTCTGTGCTGGATCTGATAGTGGACACCGCCCTGAAATACAAGCTCGGGGCCCGCGGTCTGCGCTCAATCTGTGAGGCGGTGATGATGGATTCCATGTATGATCTGCCGGGCAGCGGACGCAAGACCTTCAAAGTTACTCTTGAATATGCCAAAGAGAGGATTGACCGTTTTGCCGGTACGCTCTCTTAGGAATCAGCAGTGTCTCCGGTCATTGACCGTGACGGTATTGTTGTGCCTTTCCGTGATTTATGCCCATGCTCAGATTTCTTCGGACACTCTGGTAACGGACGGGTATATCCACAGTATGCAGTCCGGAGATTATACCGGGGCTTTGAAAAGCGCGGTGGCTTTACGCAGTACGGCGCAGATGCGTCAGGACTTGTCGTTGAAAATGCTGGCTGACAGTTACATCGGCCAGTCTTATCTGGCCATGGACGAGTATGATTCGGCCTATGTCTATCTGTCAGAGAGCCTGAGCCTGTGGAATGGACAGGACAGCCTTTTCAGTGATGAGAGTGAGTGTCAGGCGGTGTATGCTGCCTTGAACGGTCTTGGGATATATTCCATTGTCAGGGACATGAACTATGAGAAGGCTGTGGAGTATTTTCTTCAGGGGCTGAAACTGGCGGAGGAGCGTTCATCATATTATCACTATGCTGTGCTTGGATCCAATCTGGTCTATACCTTCAATCTGAGACAGGACACATCAGGACTGGCGTATGCCCGTGAGATTTACCGGTATGGACGCCTGGCAGGTAATGATTATCTGGTATTCACCGGTTCAAGTACCTCGGCTATGATGTTCTATCTCAAAGGAGACCTGGACAGTGCCCGCAGGTATGCCCGTGAGGCGGTAAGGCTTGCCGACAGATATTCGGACAAGGCTCAGGTCTATGCTTTGTATGGTGATATTCTTCATGATGAAGGTAACGACATCGAGGCCGAGAAGTATTATGTGGATGCTCTTGGCTCTTCTGGGACTGCATCGACGACAGCGGCTGTGTCGATATATCTGTCGTACGGCAATTTTCTGCTGGACTGTGGACGCTATAATGAGGCAGTTGGGATTCTGGAGCGCGGTGTCAGGATATCGGATTCCACGGACAACCATATCTTTCTGCATCGTCTGTATCTGGCCGAGTCAGAGGCTTACAGCAGGCAGGGCGAATACAGAAAGGCCTGGGAGTTGTTCAAACTGTATCATTTCAATTCTCAGGAGGTGCAGGACCTGCAGAGGGAAAGGACTCTGAATGAGCTTACCAGAAAATACGAGAAGGAAAAGCATGAGCGCCAGAGGCAACAGAGCGACCTTACTATTATCAGGAAGAACCGCACCCTGCTGGTCTCAGGCTTTGTCATTCTGCTTATGCTGGCCGTTCTCGGAATGGTCTGGATGATGTATAGCCACAAGAACCGTCTGTATGCCAGGATAGCCCGGCAGTACAAGGAGGCGATAGACAAGGAGAAGGCACAGAATAGACGGATTGAGGAACTCGAGGAGAAACTCAAAGTACTGTCGCATGAGCCGTCACGGCCCTTGACCGACAAGAGCGGGGAGCTTTTCGACAGGCTCGGGGAACTCATGCGGAAAGACAAAGTATACAAGGAAAAGAATCTTACCAGGGACAAGGTGGCGGCTCTTCTGGGTACCAACCGTACTTATCTGTCTCAGATAATAAACGAGAAGACAGGAATGTCGTTCATATATTATATCAACTCGTTCAGAATAGAGGAGGCTTTGGAGACTCTTTCGGACCCGGATGAGGACATCCCTCTGAAAGCTCTGAGCCAGGATTTGGGATTCAGTTCTCTTACAACATTTTATACCTTCTTTCAGAAAAAAGTAGGTATGACTCCGGCAAAATACAGGGAGGAAGTCAGGCGTATTTCAAATTCGACAAATTGTCGAACTCGTTAAAAATACATCGGCAGTCCGTGATTAATGGGTGTTAGTTTCTTATATTTGTAAGCACTAATACGCTAATATATCATATGGGAAATCTATTTAAGCTTTGTTTTTTGCTTTTTGCACTTTCTGCATCTGTTTTTGTATCATGTACTCCAGAGGACGGCGGTGGCGGCAATATTGAGACTGTTCCGCTTCCGTCTCCTTCCGTGACGGTGCAGGAGCAGGATGAGACTTCGTTTACTCTTGTGTGGAGTCCTGTCACGGGTGCCGCCCACTATAGTTACAGGTGCGACTGGACAGAAAGCAGTTCGATTACGCAGGATACAGTGCTGTCATTTATGGATCTGGCACCGGATTCTACATATGTGGTATGGCTTTCTGCAGTGCCGTCATCTGACGCCGATATGTTCAGGGCATCGCCCGAGGCGGAGATCAGTGTGACTTTGAGCAGTCCCGAGAATCCTCAGGGCAGGATATTTACGATAGAGATTTCGGACAATCCGGATATGATGGAGGTGGAATATACGATTGTGCCGGATGATGACCAGATGCTTTTTTACCGTGATTGTTTCTATGATGCCCAATGGGAGGAGATGGGCGGTAATCCGGAGGACGTATGGGCCAGTGCCCTTCAGGGATATATTGACCTTTTCGGAGACTCGTGGATGTATATGGTCGCCGAGAGCGGAACGGTGCAGTCTTATTTTGACTATTATTATGATCAGCATACATATATCCTGGTTGCGGGTATTGACTCTCTCGCCAACCGTATAACGCCTGTTGTGGATACTGTGTTCTATTCCGGCCCTGTCCCTCCTTCAGATATTACGTTCGATATTGTCGTGTCTGATGTAGGTGTCTCCAACGCAGTTGTCAGCGTGGAGCCTTCCAATGACGATCCATGGTCGATGCTTATGATAGAGGGAGACATGGAGGACTATTCGGAGCAGGACATGAAGGACCTGTTGAAATATACCTATGGTGAATACATCAATGACGGGCACGTCTATAGCGGTTATCTGGAGATGAAATACGGGGAGGGGACTCTGGATCCTGACACCGAGTACACGGTGATGGTGTTCGGCTGGAACACCGCCCTCAGCACGGACATCGATACGGTAAGGATTAGAACTGACAAGGCATCAAGCAGTGCGGACCTTACGTTCGACTGGCTTATAGAGGTGCAGGGACCTATGGAGATACACGCTGTGGTCACTCCCTCGGACTTGGAGGCGCAGTACATCGTGATACCCATGCCTGACTACGACTACGAGGAGTTCGGTACCGATATCAACGCCTATCTGGATTATGTGACAATGGGTATGATCACGACTTATGAATATGCGTATATGTTTGCCACTACCGGAGTTACGGACAAGGTGTTCGATGAATGGAACGACGGTATATACCCTGAGAGCTCGTACATGTTCATGGCTGTGGGCGTGGATATGGACAACAGTACTCAGACAGTCGAGTTCTATAGCCCGCAGACATACGGTGAGATGGTGACCACTCCGTCGGAATGAATACTAAAACATTAACATAAATCACTATGAAACAAAGATCTATTTTATTGTGTGCGGCAGTCCTTGCGGCAGTTACGGCATGTAAGACCGACGAGGACGGCATAGTACTGGAAACACCGGTTCTAAGCATTGCCGATACGACATCCACGTCGTTCACGGTGGCATGGGAGGCCGTGGAGAACGCGGACATGTACACTTACGAGTTCCGTGAAGAACAGGCCAGTACCGAAAGTCTCTCGGTTACTTTCGACGGCCTGATACCGGACAGCATGTATACAGTTAAGGTAAAGGCGGTATCGACCTCCGCCTCTGTTGAGTCTGAGTGGGCGGAGATAAGCGTTACGCTGCTGTCTCAGGATTCAGAAATTCCCAAACTCAACCTTGTGGCTGAAATGACAGACAGATTTACGCTGAATGTCAGGACATCTCCTACGGACAAGGAGTTGCCTTACTATTTCGAACCGGTTCCCGGGTCCATGTATGAGGATGCCGGCAATGAGCCGGAGGCGGTGTTGCAGGATATGCTGGCTTCATATCTGCAATATTACGGTGATGCGGCGACGGCCTTTGCCGAACTTGCAATGACGGGGGACGGGAACAGGAATTACGATATAACCGAGTATGCGGAGGCTGAGTTCCATGTCGTTGGAGCAGGCATTGACGCCGCACTCGGCATTACTACAGAAGTGGAGCACGTGGTCGTGTCCGTGGATGTTCCTGTGTCGGACAATACATTTGACATAAGTATTGTCGAGAAGACCCAGTCCAGGATAGTGGTGTCAGTCGTTCCCTCGAATTCGGATCAGTATGCCATTATACTTCAGGACAAGGAGACCGTGGATGCCATGTCCGGAGTCTCGTTGAGGCGTTTCCTGCTCGGACTTGTGACGGACAACTCGCTTTGCACTGGTGAGGAGACCATGACTTACGAGAAGAATATAGTGCCGTCACATGACTACACTGTCATGGTGTTCGGATATGAGGACGGTGTCATCACTACCGATGAGATCACACGTGAGGATGTGAGGACACTTGACCCCGAGGTCGTGGACGAGCTTGAGTTTACTTTCACTATCGAGGTTCTCGGAACCCAGGAGGTGGATGTTGAGATTGTTCCCTCCAATCAGTCTGCTGCGTATTATTATGAAGTGGTCACCCTGGCCGACTGGGAGAGCATATATCAGGAGAGTGCTCAGAAAGTCATCGAGAATTATGCCGGTGGCAGTGATAGAGTCGCTGATTATCTGGATCTATGGGGCTCGACTGGCACTGAGAAATATACATATGATGATTTTGTGCTGAAAGATCCTCAGGGAGACGATTATGTACTTTTTGCCATAGGATTCAATACAGTGGACGGAGAACTGGTCTTCACGACTCAGGATTATGAGGAATTCTCTACCAGGCAGCAAGGCGGCGGAGGTGACGAGGAGATATCTTTCTACTTCGACATCTTTCCTCAGAGCACTCCAGGTGAAGTGTATGTCGAGGTTACGCCTACAAACGACGGAGTGGCCTACTTCTATGATGTGATGTCCCTGGCTGACTGGGCGATGTTTTATCAGTATGAGCCGTCCGACTACATTGTCGATATGAGCTATGAATATGGATATGGCAGTGAGGCAGAATATCTGGAGTCCAATGGCTCTATGGGACCTGATATGGCCCTCTTTGAGCTGACTCCGGGTGCGGACTATGTAGTATTCGCTATCGGGTATACGGTAAACGGCTCCAGTGTGACATATCTCAACTACGAATATGCAGGGTTCACTGCTCCGGAAGATCAGGGCGGAGACCCTGGCGACGGACTTACATTCTATCTGGTCATCGAAGGAGAGTCCAATGGGGAGTTTGTAGTGAACATCCAGCCTTCCGATGAGACAGCTCCGTACATATACGCGGTCATGACGGATAGCGAGTATGATGACTTCTATCCGGACAATCTGTACGATTATTTTTACGGACGTTATGAGAATTCCGGATATGACGGTACGTTCGCCCAGTATATAGAGGAAAATACCCGTACAGGTGACTATTACGGAACGTCTACGGGATTCTACAATGACGGGTCATCCTGGTTTTTCAAGTTAGTGGCGGCCGGAGTGACGGTCGAAGGCGACGAAGTGACATTCCATTCCCAGGCTGAGATGGAGAATTTCTACGAGACCTGGTAGAGCCGCCTGCTGATGTATGGGAAAAGAGACTGCACTGGAGTTCCGGAGCAGTCTCTTAGTTTACGGGGGAATTTGTCCGTACGATGAGAAACATGGACGACATGCCTATGAAAAATCCGGCCAGAGATACGTCTCGTCGGACATGCTAACAATTTGATTACAAAAACTAAAGAAAAAATACAATTTGCGTAAAAAACACGTATATTTGCACTTACTTAAACCAACGATTCTGTAGACGTGAAGAACATAAGAATAATCATTTCAGTATTGCTTGTTCTTGCTCCTGTCATCGGCACTCATGCCCGCGCTGTGAGCAAGGACACGTTGTCCGTGTTCTTTGAGAAAGACCTGGCGCGGATAGACACGGCATTGGACAGCAATAAGGAGACTGTCGACAGCATAAGCAGGATCATTTCCACATACGGACACACTGCGGATTTCCGCATGTCTGTAAAAGGACTGACATCTCCGGAAGGCACGAGCGCGTTTAACCAGTGGCTCTCACACCGAAGGGTAGAGGCATTTGTAGAGTATATGAAGAACCGGACGGGTATCGCTCTGTCGGCCCCTGCGCTGGACACAGTGAGTCTTGGGGTGGACTGGGACGGCCTTGCCGTAAGTATAGAAAAGGCGCAGCCGTTTGACGGAGCAGCCGAGGCTCTTTCGATTGTCAGGAACACTCCTGTATGGGTAGTGGAAGACGGTGTCGTGACAGGAGGACGTCTGAAATCATTGAAGGATCTCCAAGGCGGAAAGGTGTACGGATATTTGATGGACAATATATTCCCTTCACTGCGCCGCGTAGAGGTAGTCCTTCAATACAGCCCCAAACCACGTCCTGTGATAATGGCTGTCAGTCCCGCACCGCTGGCACAGGCGCAGAAAAGACCGCCTGTGCCAGCGCTTGAGCCGGTGGCAAGGATTGCACCTGTCCCGGAACCGGAGCCGTTCTATAGAATGGCTCTGAAGACCAACCTCCTGGCCGACGTCGCCCTGATGCCTTCACTTGAAGTGGAGTATCTCATCAACGAGCAGTGGTCTGTAGCGGCGCACGGAGCCGTGGCCTGGTGGAGCAACGAGCCTGCCCATAAGTACTATCAGATATCGACCATCTATCCCGAAGCCCGCTGGTGGTTCAAGACCAAGGCTCCCTGGCACGGACATTATCTCGGACTCTTTGCCGGAGGCACGTGGTATGACCTTGAGAGAGGAGCCAGAGGCTATCAGGGTGAGGGCGGCTTCGTAGGACTCAGTTACGGCTATATGTTCCCGATATCCAAGTGCCTGTCTTTCGAGGCCGGTCTCGGACTCGGGTATCTTTATACCAAGTACAGGGAGTATCTTCCTATGCCGTTTGGAGACGACATCCACTATGTTTATCAGCAGACATCGGTGCTCAATTACATTGGACCCCTCAAAGTCAAGTTCGCATTTGTTTGGAGGTTCCTTGACAGCAATAAAAAAGGAGGTGCAAGATGAACCGTGCAATCAGGATATCATTAATGGCTTCTCTCGCGGTGATGGCTATGACAGGCTGCCGCAAGGAACTGTGCTATGACCACGATCACTGGAAATCCAATGTCGTCGCAGACTGGGAACTGGCTTGGGAGAGGGACTACGGTATGGCCTGGGAACAGAACTGGGATTCTCCGGCAGGATATGTGTACGACAGTCTTCGTCCGGCACCAGGTACCGGTATAGCTGTCCTTGTATATAAGGAAGACGGCACCTATTCCGAGAGGCATATTGGAGCTGACGGCGGTCTGCTCCCGTTGGGACAGGGCCTGCAGTCCATGCTTTTCTACAATGACGACACCGAGTATATCATCTTCAGCGGACTGGACTCCCATGCAGAGGCATCTGCGTCTACCCGTACACGCACCCGTGCCTCCTACGCCGAACGCCATGGAGAAGAGAGTACGGTAAGTTCACCGGACATGCTGTACGGTTCATGGGTAGAGGATTATGTGGCGCCCGGAACATTGGACGCCAGTCCTGTGGACCTGGCAGTAACCATGAAGCCTCTTGTCTACCGCTACCTTATCATATACGAGTTCGCACGCGGTATTGAGCACGTCCGGCTCGCCCGCGGCGCACTGGCCGGCATGGCCCAGTCGGTATATCTGCAGGACGGACGTACCGGAGAGGACAAGGCGACAATCCTGTTTGAGGATGCGGTCGTAGACCAGGAGCACGGAGTGGTGACTGCCGTCGTCCGTACCTTCGGAGTTCCCAACTATCCGGACATATACTATCCGTCCAAGACACCTGAGGAGATCGAAGGCCCCTTCGGGCTCAACCTCGAGACGATGCTCCCTGACGGAAGCATCAAGGTCTTCGAATTCGACATCACCGACCAGATGGCAGAGCAGCCGCGCGGCGGAGTCATCACGGTATCGGGTCTGACTATAGACGAGCATGAGTTCGGAGGCGGAGGCGGATTCGACGTGGATGTGGATGACTGGGGACCGTTAGAGGATGTAGACCTGGAATTATAGCGGAATAATATCAAATAATTAATTTATAAACCCTTTAAATTTAAAATTTTATGAAAAGAACACTTTTTGCAGCGCTGACCGGTGTCGTGGTACTCGCCGGCTGTGCCAAGACCGAAGTGACGGAAGTCTCTGACAACAGAGCCATCAGCTTCTCCAACTTCGTCACCAATTCTGTAAAGTCTATCGTCAACACAGAGGATCTTAACAAATTCTATGTTTACGGAGGTTTCAATGACAATTACAATCTCTTTGAAGACGTAGAAGTAACTAAAGCTGATGGTGCTTGGACGTATAATCCTACGCGCTATTGGACAGTTAATACATACAACTTCGCAGCTTACTCCAACAGCAATTCAAAAGCAGGTGTAACTGCAACATGGGATGCTGTTTCCAACAAGCACCTTTCTCTTGATTTTAACATTCAAGATGCAGAAACTGATGATCTGCTCTATGCTGCGCAATCTGCATCTTGGAATGGTGTAGATGCTGCTCCTATAGTAGATTTTACATTCAAGCACATCCTTTCAAAAGTCGCTTTCCAGTTCTCCAAGGCCGCTGATCTCAACGGAGTTAATCTTGACATTATTGACATCAAGGTATTAGCGAAAACCTCAGGAACTTTTGTGGGTGAGGATATTACCGAAGGACAGTATCCTTTCACCACTTGGGAAACTTCCGGGGATGCCTCTGAGGTTGCATATGATGACGATGTTACACTAAACGCCAATGACGCAGTGGTTACCGTTAGCCGCGTAATGATACCTCAGGATATCACAGGTTATAACGTTACTTTTAGTGTATTATTCAACGAACCTGATGCAAGCGGATCTGTAAATTCTGACGGTACTCCTAAGACACTCAATTTTGAAGTTGATATAGATAAGACTGACGGCAAGAACTGGAAACCTGGTTATTCTTATGTTTACAAGGCTGTCATCGATGCTGAGAACCTGGAACTGAAGCCTATCGTATTCACTGTTGATGTAGTTAGCGGATGGGAGCCTGGCTCCAATGTTGACTTGGATATCCCCACCGGAACAATTTAATTTATAATATCGGCCGGGCGGGGTTGAATGTCCCCTCCCGGTCCCTAAAAGGCCCGATGACGGGCCCCTTCCCGGCGGATACCGGGGCAAAACAATAAAAACATCAGATGATGAGAGTATTTTCACATATACCGGTATGGTTGTCGGCAGCGGCACTGCTGTCGATGACGTATTCCTGCTCCAAGACAGAAGTGACCGGGCAGCAGGCCGGTATTGCATTCAGTACGGCCGTAGAGACTAAAGCACCCGTTGAAAGCAGTAACGATATGGATGCATTCGCGGTCTGGGCCTACCGCAGCGATGACAACGCCACATATCCCGAAGAAGAGATGAACGGTATCCATGTTTACCGCAGCGGCAGTGTATGGGCATATGACAATGTCCAGATGTGGATTGACGGCATCTGGCATTTCGAGGCCGTGTATCCTGAACCTCAGACACTCGGGACGAATATGATAGGCGTGCAGTTCAACATTCCCAAGAACGAGGATCAGGAAGAATGGGACGGTGTGTCCATTTCTTACTTTGACGGTACAGATGCCGATGTGGATCTTATGATAGCCAAGCAGGACCGCACATATGACTCCAACAGTCCGGACGCCAGTGCTGTGAATCTGCCTTTCAAGCACCTGCTTTCCCGCGTCGGTATCGCTGTCAAGACAACGACAGAGGATCTTACTCTCACTTCACTCACATTCAAAGGCATGGGTGTGATTGGAGCATACAATACCAACGAAAGCGGTGAGGATAAGTGGATGCTTTTAAACAGTGTTCCGGAGCTTGAATCTGTTATTTCGACAGGTACATTCAAGGCTTCTCTGGACGGCTCTCCTCTTCTTTCAGACGGCACTGCTGTCGATGTACTTTCCGACCTGCTGCTGATTCCCCAGACTCCAGGAACCGGAGCGGGCGGGCAGCAGCCTATGACTGTAGATGTCACTTATACGGTGGGTTCGGGAGGCGCCGAGACCAAGACCCTGACCATTCCGGCCGATCCCGTCTGGGCCCCCGGCAGCCGCTACCGCTACACCCTCACCCTGGGCACCGCCGACGTCACCCTTGACATTGACGTGGCGGAATGGGATGAGGAAAATTATTCAGTACGATGGTAAAAGATGTTGATATGAAGCATATATGTAGATATACCGGCGTTATGGCCGTCTTGTTCTGGATGGCCCTGCTTTCATCTTGCAATAGTACGGAACTGAAAACCGGATTTGCGGATGTGTCCATACAGATAGGGCTGGCAGGGGAAAATGTGGATGTCGAGGAACAGCCATGGACAAAAGCCGATGATTATGTCGATGCGTCTCTTTACGAGGGCCTCAGAACGTTGAGGATCATGGCTGTCACAGGAGATCCGACTTCCCGTGAGATTCTTAGTAATGATAAGATCACTGTGCCGGATAATTCTAAAACATGTACTCATGTAGTTAAAAATCTGCCCAAGGGCATCACTGTGAGATTTTATGTCATAGCGAATGAAGAAAGTCTCGGAATGGAATATACGAACGATGTGATTCTCTCTAAATTGGATCAGAACCGAAAAGTGCTGTTTGTTGATGAGGCTGCGGATATTAATGACAGAAATTTTCCTAGAACCGGCCCGCAGATTGTTAAAAAAGGCCTGCCGATGACAGGTATGAGTGAGGATTGCCTAATCGATGACGGTATCCAGCCAGTACAAGTGCAGTTGTATCGCTCGGTGCTGAAAATCAATCTTAAAGTGCAGAATGTGACCCAGGAGAGCATCGTCTTGAATACTGTGAAGTTCGGCCCGTTCTTCGGTGACAGGTTCTATCTTTTCAGGGAGAGAGAGATGGATGTGCCTCAGCAGGAATATCAAGGCAAGTCATACGAGGCGGAAAATATAGCAACAATAGAGCCCAATACGACAAGTCCCGGACTTTCTCTATACCTGTATCCGGCGTATTCGGCATCTTCCGATCAGGAGTTCGATGTAAGCAACAGTCCGTTTACTCTTGAGCTCGGGACCAGTGTAAGGCATTACAATCCGCTGGTATTTGCGACAAATGTCAATGCGTTTGTCCGTAACACCCAGGTAAATATAACTGCTGTGATTTCTACCACGGGAGTCGATCTGGACTTTAAGGTTGAGGATTGGACTACAAATGAGATAATAGTACCTCCATACGAATAATAAAAATAATGCAGAATATGATAAAGAAGATAATAAGTCTCGTTGCATGCGGATGTCTTTTTGTCGGTTGCAGCCTCAATGAGAGAGATTTCGCCCTGGTGGAAGAAGGTGTTGTCACTGAAGTCAATCTTGGTTTCGGAGTCAGCAACAGTCCTGTATATACCAGGGCGGCACAGTCTTCCGAGGATGAGTTCTATGTCGAGAATATTTATATTCTTGTTTTCGATAATAACTCTAACTATCAGCGTGTACCCACGACAGATGATTCGGGTGACAATCTGGCGTTCTTTACCTCTGGCAGCATAACAGTGACACAGGGCTCGTCGGACAAACCAACGGAAGGAAGCGTAAGTTTCAATGTACCTGTTACAAATAGTGCGACTGTTGTGGCATTGGCAAATATCGGAATAGAAGATACAAGGTATGCCGTGACCAAGGATGAGCTGGATGCTGTAAACAGTCTTGATGACTTGAAAGACCTTGTGGTTGGTGTGACCCGGACAGTATCCAGGGGCGACCGTTTTATGATGTCCGGGTATGGAGAGAACTCACAAGGCTCCAGAATTATAACTATCAGCTCCAATGCTTCTGGCGAGAAGCTGGACTGTACTGTAAAATTGAAAAGACTGGATGCTAAAGTAGAGGTAAACATAACTTCAGAGGTGCCGCAGGGCAAGAACTGGACGGCTCTGTCATTTCAGCCAAAGACGTGGCAGGTTGTGAATGTCCCGGCTCAGTCCCGGCTCCTGCCTTATGAGAAAGCGGGAATCGAAGGGCCATGGGTGGATCAGGATGAGAACACTAAGAACCAATGGGATGCCTCGACAGGACCGGATGGAGCAGCTCCGGTGTATTATCCGACACAAGAGTATGGTTTTGAGATAGAGGATACATATGAATATGACAATACGATGTATTATAAAGGCGGAAGCTTTGTCTTTTATATGCCGGAGAACCGGAAACTATATAAGGCGTCTGCTCCGGCTTATCAAGATAGGGACGAGCAGGAGGGAGGTGTTCCGACATATGCAAATGATAACTCCACATACATGGTCCTCACCGGATACCTTTCCTATATAGACAATGATAATGACGCACAGGTGATAAATGCTGAAGTCAGATATATCATATACCTGGGTTTCGCTTCTGGCAATATCAACGATTATGATACAGAGCAGAACGGATATTATAAATACACTCTTACGGTTAAGGGAATAACTGATATAGAGGCGGAGGTGGATGATGGAAATGAGCGACGCCCGGGATATGAGGGAGATGTTGTGAAAAGCAAGCAGATATTCAATGTGGACGCACATTATGAGACGAGACTTCTTGAAATTCCCGTTGATAGTGATTTCCAGAATATGACCTGGGGGGTACGTACACCTTTCAGTTCCGGAGTATATGATGGATCTGTTGATTATACCGGCATCAAAGATTATCAATGGATAAAATTTGCAATCAATAGACACTTTGGTACCAGGCATGGTGTCTTCGTCAAGTTCCCCGGGGCACAAAAATATCATCCGGAGCTGACGGTACAGCAATTAGATGCTCTCGTGGAAGACGGAGATGGCACAAATCAGCCGCTTTTCGATATTGATCAGTTAATCAAGTATCTGAAATTCAAACAGAACTCTTTGGATGATCTGAAGGCTACCGGAGCGTCAGACCATATTTGTATCACTGCTTTTGTAGACGAGTATCTTTATCTTTCTAATCCGGAAAAAGAAGAAGATGATGATCTGCTTTTTTGGAAGCAATGTGTGGATACAGACGACAGGCAGCTGCACATAATGACGGAAGGAAGTCGTGTCAGCCAGGACGAGAATTCAAGTATTACGGAGGCTCTGTATACATTCTCCCAGCGGTCAATAAGGACCATCTATGACAGGACATCACCGGATGTCAGTACGGCATGGGGACTGGAGACGGTCATAGAACCGGCTACAATAGAACAGTATAATGATGCATTGAGAAATATTGAGAATTCCAATAGACTTCCTGTCGGAAGAGACCAGATGAGAGCAGCCCTCAGCAATCGGTCGGACAATAGGAACGGACGACAGAATATGGTCTACATAATGGCAGGTAAGAATTGGGCTATAGTCAATACTGATCACAACGTTCTCTCGAGTGGTTATGAATCGGCAGCGTATGCATGTATGTTGAGAAACAGGGATGAGGATGGTAACGGTGCGATCATGAATTCTGAAATCAGATGGTATCTTGCGGCCATAGACCAGCTTACGGATATATACATAGGTGAGTGGGCACTTAACAATGCTTCCAGGCTTTATCCGGACTACCGTCCCGGAGGCAATGCCCAGTATTGGCATTATACGTCCAGTTCCTGGAATTCAGGAGATGATGCCCCGTGGGTTCTGTGGGCAGAGGAGGGTGCATCGCGCGGAACGTTCGGTCAATCGGAAGCTGTCGGCAAGAATGGTCCGCTTTACTCATACCGGTGTGTCAGAAATCTGGGAATAGAGGTTGAGAACACGGCACAGATTCCTCAGGACTTTGTAAAAAAAGAGGGATCAGGGCTCGGGCCTGATACTATAAATCTGTCGGGAATGAACCCTAAATCATTGCGCGATGCCCCTGAAAGAGGGAATCTGTCATATCACGATGAGAAGAGTGATGTGAACAGACCTTACGAAGGTTTTGAAATTTTGCCTGACACGTATCCAACTCCTCAGCATAATGGCAGCCCGTACTTTGAGAATATGTTTTATAATGCAATGAGGTGGGATGAATATAATAGTTTAAGTAATTCTATAAATCCGTGTCCACAAGGATACCGTTTGCCCAATCAGCGGGAGCTGTTGATTATGACGACCAGATTGGATGCTGATGCTTGGGAGACATTCGACTATATAACCAAGTCTCAAAAAGCGGTTTATGTGTCGCGTACAGCATTCTCGCTGAATGGTCAGTACGATTACAAGCATCGCAATGGATTTATATGGAGTGCGCAGAATGAGGTGTTTATGCTTCAAAACTGGAATGAGCCTGATTGGTGGTGGGAAGATGTCGAAGATGGATACACTGATAGCGAGCGAGGTTACGTCCGCTGCATCCGCGACACCGATCCCGGCACCAACTGATAGAATTGCGGCAGCGCGGTTTGTGTCCGGTTTGTTAGGCATATCCACGCATAACCATAGGGCGACCTTTCCCGGCCGCCCTTTTTCATTTCCTCTCTGCGAATCCGTGCGCTTTCTCTCGTGCCGGAAGGGCACACCGTCGCGTGACCGATTTGACCGGGAGGCGGAGGCATTTATCCTGGCGGAGCGGCTGAAGGAGGAACGCCGTAAGGCCGGTCTGACGCAGGAGCAGCTGGCGGCGAAGATAGGTACGAAGAAGTCCTATATCTCCCGCATCGAGAACGGGAAGACGGACGTGCAGCTATCGACTCTCTTCAAGATATTCCAGGGGCTGGGCAAGCGGGTCAGCATCACCATCCTGTGAGCCGTTTTCCTGCAATGACCTGCGTCCGGGTATCTCCCGCAGGGGTGTAAATGAAAACGGTCCCGCGGCGAAGGATATCGTCGGGGACCGGGATGAAGGTCTTGCAGTGCCTGCTTCTGTCTTACAGTAGGGTACGCATCTGGGCGGCCATTTCCGAGGCCTTAGCGGCTGCGGCTTCTGCGAAGTCCTCGCCTGAGGAGGCGTAGATGATGCCCCTGGAGGAGTTGACCAGCAGGCCGCAGTGAGAGTTGAGGCCGTGACGGGCCACCTCCTCGAGTGAACCGCCCTGTGCGCCTACTCCGGGCACCAGCAGGAAGTGGTCGGGACAGTACCGGCGTATCTCGGTCAGTTTCTCGGGTCTGGTGGCTCCGACGACGAACATCAGCCGCTCGCGGGAGTCTCCGAATTCGGTATCCACGTTTCTGACGGTATCACGTATCACGCGCTCATACAGAGGCATACCGTCGGACAGGGGCAGGGTCTCGAACTCCTCGGCCGACTTGTTGGAGGTCATGGCGAGGACTATGCCCCAGCGTCCGGAATGCTTGAGGAAGGGCCGGATGGAGTCGCTTCCCATATAGGGGGCCAGAGTCACTGCGTCAAAGTCCATGGTCTTGAAAAAAGCCCTGGCATAGCGGTCGGCGGTGTTGCCGATGTCTCCGCGCTTGGCGTCGGCGATAATCAGGATGTCGGGATACTGCGTCCTGATGTAGCGGACGGTCTCGGCAAGCTGTTGCCAGCCAGCGACACCCTCAGCCTCGTAGAAGGCGATATTCGGCTTGTAGGCGATGGCGTACTCAGCAGTGGCGTCGATAATTGCTTTGTTGAAGGCCAGCATGGAGGCGTCTCCGTGACGCTCCCGTACGCAGGCCGGAATCTTCTCCGGGTCGGTGTCAAGACCCACGCAGAGGAATGAGCCCTTGCGCCGGATATTGTCGTAAAGTTCAGTGTAATTCATCTTGGTATTGTATTTAAGTCAAGGTGCCGGAAAATCAGCGTCTTCCGGCACCCGTCAATGATTTGTCAGCTGTTAGAAATACTTGTAGAAGAGAGCAATTGACTCCATTCCCTTCTCGAACTGCGACAGCAGGTAGCTCTCGTTGGGCGAGTGAATCGTATCCCTCTCGAGTCCGAAGCCTATCAGAAGGGGATCGGCCTTGAGAATCTGCTGCATCTCGGCCAGGATGGGGATTGAGCCGCCGCCGCGGTTGGGAACGGGCTCAATGCCATAGACCTCGTATATGGCCCTGGATGCGGCCTGGTAGGCAGGGGATGAGATGGGTATCAGGAAACCGTTGCCGCCGTGGTGGGTAATGACCTTCACGCGCACGCCTTTGGGCACGTGGCTCTCGATGTGCTTCGCGAAGAGTTCCGCGATGCGTCTCCAGTCCTGATTGGGTACAAGACGCATGGATATCTTGGCGCGGGCGGTGGTGGGGATGACCGTCTTGGCACCCTCACCGGTGAAACCGCCCCAGATACCGTTCACATCCAGGCAGGGCCTGATGCCCGTGCGCTCCGGAGTGGTGTAGCCCTTCTCTCCGTCCACCTCGGGGATGTCCAGGAACCGCTTGTACTCGTCCAGGTCGAAAGGTGCGCGTCCCAGCAGCTCGCGGTCAGCCTTGGAGAGCTCCACCACGTCGTCATAGAAGCCGTCGATGGTGATGTGTCCGTCGGCGTCGATGAGGCCGTCCACTATCTTGCAGAGGGCATTGAGCGGGTTGACCACGGCTCCGCCGTAGTGGCCCGAGTGCAGGTCCTTGTTAGGGCCGGTAACCTCTATCTCCATATAGGTCAGGCCGCGCATGCCGCAGTTGATTGACGGAACGTCCTCCCCGATCATCGTAGTGTCGGATACGAGCATGATATCGCAGGCGAGCAGGTCCTTATGCTCCTCAGCCCATTTTGCAAGCGAGGGAGAACCGATCTCCTCCTCTCCTTCGAGTATGAACTTGATGTTGTGCCTCTGAAGTCCGTTGCGCACCAGGTATTCAAAAGCCTTGATGTGCAGGAAGGACTGGCCCTTGTCATCGTTGGCACCTCGGGCGTAGATGGCTCCGTCGCGGATTTCCGGCTCGAACGGCTGGGACTTCCACAGCTCGATCGGATCGACCGGCTGTACATCGTAGTGTCCGTAGACGAGTATGGTCTTCAGCGAGGGATCGATGATCTTCTCGGCATAGACTACTGGATGTCCGGTGGTGTCGAATACCTCGGCTCTTTCCGCACCGGCTTCCCTGAGCAGCTCGGTGAGCTTGCGGGCGCAGCGGTACATGTCCTCCTTGTGCTCCGGCTCCGAACTGACGGACGGTATCCTGAGCAGGTCAAATAATTCATTCAGGAATCTCTCCTTGTTGGCCTGATAATAATTTCTCATGACAGTATGGTGTTTGTTAGTTGTTTGTATTCTTTTGCAGTTCCGCGATGACGGTCTCTGATCCCGTGACCTTGTCCCCGACCTTGACATTGACCTTCGTCCCGAGCGGCAGGAAGACATCGGCCCGCGAGCCGAACTTGATGAATCCTATCTGTTCTCCGGCCTTGAAGTGCCTGTCGTATTCGGCGTAGCATACCACGCGGCGGGCAAAGAGACCGGCGATCTGGCGGCACAGCACCTCGGTCCCGTCCTCGTTTCTGAATACGATGGTCGTCCTCTCGTTCTTGGTGGAGGACTTGGGATGCCAGGCGGCCAGGTAGCTGCCCCTGTGATAGCGGAAAAATGATACGGCTCCCGACACTGGGGCCCAGTTGATATGTACGTTGAAAAATGACATGAACACCGAAATCTGGAGCCGGCGGCCCTGGAAGTACTCGGGTTCCTCCACCTCCTGGATGATGACGACCTTGCCGTCGGCCGGAGCCGTGATCAGATGAGAGTCTCCGGTCGGTGTTCGCTTAGGGTCGCGGAAGAAGCATAGGAAGAATATGGCGAATCCTACGGGAATGAAGGTCAGTATCCAGTACAGCACCGGGGGGGCTCCGAAGTAGAATGACGTGCCTCCCAGTATCAGGGCAAATACCAGTGACATGATGATGAGCGGCCAGCCTTCCTTGTGAATCTTCATATAGCAGTAAGGTTAAAGTCCGGATAATGTGATGTACAGGACCGAGACCGGAAATGCCAGCAGGGCTCCGTCGAACCGGTCCAGCAGCCCTCCGTGCCCGGGCATGATCCTGCCCGCGTCCTTGACTCCAAAGTTACGCTTTAATTGCGACTCCACCAAATCTCCTATCGTGGAACTGATGTTGACCAGCAGGGCCAGGATGAGGCAGTGATACCACGGGTAGTCCACAAGGGAAAAATAACCGGTGCACCATCCTGCGGCAAGGGACAGGGCCAGCCCTCCGAAATAGCCCTCCCAGCTTTTCTTCGGGGAGATGGAGGGAAACAACTTGTGTCCGTGCTTCTGTCCGAAGGCCATGCCGAAGAGGTAGGCTCCCACATCCGAGCTCCAGATGATGATCATCACGGCCAGCAGCACCCGTCCGTCGAAGTCTCCGTCAGGAGAGAATACTATCAGGCTGGTCAGGGCGAACGGCAGGGCGATGTACAGCAGGGATGCCAGGATGAACGGGGTGGTGCGGTAGGCATCG
Organism: uncultured Bacteroidales bacterium; assembly: GCA_944323785.1. Taxonomy (GTDB): domain Bacteria; phylum Bacteroidota; class Bacteroidia; order Bacteroidales; family UBA932; genus Coprenecus. Next base: position 70,316 of record CALUTU010000003.1, on the reverse strand, counting down.
CCTTCCTTGCTGAAAAGTATGGCGGTGTATATCAATGCTGTCATCACCGGAAGTACCAGCAGCCATTTTCCGTCCAGGCCGTAGCCGGCATGGAAGAAGAAAAGCATGAAAGTGAGCAGGGCGGTGATGACGGTCAGTATTCTGGCTGTCCACTCCTTGGATCCTACGGTGATATTGAGGTATTCGGTCATCATGATGAATACCGCAACCATGAATATGACACCGTAAGCGGCCGGATGCCACAGCAGGGCCGTCAGGAACAGGGCCAGGAAGACTGCGCCGCTAAGCGTTCTGACCAGCAGGTTCTTCATGAGGCTCCTGGATATCTGCGGTGGATGATGTGGATGCCGATGCGGCGGCTTCGGGTGCGGACTCTGCGGAGACGCTCTGGGGCTTCTGTCCGCCGGGACGCTCTCCGAATATCTTAACCAGGTCGTCGGTGAAGATGACCTCACGCTCCAGCAGCATCTCGGCCAGTCTGGTGAAGCCGTCCATGTGTTCGCGCAGCACTTTGAGGGCTGTGGCGTGGGCAGAGTCGATGAAACCCTTGGCCTCTGCATCTATAAGCTCGGCAGTCTTCTCGCTATATGGCTTGCTGAGATTGTAGCCGGAGTTGCCCGATGAGTCGTAGAAGGAGATATTGCCGACCTTGTCGCTCATGCCGAAGTAGGTGACCATGGCGTAAGCCTGCTTGGTGACTTTCTCCAGGTCGTTCATGGCTCCGGTGGAGATCTTGCCGTTGATTATCTCCTCTGCGGCGCGGCCTCCGAGGGTTGCGGCCATCTCGTCCATCATCTGCTCTGTGGTGGTTATCTGTCTCTCCTCCGGCAGATACCAGGCGGCTCCAAGTGCGTTTCCGCGTGGTATGATGGTGACTTTCAGCAGAGGGTTGGCGTTGGGCAGCCACCAGCTTACTGTGGCGTGTCCGGCCTCGTGGTATGCTATGGTCCGCTTTTCGGCGGGCGAAATGATCTTGCTGCGTCTTTCCAGGCCGCCTACGATACGGTCGATGGCGTCGAGGAAGTCCTGACGGTCCACTGCCTTTTTGTTCTTGCGGGCGGCTATCAGGGCGGCCTCATTGCAGACGTTGGCTATGTCCGCTCCGGAGAAGCCGGGGGTCTGCTTGGCCAGGAACTCCATGTCGAAGTTCTCCACCAGCTTGACCTTGCGCAGATGAACCTTGAATATCTCCAGACGCTCGTTCTGCTCCGGCAGATCCACGTGTATCTGACGGTCGAACCGGCCTGCGCGCATGAGGGCCTTGTCCAGGATGTCGGCTCTGTTGGTGGCTGCGAGGATGATGACACCTGAGTTGGTGCCGAAACCGTCCATCTCGGTGAGGAGCTGGTTGAGGGTGTTCTCCCGCTCGTCGTTGGAGGAGAAACCTACGTTCTTGCTCCTTGCGCGGCCCACAGCGTCTATCTCGTCTATGAAGACGATGCAGGGGGCCTTCTCCTTGGCCTGGCGGAAGAGGTCGCGCACGCGGGAGGCTCCCACGCCGACGAACATCTCCACGAAGTCGGAGCCGCTGATGGAGAAGAAGGGCACGTTGGCCTCGCCGGCGACGGCCTTGGCCAGCAGGGTCTTACCCGTGCCCGGAGGGCCTACCAGCAGAGCGCCCTTGGGTATCTTGCCTCCCAGGGCTGTGTATTTCTGAGGATTCTTCAGGAAGTCCACTATCTCCATCACCTCTACCTTGGCCTCCTCCAGACCGGCCACGTCCTTGAAGGTCACTTTCACATTGTTCTCCTTCTCATAGAGCTTGGCCTGGGACTTGCCGACGTTGAAGATGCCGCCTCCCGGGCCTCCGCCCATGTTCTTCTGCATCGGCCGGAACATGATGAACCACAGCAGTCCGAATAGCAGGAGCGGGAAGAGTATCCAGTCGAATATCTGCCCGAAATAGTTGTTGCGCTCCTCGGTCGATATGGAGAACCGCTGGTCGGCGGGCAGCTCCATGCGGGCTTCCTCAAAACTCTCCTCGGCATTGAAATTGTCCGATACTATGAAGTAGAAATGCGGTCCCGCTGCTGGTGCCCTGCCTCCGAAATATCTGTTGGCGTATTTTGCCAGGGAGTCTTTCTTTATGTACACCTCCGCCCTGTGCAGGTTGGTGATGTAGGTGATCTTTTCTATGTCTCCGCCGGGGATCATGCTCTCCTTGACGGTGAGCCATTCGGTCTTGACCGGGTCTGTGCCGGAGTAGCTGCGCACGATCCAGATCATGGCGAAGCCGAATATGGCGTACAGTATCCACATCAGACTCCTCATCGGTTTGGGAGTCTGGGGCGGTCTTTTGCCGGGGCCGGGCCCGACGGGTCCGGGATTGTTCCTGTTCTGCTGAGTGCTCATGTTGTCCTTATTGCTCGTCGTCATGGTAGTCTTTTCTTTCCGCATCCGCCCACAGGTCCTCCAGGCGGTAAAAGTTTCTGTATTCGGTCTGGAATATGTGAACCACTACGTTGAGATAGTCCAGTATGACCCAGAATCCGTTCTCCTTGCCCTGGGCGCGGACGACCTTCCGTCCGCATTTCTCGATCATCCTCTCCTCTATATTGTCCGCAATGGCCGCAACCTGAGTGGTTGAGTCAGCGTTGCATATTACAAACCAGTCTGTTATGGCAGTTCCTATCTTTTTCAGATCGAGGGCGCACACATTTTTTCCCTTTTTTTCGAGCATAGCCTCGGCTATGGTGTCTACTTCTATCATAAATAAATATAAATTTGCCGTGCAAATATACTTATAAAAATTATGCCATGAATATCCATTGGTTAAAGATGACAGACTCTACGAATCTGGATGCCTGGAGAAACAAGGACGCGGCGGAAGACAAGACGGTGTGGTGTGCGGAGTATCAGACGGCGGGGAGAGGGCAGAGGGGCAACAGGTGGGAGAGCCGTCAGGGAGAGAACCTGATGTTCTCAATACTTTTCAGGCCCAGGGGATTGAGGGCTGCCGGCCAGTTCGTCATCTCGCAGATATGCTCGGTGGGGATAGTCCGTTATCTGGCGGAACTGGGACTGGATGCCCGGATAAAGTGGCCCAATGATATCTACATCGGGGACAGAAAGATTTGCGGGATGCTGATAGAGAATACATTGAAGGATGACACTCTGGCAGTCAGCATTGCCGGCATAGGTCTCAATGTCAATCAGAGGGTGTTTCCTCCTGAACTTCCCAACCCCACATCTGTGCTGCTGGCTCTGGACAATGCGGTGACGGGCCTGGAAGGCACGCCGGGACTTAGTCCGGAAGAAGAGCTGCCGAGACTGCTGCACCGGATATTTGAACTTTACGGTCAGATGGACGCAGACGGTCATGTCCCGGGGCTGGAGGAGGAATATTCCCGGCTGCTGTACCGTAAAGGCATCCCGGCAGAGTTTGAGGAGACGGAATATGTCACGGGCGGAGGACTCCGCAGGTTCCGGGGGCGGATACTGGGAGTGGAGAAAGGTACTGCCCGTCTCCTGGTTGAGAAGGAGGACGGGCAGGTGGCTAAGTATTATTTTAAGGAAATAAGGTTCGTGCTATAGGGACTTGAACAGCTCCACCGTGGCGACAGGGTCTTCCGAGGCGAAGACAGCGTTGCCGGTCACTACGACATCGGCTCCGGCATCGCGCAGGGCGCCTGCATTGGTCAGGTTGACTCCTCCGTCCACCTCGATAAGTGCCTTAGAACCGAGCCTCTGAAGCATCTCCTTGGTCTCGGATATCTTACGGTAGGTGCTCTCGATGAAGGACTGGCCTCCGAATCCGGGATTGACCGACATCAGCACTATCATGTCGCAGTATTCGGCTATGTATTCCAGACCGGAGACAGGAGTGTGCGGATTGAGCACCACTCCGGCCTTCATGCCGTTGGCCTTGATGTTCTGCAGGCTGCGGTGCAGGTGTGTGCAGGCTTCGTAGTGTACGGTGACGTACTCGGGGGATGCATCGCGCAGCACTCCGATATAACGGTCCGGGTCCACTATCATCAAGTGTACGTCCAGGGGTTTCGCAGCTCTTTTCGCTATGTTGCGGATAACCGGAAAGCCGAAGGATATGTTGGGTACGAATACTCCGTCCATCACATCCAGGTGGATGTAGTCGCACTGGGAGGAGTTGAGCATATCGATGGTCTCGCCCAGACGGGTGAAGTCCGATGTGAGTATCGACGGGGCTATCTTGAGGTGGCGTTTCTCAGTCATGGTTATTCTATTTACATTCCTTGATCACATCCTTGAGCAGCAGGACGAACTTGTCCAGACTGGCCAGGTCGAGTCTCTCGCCGGGAGCGTGTACTCCGCGGAGGGTAGGCCCGAACGAGATCATGTCCAGATGGGGGTATTTGTCCAGGAAGAGTCCGCACTCCAGTCCGGCGTGAATGGCCCGCACTACGGGGTCGTTGCCGAAGAGCTTCTTGTATGAGCTCTTGCAGACTTCCAGAATATGGGATTTGAGGCTGGGTTTCCAGCCGGGATACTCCGACTCATGGGTGACTTCGGCTCCGGCAACCTTGAAGGCGGCCTCTATGCGCATGGCGGCGTTGCGGCGGGCGGAGTTGGTCGAGCTGCGCTGGCTGGTGCCAATGCGGATTACATTGTCCTCCTGCATCTTGACTGACGCCAGGTTAGAGGATGTCTCCACCAGCCCCTTGACCTCCGCGCTCATGGCCATGACTCCGTGAGGTACTGCATGCAGTGCGCAGATGAGGTTGAATGCGGTCTTGTCGTCCACTGCCGTAGCCGGCAATTCCAGGTTCTCCTCCCATACGGCGGCGATGTCCGGATCCGTAATCGCATATTCGTCGCGCAGTTCGGCGAGGGTCTCGTCAAGTATGCCTTTTACCTTGGCTGTATCCGAAGGATTGACGGCTATTACGGCAGATGCCTCGCGGGCTATGGCGTTGCGCTTGTTGCCGCCGTCTATGCTGCAGAGGGTTGCGGAAGTCCCGTTCCATACGCGGTAGAGCAGTCTCGCGAGGGACTGTACTGCGTTGGAACGGCCCTTGTCGATGTCGTCTCCGCTGTGCCCGCCGATGCCGCCGCAGAATCCTGCCTTGACGCAGACCTTGCCGGCCGGGACGGGAACGGGAGTGTAGTGGAATTTCGCTGTGGTGTCGATACCTCCGGCGCAGCCGATGAACAGTTCGCCCTCGTCCTCGGAGTCGAGGTTGAGCAGTATGCTGCCGGTGAGGAAGTCGCCTTTGAGAGCGAATGCTCCGTCCAGCCCGGTCTCCTCGGAGGTGGTGAAGAGGCACTCTATCTTGCCGTGAGGCAGCTCCTTGTCCTCGAGGACTGCCAGCTGGGCGGCTATACCGATACCGCAGTCAGCACCCAGGGTGGTGTCCTTGGCTATGAGCCAGCCGTTCTCTACGACAGCCTTGATGGGATCTTTCGAGAAATCATGCTCCACTCCGCTGTTCTTCTCGCAGACCATGTCCGAATGGCTCTGCAGGATGACAGTGGGGGAGTTCTCCCTGCCGGGTGTCGCCGGTATGGTTATGAGTACATTGCCGGCCTCGTCGGTCTTGCAGTCGAGATGCCGGTCTGCGGCGAATTTCTGGAGCCAGGCGATAATATGCTCCTCATGTCCCGACTCGCGTGGAATGGTGAGTATCTCGCGGAAATGGGACAGCACTTGTTCTGAAGTCATGACTGTAGGTATTAGATGTTGGATTTGAGTTTCTTCTCAATGTCGGTGACGTACTGCTTGAAGGAGCGGTCCGTGGCCATCAGGTCGCATACGGTCTCGCAGGCGTGCAGGACAGTCGCGTGGTTCTTTCCGCCCAGTTCACTGCCGATGGAGGTAAGGGACTTGCCGGTGTGCTGGCGGCACAGGTACATGGCTATCTGTCTGGCCTGGACGATCTCCCTCTTTCTGGAGTTGGAGAGCATCACGTCGTTGGATATGCCGAAATAGTCACTGACCGTGTTGCGGATCTTGGTGATGGATACTTCGCTGGTATTCACCGTCACTATCTTCTCGATAATCTCCTGAGCCAGCTGGAGGGTAATCTTTCTCTTGGTCAGTGTGGCGTGTGCCATCAGTGAGGCCAGAGTGCCTTCGAGCTCCCGCACATTGTCTGTGACTTTGGATGCTATGTAGTCTATGATTCCGTCGTCCAGTGTGATCCCTTCCCGGAAACTCTTGGCTTTCAGGATAGCCACCCTTGTCTTCATATCGGGCGGAAGCAGCTCCGTAGTAAGTCCCCACTTGAACCGGGAGAGAAGCCTCTGCTCCAGTCCCTGCAGGTCGGCCGGCGCTCTGTCCGATGTGAAGATCAGCTGTTTTCCGAGCTGGTGCAGGTAGTTGAATATCTGGAAGAAGGCGTTCTGGGTACCTGGCTTGTCGGCAAACTCATGAACGTCGTCTATGATGAGGACATCCATCGACTGATAGTAGTGCAGGAAGTCCGTCATGGCATTCTTCTGAATCGAGTCCATGTAATGGGTCACGAAACGGTTGGCGGTGACATAGAGAACCACTTTCCCGGCATATTTCTCCTTTATCTCTATGCCTATGGCCTGTGCCAGATGGGTCTTTCCCAGACCGGGACCACCGTATACAAAAAAAGGATTGTATGCTGTGCTTCCTGGGTTCTCCGCGATGGCCAGTCCGGCAGCGCGGCCCAGACGGTTGCAGTCTCCTTCTATGAGATTCTCAAAAGAATAGTTGTAGTTGAGATTGGGATTGACCGTTATGCCCTTGATGCCTGGAATCACATAAGGGTCATCGATCTTCTCCACCTTTTCCTTGGGCAGGGCTATGTCGGGATTGACAATCCCGGAGTCAGGTCTGCCTGCCGGATAGCGTACGGTGGAGTTCTTCACTACTGATACTTCATATACAAGCTTCGCATCCTTTCCGATAACCCTTTTCATGGAGGAACGCAGGATGTCGATGTAGTGGGCCTCGATGTATTCGGGGAAGAAACCTGAGGGTACCTGAATGGTAAGGGTACTTCCTTCCAGCCGGACGGGTCTGATAGGCTCAAACCACGTCCTATAGCTGCTCTCAGGGATGTTATCCCTTATGATTTGCAGACAGTTATCCCATACTTCACGGTAATCCATTCCTCAAGTATCAGTTGAATTTTTATATATTAAGTATCAGTTTCCCCTCATTGGGGAGAGCAAAATTGAGTAAAAAAAATCAATTAAAAAAATAAAAATTTCTTCAAAATTTTAAACATCTTGTTTATCAAGATGATTTAATTTTAAAAAAAATTTTAATGAAAAAATGTTACGATTTTATTTCAGAATATAGAAATTTTTATATACTTTTTAGGGTCTTTCCTTATGTTGTTGACCAGAGAGTCCAGGTCGTTTGAGAGGGCTGTGAGGGCATTGTAGAGTGAGTCCGAGCCCATCAGCTTCCCTATGCTTCCGTCCGGGTCCTGCAGTCTGCCGGCCAGAGACCTGATTGAGTCGGTCATGCCTCTCAGGTCGGCTTCTCTAAGTGATGCTGTGACGGCTTCTGCGTTGGCTGCAGTACCGCTGATTGCTGTGGCCGCGGAATCCAGGGTGGTGGATATGGAGCTCAGGTTGGACAGCAATGTCTCTATGTCGGGGCTCTTGCTCTGGAGCATGGCAGAGACTTTGTCCAGATTGCCGGCTGTGCTGTTGAGCCTTTTGAGCAGTTGACGGACTTCGGTGCGGTTCTCCTCGCCGAGGAGCAGGTTGATGGATTCAACGGTTGTGTTGATACCGTTCAGCAGGGAGTCCAGACTTCCTGTAAGGGAGGCGATCATATCAGCTTCCTTACATCCGCGGAGTGTGTCTCCGGAGGTGGCCATAACGGATGATGAACCCATCCTGACCCGCAGCTTCCTGGTGCCGAGTATGTCTGAACTGTAAATCTCGATGTAAGAGTCCTTTGGTATGTCGAATTCTCTGGATATGCTGGTGGATACAGTGTAGTCCATGGTCTGTCTGTTGTATACGATATCGGAGACGATGCCGGCTGCATAGCCTCCGACCGTTACGCCGGTGGAGACGCTCAGTCCTTCTACAGACGGATATATTATATAATAGGTGTTGTTTCTGGAGAAGATATCCTTGCCTTTGAGGAACTCAATCATGAACAGGGCGACTGCGAGGACGATAACGGCGAACAGTCCGGTCTTTATCTCTTTTCTCATGGTGCTGTGATTATTCTATATTGATGATGAATGCTTCCGGAAAGCTGTTTCTTACATTGGGCAGGGCTTTTCTGGCCTCATCCTTGGACTTGTATGACCCTACATAGTATTTGTACAGCTTGCCTGATTTGAAGTACCGGCAGTTCCACCCTTTCAGTTCCGGAGCATTTTCCGGCAGCATTTTCCGGGAAGCCAATATCTGGATGCCGAATTTTCCTGAGGAGATGTCCACGGTCATATCAGTTGTTCCGGCGGAACGCTCTTCCGGCGCGGCCGGTGCCGTTCCGTCAGGAGTGTAGACTTCAGTATCATAGCCTTTCTTGTATGCCTTGAATGCCTTGAAGATGTTTTCTGCTATGCGCTGCTGGCCGGTCTTGTCCGTGAGTGTCCGCAAATCATTGGCGTTGGATATGAATCCGAGCTCGATCAGAACGGCCGGCATAGTACACTTCCAGAGTACGATGAAATTGGCCTGTTTGACACCCCGGTTGTTCGCTATCGGACCTGAGTCCGCGCATTGCTGTATGAGGGCAGCAAAATCAGTGCTCTGTTCCAGATGTGAGTTCTGCAGCAGGCTGAATATGATGTATGACTCCGGATTGCCGGGATCGAAACCCTGATAATTGGAACTGTAGTCGTCCTCGAGTACGATAACACTGTTCTCTGTCCGGCATATCTCGAAGTTCTCCTGATTCTTGTCCTGACCCATTACGAAGGTCTCGTGCCCTCTGGCGGACTTGTTTGCAGCGGAATTGACGTGTATGGATATGAACAGGTCGGCGTTGTTCTTGTTGGCTATGTCGGCGCGTCTGTACAGTTCTACGAACCGGTCATCGCTTCTGGTATAAATGACGTTTATGGACGGGTAATTCTTCTTGATGAGTTCTCCAAGACGTTTGGCAACGGAGAGCGTGATGTTTTTTTCGTAGATTTTCCCATTTGTCGCGCCAGGGTCATGGCCGCCGTGGCCGGCATCTATGACAACGGTCTTGAGCTCCACAAGTTGCTTATTCTGAGCATTTAAGCTTGTAGATGCTGAAAGTGTGGCCCAAAGAGCCGCAAGAAAAAGCAGTGTGATGATTCTTTTCATTTCAGTAAGCAAAGTTAATAAAACTTTGGTATGAGTTCAAAAAAGACTATATTTGTCGGCAATTACTCTAAGACGAACCAGTATCTTCATTAATTTTAATGCAGTTCCATAAAGTATTCATGACTATTACCGCATCTGTGGCAGCCGTCATATCGACAGTATGGCAGGCCGGGGCAGTATATAGTGACCGTCATGTACGGGTGGAACAGTTACAGCAGGATTCCCTGGCGCGTCAGAGTGATCTGCAGATTCTTCCGGACATGTCCGTGGCGGTGCCTGATTCAGTATTGCGGGACAGTTCGGCATTGGATACTCTCCAGGTCAATGCGGACTCATTGTCAGTGCCGGATTCGCTGGAAGCGACCGACTCTCTTTTCAGACCTGATACTACGGTCAGAGGAGGTATGCTTGACAAGCCGGCTTTCTCTACGGCTGTGGATTCTGTTGTGGAGGACTTCTCTTCCGGACGGAAGATGATTTATTATTACGGTGATGCCAGCGTTACTTACGGAGATATGACACTTAAGGCGGAGTACATACAGTATGACGTAGACCGTCAGATGGTGTATGCAGCCGGTGTGGCTGATACGGCAGGAGTGGTTACGGGCAAGCCGGAGATGACCCAGGGCGGCAAGACCTACTCGATGGACAATGTGTTCTATAATTTCAAGACATCGAAGGCCAGGATTAAGAATATGCTTACATCGGAGACAGACGGTGTTCTCAGGGGGGAGAATCTCAATATGATGCCGGACAAGTCAATCAATATATCCGGAGGAAAATACGCGGTGTGTGATTTGGACCATCCGCATTTTTATCTGAGGATGACCAAGGCAAAGGTTGAGACAGAGCCGAAGCAGAAGACTGTATTCGGGCCGGCCTATCTGGTGCTGGCTGACGTGCCGCTGTATCCGTTGATGCTGCCGTTCGGTTTTGTGCCAAAGCAGAAGGACAGGGCCAGCGGTATCCTTTTCCCCACTTTCGGTGAGGAGGCTGCCAGGGGATTGTTTATCAAGGATGGAGGTTTTTATCTGGTCCTCGGAGATTATTTTGACGTGGCTCTTACGGGAACGATATTCACAAAAGGTTCCTGGAGCGTCAATATGTCCACACGGTATAAGCTCAGGTATAAGTTCAACGGTACATTTGACCTGACATTTTCCAATGACCAGACAGGAGAGAAAGGAAGTGCGGACTTTTTCCAGACGCAGAACTTCAGCTTTAAGTGGAGTCATACTCAGGATCCTAAGGCGAGGCCTGGAACATCATTCAGGGCTTCTGTCAATTTCTCCAGTCCGGCCAACAATAAGTACAATTACACCAATGTAAACGAGGCCCTGAATAGTCAGACATCGTCCTCTATCTCATACTCAAGGACATGGAGTGCTTTGAGCGTGTCCGTAAACGCCCTGCACAGCCAGAACTCCAGGGACAGTTCCTATGCCATCACCTTCCCGAACATCACCTTGAATGTTAACAGGTTCTATCCGTTCAAGAGAAAGAACAGGGTGGGTGGAGAAAAGTGGTACGAGCAGTTTGCCCTCAGCTATAGCACGACCCTGCAGAACAAGATCAATTTCAAGGCCAGTGAGGTACGCGATCCTGATTTCTGGGATAAGATGCAGACAGGAATGACCCACAATTTTTCCATCGGTCTGCCGACCTTCACCTTATTCAAATATATAACACTTGCGCCTTCGGTATCCTATGGAATGAACTGGTACTTCAGTTCCCAGAGTCAATACTATAATCCTGAGACAGACAAGGTGGAGACGATCCGTACAGGCCTTTTCGAGGATTTCGGCATAAGCCAGGATTTTTCCGCCAGTGCAGCTCTCAGCACCCGTCTGTACGGAATGTTCAATTTCAGGCGCGGCAAACTTAAGGCTATAAGGCATATGATATCGCCTTCCATTACAGTGAACTATGCGCCTGAGATGGGAACAGCCATAAACGGTTACAGAGTCTACAACTATACCGATATACGTGGAGAGCAGCATACTGTGGAGTATAACAAGTGGTCCGGCGGTCTGTATAGCCCTCCATCGCCAGGCGAGACGGCCTCGATAGGCTTCCAGCTGGGCAACAATGTGGAGGCAAAGGTGGTGGACAGAAAGGACACTACCGGCACCGGACTTAAAAAGATAAAGCTTATAGACAATCTGAACCTTTCGGGAAACTACAATTTCCTGGCAGACTCTATGAAGTTGTCCAATATCAACGTCAATCTGACCACTAATGTACTGGAAAAAGTCAGCGTCTCAGCAGGTATGACTCTCGATCCCTATGCTGTGGATTACCGTGGACGCAGGTACAACCAGTTCAACGTAGTGACTACCGGTCGTCTGGCTCGTCTTACAAATGCCAATGTATCACTCAGTTTCAGCTTGTCCGGGGAAGGAGCCGGCAAAGGAAATGACGGATCCTCCGGAGGTATGGGTGGCAGAGGTGGCGGCAGAGCACCAGGAGGTGTTCTTGACGGAGGCGGCGGAGGCGGTGTCAGAATGTCCGGAGAGTCTCCGGCGTATACCCGCGTGTTTTATCATCCCGTGACGGGAGAATATATACCGGGAGGATGGATATATTACCTTAATCCCAATGTACCTTGGTCCGTGTCGTTTAATTACTCCTATAATTACACGAGGACATACCAATACAGTAACGATCAGCTCATCGCAAGAGACAATCATACCCAGACTCTGAATATCAACGGTCAGGTCAGACTGACAAAGGCATTGAACATCAATCTTACTACGGGTTTTGATCTTACAAAGATGAAGCTTACCACGACTCAGATAAGCGCCACTTATGACCTGCATTGCTTTGAGATATCATTCTCATGGGTGCCTCTCGGACAGTGGAAGCAGTGGAATTTCAGAATCAATGCCAAGGCAGCGGCACTTGCGGACCTGCTGTCATATCGCAAAGGTTCGTCCGAATGGGATAATTAATTTATTATTAACTAAATATTTATACAAGATGAAAAAAGTGATATCTTCCCCTCTTGCTCCGGCAGCAGTGGGTCCCTACAGTCAGGCAATTGAAACCAATGGAACATTGTATGTGTCCGGACAGCTTCCGATAGATGCCGCTACAGGCAAGTTCCCCGAGGGTGGAGTGAAAGAGCAGCTTGTGCAGGTGTTCAAGAATATCGGTCATGTACTTTCGGAGGCCGGGTATGATTTCAGCAATGTGGTAAAGACTACGGTATATCTGCAGGACATGGCGGATTTCGGCACTTTGAATGAAGTGTATTCGCAGTACTTCAGCGAACCTTATCCGGCGCGTGTCGCTTTTCAGGTAGCAGCGCTTCCTAAAGGTGCGTTGGCGGAGGCTGAGGTTATTGCAGTTAAATAGGTTTACAGATGTACGGAATATTGGAATTACATTCAAAAAGTCTGGATGAACTCAGTACCATAGCCAGGGAATTGGGTATCAAAAAGGCCGAGTCGATGTCGAAGGAGGATCTGGTATATAAGATACTGGATGAGCAGGCGGTTCAGAGCGATGAGGTGCCACGTCTGAAGAGACGCCGCAGCAGGATTCCCAAAGCTCCTGAGGGAGATGCTGCGCAGACGGGAAAGGAGACCAGAACGGTGCCTGCTGTGCGGGAAGCCGAGGATAAGACCCCGGAAACGGCTCCTGCCGGTGAGGCTCCGGTGAAGAGGAAACGCGGCCGTCCAAAGAAGAACTCTGCCCCCGAGGCAGCTGCTCCTGCAGCAGAAGCACCGCAGGCTGAGGTCAAGCCGTCAGAGACAGAGAAAGAGGAGGCCGCTGCACAGCCCAAGGCAACGGAGCAGCGTTTGGAACAGACTCCTTCTCAGGCGGCACCGACGGCAAAGCAGCCGGGTGCGCACAGAGGTCGGAAGCGTACTCCCCGCGGGCAGAATCAGGCCCAACCCCAGCAGGAGCAGAATCCCGTTGCGGTTGAGCGGCCTCAGCAGCAGAATGTCGCTTCTGAAAGCCAGCCTGCGCCTGAGACCAGACAGCCTAGGGAGGAGCACAGAAAAAGAGAAGATTTCCAGCAGAAGCCGGCCAGAGTCGAGTACGAGGGTATCGTGGAGGCTCAGGGGGTGTTGGAGATTATGCCGGACGGTTACGGATTCCTGCGCTCGTCCGACTACAACTATCTGAATTCTCCTGACGATATATATGTGTCGCAGAACCAGATAAAGTCATACGCTCTGAAGACGGGAGACACTATCATCGGAGAGATCCGTCCGCCGCGTGAGGGGGACAAGTACTTTCCCCTGGTGAAGATACACACCATCAACGGACGTACCCCCGAGTACATCAGGGACAGAGTGCCTTTTGACTTTTTGACGCCCCTTTTCCCCGACGAGAAATTTACTCTTACAGGAAACGGTCACAATGACCTCTCGTGCAGGGTGGTGGATCTGTTCACCCCGATAGGAAAGGGGCAGCGCGGACTTATCGTAGCCCAGCCCAAGACAGGTAAGACCATACTGCTCAAGTCCATAGCCAATGCCATAGCGGACAATCATCCTGAGGTCTACATGATAGTGCTTCTGATAGACGAGCGTCCCGAGGAGGTTACGGACATGGCCCGCAGTGTCAAGGCCGAGGTGGTGGCTTCTACTTTCGACGAGCCTGCTGAGAGGCATGTGAAGGTGGCCAGCATCGTGCTGGAAAAGGCAAAGCGTCTGGTGGAGTGCGGCCACGACGTGGTCATATTCCTGGACTCCATTACCCGTCTGGCCCGCGCCTTCAATACTGTGCAGCCGGCTTCAGGCAAGGTGCTCTCTGGAGGTGTGGATGCCAATGCACTTCACAGACCCAAGCGTTTCTTCGGCGCGGCCCGCAATATTGAGAACGGCGGTTCCCTGACGATTCTTGCCACGGCCCTGACCGACACAGGTTCCAAGATGGATGAGGTGATCTTCGAGGAGTTCAAGGGTACCGGCAACATGGAGCTGCAGCTGGACCGCAAGCTCGCCAACAAGCGTATTTTCCCTGCAGTGGACGTCACTCTCAGCAGTACTCGCCGCGATGACCTGCTTCTGAGTAAGGATACCATCAACCGTATGTGGATTCTCCGCAATTATCTGGCAGACATGACCAGTGTGGAGGCTATGGAATTCATGAAGAAGCAGCTGGAGGGGACGGTAAGCAATGAGGAGTTCCTGATATCCATGAATGGGTAGTTTTCGTGTGATAAGCGGTATAAAATAAAAAATCCGGCAGGTCTTTCCTGTCGGATTTTTTTATGATGTTAAGTGAAAATTTATGCCGGTGAGATAGCTCCGTTGGGACAAGCGTCTACGCATGAACCGCAGTCAGCGCAAGTGTCAGGATCAATTGAGTAAACATCTCCGGCGGAAATGGCTCCCAGAGGGCATTCGTCGATGCAGGAACCACATGCTACGCAAGCATCAGGATCAATTTTGTGTGCCATAATTAAAATGTAGTTTGTTGTTATAATTTCCTGCAAATATAGTCAATATTTCCCATTATCGGCTAGAAAAGACTATATTTGCCCAAGATTTTAGCAATACGTATATGAGAGGTCGGATATTCAGTATGATAGTCCTGCTGTCGGCTGTGATGGCCGGGGCGTTCAGGGCAGGTGCGCAGAATGTCTTTGAGCAGACAGTCTCCTTCGATAAGGTCATCCATGATTTCGGAGATATAATGATTGCGGACGGGCCGCAGAAATGCACGTTCGTGATGAAGAATGTCGGAGACAGGCCTGTCGCGATATCCAGAGTGGTCACTTCATGCGGCTGTACCGAGCCGTCCTGGACCGAGGCACCCATAATGCCGGGAAAGACTGGGGAGGTATCCGTGGTATTCTCCAATGACCAGGGACCTTATCCGTTCAACAAGTCCGTAACCGTCTATGTGTCGGGGCTTACCAAGCCTGTGGTATTGAAAGTCAGGGGTGTGGCTCATGACAAGGCGAAGAGCCTGTCCGAGCTCTTTCCGTCTGCATATGGACCTCTGGGCTTCAGGGAAACATGGGTGTCCATGGGGCAGATAGACCAGGGGCTGGCCAGAAGCGTGGAAGTGGAAGTGGCCAATACTTCCGGTCGCGATATAGAGGTACGGTTTGAGGACGTAACTCCCGGCTTGTCCGTGTCCCTGCCGGAAAATGCCATACCGGCGAAATCCAAGGCCAGGATCACTTGTGTGGTGGACACCCGCAGAACTTCCGGAGAGAGGTGGGGCAAGACTCCTTTCACTTTCTCGGTCATCGTCAACGGTACCAAGTTTTCCCGGGTGTTTACGGTGGAGGCTCTTATAAAGGAGAATTTCTCCGACCTGTCGGATACGCAGAAGCGTGCCGGTGCCTTGCCTCAGTTTGAATCCTCGTCCCTGGAACTGGGGACTGTGGATGCAGGTACGGTACTTACAGGCAAGTTTACCGTCAAGAATATCGGCAAGGATTCCTTCAGGATATACAAGGCCGATGCCAGTGAACCGGGTCTGTCCGTCAGCCTGCCGGAACCGGTGCCCTACGGGGAGAGCGGGACACTGGATATCAGGGTGGATACTTCCGGACAGAGCGGTGAGGTGCTCAATGTCGTAACGTTGATTACGAACTCGCCTTCCAGACCTATAATCAATCTATTTGTAATATATACCGTAAGATAATAAGACCATGAACAATAAATCCGACAGACAGGGAGACTTCTTCGACGAGTATCATCATGACGACTCGGCCCTGGTGATGAACGAAGGGATAGAACAGCCGCCTATAGTCAATCCTTACCTCAGCAATATCGTACGCAAACGCCGCACGGTCATGACGGTGGACGACTATATGAAAGGTATCGTAGAGGGCAATACCATAGTGCTCAGCCAGGCCATCACTTTGGTGGAGAGTTCCCTGCCCGAGCACCGGGATATGGCGCACGAGCTGATAGTCCGCTGCCTGGAGCACTCCAAGCGCAAGGAGTCCATGCGTATCGGCATCACCGGTGTGCCCGGGGCCGGCAAGAGTACTTTCATAGAGGCATTCGGCAATCTGGTAACAGCAAAGGGGCACCGCCTGGCCGTACTGGCCATAGATCCAAGCAGCGAGAAGACCAAGGGCAGTATTCTGGGAGACAAGACCCGTATGGAGACTCTCTGCAACAATCCCATGGCGTTCATCCGTCCCAGTCCTTCGGCCGGCTCTCTGGGCGGGGTGGCCCGCAAGACCCGCGAGACCATCCTGCTGTGCGAGGCCGCAGGCTATGACGTAGTCTTCATAGAGACAGTAGGTGTCGGTCAGTCCGAGACGGCTGTACACTCGATGAGCGATTTCTTCCTGCTTATCCTGATTTCAGGAGCCGGGGATGACCTGCAGGGCATCAAGCGCGGAGTCATGGAGATGTCGGATCTGATAACGGTAAACAAGGCCGACGGCAACAATGTGGAGAAAGCCAACATGGCCCGTGCCCTGTATGCCAATGCCCTGCATCTGTTTCCTCCCACTGAGTCCGGATGGACACCTACGGCACTGACGGCATCATCCGTGGAGAAGACTGGTCTGGAGGATATCTGGGCGATGATGGAAAAGTATTTCGCATTGGTGAAAGGCAACGGCTATTACTGGCACCGCCGCCGGGAACAGGACCGCTACTGGATGTACGAGACCATAAACAATTCTCTGAAAGATATGTTCTACGACAATCCGAAAGTGGCTGCGGCCATGCCGGATTATGAGAAGGCAGTGCTGGACGGCAAGATAGACTCGTTCTCCGCTGCCGGTGAGCTGCTCAAACTCTACAAAGGATGATCTGGCATCTGCTCAGGGATGTAGTGCTCAATGCTTATCTCATCACCAGCCTGGTCATGGTGATGATGATCATGATAGAGTATGTCAACGTGGCTTCCGCAGGGCGGTGGTTCGGCCGTCTGCAGGGCTCTCCGCTGCGTCAGGTGGCGGCAGGGGCCCTGCTCGGACTCATACCCGGATGCATAGGCGGGTTCGCCGCGGTGTCGCTGTACTCTCACGGCATCATCAGCATGGGCTCTCTGGTGGCGGCCATGATCTCCTCCTCGGGGGACGAGTCCTTCGTCATGCTGGCCATGATTCCCCGTCAGGCACTCATACTCTTTGCGGTGCTCTTTGTCCTGGCCATCGTGTGCGGTCTGTTGACCGACCTGATGTTCCGGAAGCATCCCCTCAGGGTTCACTGTGATCCGGGATTCGAACTGCATGAGGCCAACAAGGGGGAATTCCCCAATATCTTCCGGCTGTCTTCGTACAAGGTGATGCGCGGCTCCGGAAAGGAGCGGATCGTACTGATGGTGGCCATTCTGATATTCGTGGCCGCCGTCTTCTCCGGCTTCCTGGAGCATGAGCATGTGGGCGGAGAGGCAGCGGAGGTTCCCTCGGCACTTCCTTTTAATTTTCTCAGCGAGAGATGGATGAATGTCCTGTTCGCAGTCCTGAGTGTCTTTGTCGTACTGTTGGTAGCGGCCTCTTCCGAGCACTTCGTAAAGGAGCATCTGTGGCATCACGTTATCCGCAAGCACGCGCTCAAGACCTTTTTGTGGACGGCCGGCGCACTGGCCGTGATAACCGTGGTCATGCATTATGTCAATATCGGAGACTGGCTGAAGGACAACACATATTATCTGCTGATTCTGGCTGCTTTGATCGGTATGATCCCGGAGTCAGGCCCGCACATGGTCTTCATCTCCCTTTTCGCGGGCGGAATAGTGCCGTTCTCCGTGCTCCTTACCAGCTCCATGTCGCAGGACGGCCATACCTCCCTGCCGTTGCTGGCCTCCAGTACCCGCAGTTTCCTGGTCGCGAAGATTCTCAATGCGCTGTTTGCGGTTGCCGTGGGTTCTGTCTTTTACTTCCTGGGCTTTTGATTTTCGGTAAAAAGTGTAGGATAATACGTAATAACATATCCTGGAAGGCTCTCGGGACTTGTATAATCCATATCTTTGTAGATGTTTAAAATCGTTTTATGAAGAAGATATTTGTTACTGTGCTTATGGCCGCCGCTGCCGTGTGTGCCTGCGACAAGGTGACTCCTGAACCAGAACCGGAGCCTCAGCCCCCCGTTGAGGATGACGGCGGTTTTGAGGAACCTGTCCCTGACCGTCCGGATTATGTCAACCTCAATCTTATATACTATGGCGGGGATGAAGTGGAGTCCTCTGCGGATTATTGGGTGATCAATCTCTATACGGATATGGAAGTCGAGGCCGGATATCCCGTAGGTCCTGGTCAGTTCTTGTCACTTGCTGTCAATGCTCCGTATAATGCGGCTCAGGAACCGTCGTTGAATTATCTGGCCGGTGAATATAACGCGCCTGCCAACAGTATGGATGCCTCAGAGGGAACTTACGTGCAGGGAGTGCTGTATGAGATAGAGTTTCCCGGGGAGACGGTCCTGCGTCCTGACGGGTGCTTTTTCGGAGATATACCTGCCGGTACTACGGATTTTGAGGCGGACCTGCTTAGGGAAGGCTCTTTTACCATAACGGATAATGGTGACGGCACATTTACAGTAGAGGGTATCATGGTGGGTACGGAGTATATGAAAAGATATTTTTCATGTACTGGCAAATTTGACCCTGTGGACAACTCTCAGGATGATCCGGGTACTGAGATCCCTAATACCAATCTGACATCGGATGTGACGCTGGACGGTATGACTCAGGCGCGTCTTATAGACAAAGGAGACTATTTTTTCACAGGAGAAGACAATTACAGGCTTTTCCTGTTGTACTTGGCTGAGCCGGGTGTGGATCTGTCGCAGGACTGGCCTTCCGGTACGGGCCGTCTGCTGCATCTTGAGTTGTTCGTGCCGGGAGATGCGGACCCGGCAGACGGAATACCTGCAGGAACATATACTATGGCAAACAGGATAGGCGGCACTTATATGGACAAGGAGAGTATTGTCCCTTTCCGTGTCGTGGAAGGCGCGGCTGATGTATTCGAGTACAATACGGGCACATGGTATCAGGAGATAGATGACGGCATGTGGATAAGTTACGGGCGTATCACAGGCGGTACGGTGTGTGTCGACAGGGATGGTGATGCGCATACGCTTACAATTGAGCTGACGGACTGCGGAGAACCGGCTCATCGTGTGAGCGGAGTCTGGAGGACGTCCGGCCCTATAAGTCTATGAACAAAGGTATTAATCAGTAAAGAAATAAAGCTTTATGAAAAATTTAAAAGTATTCGCAGTGGCAGCCATGATGCTGGCGGCCCTTGTGTCATGCAAGAAGAATGATAGTCCGGCAGAGCCAGAGCCGAAACCGCCTGTCGAGCTGGACAATGCAATCGAGTATAATGGTACGGTGACGGAGATTAAGAGCCGGTTTGTGGATATGGAGACAGGGGTGATTTATCTTGTCTCCCGGGAGGGTGTCACCTCGGCCGGCCAGCTTGACGGTGTAAATGATGAGTATGTCTCCATCCTGCCTGGAGATGATGTTGAAAGTGATACTAATGTCTATGAGATGGACTTCGCCGCTGTGCCTGCAGGTTTTGAGATGAGGTATGTAAAGGATGGAGAGACAGTTCTGGATATATCGGAGACATCATCTGATATCGTGAGTGAAGGCTCTTTGACAGTTACCATGATAGTGGAAGAGGGGGCGGAGACCGTGACGGGAATCATAGAGTTCTCAATGACTCTGTCCGGAGATGTGGAGTTCCGAGGCAATGCGTCTGTCGTTCTGGACATGTCAGATGAGCCGTCCCTCTATCCGGAGAACGATATGACATTTGTCGTAGACGGAGAGGAGTCGGCAGTTGGAACGGCTGCAGTGGAGGATTTCGAGGGCTACGTTATGTTTACTGTAACACCGGAACCTGATGCCGGTCTCTTCAATGATATATATGACGGCGGCTACGACTATATCCAGTTGCTGATTTTGCCTGAGTTTCTAAACCAGGACATGGACGTGCTGACCGAGTCGGCTGTCATCTACGGATACAGAGGCAGTGACCAGACAGAACTTTCAATCACCCCCGGCAGCGGCCGTGAACTGCTGGATTCCGGTTATGTGCGCATAGATCATGAAGACGGTACAGAAGAATATGTACTGTATATGTCTCTTAATTTCACAGGAGGTCCGTCTGTCGGAGTCAACGCAACCGGTATGATGACCGGAGACACTCCTCAGGAAGGAAGTACCATTACAGTAAACGGTGACACTCAACCTGTCAGGGCTTCATTCTATTTGGATATGGACGGGTTTGTGTATCTTTATTTTACTTCCGCCGACATTGAGTATTTCGGGGAAATAGAAGATGCCGTAGGCTATTTTGGTCTTGTGCTGAGCGAGGATGACCTTACGGGAAACGAGTTTGACATTACTGCTACGGACAAGTATTTTTATCTGTTCTATATGGATAATATGACGGGAGAGATGCCTGCGGCCACTTCTGATGACGATCCTCTGGAGGCGTCCGGAACAGTGAGCGTGGAGCGCAGTGCCTCGGATCCCGAGCAGTTTGTAGCCAGAATCACCGTGGCTTTCGGTGACGGAACGGAAGTGTCGTTGGATTTTGATGGTGCCTGCCTCTCGGTTGACTATGTGCCGGAAGAACCGAACGAGTTTACCTATATGGGTGTCACGGAATCCATTCAGTCAGTGCTGGTGGATAAAAGCGGCGGGGCTCTGTGGGAGATATGGGTCAGTGCCGCTCCCGGCCTTGACACAGTTGCCGATTTCGAGGATGACGGAGCCATACACATCACGGCTCCCGAGGAGGCGTTCAATTGCGGAGCCGGAGTCGGTTTCTCCACATTCAAGGACACCATGAAGTTCGAGTATGACGGCCGTACATGGCAGTATCAGGAAGACGGCAGTGTGATGGGAACCCTGGAGGTGAGTCTGGAAGGAGACCAGATAACACTTGACTTTACTACTTACGGGGATCTGTCCGGACACTTTGCCGGGACAGCGACAGTCGTGGAATAGTATGAAAAGGAATGTGCTGATATCCATAATGTCCATGTGTGCCGTCGTGCTGCTTTCGGCCGTGGTCTCATGTGAGCGTCGTCTCCCTGATGTCAATCCTGGAGGTCCGGACTCTCCGGATGACTCCTCAGCTGTGACTCCGGCTGACACTCTGGAGTCGCTTGGTACGTATGTTTTCGGTGCGGACACTTGTGATATACATGTGCTCAGGTTGGAGGAGAACGAGTCATACGTGTACCTGTTCATATCGCCTTTGGCTCCGGGCGGGGAGTTGAGCACCTATGCGGTGTTCGGTCTGAGGCGATATTGGTGCGACGGGGAGGAACACGATGTCAATGACGTGCTCAATCCGTTGGACCACAACGATGACTATTATTTCGTGTACGAGGATCCTGTGTATTTCTATTCTCAGTACAGGGCATTTCAGGAGGGTACTGTCCGGATGTCTGTAAGTGAGGACTGGATGGTGCGGCTTTCTTTAGACGTGCTTTTGATAGACGGGACACCCTTCAGTATTGAGATATCCAGAACGGTGCCTCCGGAGGGCTCCGGCATATAGGACTCCGGCCCGGTGCGGTAAAAATGTCGGTGGGACTTCAACACGGATGTGGAGTTCCGCCGATTTTTTATCAGTATATTCAATAATATCATTATCTTTGTAAGTTGTACAAAAATATGTTTTAGATGGCATCGATTAATGGTTTATTGAAAAAGCTGTTCGGCTCCAAGGCCGAGAGGGATATGAAGCAGATTCAGCCGATATTGGCAAAGGTTCTGGCTGCGTATGACCGTATAGACAGGCTTTCGGATGATGAGCTCAGAAGTGAGACAGACAGGATAAGAAAAGTAATTCAGGACAGGATATCGGCTGACGAGGCGCAGAAGAAGGACCTCAGGGCCCAGCTGGAGGATGTGACTATCCCGGTTGAGAAGAAAGAGGCTCTGGCCACCGAGGTGGACAAGCTGACCAAGAAGATAGACGAGGAGATCGAGGAGGCGCTGAACGAGGTGCTTCCAGACGCTTTCGCCGTGATGAAGTCCACTGCCCGCAGATTCAAGGAGAAGGAGGTCATCGAGGTGACGGCCACAGATATGGACCGCGAGTTCAGTGCTAAGCACGACTATGTCCGCATAGATGGTGACAAGGCTTACTGGAGCCATACATGGATGGCCGGAGGCAACCCGACCACGTGGGACATGGTCCATTACGACGTGCAGCTCATCGGTGGTATCGTCCTGCATCAGGGAAAGATAGCCGAGATGGCGACCGGTGAGGGAAAGACCCTGGTGGCTACCCTCCCCGTATTTCTCAATGCTTTGGCCGGCAAGGGAGTGCATGTGGTGACGGTCAACGACTACCTGTCCAAGCGTGATTCCGAGTGGATGGGCCCCCTGTACGAGTTCCACGGTCTGAGAGTGGACTGCATCGACAAGCACCAGCCCAACTCCGCTGCCCGCCGCGCCGCTTACAGGGCCGACATCACTTTCGGAACCAACAACGAGTTCGGCTTCGACTACCTGCGTGACAATATGGCCATCGACAGGAACGACCTTGTGCAGCGCAAGCATCATTACGCCATAGTCGATGAGGTGGACTCCGTGCTGATCGACGATGCCCGTACACCTCTGATTATATCCGGACCGGTGCCCCGTGGAGACGACCAGCAGTTCATGGAGTTCAAGCCATACGTGGAGAGGCTGTACAATGCCCAGAAGCAGCTCGTGACCAAGCAACTCACAGAGGCCAAGAAACTCATAGCCGAGGGCAACGAGACCGAGGGAGCCAAGATGCTCCTCAGAGCCCACAAGGGACTTCCCAAGTACAATCCTCTGATCAAGTTCCTCTCTGAGCCGGGCATGAAGCAGCTCCTGCAGAAGACCGAGAATTTCTACATGCAGGACAACAACCGTCAGATGCACCTGATTACCGATGACCTGTATTTTGTCATAGAGGAGCAGAACAGAAGCGTGGAGATGACCGACAAGGGCAACGACCTTATCGCCGCCAGTGTCTCCGACGAGAAGTTCTTCATCCTTCCCGATATCGGCAATGAGATAGCCGAGCTGGAGAAGCAGAACATCACTCCCGAGGAAAAACAGACTCAGAAGGCCGCCCTGCTGGCGGACTATGCGCTGAAGGCGGAAAGAGTGCATACGGTCACTCAGCTTCTGAAGGCCTACGCCATGTTTGAGCGCGACGTGGAGTATGTGGTGATGGACAATAAGATCAAGATCGTGGACGAGCAGACCGGCCGTATCCTGGAAGGCCGCCGCTACTCGGACGGACTCCACCAGGCTATCGAGGCCAAGGAGAACGTGAAGGTGGAGGCCGCCACCCAGACATTCGCCACCATCACCCTGCAGAACTACTTCAGGATGTATCACAAGCTGGCCGGTATGACCGGTACCGCCGAGACTGAGGCCGGCGAGTTCTGGTCTATCTACAAGCTGGACGTAGTGGTCATTCCGACCAACCGTCCGGTCATCCGCAAGGACGAGGATGACATCATATACAAGACCAAGAAAGAGAAATATAACGCTGTCATAGCCCGTATAGTGGAGTTGACCCAGGCCGGACGTCCTGTCCTGGTGGGTACCACATCCGTCGAGATATCCGAGCTGCTGAGCAAGATGCTGAGTATGCGTGGCATCAAGCACAATGTGCTCAATGCCAAGCAGCACGCCCGTGAGGCCGAGATCGTGGCTCATGCCGGTACAGCCGGAACGGTGACCATCGCCACCAATATGGCCGGCCGTGGCACCGATATCAAGCTCGGCCCCGGAGTAAAGGAGGCCGGCGGTCTGGCCATCATCGGTACGGAGCGTCATGACAGCCGCCGCGTGGACCGTCAGCTCAGAGGCCGTGCCGGCCGTCAGGGAGACCCGGGCTCGTCAGTCTTCTACGTATCGTTCGAGGACAACCTGCTTCGTCTCTTCGGCGGAGACAAGATGGCCGTGATGGTGGACAGGATGGGTCTTAAGGAAGGCGAGCCCCTGCAGGCGTCCATGATGTCCAAGACCGTGGAGAGGGCGCAGCGCAAGGTGGAGGAAAACAACTTCGGTATCCGTAAGCGTCTGCTGGAGTACGATGATGTGATGAATTCCCAGAGGGAGGTGATATACAACAAACGCCGTAATGCCCTGTACGGAGAGCGCATCGACGTGGATGTGATGAACATGATAGGGGACTGCTGCGAGGTGCTGGCCGACAGGTCCGAGGAGATGGAGTATGAGGACTTCAAGCTGGAGGTTATGAAGACCCTCTCGATAGACCCCGCCTTTGATGCCGAGTTCTACAAGAATGCTTCGAGAGACAAGATATCCGATGCCCTTAACGAGCAGATACGCCAGGAGTACCGGCAGCGCAGCGATGCTATGGTGGCTCAGGCCTGGCCGGTCATCAAGACCATCTGTGAGAAGCAGGGCGAGAGGTTTGAGAACATTGCAGTTCCTGTCGGGGACGGCACCAAGGTCATGCGCGTGCTCGTGAATCTCAAGAAGGCCTACGAGACTCAGGGCCGCGAGCTTATCAGGGCCGTCAGCAAGACCATCACCCTCATCATGATAGACGAGGCCTGGAAAGAGCACTTGCGCGATATGGACGACCTCAAGCAGTCCGTGCAGAATGCCACATACGAGCAGAAGGACCCTCTGCTTGTCTACAAGTTTGAGAGCTTCAACCTCTTCAAGGGTGTCATCGAGCGTATCAGCCGCGAGGTGGTGAAGTTCCTGCTCAGGGCTCATATCCCGGTGAGGGAGAATGCTCCGGGTGATGTACGCGAGGCCGAGCGCCGCCGTACCGACATGAGCAATATGCGTACTTCCAGGACGGATATGGTGACCAACAGCGGAGAACCCAAGAGCAACGCTCCCGTCAGGGTCGAGAAGAAGGTGGGCCGCAACGATCCCTGCCCCTGCGGTTCCGGCAAGAAGTACAAGCATTGTCACGGTAGATTGGAGAACAATTAAACATCATAGACATGGACAGATTTGACATAATAGTGGTGGGCTCAGGCCCCGGAGGATATGTGGCCGCAATCCGTGCATCCCAGCTCGGAAAGTCAGTGGCGATAGTCGAGCGCTCTGAGGTGGGCGGTATCTGCCTCAACTGGGGATGCATACCCACGAAAGCTCTGCTCAAGAGCGCACAGGCCTATACCTATGCTCTCCATGCCGCTGAATACGGCTTTGAGGCAGCGGATGTGAAGCCGGATATCGTGAAGATGGTGGACCGCAGCCGAGGGGTTGCCGCCCAGATGTCCAAGGGAGTGGAGTTCCTGCTGAAGAAGAACAAGATAACCTTGATTCACGGAGATGCCGTGCTCAGGAGCGGTCACAGCGTTGAGGTCAATGACTTCGAGGCCGGTAAGAAGACTGTCTACGAGGCGGACCACATCATCCTGGCGGTCGGCTCCAGGGCCAATTCCCTGCCGTTTGCACCAATTGACGGCGAGAGGATTATCTCCTACCGTCAGGCCCTGATACCGGACAAGCTGCCCAAGAGCCTTGCCGTCATCGGCTCAGGTGCCATAGGCAGTGAGTTCGCTTTCTTCTACCGCAGTCTGGGCGTGGAGGTTTACCTCATAGAGTATTTGGACCGCATCCTTCCGCTGGAGGACGACGATGTATCGGCCCAGATAAGCCGCTCGTTCCGCAAGGCCGGAATGAAGGTCATGACTGCCGCTCAGGTCAAGAGCGTGGATACCTCCGGCGAGCTCTGCAAGCTGACCGTCGAGACGAAGAAGGGTGTGGAGACCATAGAGGCGGAAACGGTGCTCTCGGCTGTGGGCGTGATTCCCAATACGGACTATCTCGGCCTGGAAGAGGCAGGCGTGGAGATGGTGCGTGGCCGCAAGATCAAGGTGGACGAGTACTACCGCACCAATGTGGAGGGAGTATATGCCATCGGCGACATCATACCTACGCAGGCCCTGGCTCATGTGGCCTCGGCTGAGGCTATATGCTGTGTGGAGGCTATCTGCGGACTGGCTCCAAAGCCTCTGGACTACGGCAATGTGCCGGGATGTACATATGTCTCTCCTGAGGTGGCCTCAGTCGGTATGACCGAGAGAGCCGCCAAGGAGGCAGGTGTTGACTATAAGGTGGGCAAGTTCTTCTTCCTGGCTTCCGGCAAGGCCGTGGCCGCCGGTGAAAAGGACGGTTTCGTCAAGCTGATTGTGGACGCAGCTACGGACAAGGTGCTCGGAGCCCATCTGGTCGGAGCCAATGTGACCGAGATGATATCCGGTATCGTGGCCGGACGCAATGTCGGCATGACGGCTTCGGACCTTATACATTCCATACACCCTCATCCCACTATGAGCGAGGCGATAATGGAAGCTGCCGAGGCTTCCCACGGAGCATGTATTCATCAATAAAAAGTATAAGATATGGCAAAAGCAGAAATAATTCCCCAGGCCAACGAGTTGTGCCGTATTTCCAAGGGAACCAGAATCACCGGAGTGATGACATCTTCGGCAGACATCAGAATTGACGGAATATTTGAAGGAACGGTATATACCAAAGGCAAGCTGGTAATCGGCGAGGCTGCCCATGTCAAGGGCAAGATCTTCTGCCAGAACTGCGACCTGTGGGGGCACGCCGAGGGTGAGATGTATATCGAGGACATCATCAACTTCAAGGCCAACTCCAATTTCTCAGGAGATCTCAAGGCACCCAAGCTCGGCATCGAGGTCGGCACCATATTCAACGGCTCGTGCCACATCATCACCAAGGAGGAGTACAACAAGTTCCTTAATGAGGTGGCTGATCTCAAAGGAGCCCATAGGCCCGTTGAGCCCGCTGCTCCTCAGCCTTCCAAGAAATAACCCTCTGTATCCACTACCTGCACCGGCAGACATCAGCATACGATTCCCGGAATCGGCCTCATCCGCCGTTCCGGGAATTTTGCATTTCCCTTGTCGGTTCGGTAATTTATAATAATGATTATCGGACATTTAAATGAAAGTTTGTAAGTATAAACATAAGTCTGTAGCTTTGAAAGTAAAAAGCCGATCCTATGAATATGAAAGTGTGTATGACAAGTATTACAGCAGCTGCCGCCATGCTTTTGTCGGTGTCATGCTCTAAGTATCGTGCTCCGAAGTTTCCTGTGGAGCGCGATGGCCGCTGGGAGATAATCTCCGGTGAGCTGTATGTGCAGGTATCCGATATATGGGAATACGATTCGGTTCTTGTGGTGCCGTCCTATGACAGACAGACAAAGCATGAACTGGGAATCTATAGCAAGAAGACCGGACGGCTGCTTTATTCGGGAATCAATTACGGCAACGGCCCCGGAGAGTCATTGTCGGGATACCGCAACACATCTTTGGACGGCGTGATGATGTCGTATTATGATTTTGAGAAAGGAAGGGCACTTTTTGTGAATGTAGACTCGCTTATGCGTGGTTCATATGCTTATGAGGAACAGAGCCTTGAAATACCTGCGGAGACCAGGGTTATGCAGAACGCCGGGGACAATATGATTCTGTATATGAGCAATCGCAGTGAATATGCGGATACTTCTTCTTCAAAACGCTTTACGTTACAGGAAATCTCCACCGGGAGAACAGTGCTCTCGTATGATTATTTCCCTATCGAGGATGATGCGGTGCGTTACAGACTGTACAATTTCACATATTCTCTGGCAATATCTCCAGATAAGAGCCGTTTTGCAGTGGGAACGCTGTGGGGTGCGGTACTGGAAACGTACAGTATTGGTGTAGACAGTATTTCGCGGCTGTACACAGGCTATTTTGCCGAACCGGAATTTGACGCCGTGCATCTCAGTCTGGCAGAAAACGAACATACTGTTTTCGGATTCCGGGATTTATATGCTGAGAATGACAGACTGTATGCGGTTTATAACGGAGAACACATATCATCGGCTGAGGTGGAGCGGAGTTCTTCCCTTGTCTTTAATGATATAGCCGTTTTAGACTGGAAGGGGAATCCGGTGGAACTGATATGTACTGACTATAATATTGACCACATCTGTTACTCTGCCCGGGACAATGCAGTCTATGCGTCAGTCTGGGACGAAGACGGCGTCATGTACCTTGCCCGGCTGGATCTGGATCGGCTTGACTGAAACGGGATATGCGACGGGAAAGTGAAATTTCAACCAGTACTTCAAGCAGTCTATATTGGCGGAAATTAACTGACTATACGATAAGGGGCTCAGGGACTATTCTATCCGGTCCTTGATCTTGTATTCGTTGCGGGTGGCACTGTTCCTGGATACCAGCTCGCCGATGAAGCCGGTGAGGAACATCATCACGCCGACAAGGATGGCCACTAGAGCCAGGTAGAAGAGAGGCTGGTCGGTGACATAGCGGAACTGCAGGCCGTGTACCTGCGAGACGATCTTGTCGATGATCAGCCAGAGGGCGATGACGAAGCCTATGAGGAAGAACACGATGCCCCAGACTCCGAAGATGTGCATGGGTTTCTTGCCGAAGCCGGAGAGGAACCATATCGTCATCAGGTCGAGGAAGCCGTTGAAGAAACGGCTCATGCCGAACTTGCTCTTTCCGTATTTGCGCTTGCGGTGGACGACGACTTTCTCGCCTATCTTGGTGAAACCGGCGTTCTTGGCTATGTATGGGATGTAGCGGTGCATGTCTCCGTAGACCTCTATCTCCTTGACTACCTCACCCCGGTAAGCCTTAAGTCCGCAGTTCATGTCGTGCAGCTTGAGGCCGGTCACCTTGCGGGCGGTGAAGTTGTATATCTTCGATGGTATGTTCTTGGTGAGGGTGTTGTCGTGGCGGACCTTCTTCCATCCGGACACCAGGTCGTAGCCGTCCTCCTTAATCATACGGTACAGCTCGGGTATCTCGTCAGGACTGTCCTGGAGGTCTGCGTCCATGGTGATGACCACATCTCCGGCGGCCTCGCGGAAGCCTGTCTGGAGGGCTGCCGACTTGCCGTAGTTGCGGCGGAAACTGTAGGCGCGGATATGGGGATTGACGGCGGAGAGTTCCTTTATCGTTTCCCAGGAACCGTCATCGCTGCCGTCGTCTATCATCAGTGTCTCGTATTCGATGCCGGCTATGGGCGAGCCTGCGATGGCACGGTCTATCCACTCCGTCAGTTCGCGGAGGGACTCGTTCTCGTTGTAGAGGGAAATTACTATAGAAAGGTCCATGTGTTTATTCTTCGGTGCCGGAATAGCCGGATGTGCTGTTGAACGGGTTGGAACTGTCCTTTTTGGCGAAAGCGGCCAGGATGGCCGATACGATCACTCCGCAGATGACGCATCCGATGAACTGGGACAGGGTGATGATGACCGGCATGGAGCGGGCAAGCATGTCGTAGTCCATGGCCTCGGCCAGACCCATTGACTCGTATGTGGCGAACATCGTGTCCAGCAGGGTGGTCAGAGAGTCGGGGAGGATGACCGTATAGGTGAGCAGTACGAACAGAGTGCAGACTATGGCTGAGAAAGTGCATACCGCCATACCGAAACCGAAAGACTGCCCGTATGTGATGTGCTCCCATGAATCGGCGTTGCGTCTCATGGCGTAGTAGGCTATGTATACGGAGCCGCACAGCTTTATGACGCTCAGGAGGACGTTCAGTACTGCCGGCAGCTGGAATATGCTGGTGACTAAATTGATTACTACGGAGACACTTGCGAGTATCAGACCGTATTTCGCGGCTTCAGACCAATTAAGTTTGTAGTTCATCTCGGAATTAGTTGGATTTGACTGCAAATTTAGTAATTTTGCAGTTTGGATTCAAATAAGAAAGCAATTTATTCTATTATGATAGATATAACATTTCCTGACGGCAGCGTCAGAAGCTATGAAAAGGGTATCACTCCTTATCAGATCGCGGAGCAGATATCTCCGCGTCTCGCAGGCGAGGTGCTTGCGGCATCGTTCAACGGAAAGGTAATAGACCTTGAGCTTCCCCTTAATGAGAGCGGTGAGCTCAAGCTGCATAAATGGGAGGATCAGGAGGCCAAGTCCACGTTCTGGCACTCTTCGTCCCACCTTATGGCCGAGGCACTGGAACTCCTTTACCCCGGCATCAAGTTCGGTATCGGACCCTCTATAGAGAACGGATTCTACTATGATGTGGATCTGGGGGACAGGACCATCACCGACTCCGACCTCAAGAAGATCGAGGACAAGATGATAGAGCTGGCCCGTCAGAAACAGCATTTCGTACGCAAGGAAGTATCCAAGGCCGAGGCCATGGACACCTATACAAAGAAAGGCGACGAGTACAAGTGCGACCTCATCGGCGGTCTCAAGGACGGTACCATCACCTTCTACACCAACGGCAGCTTCACCGACCTGTGCCGCGGGCCCCATCTGAGGGACACCTCGGTCATCAAGGCCGTCAAGCTGACCTCCATAGCCGGAGCTTACTGGAGGGGCGACGAGCACAACAAGATGCTCACCCGTATCTACGGCATCACATTCCCCCAGAAGAAGCTGCTGGACGAGTATATCGCCCTGATGGAGGAGGCCAAGAAAAGAGATCACCGCAAGATAGGCAAGGAGCTGGAGCTCTTTACGTTCTCTCCGAGAGTAGGAGCCGGCTTGCCTCTGTGGCTGCCCAAGGGAGCTGCCCTGCGCGAGCGTCTGGAGATGTTCCTGCGTAAGGTGCAGAAGGCCTACGGCTATCTTCCCGTGATTACCCCGCATATCGGCCAGAAGGAGCTCTATGTGACATCCGGTCACTATGCCAAGTACGGAGCGGACTCATTCCGTCCCATCACCACGCCCCAGGAGGGAGAGGAGTTCCTCCTGAAGCCCATGAACTGCCCTCACCACTGCGAGATATACCGCAGCAAGCCCCACTCATACAAGGACCTGCCTATCCGTCTGGCCGAGTTCGGCACGGTGTACCGCTATGAGCAGAGCGGCGAGCTGCACGGTCTGACCCGCGTGCGCGGCTTCACACAGGACGACGCCCACATCTACTGCCGTCCAGACCAGCTCAAGGAGGAGTTCTGCAAGGTGATAGATATCGTGCTCTATATCTTCAAGACGCTTGACTTCGACGAGTACATCGCCCAGGTATCCCTGCGCGACAAGAATGACCGCAGTAAATATATAGGTACTGACGAGAACTGGGAGAGGGCCGAGCAGGCCATCATCGAGGCGGCTCAGGAGAAGGGCCTGAAGACTATCGTGGAGTACGGCGAGGCCGCTTTCTACGGTCCTAAGCTGGACTTCATGGTCAAGGACGCAATCGGCCGCCGCTGGCAGCTGGGAACCATTCAGGTGGACTACAATCTGCCCGAGCGTTTTGAGCTCGAGTACACCGGAGCGGACGACAAGAAGTACCGTCCCGTGATGATTCACCGCGCTCCCTTCGGTTCCATGGAGAGGTTCGTGGCAGTGCTCATCGAGCACACCGGAGGCAAGTTCCCTCTGTGGCTCACACCCGAGCAGGCGGTGGTGCTGCCCATCAGTGAAAAATACAACGATTACGCAAAAAAAGTTTGCGAATTGCTTAATAATTACGATATTCGCGCCTCGGTTGACGAGCGTAACGAGACTATCGGTAAGAAAATCAGGGAGAACGAGCTCAAGCGAATCCCCTTCCTGCTGGTGGTCGGCGAGAAGGAGGAGGCAGGTGGAACTGTCTCTGTCCGCCGTCAGGGAGAGGGGAACAAAGGTTCCATGACCCCTGAGGAATTCGCTGCGAAAGTCAACGAGGAAGTAAAAAACATGATTAACTAAAACTTTAAAGGAGGACTACTTTATCGCAACACCTGTAAAAAAGCGCCCTTATACGGGTGCTCCCCGGCCCAATATGCCGCAGAACGGAAACAACAGCGCAGAGGGCCGCAACAACAATGGAAACGGCAGCCGCCAGCCGGCAAAGGATGACGGGCCGAAGGTCAATGACGGGATCACGGCACCTAAGGTAAGGCTTGTGGGAGACAATATCCCTCAGCCGGGTATATATCCATTGCGGGAAGCCCTGAGGCTTGCGGAGAGTCTCGAGCTGGATCTGGTGGAGATATCCGCGAAGGTTGATCCCCCTGTCTGCAAGATCATAGACTACCAGAAGTACGTCTATCAGCAGAAGAAGAAGGCGAAGGAGATGAAGTCCAACGCCTCCAAGGTGGTGATAAAGGAGATCCGCTTCGGTCCGAACACCGACGAGCACGACTTCCAGTTCAAGCTCAAGCACGCCATAAACTTCCTGCAGGAAGGCTCGAAGGTCAAGGCGTACGTGTTCTTCAGGGGCCGTTCGATACTCTTCTCCGAGCAGGGTGAGAAGCTGCTGCTGCGCTTCGCCCTGGAACTTGAGGAGTACGGAAAGGCGGAGCAGATGCCGAGGCTGGAGGGCAAGAGGATGATAATGATGATCGCTCCTGTAAAGAAGAAATAACCGTTTTGTAACGTTTTTATAGTTTAATTTAATTTATTGTAACAATGCCCAAAATGAAGACCAACTCCGGTGCCAAAAAGCGCTTCGTGCTTACCGGAACTGGAAAAGTGAAGAGAAGACACGCTTACCACAGCCACATTCTCACCAAGAAGACGACAAAGCAGAAAAGGAACCTCAACAAGGTCGTTGTAGCTGATGCCTGCGACACCAGGAGGATCAAGGAAATGATTGTCGCCTAAGTTTAAAATTATTGTTTAACTGAATGCCTCAGCAGAAAAAGTCTCCCGAAAGGGGGGAGCGCTGACATTCTTAAAATCAAAAAGTGTAGTATGCCAAGATCAGTGAATTCGGTGGCCTCAAGAGCACGCCGTAAGAAAATTCTCAAACAGACCCGCGGTAACTTCCTCGCAAGGAAGAATGTCTGGACTGTAGCCAAGAACACCTACGAGAAAGGTTTGGGCTACGCATACCGCGACCGTAAACAAAAGAAACGCAATTTCCGCTCGCTTTGGATTCAGCGTATCAACGCAGCTGCCCGTGAGCACGGTATGAACTACTCTCAGTTCATCGGCGCTCTCGCAAAGCAGAACGTAGGGCTGAACCGCAAGGTACTGGCAGACCTGGCTCTCAATAATCCCCAGGCATTCGAGGCAGTCATCAACTCTGTAAAGGCTCAGTAACCGTAAGTGAGAGAGTTCCTGCAAAATAAGTGGTTCAAATTCGGACTCTGGGGTCTGCTCTATCTCCTCTGGGTGATATGGCTCGGCAATTACTGGTGGCTTCTGGGCCTCGCAGTGATTTTCGACATATTCATCACCAGAAAGGTAAAGTGGGCATTCTGGAAGAAGAACTACAAGGAGGGGGAGAAGCGCAATGTATGGCTGGACTGGCTCGACGCCATCATCTTCGCCGTCATAGTCGTGATACCTCTCAATATCTTCATCCTCCAGGCATTCCGGATTCCGTCCTCGTCTATGGAGAGCACTCTGATGACAGGAGACTACTTGTTTGTGGGGAAACTGGCCTACGGACCCAAGCTGCCGGAGAGACCTCTCTCCATACCCTTTGTCCACAACACCATCTTCGGTAAGAAGTCCTATTCGGACCTTATCAAGCGCGACTACAGGCGTCTGGCAGGTTTCGGACACGTTGAGCGCGGAGACATAGTCGTCTTTAATTTCCCTCACGGAGATACAGTTCTCTCCAAGAGACCGGTGGATGACTATTACACCCATGTGCGTTTCAACGGCAGGGAGTACACCGAGAGGATGTACGGTCCCCTGATTACCAGGCCGGTGGACAAGGAGGACAACTATGTGAAGAGATGTGTGGCCGTAGCCGGAGACACCCTTGAGGTGCGCGACGGACGGGTATTTGTCAACGGTGACTCACTGGATGTATATCCTGGTATCCAGAATTCCTATACGGTGATAACCAACGGCACACCTGTCAATGCCAAGATACTCGAGGATGCCGGCATTCAGACATCCGGAATATGGTTCGACGCGACCCTGCCCGGATATCCGGCCCTGTCCATGACCGCTGAGGCTGCGGACAAGCTGGCCTCTGTCGCCAATGTGCAGGAATGCCGCCGCAACGTGGATGTCTATCCTCCCGATTATCCGGATTCGTACCTGATGCTCTTCCCGTTTGCGGAGGATTTCAGGTGGACCAGGGACAACTACGGTCCCCTGTACATTCCGGCAAAGGGAGACAGCGTGGCCCTGACCCTCGGAAATCTGCCCCTCTACAGCCGTATCATCAGCGTATACGAGGGACACGATCTTAAGGTACAGGACGGCACTATCCTGATAGACGGTACTCCGGCGACTCACTACACCTTCGCCATGGACTATTACTTCATGATGGGGGACAACAGGCACAACTCTCTCGACTCGCGCTATTGGGGATTCGTTCCCGAGAACCACATCGTGGGAAAGCCCAGGGTGGTATGGTTCTCCAAGGACGTCAATAAACCTTTCCCTCGGAATATCAGATGGAACCGTTTATTGAAGTTTGTGTAAAAAATTTGGAATTTTAAGAAAAAAAGGGGATATTTGCAGCCCTTTAAAATTTGAAATAAAATAGGATAAATATATGGCACGTGTTTGTCAAGTAACTGGAAAGAAGCGGGTGATCGGAAACAATGTTTCCCACTCCAAGCGTCGCACAAAACGCGAGTTCGCTCCCAACCTGAAGGTAAAGCGCTTCTGGCTCGAGGAGGAGAACAGGTTCGTCACTCTTAAAGTCTCTGCTGCCGGCATGAGGACTATCAACAAGAACGGTCTCGCAGCTACTCTGAAGGCCGCTCAGGAAAAAGGTTTAATCGACATTTATTAATAGACGGAGGGTACTTATTATGGCAAAGAAAGCAAAAGGCAATAGAGTACAGGTGATCCTCGAGTGCACAGAGCAGAAGGACAGCGGAGTTCCCGGAATCTCCCGTTACATCACCACAAAGAACAAGAAGAACACTCCT
Source organism: uncultured Bacteroidales bacterium (assembly GCA_944323785.1). Lineage (GTDB taxonomy): Bacteria > Bacteroidota > Bacteroidia > Bacteroidales > UBA932 > Coprenecus. Next base: position 35,350 of record CALUTU010000003.1, on the reverse strand, counting down.
GACCGTCTGGAGCGTAAGAAATACAATCCTTACCTCCGCAGGGTAACAGTTCACAAGGAAATCAAATAATTTATAGCATATGGCAAAGAAAGCGGTTGCAACCTTCAGCGGCGACAAGGCCTCCAAGAGGACATTTGTCAAATGTATCCGTATGGAAAAGTCCGAGCGTACCGGAGCCTATATCTTCAAGGAGGATTTTGTGGCTACCGACCATGCAAAGGATTTCTTCGCGAAGAAGTAAGATTTATTGGTAATAATGATAGACGGGGTGCCGGTGACGACACCCTGTTTTGTTTTATGGATATGGAGTTACAGGAAATCATAGACAGGACGGTGGCGGAGTATGCGCCGCTGGTCAAGGCATCCTCCGAGGCTTACTGGGAGGGTACGACGACGGGAAGTGCCGCGGCATTTGACCGTTATGCGGAAGTCAGTAAGAAGATAGCCGGGCTTTTCTCGGATGTGAGGACGTTTGATGCCCTCCGCGGGATCAAGGAGTCGGGCAGTGTGACGGACCCGTTGCTGCGCAGGCAGCTGGACGAGCTGTACAACAGTTTTATGTCGCGTCAGGCGGACAAGGCGTTGCTGGATGCCATCATTGAGAAGGAGACAGCTCTGGAGCGCAGGTACGCTGCATTCAGAGCGGATTTCAGAGGACGGAGGATCAACGACAACGAGGTGGAGCGGCTGTTGCGGACTTCAGCTGATTGCTCCGAGCTGCAGGATGTCTGGGTGGCTCACAAGGCGGTAGGCCGGGAAGTCGCTTCGGATATTCTGGAGGTAGTCCGGTTGCGCAATCAGCTGGCCGACTGTCTGGGATTTACCAACTATCACAGCATGAGCCTGATCCTCAGCGGGGAGAAACCGCGCGATGTGGAACTGCTGATGAATGAGGTGGATGGGCTTTCCCGCGACAGTTTCGTACAGATAAAGGCGGAGATAGACGAGGCCATGGCCTTGCGTTGCGGCATATCAGTGCCGGATCTGCGGCCCTGGCACTATCAGGGTCGCTTCTTCCAGGAGGCACCGGACCTGTATCCAGTGGACTTCGACAGTTACTACAAGGGCATGGACCTGGAGCGGCTGACCGTGGATTATTACCGCAGCATCGGCCTGGACGTGGAGCCTATGCTGCGCCGTAGCGACCTCTATCCCCGCGAGGGCAAGAATCAGCACGCTTTCTGCATCGACATGGACTGCATGGGGGACGTGCGGGTGCTGTGCAACCTCACCGACAACGAGCGGTGGATGGAGACCATGCTGCACGAGTTCGGTCATGCGGCCTACAGTGCCGGACACGATGCCGACCCGGAGCTGCCCTTCCTGCTCAGGGAGGCCGCCGGTATTTTCACCACCGAGGGTGTGGCCATGATGTTCGGCCGCCTGTCGCGCAATCCGGAGTGGATGCGGCTCAACCTCGGAATACCGGCCGAGGAGGCGGAGCGCATTGCCCCTGACTGCCGCCGCTCGGCCCGCCTGAGCCAGCTGGTGCAGTCCCGCTTCATGCAGGTGGTCTACCGCTTTGAGAAGGCTATGTACGCCGACCCGGAGCAGGACCTCAATGCTCTGTGGCGCAATTTAGTTGAGAAATATCAGCTGCTGACCTATCCAGACGGCCGTGACGAGCCGGATTGGGCCGCCAAGATCCATATCGCCCTGTATCCATGCTATTATCACAATTACCAGTTGGGAGAGCTCTTCGCCTCGCAGATGCACCATTACATCGTGGAGCATATCACCCGGAGCGGAGATATGGCATTCGACTCCTACACCGGCTGTGCGGAAGTCGGCCGCTGGCTGACCGAGAAAGTCTTCGCCCCCGGCAAGCTCTACCCCTGGAACGAGATGATTACCCGCGCCGCCGGCGAACCCCTAACCGCCGCTTGGTGGGCAGCGGAGGTTAGGTAAGAAAAATTTGCATAAATGTAATTTATAAATTACATTTGCAAAATGAAGGTAAGGGAGGTAGTAGCATATAAGGGGTATTTTGAGGAGTTCTTTATCGCGCAGCCGCAAAAGGTCAGGGATAAGATAATCAAGATTCTCGATATCATTGAGCAGGTGGAACGGATACCTTTAACGTATCTGAAGCATATTGAGGGAACAAATGGCCTTTTTGAGATACGTGTGCAGTTGGGCGGAAACATATTCCGTGTCTTTTGTTTCTTTGATGGAGGTAGGTTGATTATATTATTGACTGGTTTTCAGAAGAAGACGCAGAGGACTCCGAAGGAGGAGATAAACCGTGCCGTAAGGCTTATGAATGAATATTTCGAAGAGAAAAGAAATGACTGAAGACATGAATATAAAGACACTGGACCAAATTAAAGACGAGTATTACGGTTTGCCAGGGACACCTGAACGTGATAGGATAGAGCGTGAACTGGAGGCTCTTCACATTGGACTTAAAATACGTAGTGCGAGAGAGAAAAAGATGATGACCCAGGCAGAACTGGCCAGCAGGATAGACAAAAAGCGTACGTTTATATCCAAAGTAGAGAATGACGGGGAGAATATTACGCTGAAAACACTGTATGATATAGTGGAACGAGGACTTGGTGGAAAATTGAAAATAGAAGTGGTTCTGTAACTTCTTTAGAGTCAAAATAAAAACAGGGTGTCGGTTCAATGCTGGCACCCTGTTTTGTTTGCTAGCGGAGTTCGATAGCGACGCCGCCGCTGCGGGCCAGGGGTATCTCCAAAAGCGAGCTGCCGGTGACTGTGGTCTCGGTTATCCTGTAGCTCTGGGGATTCTCGTCCCAGGAGGCGTCCTCGCCGTCGGCGTAGATGGTTGCGGTATACTTCTTTCCCTTTGTCAGAGGCAGTTTGGAGAAGTCGATGACTGCCGTGCGGGCATTCTCGTCAGTGATGGCTCCGATGTACCATTTGTCCTCGCCCTTGGCCTTGCGGGCTGTGGTGATGTAGTCGCCAGGCTCGGCCTCGAGTACCTTGGTGTAGTCCCAGTCGGTGGGCACATTGCGTATGAATGTGAACGCATCCTGGAACCGTTCGTAGTTCTCGGGCAGGTCGGCCACCATCTGCAGGGGCGAGTAGAGCACGACGTAGAGGGCCAGCTGCTTTACCAGAGTGGTGTGAATCCTGGCTACGGACGTGGAGTCGTAGTAGGACATGTCGGTCTGGAAGATGCCGGGCGTGTAGTCCATCGGCCCGCCTATGAATCGGGTGAAGGGCATGATGGTGGTGTGCTCGGGAGGATTGCCTGTCTCGCCCATGGACTCGAACTCAGTACCTCGGCCGGACTCGGCTGCAAGATAGTTGGGCCATGTGCGGTGCAGTCCGGTAGGCCGCACCGGTTCGTGTGCGTCGATCATTATCTCATAGTCGGCGGCCCTGCGGATGCAGTGCAGGAAGTGGTTCACGGTGTTCTGGTCATAGTGGTGGCTGCCTCTGGGAATGATGGCCCCTACATAGCCGCTCTTGACTACGGAGTAGTTGTTGTCCTTCATGAACTGGTAGGCACGGTCCAGATAGCGTTCGTAGTTGAGGGTGGATCCGGAGGTCTCGTGGTGCATGACGAGCTGTACGCCCTTGCTTGCCGCGTAGTCCCGCAATTCGGCCACATCGAAGTCAGGGTAGGGGGTCATGAAGTCGAATACGAAGTCCTTGAACTGGCCGAACCAGTCTTCCCAGCCCTGGTTCCAGCCCTCTACCAGGATTCCCTGGATGTTGTTGGCCGCTGCGAAGTCGATGTATCTCTTGACGTTCTCGGTATTGGCGGCATGGGTGCCGTTGGGTGTGGTCTTTGTGTAGTCAGTAACGCCGAGCTGTACGTTCGGTTCGTTGGTATAGCTCCAAGTGCCCTGTCCGGGAGCAAACATCTGCCACCATACGCCTACGAATTTCTGAGGCCGTATCCAGTCGGTGTCCTCAATTGCGCACGGCTCGTTGAGGTTGAGAATCATACGGCTTTCCAGAACGGCAGGTGCGTTGTCTGTGACGATGACAGTCCTCCACGGAGTGCTCTGAGGGGTCTGGATATAGCCCCTGTTGCCTAATGCGTCAGGTACCAGATGGGTTTTGAATCCGGTGCGGCCGCCTCCGATGTCGTGTACTTCAAGCTGCATGGCGGAGTAGTTGACTAATGCCGCTTCGTGTATGTTGACGTAAAGGCCGCCTGAGTCCCGCTTCATCATCACCGGTGTCTGTACGCCTGGTACGGGCATCGGGCAGATACAGGAGTTTCCGCTTCGGTCAAATGTGGGATAGAGGCCGGCTATCTCGCTCAGGTGCGATGTCTCGTACAGGAACTCGTTGGCATCGTAGTCTCCGGCTATCCAGAATGCGGTCAGATCCTCGTGCAGGTTGAATTCGGTCAGTTCGTTGCCGATGATGAAGTATCCCAATGTCTTCTGCCTGGGGAACTCGTAGCGGAATCCGAGTCCGTCGTTGAACAGGCGGAAACGCACTACGATGGTGCGTCCGTCGGTAGAATCCGCCCCGGTCTGCTGCCACAGGTAGACGGCCATCTCGTTGTGACGGTCGCGGATCTCCTTCTCCTCGCCCCAGACCGGCTCCCATGTGTAGTCTACGGAAGTCCGCCTGACGCTGTCTATGCGGAAGCCCTCGTGCATCTGTGTCGGATGCAGTACCGTATTGCTCTGTGCTATAGTCCAGTCGTGCATGAACGGCTGGATGTCGTTCACTCCGCCTTCATGACGGATGTCGAAGCCCATGCGGCTCTCGTCCAGTACCCGCTGTCCGTCAAAGGACAGGGTGTAGACCGGCTCACCGAATCCGCTCAGCTGAAAGGTCAGTTCCAGTCTCTTGTCGGGAGAGAGCAGGCTCAGCCGTCCACCGTCGGACTTTCCGGCACTTCCGTCTGCAGGAGCCGCCATGGCGGCCGCTGTCATCACAGCTGCTGCACTCATTGCCATAAATCGTTTCATAACAACAGGTTTTATATTGATGACTGTTTATTTTGCCAGTTCCTCATTGATGAGCTTGACCATTGAGGCGAACTCGGCCTCGTCGTAGAGCCGGGTCAGCATGATGATCTTGCCGGTACGGTCGAGGATGATGTTGCGGGTCACGCCGGCTCCCTTGTCGCAGAAGAGGGCGAAGCGCTCACCTTCAGGGTCGAGGGTGAGGGGGTAGGTCACCGGTATGGACTTGGCGAACTCTTCTGTCACCTCGGGCGTCTCCTTGAGGTCTATGCCGTAGAGGGCAAATTCAGGATTGTCCTTGAGCTTCTGCCAGATCTCGCTCTCGATGTGGGGCATCTCCTGGCGGCATACACCGCACCAGCTGGCTGTGAACTGGAGCATTACCACCTTGCCCTGAAGCTCTTTGATGTTGACCTTGCTGCCGTCCGTCATGAGCAGGTCGAAATCGGGTACCTGGTCGCCCACCTTTACGATGTAGCCTCGCTTGTCGCTTTCGGCTCCGGCGGACTTGGCGGTCTCAGTCGCCGTGGCTGTGCTTTTTCCGGCCCCGGCTTTTCCGCTGTTGTTTCCGCAGCTGTACAGCATAAGCGCAGCTGCGGCCAATGTTAGAACAGTTCTGATCTTCATAATGCTTGGAGTTATAATTGTGTGGTCACAGAGAGTGTTCACTCCTGTTATGCAAAGATAAAAATAAGCCGAGAGCAATGCAAATCAAAACCTCATTTTCAAATTACTGCAGTCCGTCGCGGGGATTTGCGGTGGCCCGGCGGTAGAAGACGGCGGTGACGATCAGTGCAGTGACGGCCAGCACGGCCACGAGGGCAAGGGCGAAGACCCAGGGGGTGATGTGGACGCGGTCGACGAAGTTCTGCAGCCAGCGCGAGGTGATGACGGCCGCTATGGGGCAGGAAATCGCGAAGCAGATGAGCACAATGGTGCCGTAGCCGATATTGGCCCGCTCGAGGATGGAGGCGACGCTGGCTCCGAAAATCTTGCGGACTGCGGTCTCTTTCCTGCGGTACTCGGTGTCGAAGAGCACCAGGCCGATGACTCCGCATAGGGCCAGGATGGCGGCGATGACGCTGAACGCCACTACGAGGCGGGATGTGCGGATCTCATTTTGGTACAGATTGTTCTGTATGGTGTCGTAGAACTCTACCTGTGATGGCCAGTAGGGGTCGGCCTCGCGTATGAGGGACTCTATATCGGACGCGGCCTGGAACGCATTGCTGCCGGCAGTGATGCGGAAGTAAAGCACTCCGTTGACTCCGCTATATATACCGGAAGGTATGAATGCAATGGGGGTATTGGGCTCGCGGACCGAGTTGAAGCGGACATTTTCGCATATGCCTATTACCTCACCGGCCTCCGGAAGGATGTCGCCGGGCATGATTCCGAACTGGTCCATCATGTATCTGGTCACTACCGTGACTCCGGCAGAGTCATACTGGTTGAAGTTGCGCCCTTCCACCATCTCTATGCCCATGACATCCATGAACTGCGGGTCCACTCCGATAAAGAACATCTGGATGTTCTCCCCGTTGTACTCGATGCCTCCTGTGCTGTAGGAGTCCGAGGCACCGACTTTCTCTGAGGCATAGGCTATGCCGGCTATCGAGGGGTATTTCTGTGCGGAGCTGCGGAGCATATCCATTTTTGCGGTGATGGTGGCACTGGCGTTGGCGACAGCTATCTCGTCCTTGTCGAATCCCAATATGGTGTTGCGCATCAGCCGGTTCTGCAGCAGCACGAAGGTCATGAACACCAGTGTTACGAAGGCTACTGTGTACTGGATGCCGCTCATCACGTTGCGGAACGTGCGTCCGCCCTTAGAGAGGCCGAAATCTCCCTTGAGCACCAGTGCCGGGGCAAATGAGGTGGCGTACCAGCTCGGATACAGTCCGGCAAGGATTCCGGCCGCAATGGTGATGACGCTGACCGTGACGATGATACCGATGCTGTGAGCCGTGAACAGTCCTTTCAGGATGTTGGCGCTGACCAGCATCGGGGATATCCAACCGGCCAGCAGGAAGGAGATGATCAGGGCGATGAGCGCAATGACGACTGTCTCCATGGTCAGCATCCAGCGCAGCCTGGAGGTGGATGCGCCCACTACTTTCTGGGTGTTGATGCTCCGGATGCGCACCGGGGCGAGGGAGGTGAAGAAGTTGGCGAAATTGATTACTCCCGAGAGGAGCACCAGTATGCCGATGGCCGTCAGCAGGATGGTCGTGCTGCGGCTGCCGCTGTAGAATACCCTGCCGTCTCCGCCCTGCTCCATGAAGTATATGTCCTCCATCGGCACGAGCTCTATGGGGCTCATCCAGCTCAGGGAGAAGTCGAAGTTGGAGTTGAACTCGTTTTCTACCAGCGACGCGGATTCCCTGGAGTCCAGCAGCAGGTAGCAGATGAAGTTCGCCCCTCCGTAGGTGTAGGGCGTGACTCTTTCATCCACTGCGAAATAAATGCTGTTCTGCAGGTTGCTGTTGGAGGGGAAGTCCTCGTAGACGGCTCCCACGGTCAGCTCGCCGTCCGGGAAGAACCAGTTGCTGTCCGTGCGCAGGATCTTGCCGACAGCATCCCCTTCGAAGAGATTCTCGGCCATGCTCCTGGGGATGATTGCTGTCTGGGGGCGGGTCAGGGCCTCCGGATCTCCGCTTGTCAGGCGTACTCCGAATACTTTCATGAAGTCCGGCTGCACCATGTCGCATCTCAGTTCGTATCCGTGCGGTTCACCGGCAGCATCGTCGATGTAGAACGGCAGCTTGCCCAAGTAGGGCATGAGCATCGTTCCGGCCTCGATGTGGGCCGAGGAGTTGATGACGTCCCGGGCGAAAGCGTTGGGCAGGATACTGCGGAAAGTCTCGTCGTTCCCGGGGCAGTCCACCCTGAAAATCCTCCCGGAGGTAGGGTAGGAACGGTCGAAGGTGGTCTCGTACTCCACATGGGACATGATGATGATGAATGCGGTGAGGGCCACTACCAGCCCCGCGAGGTTGATGGCCGAGGGCAGGGGATACCGCCTGAGGGTATGGGCCAGATTCCGGATGATCAGTCTGAACATGGTGTCTAAAGTGAATGATATAAGCTGTCAGAGATTTTTAATCTAAAACTATGCCATATCGGTAAGATTCAGGTATTAAGGATGTTGTGAAAGTATTAGAGCCTGTTGGGTGTATGAATTTCATACAGCGGTTGTTTGATAAATAGACACCGAAGATGTTTTGCGGAGTCGGTAACCATGCTTACGTAAAGAAAGCAGCGACCGAATTGCCGTTCCGGTCGCTGCCTTTGTTTCTATGCCTGTAGTTGTCAGGCTGTCAGTTTTCCGAGGTACTAGTAGCCGAACATCTCCTCGGAGGATACGTACTCTACGTCACCGAGGGTCTTGAGGTAGTTGATGTCCAGGTCCTTGGTCCGGCCGAGGATGGCGAAGTCGTAGGTGCGGTCCTTGACCCACTGCTGCTGGGTGGCGATTACGTCGTCCAGCGTCATGGTCTGAATCTTCTCGAACATCAGCTTCTCGGTCGGTTCGGTCAGGCCAAGCTCGCGGGCGCTGCGGTAGTCCCAGAGCACACCGTCTCCGGTGACCCTGTAGGTCCTCAGGCGTGAGAGGATGGCTTTCTTGGCGATGTCAAATGCCGGCTCGGAGACAGGCATGTCGTTGATGATATCCTCGAATGCCTCTATGGCCTGCTGCATCTTGTCGTTCTGGGTGGCGATGAATGCGATGTACATATAGGGCGTCTCGAGGTCGTATGGAGTGGACAGGAATGCCTGGGCGGTGTAGGCCAGACCTCTGGCCTCGCGCATCTCCTGGAAGACTATCGAGTTCATGCCGCCGCCGAAGTACTCGTTGTACAGTGAGACGGACGGTACGGACGCAAGGTCGAACTTCTCGCCGCGGTTGGAGTACTGGATGTAGTACAGCTGGTTGGCGTCGTATTCGGCCAGATATACCTTGCCGGTCTTACCGGGCATACGGTACTTCAGGCTCTCTTTTTCCAGTGGCTCGGGATTGTCAGCGATGCGGTGATGCTCTGACAGGGTCGCCAGAATGTCCGCGCTGCTCTGAGGACCGAAGTACATTATTTCATGATGCTTGTCCATCAGGTCGCGGACTTTGGCCAGCAGCTCGTCGGAAGTCAGGTCGGCGAGTTCCTTGTTGCTGAGAGTAATTCTGTCGATAGTCTCCTTGCCTACCATCATGTAAGTCTGGAGGGCTCCGAAGCAGCCGCCCTGGCTGAGCTTGTTGTTGCGGCGTCTCTGCAGCATGTCGTTCTTGATATTGGCCAGGATGGCCTCGTCGGGAACGGCATTGTAGATAAGGTTCTCTACGATGTCCATGGCCTCGGGGATATTCTCGCTCAGTCCGGAGATGTTGACTACGGTCTGGTCGGTGGATGTGGAGATATAGAAGCTGCATGCCAGCTTGTACATCTCCTTGGCGATGTCAGCCGCGCTCATGTCGGCAGTGCCGAGGTAGCTCAGATAATTGAACGCCAGTGACAGGGCAGGGTCGTTGTTCACTCCTTTGTCGAAGACGTACATGACGTATGCCAGGTCGTTGACGTCGTTCTGCTTGTAGAGCACGTCGATGCCCTTGCCGGCATCAAGTATGGACATCTCCTTCTGATAATCAACGAATACGGGCTCGATGTCCTTGACGGGAGTATTCTGGACCCTGGTCAGGAACTCGCTCTGCTTGTCCCTGTTGGTTACGATGGGCGTAATCTCGGGTGCGGATATCTTCTGGATGTTCTTGTCTTCCCCTGTCCGTTTGTATATGGCTACATAGCCTTCAGGAGTCAGGTATTTATTCGCCCAGTCTACGATGTCCTGCTTGGTGACCTTAGCCATACGGTCAAGCATGGTGACTACGGTCTTCCAGTCCTCTCCGTCAATGAAGGAATTGACAGCCATCATGGCTCTGGTACCGTTGCTGGTAAGCTGGTTCATGTATGACAGCTTGAGGTTGTTGACAGTCGCCTCGATGAGGTCGTCGTCGAACTCACCCTTGCGCAATTTGTCCACTTCGGCCATCAGCAGGTCCTTGACCTCGTCCAGAGTCTGCCCTTCCTTGGGCTTGCCGTACAGTTCGAAGCTGCCGTAATCCGGGAGCAGGCTGGCGTAACCGTAGCCGGAGAGTATCTTCTGCTCCTGTATCAGATCCAGGTCAATAAGTCCGGCCGAGCCGTTGTTGAGGATGAAACTGGCCATGTTGGCAATATCACTGGACGGATCTTTGGAGGCGGGAAGTCTCCAGCCGATGGATATGCTCTCGGACTCCAGTCCGTAGACATCCTTGACGATGGGCTCGGTGATGGGCTTCTCGGGCTCGAACTCGAGCTTGGGCAGGTCCGGATTGGGCTGCATGTCGCCGAAATACTTGTCGATGATGCGGATTACCTCGTCCGGGTCGAAGTCACCGGCCATACAGATGGCCATATTGTTGGGCACGTAGTAGGTCTTGTGGTAGTTCTTGACGTTGGTGATGGAGGGGTTCTTCAGGTGCTCCTGGGTGCCGAGTACAGTCTGCTTGCCGTAGGGATGGTTGGGAAACAGGGCGGCGTTCATGGCCTCGTAGACTTTCCTGGAGTCCTGGGTAAGCGACATGTTCTTCTCCTCGTAGATGGTCTCCAGCTCGGTGTGGAAGAGCCTGAGAACCGGGTTCTTGAAGCGGTCGGCCTCGATCATGGCCCAGTTCTCTATCTGGTTGGAGGGGATATCCTCGACATAGACGGTCATGTCCGTGGAGGTGAAGGCGTTGGTGCCCGACGCTCCGATGATGGACATGAGCTTGTCGTACTCGTTGGGGATGGCCAGCTTGGAGGCCTCGTAGCTGATGGAGTCTATCGTCCGGTAGATGGCGGCGCGCTCGTCCTCGTCCGTAGTGACTCTGTAGACCTCAAAGAGACGCTCGATCTCGTCCAGCATCGGCTTCTCAGCGGCGTAGTCGGTGGTGCCGAACTGCTCGGTGCCCTTGAACATCAGGTGCTCGAAATAGTGTGCCAGTCCGGTGGTCTGGGCGGGGTCGTTCTTACCGCCGACTCTTACGGCTATGTAGGTCTGGATTCTGGGTTCTTTGTCATTGACGCTCAAGTACACTTTCAGACCGTTGTCAAGAGTGTAGATTCTCGTCTTTGTCGGGTCTCCGTCCACCTGTTCGTACTTGTATTGCGAACAGGATGAGAACGTAAGCAGTGCGATCAGAATCGCGATGAATGCGGTTTTTCTCATATCAGTCAGTGTTTTTGTGGATAAATCAGTATGAAAACAAAGTTAGCAAAATATCCTTAAGGTGCTTGTCTCCGGCCTTGAAATTTATCCTTTTTTACAGATGTGGTTGAGGCGGGCTACGCGGATGCCGCTGCGGGCATATTCTGTCAGGGTACGGGTCTCCAGCACCACCTTCCCCTCTTTCATGGAGGCGTGGATAAAATGCAGGCTGCCGTCCTCTTTGCGGCAGGCGATGCCCGTATGGGTGATGTCCAGTCCGGAGATAGTGCTTACAAAACAGATGATGTCTCCGTCCAGGATACTGTCCTCTATCTCAGGGATTTTCTCAGAAGGAATGTAGAAACAGGCGGCAGCGGTGTCCAGCCGTTCCTCGGCCCTTCGTATGAGTTCCAGTGCCCCGTCATCCTCCCGCAGCCTGGGGTAATTGTCCCGATGGGAGGACATGAAGGAGAATACCTGGTTCAGGGGTATGCCGCCGAGCTCCGCCGTTACCTCCTTCAGAAATCCGTTGTCCTGGGCCTGCAGGAGCCATTCGGAGGTGTAGTGCAGGCGGGAGGGGTAGCCGTCCGTGATGCCGTCGCGGTAGCGCAGGGTGCGGAGCATGGCGCAGAAGTCCTCGAACGATGGGATGCCGCCGTCAGTGCAGCCTTTCAGGAGAATGGTCATGGCGGTGCAGGTCTCCACCAGGAGGATGCAGTCGGTCTCGTGCAGGTTGACGGTCAGTGCTTCAGGGACTGTTTCCAACGTACCGCCTTTGTACGGTGTGCCGTAGAACATTCCGGCAGTCTTGACCATCAGCTCTCCGGCGGGCAGGCCGGCATAGGGCAGCAGCTCCTGCATCGTCCGGGTGTAGATAAGGGAATCCTGCGGAGATGTCCGCACGGAGGCCTCCGCGCTGTTCAACATTGAGACAGTCAGTATTGCCGTAATCAGAAGACGTATTTTCATAAATAAAGACAATTACGCCCCTAATGTACGCAAAAATCCGCTATCCCGGAATGTAAGGTGCGGATTAGTCCCAGCCGAAGTTGAATGAGAGACCGAGGACGTGGACGTACTGACGCTCCTTGTTGAGGTAGATGCGGTATAAGTCTTCTTGATCGTTATGGGTATAGCTGACATCGCGGGCATTCTTGATGTCAAAGTAGTAGTAAAGCTCCATGTTGCAGAAGTCGGAGAAATCCCACTTCATGCCCAGACAGAAACGCAGGCGGTCTACGAAGGGGCCTCCGCCGTAGTCCACCGTGTTGAGGGTGTTGGATAGCTCGAAGAAAGCGTAGGGAGTGAGGTCGGTCTTGGGAATGTCGTAGTCGGCCTTGATCTTGGAACGAATGAGCCATTCGGCTTTCGGGTCATGGATGCCGTCTGCCCAGGGACGGAGATTGACCAGCGGACGTTCGGTCAGGGATAGCTTCCAGTCGTCCAGCTCTAACTCGGCCTTAAGGTCCAGGAATACCCTGTGACGGTATTGCCATTCCCGTTTGTACTCCAGGTCTCCGATATTCAGTATGGACTGGAAGATGTATCCGGCATCAAGGCTGAAGTAGTCGCAGGTCTCCCATGAGAAAGATCCCTGAAGGTAGTTGCGGTCTATCCGCTTGGAGTTGTCGCGGAAACGCAGCTCGTTGTTGATGGTGAATGAAAAGTCATCGGCCAGCGGAATCTCGAAGCCCACATCCACCCTGGGCTGGAAATCGGAGTCCTTCATCTCTTCCGATACTTCGTAGATGTGTTCCTGGGCCGCAGCGCAGAATGCTGTGACTGTGGCCAAGATGGCAGCGATGGCGGTGCGGAGTCTGTTCATATCCGTATCAACTCATTGACGGCGCAAATATGATACATTTTCACAAAAGAATTGTTACAATTGTGTTAAAATAATACGCTTATCCGCAAACTCATTCCATGAAATTACAGGCAACAACACAATCCGGTTCTGGTAGATGGGGCAGGCAGTCAACCATAAAGCACCCGCCAGTGTCGGCCCGTATGCTGATGCAGATGCTGCATTGCGTCAAAATACTTATCATTTGCCGGCATAGCTCATAGTCGTAGCCTGATTGGATTGGTTTTTTGGATTTTGGAGTCACAGAGCCTTAAGCCGAGTGAGGTGACAGCCGTAGTGGTATCTTTGCGATATTCATTATTAAAATGTTAATTTTGCAGGAAACGATAAGTATTGACAATTATGAGACATGATGTATTGACGGCTGCCGCTGTGGTGGTGGCATTCCTGGCGGGCGGGTGCTCGGGCAAATCTGAAACAGAAATCTTCTGGCTGTGTGACAAGGCGGCAGGGCAGTCCCTGAGCCTGTTCCCCGATGCGGACAGTACTTTGGTGGAAAGCTTGGGCCTGGTGGACGAGGTGCCTTCTTCCATGAGTGCCTTTCTGATTCAGAAGGACGGCAAATGGCTTCTCTTCGATACGGGCCTCGGACTTCCCGACGGCGGTATCCGCGGAGGTCTGGACTCGCTGGGACTCTCGCCTGCGGATATCGACTATCTGTTTATCACGCATTTTCATGGAGACCATATCGGAGGTATGCTGGATGCGTCCGGTGCGCCGGTCTATACCGAGGCCCAGGTCTATGCTTCACAGGCAGAGTATGATGCCTGGATGGCTATGCCTGCGGGGGCCAACGCTCAGGCAGTGCGCACTATGGAGGCCTACCGGGACTGCCTGCATCTGTTCGCATTCGGGGACACGCTGCCATATGGGGTTGAGGCTATAGATGCTGTCGGCCATACTCCCGGCCATACTGCATTTCAGGTGGATGACATTCTCATCTGGGGTGACGTAATCCATGGCCTGGCCCTGCAGCTCGACCATCGGGAGATATGCGCGGCCTACGACATGGATTCTCAGACTTCCATTGCTACCCGCAAGCGCATGGTTCAATACGCCCGTGACCACCGTCTTCTCGTCGCCGGTATGCACCTTCCCTCCGGCTTCCTCGACTTCCGCACTCCGGCCGAGTAGCACCTCACCCCCGGCAACCGGCACTCCGAAGTACTTTCACATTCATGCCTGCCGCTTATGCTGCTTGCGTCCCGTACCGTCAGTATCAGTGATGGCCAAAACGTCTGCTTTGGCAGGAATCATCTCCACTTAGCATGACGTTAGATAGGTAAAGTGTTGATGATCAGATATGTGTGATTTGATAAAAGGTGGTGTAAAACATCTGCCACCGGGCAGATAAAAGTCCGGTGGCAGGGGAGCGGCAGACGCCACCCTTGCGGGCGCACTCCACCGCATCACAAAGATAACGCAAAAAATGTAATTCTTGAAATTTGTAATAAAAACGGGCTTGGCATCAGTAAAATATTAGAATTAATGGTATCTTTAATTTTGCAAACCAGCGTGAGATGATGTTTGATAGAGGCACGAAGTTTTTGTTACTTGTACCTGAAGAACGCGATGGCATTATTAACGTTAAACTTATTGAGCAATCAATGATTAAAGGAGTAAAAGTGATAAGACAATTTGGTAAGGACAACCGTGTTACAGAATTTACCTACAAGGATTGTCATGGAGGATGCCTTACGGAGGACTTCAACAAAATGACCATTGCCGATTTTGAAAAATTGGTCGATGAAAGCCATGAATGGCAAAGGAAGTGTGACGAAGCGATCAAACGCATAGAAACACAACGAGCAGCGATGACCCCAGAAGAACGTGCCGGTTGGGACGAGGCAGACAGAGCAGTATTCGAGCGTTGGCAGGATGAAGCCAATACCAATGCAATCCTTGACGGATATGAGCCGGAAGAAGGTGAAGATCCGGATTTCAATCCGTTCAGAAAAGATTAGTTCTATTAATAGGCACCCTTTTGAAAATTTGTCAAGAGATAGGCCTTTAATAATATAAGCCGACATTCCTGTCGGCTCGGAGCGACAAACGCCACCCTTGTGGGCGCACTCCACCGCATCACAAAGATAACGTGATTATTTGTAAAAACAAAAGTAATATGGTTATCCTATAAGTCTATGTAATACGACACCCCAGCAAATGCCGGGGTGAAGAGGCGGTACGACTGCACACTTAATCTATGCGAGGCATCCCTATCTGATAACTTTATCAGCCTATCAGCATCTTTGACGGGCTGCAAACAGCTGTCGCCTTGGCATATAATCATCTAATTTTTCAAATAAAAAGCGGAGCCCCGGACATACCGAAGTCACCGCTGCAAAAAAATAGGACCGGCCGGAAGATGTATGTCCTTCCAGGCCGGCCCGGTTGTCTTAATAAACGGTCATCGCCTCACGGCGGTACACTATCTCTAGAACGTGGCTTCCGAAAGCTCGCGTGAAATCTTCCGGACAGCATTACGTATTCTGTCATATTGCTTCTGCCCGGCATTGGCCACGCCCGAGGTATACTGCCTCATCAGCGACGGGTTGATGCCGGCCAGCTCGGCCACCTTGGAGACATTCAGGAACGGGAAGCAGTCAAAGAATGACTGCATGTCGTACTTGTAGACGAACTCCAGCTCAGGGACTTCCAGACCCTCGGCGGCCATGTCCTCCCGGATCTCGGCCCAGGCGAGCAGCATGTCCGCCCTGGCCTCGGCGGCGGTACTTCCGTAGCCCGCCAGCCCGAATCCAGGAAGGTCGTCCTCGACGAAGCATGAGAAGTTTCCGTCCTTCGCCTTTTCCATAATAGCCGTTACTTTCATATACCAACTCAATATTCAAAAATCAGGGACGGCATTATACCGTCCCGTTTGTCTCAACAAATCCGGACTTTCAGTCATGAGAAAAGAAAGGCCGGGGGATTACTCCCCCAGAAGAACCTTTCTTGCCTTGCGTTCCATCCCTTTCGGGACTTCCTGTCCGCCGTGTCTCGGCAGCGGGAATCTGTTTCCCGTAAGGGGGCTGAACCAGATATCGTGGTTCGAGCCGTGTTTGAGAACGCTACAACCGGCTGCGGTAAGCTCCGCAAATAACTGATTGTACTTCATGATTTGAAAGACCGTTTGTTAAAGACACTGCAAATATAGCAAAAATGCTATAATTTGCAAAATTTTCATCATTTTCTGCGCCAGCAACCAGTTGTGAATTGCTTTCAAACTTTGTATCTTTGACGGACTGCAAACAGCTAATCCCATAGGCGATAGTCTTTTAGATTTTCAAAAAATCTGTCAATGTCGTTCTCGTGCTTGTCTTTCATGCCCGTGTTGTGTTATCTTGATAAAACTGTGATTATTCGGAATAGAGGGAACCGAGGAGATTTCGGCAGAGCTCTACGCCAAAGAGAGAAAGATTTTCCGTTTTCACACCTTTAATAACAATACCTCCTCTGTATTCAACTCCTACTTGGTCAAATATTATTGTGATGTCTCCATAGTCCCATGCGTCTCCGGCTGATGGCCTGCCTGCTATTTCGAAGTATAATGTCTTGGTTGAGCGTGGCTCTCCGCAAAGGCTCAGTACATCATCAGTGTTCATGCCGATGAGGACCTGCGATGCCTTGGAGGTTTTCTGGGCGAAGGCGCGGCGGATGCGGTCTATCTCGGACTGGACGGCCTGCTCCTGCTTGGCAATCTGGGTGTATCTGGATTTGAGGTTGGAAAGCTCCTTGTTGAGTCTCTGCAGGTTCTCCTCCTGCTGACGCAGTTTCTCCTGCTCGTTTTCCAGACTTTGCCGCAGTGATGCGATTTCGGATTCCTTGGCTTTGATAGAAGTGTTGGCCTCGGTCAGAAGCATGTTGAGGCTGTCCACGACCACGCTGGCCTTGCGGTGTTCGATACTGCGGTTGAGCTGACGGATCACATCATCGGGGTCAACTGTTATCTCGGCCTTGATGTAGTATTCTACACCGGTCCAGTTCTCCTCCAGGATGGATGTCTCGGTAATGCCCGCCGATATCTGCTCTATCTCCTTTTTCAGGAACTGACTGGATATGCGGTTCTCGGTCTTTTCCTCACTGTAGTTGATGTAGCTTTCGAGATAGACTCCGATTTCCTCCAGCAGGAGCCGCTTGACTTCCGTGAGGGCTTTTGTGCGTGAGGAGATTTTGCTGTCGCTCTCTCCTGCCTGATAATGGTACTCTCTGATAAATGTCTTGTTCTCAGCGTTGCAGTATATGCCGGCGGTGAGGATGAGGATTGCTGTCAGTAATATTTTTTTCATTAATCACAGTTTAAACAGTAATCAATGCGCGGTGATAGGTTTTGTTACAAATATAGCAATACTTTTTTGGGATTATCGGCAAAGTTTCCCTCGCTTTTGAACTGATGGTGCAATGCAAAATGCGATATTGCTGAGTATGAACTGATTACATTTATCTACTGCACATTTGACCGATTTTAAAGCGGCCAAATGTGCGGTGTGGGGATGAAAGTTCTTGATAATCAGTGATTAAGCAAATGCGCCTGCACCCGCGCTTCCAAATATGTCTTGCGCCAGGTGGTATTATTTGCCCGTTGCGGCATGTGGACTGTTTACCGCAGCAGGTAGCCGCCCTGGTCGCCGCCTTCGGGACCGAGCTCGATGATGTGGTCGGCTGCGGCGATGATGTATGGGTTGTGCTCTACGACGATAATCGTGTGGCCACGGTCAATGAGGGCGCGGAATGAGGCCAGCAGTTTCTCTATGTCGTCGAAGTGCAGGCCGGTGGTCGGCTCGTCGAAGATGAACAGTACCGGCTTGTCGGATGCGGTGCCCTTGCCGGAGTCCTTGCCCAGGCCGAGGAAGTAGGCGAGCTTGACGCGCTGGCTCTCGCCGCCGCTGAGGGTGCTGCTGCTCTGACCGAGAGCGACGTAGCCCAGTCCCACATCGTGCAGAGGCTGGAGACGGGCCGCGATACGGGCGGCGGCAGGCTCGCCGGCAGCGGTGAAGAAGTCGATGGCCTCGTCCACGCTCATGTCAAGCACGTCGCTGATATTCTTGCCCCGGTAGCGGACTTCTAGCACATCCTGGATGAAGCGCTTGCCGCCGCAGGACTCGCAGGTCATGACGATGTCGGCCATGAACTGCATGGGTATCTTGACTGTACCCTCGCCGAGACATTCGGGGCAGCGGCCTCCGTCGATGTTGAATGAGAAATGCGAGTGCCCGAAGCCGTTGACTTTGGCCAGCGGCTGCTCGGAGAATAGCTTGCGGATGTCATCGTAGGCCTTGATGTAGGTCACCGGGTTGGAGCGGGAACTGCGGCCTATGGGATTCTGGTCCACGAATTCGACCGAAGATATGCGGTCCAGGTCGCCGCGCAGCTCCCGGAACGAGCCGGGTTTGGCACCCACCTGATTGAGCATGCGGTTGAGAGCGGGGTAGAGGATGTCGCCCACAAGGGTGGACTTGCCGGAGCCGCTGACACCGATGACAGCGGTCATGACGTTGAGGGGGAAGCGCACGTCGATGTTCTTGAGGTTGTTCTCGCAGGCATCGCAGACCTCTATGTACTGCTTCCAGGGGCGTTTGACAGGGTCAATGGAAATCTTCTTCCTGCCCAGCAGATACTCTAAGGTCAATGACCGGGGCCATGCAGCAAGCAGGGCGGAAGCGTCAGCCTCGGAGATATCCGTGGCCGGAGGAGGGCCGCAGTAAACTACTTCGCCTCCATGCTTGCCGGCCCTCGGGCCTATGTCTATCAGCCAGTCTGCACTGCGGATAATCTCCTCGTCGTGCTCCACGACTATAACCGTGTTTCCGAGGTCGCGAAGGCTCTTGATGACTTCGATTAACCGTCCGGTGTCCCGGCTATGCAGTCCGATGGACGGTTCGTCGAGGATGTACATCGAGCCGGTCAGGCTGTTGCCGAGGGAGCAGACGATGCTGATGCGCTGGCTCTCACCGCCGCTGAGGGTGTTGGACGCACGGTTCAGGGTCAGATAGGACAGCCCCACGTGGTCGATGTAGTACAGGCGGTCCCGTATCTCTTTCAGAGCCCTGGCTGCGATCTTCTCCTCGTAGGCCGGAAGCTGAAGACTGTCGAAGAAGGCTATCAGGTCCTTGATGCTCATGGTCATCAGCTCATGGATATTGCGTCCGCCGATACGCACGTACAGGGCTTCCCTGCGCAGCCGGCTGCCTCCGCACTCGCGGCATACGGTCTTGCCGGAGTAGCGGCTGATCATGTATTTGTTCTGTATCTTGTACCGCTTGGCCTCTAATTCCTTGAAGAAGGGATAGATGCCGGTGATGTACTTGTTGCCGTTCCACAGCTCGCTCTTCTGCTTGGCTGTGAGGTCTTTGTAGGGGGTATGCACCGGGAAGCCGAATTTGTCCGCATTGGCCAGTACCTCCTCCTTGAAATATTTCATCACCTCGCCCTTCCAGCAGGCCACGGCGTCCTGATAGACGGAAAGGGCCTGATTGGGGATGACCAGCGACTCGTCGATGCCAATGATCTTGCCGAGGCCGCCGCAGACGGGGCAGGCTCCCACCGGGCTGTTGTAGTTGAACATCCATTCCGTAGGCTCGGAGAATTGCATGCCGTCCGCCTCGAAGAGGGAGGAGAACCGCAGCAGGGCGTGTCCGTCCACGGTAGGGGAGAATGCGCAGGCGATGTGCCCGTCTCCCTTGTCAAATGCCGTCCGCACCGAGTCCATGACCCGGTTCTCCGTCTCCTCGTCCGCAAATGTGCTGCTGGCGAAGGGGATACGGTCCACCATCAGGGCTACCTCCCGTCCTTCGGCGCGGCTTATGTCGGCCAGGAGCGAGTCGATCTTCTCCATCCGCCCGGCATTGTCCCCTGATGGCAGAATGTACAGGCGGGAGAATCCCTCTTCCTTGAGATTGAGCAGACGTTCGACCCGATATGCTTCCTCGCCCCAGCGGATGTCCGCCAGTATGAAGCAGATGCCGGGCGAATATTCCTCGTCGGAAGGGTTCCCTGCAGGAACGGAGGAAGCGAGCGAGTGCAGCCGTTCCATGACGGAAGCCACTGTGTCGCAGCGCACTTCCTCACCGGTGACCGGCGAATAGGTGTGGCCTATCTTGGCGAAGAGCACCCGCAGGTAGTCGTAGATCTCGGTGGTGCTGCCGACGGTGGAGCGGGGGTTGCGGGTATTGACCCTCTGCTCTATGGCGATGGCGGGCGGGATGCCGGAGATACTCTCGACCGGCGGTTTGGACATTCTCCCGAGGAACTGACGGGCAAATGACGAGAGGCTCTCCGCGAAGCGGCGCTGCCCCTCGGCGAAAAGGGTGTCGAAGGCCAGAGAGGTCTTGCCTGAGCCGGACACACCCGTGATGACCGTGAACTTATTCCGGGGGATGTCCACGTCTATGCCCTTAAGGTTGTTGGCCGAGGCCTTTTTTATATGAATGTGCTCTTCTTCCATCTGTCCTATTTTGAGATTCTGACCGCCGACAGTACGCCTTTGGTCTTGCGTATCGATGATATGATCTTGTCCAGCATGGAGTTGGATGATACGGATATCTGGAGCCGCAGGTCGTACTCCCCGGTGTTGCGGCCTCCGCGCGGAGTCATCGACGAGGCCCTGAGCGAGGCCCCGAAGTCGGTAACTTTCTGAATAACGGCGGGGTAGGCGGCTGTGTCGTCAGTTATGATCTTGACGGTGGTCTGGAAACTGCTGGTCGTTGCGGTCTTCTTCCATCTGACCTTGACTATACGGTAGGGGTAGTTCTCTATGAGGCGGGCGGCATTGGGGCAGGACAGGCGGTGTATCTTGATGCCCTCCTTGACCGATACGAATCCGAAGACCTCGTCGCCGTAGATCGGGTTGCAGCAGCGGGCCATCTTGTATGAGACATTGCTTAACTTACCATCTATGGTCAGATAGTCGTCGGCTTTGTCCTTGGCCGTATTGTTCTTGGAGACAGGCCCCTCCTTGACTGCGGCGGGCTGCTGGGGGGCATTCTCCCCCTCGGCTTCCTGCTGCAGCTTGCGGGAGAGATATGCCTTGATGTCCATAATGTCCACACTCTCGTCCTCGATGGCGGCGTACAGGTCGCTGATGTTCCTGAGCTTGAATCTCTTGCACAGTATGGTCAGGTCCTCGTCCTCCAGTTCCATCTTCCAGTTCTTGAGTCTGCGTTCAAGCAGTTCCCGGCCTGCGGCGGACTTCTTCAGAGCCTCTTCCTTGAGCTTCAGGCGTATCTTGTTGCGGGCCTTGGACGAGACCACAAAGTTGAGCCAGTCGGGGGAGGGCCGCTGGTTCTTGCCGCTCTTTATCTCCACCACCTGACCGGTGCTGAGCCGGTCCTTGATGGAGGCCGGCTTGCCGTCGATGGTTGCGCCCACGCATTTGAGGCCGAGGTTGGTGTGTATATTGAAGGCGAAATCGAGCACAGTCGCTCCTTTGGGAAGTCTCCGCAGCTCCCCGTCCGGAGTGAAGACGAAGACGTCCTCGGAGAGGAACTGCGATACGTACTCGTAGTCGTTCCTGTTGTCGCTCTCCAGGATATTTCTCACGCTCTGGAGCCAGGGGGTCAGGCCCTTTTCCTCCTTTATGCCTTTGTAGGCCCAGTGGGAGGCATGTCCGTTCTCGGCCACGTCGTCCATGCGCCTGGTTCGTATCTGCACTTCCACGAAGATATCGCCCCTGAACTGCACGGTGATGTGCAGAGACTCGTAACCGCTGCTCTTGGGCTTGGATATCCAGTCCCTCAGCCTGGATGTGTCGGGCTTGTATTCATCTGTGACCATGGAGTACACCTGCCAGCACAGTTCCTGCTCTTTCTCCCGGTTTACGCCCTCGTCGGTCTCTATGATGATGCGCACGGCCAGCAGGTCCATCACTTTCTCGAATGGGATGTCCTGCTTCTGCATCTTCTTCCAGATCGACCAGGCGGCCTTGGTGCGCTGCTTGTAAGTGACCTTGATGCCTGAACCGGATATTTTGCGCTTGATCGGGATCAGGAATGCGTTCAGCAGCTCCTCGCGTTCGGCGGCTGTGGCTTTCAGCTTGTTGGTTATCTCACGGTATTTCTCCGGCTCGGTGTGGCGGAAAAATATATTCTCCAGCTCTGTCTTGATGCCGTACAGACCCAGCTGGTGGGCGATGGGGATGTACAGGAACATGGTCTCGGTGACCTTGCGCTCCTGGGAGGTCTTGGGCAGAAGCTCGATGTTGCGCATCACGTCGAGGCGGTCGGCAATCTTGATGAGCATTACCCTCGGATCCTTGGAGTAGGATACTATCAGGCGCTTGTAGTTCTCGGCCTCCAGGCGGGTCTCCTTGGGTTTGATGGCGGCTATCTTGTTGAGACTCTGCGCTATGTCTATGATTTCATGGGAAAATGATCCCTTCGGGAGGTTCTGCAGCACCTCCGGGTAGAACCGGATGGTCTCATGGAGAAATACGGCAATGACGCTCTCGTAGCCGAGGTGGATGTCCTCCGCCACTATTCTGGCTACTCCCAGAGGGTGCTCTATGAAAGGATGCCGGTTCTCGCGCAGCTTGTCCTTCATGGCCTCTTCGGCTATGCGGTAGGCTTTGAGTATCTGCTCCTGCTGGTCGGGGGAATAGCAGTCGAGGATGGCTTTGAGAGTGTCTTCGGTTCCGTTCATTTCCTGAGTTTCATGAGTTCATACATTTCGTCCCTGTACTTGGCTGCCGCAGGGAAGTCGAGGGCCTTGGCGGCTTCCTCCATCTTCTTCCTGGTGGCTTCGACGGCCTCAAGCAGCTGCTTGGGACTCATCCTGGATATCACCGGGTCCTCTGCCACATAACGTGCGTTCTCCTCCTCGTCGGGCTCCTTGTATGCTCCGCTGATGGCGGCCAGGGAGTTCTTCTTGTCGTTGCGCACCTGCGTAGGTACGATATGATGCTTCTCGTTGTACTCCGCCTGTTTTGCCCTGCGCCGGTTGGTCTCGTCTATGGTCTTCTGCATCGAGCCGGTGATGGTGTCCGCGTACATTATTACAAGACCATTCAGATTTCGTGCCGCACGTCCGGCAATCTGGGTCAAAGCCCGGTCCGAACGCAGGAATCCTTCCTTGTCCGCGTCGATTATCGCCACGAGCGAGACATCCGGCAGGTCCAGTCCCTCGCGCAACAGGTTGACTCCCACCAGCACATCGAACCTTCCGGCCTTGAAGTCCTCGATAATCTCCACCCTTTCCAGAGTGTCCACGTCCGAATGTATGTAGCGGCAGCGCACCTGCCGTTTTGTCAAGAATTTTTCCAGCTCCTCTGCCATTCTCTTGGTGAGGGTGGTGACCAGCACGCGTTCGTCCTTCTCGGTGCGCAGCTCTATCTCCTCCATCAGGTCGTCTATCTGGTTCTTGGACGGGCGCACGTCTATCGGAGGGTCCAGCAGACCGGTGGGGCGGACCACCTGCTCGACGATCAGGCCCTCGCTCTTCTCAAGCTCATAGTCGCCCGGGGTCGCGCTGACGAATACCCTCTGTCCGAGGATATTCTCGAACTCGTCGAATTTCAGGGGCCGGTTGTCCGCAGCGGCGGGGAGGCGGAAGCCGTATTCGATCAGCACCTCTTTTCTGGAGCGGTCGCCTCCGTACATGGCTCTCACCTGCGGAAGGGTGACGTGGCTCTCGTCGATGAAGGTGATGAAGTCCTTCGGGAAATAGTCTATGAGGCAGAATGGCCGCTGTCCTGCGCTCCGCCCGTCGAAGTACCGGGAATAATTCTCGATGCCGGGGCAGTAGCCAAGTTCCTTGATCATCTCCATGTCGTATTCGACCCTCTTCTTGAGGCGGTTGGCCTCATGCTGCTTTCCGATGGAGCTGAAATACTCGCACTGCTGCATCATGTCGTCCTGTATCATCCTGATGGCCTGGGCGGTGCGCTCCTTGGTGGTGACGAAGATATTGGCCGGGTAGATGATGACCTCCTCGGGGCTTTCAATGGTCATGCCTGTAAGCGGATCTATCAGCTCCAGCTCCTCTATGGTGTCTCCGAAGAATACTATACGGCAGCCGGTGTCGGCGTAAGCCAGATAGATGTCTATCGTATCGCCCTTTACCCGGAAGGTTCCCCGCTTGAAGTCCACGTCGTTGCGGTTGTAGAGGGCGTCCACAAGGCGGTACAGGAGTTTGTTGCGGCTGATGCGCATTCCGCTGCGGAGTATGATGGTGTTGTCGTGGAAATCCTGCGGATTGCCGATGCCGTAGAGGCAGGAGACGGAGGATATCACTATCACGTCGCGGCGGCCCGAGAGCAGGGCGGAGGAGGCGGAGAGGCGCAGTTTCTCTATCTCGTCGTTGATGCTCAGGTCTTTCTCGATGTAGGTGTCGGTCACCGGCAGGTAGGCCTCGGGCTGGTAGTAGTCGTAGTAGGAGACGAAATACTCCACGGCATTGTCCGGGAAAAAGGACTTGAACTCCCCGTAGAGCTGGGCCGCCAGGGTCTTGTTGTGGCTGAGTATCAGGGCCGGCCGCTGCAGCTTCTCGATTACGTTGGCCATCGTGAATGTCTTGCCCGAGCCGGTGACTCCGAGCAGGGTCACGGCGTCCGCACCGGCGTTTACCGCCTCGCAGATTTCCTTGATGGCCTCAGGCTGGTCTCCCGTCGGCCTGTATGGTGACTTTATCTTGAACTGCATAGTTTATAGCATCATGGTGAGGTAGAAGATGAGGAGGGTTCGCTTTTTCATGACGGGGTAGGAGATGATGTCCGGGTCGTCGGTGGTCTTGTAGGTGTGGCGGTGGAAGCCGGAGGTGAAGACCAGGGCAGGGATGCCGGCCTCATGAAAGACGATCTGGTCGGAGAGCTGGTAGAACAGCCGGGTGAAGTTCTCGCTGCCGTAGAAGGTGTGGTCGATGTCGAGGCCGATGTTGTAATAGCGGTTGCACATGTCGATGAGGCCCCGGTCCTGCCTGCGCAGTGTCTGCTCGCCGAGGACTATCACGAAACTGGTATCGGCCTCGTGTACCGGCTCTATGACTGTGCCTATCTGGTCGATGTTGATGGCGCAGATGATACTGTCTTTTCCGATGATCAGGTGATTGACGAAGTGTTTCGAGCCGGCCATATTGAGTTCCTTGGCATCGAGGGCGGCAAAGATGATGTTCTTGTCCGGGCCGGTTCTGGTCTTTTTCATGGTCCCGAACATGTCGGCGAGGTTGAGCAGGACGGTCACTCCGGAGGCGTTGTCATCGGCACCGTTGTAGATATTTCCGTCCAGGACACCCAGATGGTCGTAGTGAGCCGTGATGAGC
Source organism: uncultured Bacteroidales bacterium (assembly GCA_944323785.1). Taxonomy (GTDB): domain Bacteria; phylum Bacteroidota; class Bacteroidia; order Bacteroidales; family UBA932; genus Coprenecus. The sequence goes on along the minus strand of CALUTU010000003.1, from coordinate 10,117 downwards.
ACGTATTCGTCCGACGGTACCGCGCTCGGCACGATGCCTATGACGTTGCGGCCGACTGTGCCGCTTGCCGAGTCGGCCAGGAACGGCTGATAGAAACTGCCTGCGCAGAACGGTTCCAGGCCGTATTGCTTGAAATGGGTCTCGATATACCTTGCCACCCTCGCCGCATCCCTGGTGCCGGTGGCCCTGCCGTGATTCATGTCGTGAGAGAGCCAGGTCATGAGCCGCTCCTGCTTGGCCTGGTAGACGATCTGCTCATACATGGTGTACGGCCCCAGTGACCGCCTGCGCTCCTGCGCCTGCAGGGCTGCGGTCGCCAGCAGTATCAGCACCATAGCCAGTGCTGCCGGTATTGTTTTATGAGTTCCTGTCACTGTTCAGTTGTGTTATTGGGTGATTTCCTTGTGGGGCGTGGGTGCGGATGCTGGTGGAGGAGATGTCCAGTATGGGGGCTTCGGCGAGGAATCGGATGCCGCGCACACCCGGCATGGCGGAGATTTCGCGGCAGGCGTTTTCTCCGTCGTATCCATGGCGGGGATAGACCCATACTTCGAATTCCGCCAATATCTCCGATCCTCTGTACCATCGCCGGATGCTTTCTATGTTGTCTCCGCCGATGAGCAGGATCAGGTTGGTGTCCGGCTCTGTCTCTTTTATGCTGTGCAGGGTGCGGATGGTGTACAGGGGTTCCGGCATGTGATATTCGATGTCCGATACTGTGATTTTCGGAGACAGGCCCTCGAAGGCTCGGTGTACCTGCTCAAGCCGGACTTTGGGGTCGGCCAGGGAGGCTGTATCCTTGAACGGGTTGTGCGGGGACGGTATGATCACCACTGCGTCCACTTCCGGCATGGCGGCGACATAGCGTGCAATGCCGATGTGTCCGTAGTGTACGGGATTGAATGAACCGAAATACAGTACTTTATTCATCCTTAGAATATTTATGCCTTAAGACCGGTGAAGCTTTCAATCAGGCTGTCTGCCTCTGCAAGCGTACGTTCCAGACAGTCATTTTCAAGGACCTTGTCGAAGCGGGACTCGTAACCGAGTTCCTCGGCGGCTTTGGCGACCCGACGCTCAATGGCTTCAGGGGTGTCAGTCCCGCGGCCTTCAAGCCTTCTCCGCAGCTCTTCGATCGAGGGCGGCTTGACGAAGACGGACATGGCGCTGTCTCCGAATATCCGCTTTAGATTGACTCCGCCCTTGACATCTATATCGAAGAGGATGACATGCCCTTTGGCCCAGATGCGCTCCACCTCTGACCGAAGTGTTCCGTAAAACGAGCCGGGGTAGACCTCCTCATATTCCACAAAAGCGTCCCGGGCTATAAGTTCCCTGAACTGCTGTTCGGAGAAGAAATAGTATTCCACTCCGTCCCGCTCAGAACCTCTGGGGGATCGGGATGTCGCTGATATGGAGAATTCCAGAAACGGGTATTTTTTCAGGAGATGGCCTACGACCGTGCTCTTGCCTGCCCCTGACGGAGCCGAGAATATGATTACTTTTTTGTTCATTCTGCAAAAATATTTAAATTTGCGATAGATAAGAAAGAATATTTAACTCTAAAACAGATATAGACTATGGTATCTTACAAAGATCTCGGCCTGGTGAACTCAAGGGAGCTCTTCAAGAAGGCCATCAACGGCGGTTATGCATTACCGGCATTCAACTTTAACAACATGGAGCAGATGCAGGCGATTATCCAGGCCTGCGTGGAGACCAAGTCTCCTGTTATCCTTCAGGTGTCCAGCGGTGCCAGAAAGTACGCCAACCAGACGATTCTCCGCTATATGGCTCAGGGCGGTGTCGAGTACGCAAAGGAACTGGGCTGCCAGATTCCTATCGTACTGCATCTGGACCACGGCGATACTTTTGAACTCTGCAAGAGCTGTATCGAGTACGGTTTCTCATCGGTAATGATAGACGGTTCGTCCAAGCCTTATGATGAGAATGTGGAGCTGACCAGAAAGGTCGTGGAGTATGCCCATCAGTATGACGTTACTGTTGAGGGTGAGCTCGGTGTGCTGGCCGGTGTGGAGGATGACGTGAAGGCCGAGAGCCATACGTACACACGCCCTGAGGAGGTTGAGGACTTTGTCAGCAAGACGGGCGTGGATTCCCTCGCCATATCTATAGGTACATCCCATGGTGCCTACAAGTTCAAGCCGGGGCAGAAGCCGGAGATCCGTCTTGATATCCTGCATGAGATAGAAAAGAGGATTCCCGGATTCCCTATCGTCCTTCACGGCTCTTCATCCGTGCCTCAGGATATCGTGGCGGAGATCAACCATTATGGCGGCCATCTTAAAGACTCTATAGGTATTCCGGAGGATCAGCTCCGCGAGGCAGCCAAGTCAGCAGTATGCAAGATCAACATTGACAGCGACGGCCGTCTGGCTATGACCGCTGCCATCCGCAAGGTGTTCGTGGAGCATCCTGAGGAGTTTGATCCCAGAAAGTATTTAGGCCCTGCAAGAGAGAAACTTAAAGAGCTTTATAAGCACAAGATATATGACGTGCTCGGCAGCAATGACAAGATGTAATATTGGTTTTTAAAAAATTCTTGTCACATTTAACCATTCATGCTATTTACTTGTGTGAAATAAATAAAACATTATATTTGCAGTATTAATCAATAATTATTTAAACGTATGAAAACTAAATTTATTCCTTTCGTGTGCGCAGGTCTTGCCGCTATGCTGGCAGTAACTTCTTGCGGAGGTCAGAAACAAGCGGCCAGTACTGATTTTGTCGAAGTAAGCAATGTCCCTTTTGATACACCTGAATATAAAACGGATGCAAATTACTTCCGTGCAACTGCATCAGGCACCAGTAAGGACCTTGAGATGGCTCGCACAATTGCAGATCTCAATGCCCGTAATGCTCTTGCCGCTCAGGTGGAGGCAATAGTTAAATCTGTAACAGACAGATATGGTAATCAATATGATGTCAACGGTGATTCAGAGGTCCGTGGAAAGGTTGAGACAGCAATACGTCAGGTCGTCAATCAGACTCTTCAGGGATCTATCGTAAAGGATTCCAAACTTTTGCGGAACGGAGAGGGTGAATATCAGTACTGGATCTGCGTAGAAATGTCCAGAGTCCCTGTGGCAGAGGCTGTAGAGGACGTACTTGTCAGCAATGACGAGAGACTTGCCGTTGATTTCGATCAGTACCGTTTCATGAAGACCTTCGAGGAGGAGATGGCTAACTACGAAAAGAACAAGCAGCAGAATAAGTAGTAGGCATTTGCTCCTGACACGGAGTCCGGTTTAAAGTATGTAAGCTCCCCCTAGTAAGATATGGCGGGAGCTTTCTTTTAAAATCAAGGTGGTTATGAATATTAAAAGAATAATATCGTTAGTGACTGCGGCAGCGGTTGTATCGTCGTTCTCTTATTCGCAGACCAAAGAGTCTTTTTTGGATGCTTACCGTCAACGCGCTGAGGAATTCAAGGATATGAGAGCAAAGGCCAATGCTGAATTCTCGGAATATCTGGCAGCGGCATGGAAGGAATTTCTGGTGCAAAGAGGTAAAGAGGATCCAATAGGTCCTGTTTCGGAGAAGCCGGTATATTATTCATCGGAGGATTCTGCCGGACTAACCTTTCATGGTATTCCTGCGTCAGGGCCGATGATGTATCCGGTATATCCTGTGCCGGTTCCGGCTGTAGTGGCTGATTATGATGGCAAGGGAAGTGTGACTGTCGATTTTTTCGGTATTCAGGCAGACATACCTTTTGCGGAAAATATGCGGCTGTCACGTGTTAGGGCAACTGAACAGGACGCATCCGGAGGATGGCAGGTCCTTTCTGCGTCAGATTATATGGATGTGGTGGATGCATTTATTGCAATGCGCGAGGAATATTCATTAAGTGACTGGGCATTGTATACCGCTGTAAAAAAATATACCGATGCTGTTTATATTGAGGATTATGTCAATGAAAAGGTTCTGACTCAGATGTTTCTGCTGAATCAGATGCGATATAGGGCAAGAGTGGGCTCTTCAGGCGGAGAACTGATATTGCTGCTGCCTTTTACAGATCCTATTTACCAAGTGTCCTATATTACTGATGGGGAGGATGATTTTTATATATTCTCTTACTCCCGTCTGAACAGCCGCGATCCTCTATATACATTCTCGGATGATTATTCTGCCGCAGACCGTAAGATGGATCTTGTAATAGACCGGCAGATGTCGGTTGCTCTTGATTATTATCGTCTGAAGACTGTACCGGAGTGGACCGCAATATTGGAGGAGGAGGTCAAGCTCCCGCTGAATGTTCCTTGTGTAAAGTTTACTTTGGACTATCCTCAGTCAGACCTGCTCATGTATCATAAGTCGGCCGTGGATCCCTTGCTTCAAAAAGCTGTGTTTACGTTGGTGAAATATAAAATTCTGAAAGAGTCTATGACTTCCGAAGAAGCAGTGGCCTTTATTTTAAAGCTGGTTCAGAAAGGCTTTGACTATAAAACGGACTATGAGATGTTCGGCCGCTCCAAGCCGTTATTCATAGAGGAATCTTTTTATTACGGTGCGAATAACTGTAAGGACAGGGTTCTGTTGTTTTCATGGTTGGTTAAGGATCTGTTGGGAATGGACGTGGCTATGTTCAGTTATAAAGGGCATGTAGCATGCGGTGTGGTATTTGAAGAAGATGTGACTGGTGATAGTTATGTGTTTGAAGGCAGGAGATATGTTATGTGCGATCCTACCTACATCGGTGCTCCTGTCGGAGCCACTATGCCCAAGTACCGCGGTGTGACGCCCCAGATTGTTAGACTATAACTGACATTTTGTCGTTTTACCCTTTTGGCAGTGTTTTTGTTTATATCTTTGTGCATATAGAAATTATGATGTTATGGCAGAGAAAGAAGATATAGATAAAAAAGTTGAAGCGGCCGTTCCTGAAGAAGGAAACGGTGATACAGGCCAGAAGAAGAAAAAGGCTGAGAAATCTCATCACAAAGAAGAAAAGGAGAACGGACTCAAGGAACTGCAGGCCAAGATGGACGAGGTCAATGACAAGTACGTCAGGCTTGCCGCTGAGTTTGACAATTACCGCAGGCGTACTGCCCGCGAGCGTCTTGATCTTATTTCTACAGCCGGAGAGGATATTATAAAAGGTATGCTTCCTGTGTTGGACGACTGCGAGAGGGCCTTGCAGGTGCTTAGGGAGTCTGGTTCGGACAAGGCTGCCGTGGAGGGTACGGAACTCATCTACAATAAGCTGATGTCCTATCTGAAAGGACGCGGACTGAGCGTCATAGAGGCCATAGGGAAAGAACTGGATACCGACTTTCACGAGGCGGTGGCCCAGATGCCGGTTCAGGAGGCCGATAAGAAGAATAAGATTATAGATGTCATCCAGCCCGGTTACAAGTTGAATGACAAAGTTATACGTTTTGCAAAAGTAGTAGTGGGGGTGTAACGGACAATGGCTGGGAAAAGAGATTATTATGAAGTGCTCGGGGTATCCAGGGATGCCTCGGCCGAGGATATTAAGAAGGCCTACCGGAAGATGGCCTTGAAGTATCACCCTGACAGGAATCCGGGTGATGCTGCCGCTGAGGAGAAGTTCAAGGAGGCGGCTGAGGCATATGATGTCCTCAGTAATCCGGACAAAAAGGCCAGATATGACCAGTTCGGCCATGCGGGAATGAGCGGTGCTGCCGGCGGCGGTGGCGGATTTGACGGTTTCGGCGGCTTTACCATGGAGGATATATTCAGCCGTTTCGGAGATATCTTCGGAGGCGGTTTCGGCGGAGGCTTCAGCGGTTTCGGCGGTTCGTCCGGCAGAGGGGGCTCTGCAAGAGTGCAGAAAGGCTCGAATATACGTATCCGTGTCAAATTGTCACTTTCCGAGATAGTCAATGGGGTTACGAAGACCGTTAAGATAAAGAAGGCTGTCAAGTGTTCCCACTGCAATGGCCGTGGAGCGGAATCGGAGGCGGATGTCCATACTTGTGAGACGTGTCACGGTACCGGTGTAGTTACCAGGATAGTGCAGTCGTTTATGGGCAGGATGCAGACCACATCTCCTTGTCCGGCATGTGGCGGAGAAGGCAAGGTCATCGCGAAACCATGTCCTAAATGTCATGGAGCCGGCGTTGTGGAGGAGACCGAAGAGGTGTCGTTCAAGATTCCCGCCGGAGTTGTGGAGGGTATGCAGCTGACAGTTCATGGAAAGGGCAATGCGGCGAAGGGCAACGGAGTGAACGGAGATCTGCTGGTACTTATAGAAGAGGAGGAGGACGGAGAACTCCAGAGGGATGGCAATGACCTTATATATACGCTGTTTGTCTCAATGCCTGATCTGGTGCTCGGTACTTCGGCCGAGATACCGGCGGCTGACGGCAAAGTGAGGATCAGGATAGAGCCGGGGACTCAGTCCGGTACGTTCCTGCGTGTAAGAGGCAAGGGTATTCCGGATATAAACGGATACGGGCGGGGAGACTTGCTGGTGTACATTCAGGCCTGGACACCTAAGAAGATAGACAGGGAAGAGAAGGAAATGTTCGAAAAGATGAAGGCTTCGGGCAATTTTGACCCTAAGCCGACGAAGAAAGACCGCAATTTTTTTGACAGGATGAAAAAAATGTTCAGTTAATGTCAAAAAAATTTGGAATGTTTTCTCTTTTATCTATCTTTGCAGTCCCAAAAATCAAGCAACCTCTTGCACAGATATTTTAGAGCGGCAATGTTGCCAAAAAGTTAGAAAGAAATGGATTTAATTAAGATTGCAGAACAGGCGTTTTCACAGGGTGAGAGAAAGTATCCCGATTTCAAGGCAGGTGATACAGTGACTGTGACATACAAGATTAAGGAAGAGAACAAGGAGAGACTCCAGAAGTTCCGTGGTGTAGTGATACAGAGAAAAGGTGCGGGTACTACCCAGACATTCACTGTACGCAAGATTTCCAACGGTATCGGAGTCGAGAGAATATTCCCTCTTTACTCACCTTTCATCTCCGAGATAGACCTCAATAAGAGCGGAAAAGTACGCAGGGCAAGGATTTACTATCTGAGAGATCTCACCGGTAAGAAGGCCCGCATTAAAGAGAAGAGATTTATCGGACTTGCTCCCGGTGCTGAAGCGGTTAACTCTCCCGCTGAGTAGCAAGTAGACATATTGGCCTCGTAGCTCAACTGAATAGAGCATCTGACTACGGATCAGAAGGTTGTGGGTTTGAATCCCGCCGAGGTCACAGCCATAAAGGCAGTAAGGGACGGCAGCAATGTACGTCCCTTTATATTATATGAGAGCCAGCGGTGAGTTTACTTACCTCTGGCTCTCATATAATATAAAGCATGTGGCGAAGCCACATTGCAGGAACTCTGTTCCTGCGGACGCCTTCATAAGGCCTGCCTCAGTGCGGGAAAAGCCGAGCCAGCGAGGCTAATCCCGCCGAGGTGAGTAGTGGCAGCGCGCTAACCTCGCCTGCACAAAGTACTTCGCTGCGGGAAAAGCCGAGCCAGCGAGGCTAATCCCGCCGGGGCTGGCAGCGCTGAGATGGCATAGTGCGGCATTCCCGCACTGGGATCAACGGTCAAGACGGCAATTGCCTGCCTTTAGGTATGTGGCTGCATCCATGGATGCTACGGTTGCAAGGTTGACAATCTCCCTGACCGGTGCGTTCACGGATATGAAATGCACCGGTTTGTTGAGACCTATCTGGATAGGGCCTATGGACTCTCCAATGCCCATGCCCATCATCATGTGCCATACGGCGGAGGAGGAGTTCAAATCCGGGAATATCAAGGTGTTGACATCCTTTCCAAGCAATTTGTTGAACGGATATGTCCTGTCTCTCAGGCTGCGGTTCAAGGCTATGTCCGTCCTCATCTCTCCATCGACGGCCATGGAAGGGTACTGTGCGTGCAGCATCTCCACGGCATGACGTACAGTAGATGCTGAGCCGTTGAATTCCTGTCTGTCGCGACAGTCTGAACCGAAATTGCCGTATGAGAGCATTGCTATGACCGGATCAAAGGCGTAATATTCAACGGCTCCTGCCGTCAGTCTTGCTATGTCGGAGAGAGTCTTTGCATCAGTACGCTCATTGATCATTGTGTCGGCCAGGAAAAATGTCCCCCGCTTCGTGCTGAGTATGTGCATTGTGGCGAAAGTGCTGAAACCATGGCGGATGCCTATGATGTCACGGGCTATTGATGTCACGGAGTGGTTGTCAGCATAGGTGCCGGCGATGAAGGCATCGGCATCTCCGCTCTCGACCATCATCATGCCGAAGTAATTGCGGTCGAGCATCTTCTCGTATGAGTCCTGATATGTGTACCCGTTTCTGGCCAGTTTGTCAGCGAGCATATGCGCATACCTTTCCCGGCGTCCTTTCTCATCGGGATGCCGGGGGTTGACAATCTCCACACTGTCAAGCCGCAGGCCAAGTGCGTCCGCCCTTGTCTGGATGAGGTCTGCATTGCCGAGCAATATGGGGCGGCACAGTCCTTCCTGACCGGCCTGAACCGCAGCTTCAAGCATATTGTCGGTATTGCCTTCGCCGAATACCACTTTCATGGGCTGACAACGGGCCACATCGGCAAACCGTCTTACGAGGCTGTTGTCGTAGCCCATCATTTTCTCCAGATGCCGGTTGTATCCTTCCCAGTCGGAGATAGGCCTTCTTGCCACCCCTGACTTTATGGCGGCTTTCGCAACTGCCGGAGCCACTGCGGACAGAAGTCTGGGATCCAGTGGCTTGGGTAGAATATAGCTCTTGCCGTAACTGATGCTTTCCAGATTGTAGGCAGCATTGATTACAGACGGAACGGGCTGTTTGGCCAACTCTGCGATGGCATGGACAGCGGCCAGTTTCATCTCCTCATTAATGGCAGTGGCTCTTACGTCCAACGCACCCCGGAATATATAGGGGAACCCCAGAACGTTGTTGATCTGGTTGGGGTAGTCTGATCGTCCAGTGGCAAAGATGAGATCATCGCGGGAGGCCAAGGCTTCCGAGTATTCTATCTCGGGATCCGGATTGGCCAGGGCAAAGACAATCGGCCGGTCTGCCATTGTCCTTAGCATCTCTTTGGTGAGCACGTTCTTGGTGGACAGTCCGAGAAAGACATCCGCCCCTTTCAGCGCCTCAGTCAGAGTTGAAACATTACGGTCCGTAGCGAAACTGCGTTTCATCGCGCTGAGGTCAGTCCGCCTGCTTGATATCACCCCCTTGCTGTCGCACATTACTATATTCTCAGGCCTTACACCCAATTCGATATACAGTTTCGTACAGGCGATGGCGGCAGCTCCTGCTCCATTGACTACCAGATAAATGTCACCTATGCGCTTGTTCTGCAGCTCCAGGGCGTTGAGCAGGCCGGCCGCAGATATGATCGCTGTGCCGTGCTGGTCGTCGTGCATCACCGGAATATCGCATTCCTCTTTTAGGCGGCGTTCGATCTCAAAGCACTCGGGGGCCTTTATGTCCTCCAGGTTGATGCCTCCGAAAGTGTGTGATATGGCCTTTACGACGGCTATGAATTTCTCCGGATCTTTTTCGTCTATTTCGATATCAAAGCAGTCAAGGCCGGCGAATATCTTGAACAGCAGGGCTTTGCCTTCCATGACAGGCTTTCCGGCCATGGCTCCGATATTGCCTAGTCCAAGTACAGCAGAACCATTGGATATCACAGCCATAAGATTGCCTTTGTTGGTGTATTCGTAGGCATTTTCAGGATTGTCCTTGATTTCCAGGCACGGCCAAGCCACTCCCGGCGAGTATGCCAGGGAGAGGTCGTGCTGTGACGAGTACGGTTTTGTAGGCACGGTCTCTATCTTGCCCGGTTTGCCCTCGCGGTGATAGTCAAGGGCCGCTTTCTTATTGTTGTTCGTGTCAGCCATATTCCAAATTTTAATACGCGAATATACGCAGAAGCCGAGAGCAATGCAAGTTTACTTGCAATTGCCGAGGCGCCCCAGTATATGTGGACGAAGTCCAAATTGCGCAGAAGCCGAGAGCAATGCAAGTTTACTTGCAATTGCCGAGGCGCCCCAGTATATGTGGACGAAGTCCAAATTGCGCAGAAGCCGAGAGCAATGCAAGTTTACTTGCAATTGCCGAGGCGCCCCAGTATATGTGGACGAAGTCCAAATTGC
>CALUTU010000002.1 GCA_944323785.1 uncultured Bacteroidales bacterium | reverse complement strand
CCCTAACCGGGGTGGGAGAGTAGGTAGCCGCCGCCCCATAGAGCCCGCGAGGAGTTCCCTCCGCGGGCTTTTTTTATACCTTCATGCGCTAAGCCTGCGCTTCCACGATACATTGATTGAAATCACGGGCGCAATGGTGACTACGCGAGCAGAACTATCTCATAACTAGCAAATAATCAAAACATTGCGTAAGACAACTGTTCCTGCCAGGCCCTTAGATATTGACTAAAGTCTCTCGTTAAGATCATAACTATCACATATTCATTATGTTGCATTCGCAAGGTGCTTCTCTGCTTACCATTGTCGCACCTTTCCGTATCACTTTGGAAAGAAGAGTGGAGGATGTGTGAACTTGTGCGGAGTCAGTCCTCAGGACTAGTGTATTGCAGTTTTATTTCTTGCTTTTATGTGGGAGGCGGGGGAACATTTTGCGGAAGCGGACCATATAGGAAGTGATGCTGCCGCCGGCGATGACTAGAGTGACGGCGATGAGAATCATGACGATGCCTATGCTCTCGCGCAGTGTCATGCGCTCCCCGAATATTGTTATGCCGAAGATTATTGCGGTGACCGGTTCAAGGGCTCCGAGTATGGCCGTCGGAGTGGAGCCGATGTACTGTATCGCACTCGTCGTACACAGGAAAGATATGGCTGTCGGGAATACGGCAAGGGCCAGTACATTGAGCCACAGATACCATTTGTCAGGAGACGGCACAGTCAGCTCGACTCCTGTCAACAGCCTGATTATGAACAGTGTGACGCCGAATACCAGTACGTAGAATGTGACGGTGAGTGTCGCTGTATGCTTTAGGGTGGTCTGATTGATTCCTACGATGTATATGGCGTACGTCAGGGCTGAAGCCAGGGCCAGTACAGTGCCGGTAAGGCTCAGCGTAGTCCCGTCGCCTCCTTTGTACAGCATGGATATGCCTCCCAGTGCCAGCAACAGGCACAGCCCCGTCATCATGGAGAGTTTCTCCTTGAAGACCAGGGACATGATCAGAGCTACCATTATCGGATAGACAAAGAGTATGGTGGATGCGATGCCGGCTTCCATGTAGTTGTAGCTCTGGAAGAGTGTCAGGGATGAGATGGCGACCAGCAGTCCCATGGCAACAAGTGTCAGAGTCTCCTTACGGTTGACTTTGAAGGAACGGCCTCTGGCTTTTATCATGACGGCAAGTATGGGGATGGCAGTCATGTATCGGAAAAACAGGACGGATTCGGGATTCATGCCGCCCTGGTACAGCGGCAGGGCAAAGAGAGGATTCATGCCGTATGTGGCTGCGGCTATAGTGCCCAGTATATATCCTTTGGTCTTTGTATTCATATATATCATTAAAATCTGGCCTGCAAAGTTACATCAATCTCTTCTTTTTTGGAGAATAATCTCTGATTTCATATTTTTGCAGATTGTGACTAAATAGGATAAAATTATGTCTTGGTTCAGTAGGAAAAAACACGATTCGGAGGAAGTCCGCAAGGAGAAGGAGAGTCTGGACAGAGGGCTGGAAAAGACCAAAAGAGGACTTTTCGACCGTCTTTCCCGTGCGATAGCCGGCAAGTCCAAGGTGGACGACGATGTTCTGGACGGTATCGAGGATGCGCTTATTGCATCGGATGTCGGAGTGGATACGACTCTGAAGATCATCGATATGCTGGAGGAGAGAGTGGCCAGGGACAAGTATATGAATACAGCCGAGCTGTACAGTATCCTTAAGGAGGAGATGATGTCCCTGCTGGATGTGGACGGCAAGGAGGAGGCTCCGGTGTTTGATTTTTCCAAGAAACCATACGTGATAATGGTCGTGGGAGTGAACGGAGTGGGCAAGACCACCACTATCGGTAAGCTGGCCGCCAATCTGAAGGCATCCGGCAAGAAAGTGATGCTAGGAGCCGCCGATACGTTCAGGGCTGCGGCAGTGGACCAGCTGGTCATCTGGAGCGAGAGGGCAGGGGTGCCGATAGTAAAGCAGCAGATGGGCTCGGATCCCGCGTCTGTGGCATTTGACACGCTCAAGTCGGCCGTCGCCCAGGATATGGACGTGGTGCTCATAGACACTGCGGGCCGTCTGCACAACAAGATCAACCTGATGAACGAGCTGACCAAGATACGCAACGTCATGCGCAAGGTGGTGCCCGACGCTCCTCACGAGGTGCTTCTGGTACTGGACGGCTCTACAGGCCAGAATGCTTTCGTGCAGGCCAAGGAATTCACCAAGGCTACGGACGTGACGGCCCTGGCGGTTACGAAGCTCGACGGTACGGCCAAGGGCGGAGTAGTGCTGGGCATAGCGGACCAGTTCAATATCCCGGTCAAGTTCATCGGAGTGGGCGAGGGTATAGAGGATCTGAGGGTATTTGATAAAAAGACATTTGTAGACTCATTGTTTGACTAGAAAATTTAACGGTATGAATATCTCATATAATTGGCTGAAAGAGTACGTCTCTTTTGATCTGTCTCCGGAAAAGGTAGCGGAGATACTGACTTTCATAGGTCTTGAGGTGGAGGAAATGGATACTGTGGAGGATGTTCCGGGCGGTCTGGAAGGTGTGGTGGTGGCTCAGGTACTGGAATGTGTGCCCCATCCGGATTCGGATCATCTTCATGTTACGAAAGTACTGGTGTCCGAGGGCGCAGAGCCTCTGCAGGTGGTCTGCGGTGCTCCGAATGTGGCCGCCGGCCAGAAAGTCCTGCTGGCTACGGTCGGAACATCCCTGCCCGCTCCGGACGGCACAAGGATAAAGATCAAGAAGTCCAAGATACGCGGAGTGGAGTCATTCGGTATGATCTGTGCGGAGGACGAGCTCGGAATAGGTCAGTCCCATGACGGTATAATGGTGCTGGAGCCGGAGGCCAGGGTCGGCACGGCGGCCAGGGACTATCTGCATCTGGGTTCGGATACAGTGTTCTCCATAGGGCTTACTCCCAACAGGGTGGACGGCGCATCGCACATAGGTGTGGCCAGGGATCTGTCGGCATATCTCAGGCTCAACGGACTGGGCGGAGAGATGACTCTGCCGGACGTATCAGCCTTCAAGGAGGGAGAGGGTGAGTCCATCCCCGTAGAGGTGCTCAGTCATGACGGTGCGCCCAGGTATATGGGCGTGACATTGAAGGATATAAAGATCGCTCCTTCTCCCGAGTGGCTGCAGAAAAAGCTCCTTGCCGTAGGTCTGAGACCTATAAACAACGTGGTGGATATCACCAACTTTATCCTGATGGAGACCGGCCAGCCGCTTCACGCCTTTGACGCATCCAGGATAGACGGCGGCAAGGTGGTGGTACGCAGGGCCGTGGAGGGAGACAAGTTCGTCACTCTGGACGGAGTGGAGCACACTCTGTCCTCTGAGGACCTTATGATATGCAATGCGGTCAGGCCCATGTGTATCGCCGGAGTGTTCGGCGGTCTGGATTCGGGCATCACCGACAGTACGACTTCCGTATTCCTGGAGAGCGCGTACTTCAATCCCACGTCTGTCCGCAAGACATCGAAGCGGCACGGAATCAAGACGGATGCGTCGTTCCGCTATGAGCGCGGTGCTGATCCTGAGATCGTGCCCTATGCCGCAATGAGAGCCGCCCTGCTCATGCAGGAACTGGCCGGTGCCACTGTGGTAGGAAAGGTTCAGGAAGTATATCCTGAGAAGATCGAGAGGAAGCGGGTATCTCTGAATTTCGCCCGCATGGAGGCCCTTATCGGCAAGAAGATAGGAGCGGAGACCATAATGAGTATACTCAGGTATATGGATTTTGGAATACTTTCGTCGGATTCGGAAGGAGCGGAGGTTACAGTGCCTTCGTACAAGGTGGATGTGTACCGGGAATGCGATGTGGTGGAGGAGGTGCTCCGTATCTACGGGTACAACAACGTGGAGCTTCCCGACCGTATCGTGTCTTCCTACGACAATACTCCCAATCCGGACCCTGAAGCGGTGCGCGTAAAGGCCTGTGACCTGTTGGCAGCCAACGGCTTCATGGAGTGCATGAACAACTCTCTGACCAAGGCGGATTACTACAGCGGTCTGAAGACCTATCCCAAGGAGAACCTGCCGATGGTAATCAACCCGCTCAGCTCGGATCTAAACGCCATGAGACAGACCCTGCTGTTCAGCGGTCTGGAGGTAGTAGCTCACAATCTTAACCGTCAGGCGGGCGATCTCAGGCTGTTCGAGATGGGCAATGTCTACCGCTATGAGCCGAAGGGAGAGGGCGACCCCGTCAACAATCTGGCTTCGTACAGCGAGCGGATGCATCTGGCCATGTTCATGGTCGGCAAAGGGACGCAATATTGGAGAAATACTACAGGAACTGGGCACTTCTTTGCCCTGAAAGGATATGTAGAACTGCTGCTCAGACGTATGGGCATGGATATCAATACACTGGACTTTGAGCCTGCTCCGGCTGATCTCTACTCAGAAGGTATGGTGTGCAGGATGCCGTCATCGGGCAAGATACTCCTGATGTTCGGTACGGTGGCTGCGGCCCGGTTGCGTCAGTTCGATATCAAGCAGCCTGTATTTGCGGCAGAGATAGACTGGCAGCTGCTGCTCAAGCATTATCTGAAGTCAAAGGTACTGTATAAGGAATTGCCTATGTATCCGGAGGTCAAGAGAGACCTGGCTCTGTTGCTGGACGAGAATGTCACTTTCGCTGACATCCGCAAGGCGGCGTTCGCAGCCGAGAAAAGGATTCTGCGCAAAGTGGTGCTCTTCGATGTCTACCGGGGCGACAAGATCCCGGCGGGCAAGAAACAGTATGCCATCAGCCTGACGCTGCAGGACTACGACAAGACTCTGACCGACAAATACGTAGACCAGACAGTCAACCGTATCCTCGGTGCCCTCTCACACCAGTTCGGTGCTGTCCTGCGATAATTTACAGTTATCGGAATATAAAAGAATTACTGCTTTCTGAAAACTTTGGCTCCCGAAAAGGGAGGGGACCCATGAAATGGGGAGGATTTTCAGAAAGCAGTAATTCTTTTGTTATTCTTCTAGTTGACTAGAAGAGGTAGCGGACGCTTAAGGCAATACCGCCCTGGAAAATTCCAAGGGAGTTGAAACCAGCCCCGTTATGATTGAAGTAAGGACCTATAAGAGGACGCCAGTCAAGGGATATGTTCATAGGGAACCAGAAGTTGTATTCCACTCCGATACGTCCGGCAACACCGACAAATCCGGTGATATGGTCGAATCCATACATGCCGAGACCGGCACCGACACCGGCATACCAGTTCCAGGAACCCTGCTCCTGCCATGAGTTGATGGGGAAGATCCAGTCATATGTGGCGGCTGCTTCAAGGCCGTAGAAGCCGGGTAGGCCGAAGTCAAGTTCCAACATGTTGTTGCCGAGAGTGTGCTGGTAGGTCAGTTCAAGACCATAGCCGAGACGGCCACCGATTGCGCGGGGCTGAGCGTAGACTGCAGCTGCAGTGAAAAGAGCAATTGCAATAACAATAAACTTCTTCATGATGTTTAGTTTTTAGTAGTGGATAAATTATTAGTTAAAAATAGATTACTGATGAGTTCTCCACCTCGGAGATGATGGAGTTGGCCACGCGGCTGGCCCCGAAACGCAGCAGGACGGGATTGAGCCATTCCTGACCGAGGATAGTGTCAACTATAGCGTAATATGCGGCTGCGTCCTTGGCGTTGGATATGCCTCCGGCAGGCTTGAAGCCCACTTTCCGGCCGGTCTTTCCGTAGTATTCCTTGATGCAGTCGCACATAACGATGGCCGCGAACGGGGTGGCTGCCGGTTCCATCTTGCCGGTGGAGGTCTTTATGAAGTCGGCACCGCATTCCATGGCCAGGAAAGAGGCTTCTCTTATCCTGCCGGCATCGGCCAAAGCCCCTGTCTCCAGGATGACTTTCAGCACGGCGTTACCGACTATGTCTCTGATGGAACGTATCTCTTTCTCGCAGTAACTCAAGTCTCCGTCCAGAAAACTGTTGAGAGCTAGAACTATGTCCACCTCGTCAGCACCTTCGGCCACAGCCATGCGGCATTCCAGTTCCTTGACTTCCATGAAGCTCTGGGAGGCGGGGAAGCATCCGGCGACAACAGTCGTGTGTACTCCGGGGACGGTCAGAGTCTCCTTGACAGTCCTAGCGAAATTGGGATATACACATATGGACGCAGGCGGCCGGTAGCCAGGGAAATGGGTCTGGAAATCATTTACTTTCCCTACCAGCTTGCGGACACTGGAATAAGTGTCGGTAGGCTTCAGCGTGGTCAGATCGGTCATGCCCAGGCAGGCTTTCAGAACTTCGGGAGTCATCCAGTGACTGAGATTGTCATGGATGGCCTGTATCCTTTTCTCAATATCTTCCATCTATTCTCTGTTTTTGGTGTCAATAAGGATGGTGACGGGACCGTCGTTGACGATGGTTACCTTCATATCCGCACCAAATATACCTTTTTTAGCGGGCTTCCCCAAAATATTTTCCAATCTTAGTAGAAATTTTTCGTACAAGGGAATGGAAATTTCCGGCCGGGCGGCTTTTATGTATGAGGGCCGGTTGCCTTTTCTGGTGGATGCGTAGAGAGTGAACTGACTTATTACGAGGATATCTCCGTCAACATCCCGGACGGACAGATTCATCACTCCGCCGTCGTCGTCGAATATGCGCAGATTGACGATCTTGTGACAGAGCCATTCGATATCCTCGTCCGTGTCTCCGTCCTCAATGCCGATGAGCACATTCATCCCGCGTCCTATCTCTCCGTGACATACTCCGTCAATCACTACGGAGGAACTGCTCACCCTCTGGATTACCGTTCTCATTACCCTCTGATCTGAACTTTGATGCCTGCGGCTTTGAGAGGAGCGGCTATGGCTTCCATCTCCTCCACCGTGACTTTCTCAAGTTCCTTGGCCGGAGTCTCGCGGTCGATGGTATACATCATTACCTCACGGGGACGCAGGTCGAGGACGATGTCCCTCCAAGGAGCTACACTCTCTTCGCAGGTCAGGTCTATGCGGCGGCCGCCTACAGTACCTTTAAGAAACATAGTCTGAAGGATGAAGTTGCCGTTGAGCAGCCTCAGATGCTCTATTGTCTCCTGAAGCGAGTAATGACCCACCGGGTTGTCCACCAGGCGGATATATTCTTCCAGACCACTGTCTATCTTCAGGATGGGGTTGGTCACTTTCATCAGGGCCTCCCGGACTTCTTTCCGGCCGGTCATAGTCGCGTTGGAAAGTACGGATACGGCCGCATTGGGGAAATACCGGTCCCGCATCTGCAGTGTGAAGTCTATAATCTCGGGGAAATCGGGATGCAGGGTGGGCTCGCCGTTGCCGGAGAAGGTGATGGTGTCTACGGGTGTGCCCTCGGTATGCAGCTCGGCGAAACGTTCCTGCATCCGCTGGAATACGGCTTCTTTTGACGGGATCGTCTGATCCTTCCGGCCGTCCTTGTTCCAGCCGCACTCGCAGTATATGCAGTCGAAGGAACACAGTTTGCCGTTGTCAGGCAGAAGGTTGATGCCCAGGGAATTCCCAAGGCGGCGGCTCTTGATGGGGCCGAAAACTATCTTGTGAAAAAATATTGTTGACATAGTGGATCCGTGTGTCAGATTAATCGTCTGGATGTACTTTTATCGGTCAGCTGCATGGAGTTGAAATCAATGTTGTCAATGAGCACTACGCCAGGTTTCTTGCCCTGGTCAAACGAGCCCAGGACATCGTCCTTGCCCAGTGCGGCGGCACCGTTCAGGCAGGCCCATGTCAGGACAGTCTGCAGGGGGATGCCGGGGAAGTGCCGGTGTATGCATTTGAATTCCTCTACCATGGACAGGACGTGGTTGGACGAGAGGCTGTCGGTGCCGACGGCTATCCTCACACCCATGCTCATCAGCATGGGCAGATCTGCCATAGTCCTGTGGATGAAGATGTTGGACAGCGGGCATGTGACCCATGTACAGTTTTTCAGGATCTGCTCGGCGGCGTAGACGCTGTCCTCATGTGCGACTGTGTTGTGTATGAGCAGTATATGCTCTTCAAACGGGGCGGGATGGACTTCCTGCAGCCGGTCCAGGAAATGAAATACGGCCGGTCTGCCGGTGGCCGGTACTGTGCTCAGTCCGCGGTTGACGTAGTTCTCGTATAGCGGACCGCGGTGGAAGCCTATCATATCGTCTTCTTCCTGGGATTCCTGATTGTGGTAGGAGATATATCCGGCCTTGAGTCCTTCGGCTGAAGCCATGCGCAGCAGGTCGGAGCTCATGGTGTAGGGGGAGTGCGGAGTTATGGCCGCGTCGATGCCGGCTTCAGCTGCCTTTGCCACCAGCTTTCGGGCATCTTCAATTACCGCCGGTGCATCCTGGGGTTCGGAACCGAATACCTCTATGAAAGTACGGGTGTACATCGGACTCTCTTTCTTCATGGCGAAGCTCTCGTCACAGTTGGATATGTCCGCCAAGGCGCTGACTCCTTCTCTATACAGTTTGTCAAACTGAGTTCTCATGGCTTTCTGACGCTCTTCTGCCGGAGCGGACTCGCGCAGGGCGTTGATCTGGTCGATGAATCCGGACATACCGGTGGCCTCGCGGAACTTGCCTTCCAGGTGGGACAGTTCTATATGGCAGTGTGCATTGGTGAAGCCGGGAACCAGGATGCCGTTGTAGAATTCCGTGCCGCCGGTTTCTTCAGTAAGCCGTCCTGTGCCTATGACCGTCCCGTCATCCGCAAGGTCTACGTAACCGTTGCGGACAGGGTCGGATGTGATCGGGAAAATATAATTTGCAGCGATTCTTCTCATCTGTCTACTTCTTATCTTCTTTGGACTCATTGGAAAGTTTGTTGTTTCTTATGGTACTAAAAGCTCTTATCTGCTGTCTTTGATGGGTTGGGTTCTGCCTTTTATCCAGTAAGTCCTGGATTACAGACTGGCGGTTGTTTTTGTTATTTTGGAGGACATCCAGTTCGGCTGCTTTCTTTGCTTTGGCGATACTGTCCTGTCTTATTCGGATGCTGTCCTGTATTTCAAGCAGGCGGTTCACTTCATTCATAAATCCCAATGTGCTGTAGAATGTGAAATTTTTGTCGGCATTAAGGGCCGAGTCGCTGAATATAAGTATCTGATTTGTGGGACGCTCTAGAAAAGTTGAATCAATGACGGGAGACATTGGAACTGTCGAGTCCGGTTTGAAGAACATCATTCTCATATATTTGTAAATCATACCGGCATGTACGCCTTCTGAAGTGTACAGTTCCAGAGAGTCAACCAGAGACCACAGTCTGGGACGCTTGCCTTCGGCCTCCAGGATGGCGTTGAGCTCGGCCTTGCGTTTTTCCAGCATATTCTTGGTGTTCTCGAAAATGTCCTCGAATCTGTCCGGGCGCTCTAAATAGAAATTGACACTTCTGTTATAGTCTTCTGTCGTGTAACCGTATTTGTTGAAAATAGGCTCGTATATCTTCATTGTATCAGCCATTCTTTTAAGACTGTAATTGGCATCCATTGCCTCATCGGTCATGTAGATGTCATAGTATATATGTGACATGGTGTCTTTGGGTATAACGTTCTTTTTGTCCGTGCATGAATGCAGACACAATGCAGTGGCTGTGAGAATTATGAATAAATAGCGGATATTCTGTGTGTGTAGAGACATAGTACTGTTGTGACTTGTTTTATTCTGCAAATATACGCAGAAACCGAGAGCAAAGGAAATAAATTTACTCTGCCGAGGTGCCACAGTATATGTGGTGCAGCCGAATATCCAAAATAAAAACTATATTTGCATCCATATTGACAAGCTATGCTGATACGTCCTCCCAAACTGATAAAGAAGATATATCCTTCTTTCATATGGTCTTTCCCAAAAGAGGAGGAAGGGCTTTTTCTGACCTTTGATGACGGTCCGTGCCCGCAAGTGACACCGTGGGTGCTGGACCAGCTCGATGAGTACGGGGCCAAGGCTACCTTTTTCTGCATAGGAAAGAATGTAGAACAGTATCCGGACCTGTTCGGAGAGATTGTCCGTCGCGGTCATGCGGTTGGAAGTCATACCTACAGCCATATTCCTGGATGGCGTGTACATATTGATGATTATGTGCAGGACGTGGATATGGCTGCAGAGTTGATAAAGACCAATCTCTACCGTCCACCTTATGCGAAGATAACCAAACGTCAGTCGGATATTCTCAGTATGCGTTATAATATTGTGATGTGGAATATCCTCAGCCGTGATTATAACCGTAAGTTAGGACATAAAGCCTGTGCCCGTAATGTGGTTCCATATCTGTCACCAGGTTCCATAACTGTGTTCCACGATTCGATTAAGGCGTCCAAGAATCTGTGGTATGCGCTGCCAAAGACCTTGGAGGCTGTCAGTAAAGCCGGATGGAAATGTAAACCGATATTATTATAGAGGAGATATGAAGTACAATGTATTGTTGCTCGGCTCGGGCGGAAGGGAACATGCCCTTGCCTGGAAGATCGCTCAGAGTCCTATGCTGGGAGAGTTTTATGCTCTTCCCGGTAATCCCGGTATCAACTCTTTGGCAGAGGGGATAGACGGTAAGGTGTCGGATTTTGACCTGATCCGCAGGACAGTAGTGGGGAAAAATATAGATATGGTGGTCTGCGGTCCGGAGGATCCGCTGGTGGAAGGGCTTAAGGACTTTCTGATGTCCTGTCCGAATGTGAAGGGAGACCTGCTGTTCGTGGGGCCCGGGAAAGACGGAGCAAGACTGGAGGGCAGTAAGGATTTCGCCAAGGAATTTATGGCAAGGCACGGAATACCTACGGCAGCGTACAGGAGCTTTACGGCGGAGCAGAGGAATGAGGCTTCGGCCTTCCTGCGCTCGCTCAGGCCTCCGTATGTGGTGAAAGCCGACGGTCTGGCTGCCGGCAAGGGAGTAATCATCTCTCAGTCACTGGAGGAGGCAGAGGAGTCTCTGGAGCATATCTTCGGAGGACAGTTCGGAGCAGCGGGAAGCAAGGTGGTTGTTGAAGAGTATCTGGAGGGAGTGGAAGTCTCGTTCTTTGTACTTACGGACGGTCATGGATATCTGCTGCTGCCCGAAGCCAAGGATTACAAGAGAATATGGGACGGGGACAAAGGTCTCAATACCGGAGGGATGGGATCAGTATCGCCTGTGCCGTTCTGCGACAGGGAGTTCGTGGAGAAGGTCCGCAGCCGGATTATAGAGCCGACGGTCAAAGGGCTTGAAAGTGAGAATATGGATTACAGAGGGTTCATCTTTTTCGGTCTGATGAACTGTGGGGGTGATCCTTATGTGATAGAGTACAATGTACGTATGGGAGATCCGGAAACGGAGTCGGTAATGCTGCGTATAGACAGCGATCTGTTGGCTCACATGGCCGCAGCGGCCGGAGGGAATCTCTCGGGCGAGATGATCAAGATGTCTCGTCAGGCTGCTGTGACAGCTATTCTCGTATCTGGAGGCTATCCGGAAAAATACGGTAAAGGATATCCTATAAGCGGTCTGGAGGCCTTGACGGACATCACAGTGTTCAATGCCGGGACAGCCATGAAAGACGGGAAGTTGGTAACTTCGGGAGGCCGTGTACTGGCTTTGTCCTCAATGGGAGAGACACTTGCGGATGCAAGAGGCAGAGTATATTCCAGGATAGACAGAGTCTCGTTTGAGGGAGCTTTTCATCGAAGCGACATTGCTCTGGACATGATTAACTGGCCGGCAGATAAAAGATGAGAGATTCCCGTCAGTCCTCACCGGTAATAAAGCTGCTGCTGGCAGTGGCTGCAGCAGGACTGGCCGTGTCAGCCTTTTTCTTGCCGGATGTTCATAAAGGCGTGGTGTCCATAGTGCAGCCGGAATGGCTTTCCAATGTGCTGTCGCTGCTGATGTTGCTGGCTGTAGCCGTGTCTCTCAATTATGTGAATTCCAATAATTTTCAGTTCACCTCGGATTCCAAGTTATTGTATCTGCCGTATCTGCTGGCAGTATTGACCTTTCCGGGATCAACTACTCTTACCTATTGTCATCTTGCAGCCTTCCTGACAGTTTGGACTCTGTATTTTACGCTGATGTATGTCAACGGTGAGTATCACAGACTGTATTATGCCTTTATGGCCGGGCTGGTATCGTCTCTGTCTGCCCTCATGCTGCCTCCGTTGCTATACGTGTGCGCATTTATCCTGCTGTATATTATATATCTGAGAGGACAGGATATTGCCCGTCTTCTGCTGGCATATTTGTCGGCGATACTGCTTCCATGGATATATGTGGCGGTGTGGATGATTGTCTTTAGACAGCCGGGGGCACTGGGAGATTCTCTTGCGGATTTCGGAGCCGGACTGATTCCCTCCCTGCCTGCTTTTTCCGGAATGGATATTCAGGCAGCCATATATCTTTCTTTGTTGGTTCTCATCGGAATAAGGGCCGTGGTTTATATTGTCTCCAGGGACAGTGAAAGAAACAAGGCCCAGAAAAACGCATTCGGTCTTTCTGCGGCCTTGTCGGTCATAGTTCTGATCCTGGAACTGTTTTTCAGTCCGGAGATGACTGCCGGCTCCGTTGTCATGGCGGCAGTGCCGTTCTCCTTTGCCGTATATGATTTCCTCACCAACGGCAGGAGGACGGAGACATCTTTTTTCCTCATCGTCCTCCTGTTGCTAGCTGTTGTTGTGAGGGTATCTGAATTCCTTGGCTTTTAGTTAGATGGTCTTGCCGGGATATACCTTCAGGGCTTCCCTGAGACATGCAAGGGCCTCGCGCAGGTCCTCGATCTTGAGCACATAGGCGATGCGGACCTCGTCCTTGCCCTTGCCGGGAGTAGCGTAGAATCCGGCCATCGGAGCCACCATCACGGTCTTTCCGTTGTAAGAGAAGTCCTCCAGCAGCCACTGTGCGAATTTCTCACTGTCATCTATGGGCAGGCGCACAGCCGCATAGAATGCTCCCATGGGGGTAGGGCATACCACACCGGGAATGGTGCGGAGAGTCTCTACCAGAAAATCTCTTCTCTTGATATACTCATCCCTTACGGCCTTGAAGTACGATGCGGGAGCATTGAGGGCTGCTTCGGCGGCGATCTGTCCGTATGCAGGAGAGCAGAGACGGGCCTGGGAGTAGCGCAGCACGGCGTTCATCACCTCCTTGTTCTTGGATATGATGGCTCCGATACGCACGCCGCAGAGAGAGTACCTCTTGGAGACTGAGTCGCAGAGAATGACGTTGTTCTCCAGTCCCTTGATGTGCATGCATGAGTAGTGGGGCTCGTCCGTGTAGCAGAACTCGCGGTATACCTCGTCGGAGTAGATGAAGAGGTTGTGCTTGCGGGCTATGTCTCCGAGTTTCTCGATCTCGTCCTTGGTGTAGAGCACTCCTGTGGGGTTGCAGGGATTGCAGATGATGATACCCTTTGTGCGGGGAGTGATGTGTTTCTCGAACTCCTCGATCGAGGGGATGGCGAAGCCGTTGTCCATGGATGTGGTGATGGGCACGAACTTCACGTCGTTGACGATGGCGAAGGAGTTGTAGTTGGTGTAGAACGGCTCCAGTACGATGACCTCGTCATCGGGATCGCAGGTGACTGTGAGGGCTATCTGAAGGGCCTCGCTGCCGCCGGTAGTTACGTTGATGTCGGTGTAGTCTACGTCGATACCGATGTTCTGGTAGTACTTTGCCAGACCCTTGCGGTAGGACTCATTGCCGGCCGAATTGGGGTAGGCCACGAGCTTGAGCTGATTGTCCTTTACGGCCTGGAGAGCCTCGACCGGCGATGCTATGTCGGGCTGTCCGATGTTGAGGTGGTATACTTTTATGCCTCTTTTCTTGGCGGCATCAGCATAGGGAACGAGTTTCCTTATGGGAGATGCGGGCAGTGCCTGAGCTTTTTTAGAAAGTGTCAACATGATATTTTTGTTTATTGGGGCAACAAAGTTATGAACTTTTCCGCAAAAACTTCTAAATTTGTATTTTGTTAATGAAATATTGTCAATCCTGCGAAAAGAGATTATGAGTAACACTGAAAGCAGATACATGCTAAGAGGAGTCTCCTCTGTGAAAGAAGATGTTCACAATGCCATCAAAAATATAGATAAAGGCCTTTATCCCAGGGCTTTCTGTAAGATAATCCCCGATGTGTTCACCGGGGACCCGGACTGGTGTCTGGTCATGCACGCGGACGGTGCCGGTACCAAGTCATCCCTCGCATATACGTACTGGAGGGAGACGGGGGACATGAGTGTATGGAAGGGCATAGCCCGGGATGCGATGGTCATGAATACAGATGACCTGCTCTGCGTCGGCATAACGGACGGCATACTGGTGTCCTCGACTATCGGACGCAACAAGAACCTCATCCCCGGAGAGGTCATCTCGGCCATCATCTCCGGCACAGACGAGTTCATCAAGTCCATGGATCGTTACGGTATAAGGATGACGCTCACAGGCGGCGAGACTGCTGATGTGGGAGATCTTGTGAGGACGGTGATAGTGGACAGTACAGTGTGTGCCAGAGTGCGCCGCAGCGACATCATAGACAATTCCCGCATAGCTGCCGGGGACGTGATCGTGGGCCTGGCCTCATTCGGACAGGCCGAGTACGAGGACGAGTACAACGGCGGTACAGGCAGCAACGGCCTTACTTCGGCCCGTCACGACCTCTTCGCCCACTATTTGGCTGACAAATATCCCGAGAGTTACGATCACGCCATGCCGGCCTCGCTGGTCTACTCCGGCAGCCGTATGCTTACCGAGAAAGAGCCCGAGACCGGCCTGACCTACGGCAAGCTGCTGCTCTCACCGACCAGGACATACGCACCGGTGATGAAGCGGATATTCGACGGGTACAAGGACAGGATTCACGGTATGATCCACTGCTCCGGCGGTGCCCAGACCAAAGTCCTGCATTTTATAGACTCTCTCCGAGTCGTGAAAGACAATATGTTCCCCGTGCCTCCGCTCTTCAAGGCCATTCAGATAGAGTCCGGTACTGACTGGCAGGAGATGTACAGGGTGTTCAATATGGGACACCGTATGGAGATATATACCGACAAGGAGTCCGCTTCGGCCATGATAGATATCTCGCGCTCGCTGGGCGTGGATGCCAGGATTGTGGGTCATGTGGAGGCTTCGGACAAGGCGGAAGTCGTGATTTCAGGGGAGAACGGAAAGTTTATCTATCACAACTAGTCTTTCGGGATGATGTCAGGACGGTATATTCTTAAAGTTCTGGTGGCTGCCGCTCTGCCGCTGTGTCTGCTTTCATGTAAGGACGAGGGCGGTGAGAGGACCCTGCTGCCCATTGCTCAAAAGGCATTGACAGACACCGCCTCAGTGTATTATACGGACCTGAGCAGTTATCCTAGGGATATATCCAAGTTGCCGATAGGGGTTCTCGATTGTAGTGTGAATGGTTTCGAGGTGGTGGAACGGCTGCTTACATTGGACCGTTTTGACAATATTACAGGTAAGCCCGGCCCGGACGGGATCGTAGATTTCGGAGGAGAGAACATCCAGTTTCTGTCAGACAGGGCCAACGGACCCTATGGCGGATATATTGAGGAAGGCAATCTGGACTTTCTTAAGGAGCAGGTTCTGTGCAATACCCTTTTTCTGATGGGGGACGATTTCTTCAATCTGGCCGGAGACGAATACCGTTCAGGCTACAAGGAGCCGGTAAAGCTGATAATAGTGTCTTCACCAGTGGCGGACTTGCGTGTTCTGCCTGATGTTGAGAATTTTCTGGAACAGAGCGGGACAGGTGTAAAGGCTATAGGAGTAGTTGAGGCCGGTGTGCAGGAGGCGGTGTCGGATGTGGATGAGGACGGCAATCTCTGCGTAGGTGTACTTTTTGCTCCAGACGGGGTGTCCTCCATCGAGTACGAGTCGATGATACGGAAGACTGTAGGGAATACCGGCGGTAAAGTTCAGGTGCTGAATCAGGAGGCGGTAGGTCTGGATGCGGCCATAAAAGGCGATACCGCCTATGTGGACACCTCGGCAGTCGTGGCCAGAGGGTCTTATGAAGGACCTGTCTCCGGTGTCAGCTACAACAATATAGACATGTCCCTGTTTGACCGCTATGGATTCGATACCCGGGGCAATGCTCTTTTGTATCCCGGAAAGGGGGATCTTTCCGGAGTGCAGCTCAATTCGGTGGAGAATTATGTCCGTTTCCACCTGGTGTCCATGATAGAACGTCACCGCAGGAGCGGCAGCAGGGTGCCCATATCTTCGATAATCCTGGCAGACGGCAGCTATGCTCAGGTGAGGGGTATTCTGGAAGAGGTCATGGATGAGCTCTACAACTACAGGCGCGGCGGCATCTACCTTTACCGTTCGGGCATTTCACCAGATTTCAGGTTCATAGATCCTGCCGAGTGTGCGGCTGTCGAGGCTTATAAAGTATTGAGAAATGACCATAATCTGGCATTGAGAGGAGACCTGACCAGACTGGAGTCCTTTATCTCCCTGCCGTCAGCCTCATTGCCGGAAGATGTCCTCAATCCGGACGGAACCATGAAGGACGGTTTCAAGTACGGCCGTCAGTGCGGTGGCGAGGAGCTGACCACCAAGGTAGTGCCGTTTGCTCCAAGATACGTCACACCGGAGATTATGAATTACATTGAAAGGAACAATTCGGAAGTATATTCCTTGATTAGAAATTACCTATATTAAAATGCAGTATCCAGCAAGTATTTCCTCAGAAGAATTATCACAGCTAGAATCGGTGGATTTTGACGGTCCTATCGTCGTCGTGTCGGATCTGGATGAAGACTTTGCGGAGGCGATGGACTACCTGAAGGGCCAGACTGTGATAGGCTTTGATACTGAAACCAAACCTAGTTTTACCTCCAACTCACCCAGACATCATGTCGCCTTGCTTCAGCTTTCCGGCAGGGACAAGGCCTATGTGTTCAGGCTCAATCTCATGGGTCTGCCGGCACCTTTGGTCTCAGTTCTCTCGGACAGTCGCATAACCAAAGTAGGTGCGGCGGTCAAGGATGATGTCCGCGGGCTGATGTATTACCGCAAGTTTACACCCAGGTCATTTGTGGACCTGCAGTCCATGGTGGTCGAGTACGGCATACAGGACAAGAGCGTGCGTAAGATGTCGGCCATCATTCTGGGCAAGAAAGTCTCCAAGACCCAGCAGCTTTCCAACTGGGAGGCTCCCCAGCTCTCCGGAGCGCAGTTGAAATATGCGGCTATAGACGCGTGGGTATGCCGTGAGATGTATGTCAGACTGAAGACAGAAGGTAAGTGATATGACGACAATAGTCTTGAAAAAGGGACGGGAGGAGTCTCTGCTCCGTTTTCATCCGTGGATCTTCTCCGGGGCTGTTGCGTCCGTATCCGGAACGCCCTATGAGGGAGAGGTGGTTGAGGTCGTATCGTCAGAGCATAAGTTCCTGGCCTACGGACATTATCAGAAAGGCTCGATAGCGGTGCGCGTACTGACTTTCAGTCAGGATTACCACCCCAGTACCGACGGCCGTATGCCGCTGGAATTCTGGGAAGACCGCATAAGCCGGGCACTTGCCTTGAGACGTGTTCTGGAGTTTCCGTCGCACGGGACCGACTGTTTCCGTCTGGTCCATGGAGAGGGGGACTCATTGCCAGGGCTTGTGGTGGACATCTATAAGGATGTCGCAGTACTTCAGGCTCATTCTGCCGGCATGTACATTTCAGTTGACCTGATAGCGGAAGCGATAATGCGTTGCTGCGGAGATATGGTGAAGGCTGTCTACAACAAGAGTGCCGCTACGGCTCCGCATAAGGCCGGTCTCGACCTGGTGGACGGTTATGTCACGACTCCGTCGGAAAGTGACGAGAGGGCGGTCAGCGAGAACGGCAATCTGTTCTATGTCAACTGGGCATCAGGACAGAAGACCGGTTTCTTTCTGGATCAGAGAGATAACCGTGAGTTGGTGGGCGAGTACTCAAAAGGGCGGAAGGTCCTTAATCTATTCTGTTATACAGGAGGATTCTCTGTGTATGCCTTGAATTGCGGGGCTTCTTCCGTCGTATCTGTGGACTCTTCGGCTGTGGCAGTTGAGATGCTCCGTCGTAATGTCATGCTCAATACAGGCTCTGAGGATGCCGCCGGCAGACATACGGCTGTCTGTGCAGATGCCCTGGACTATCTGCGTGATGTGTCTGACGGCCGGTTTGACCTGATGGTCGTGGATCCGCCGGCCTTTGCCAAGCACCGCGATGCGCTGGACAATGCGCTCAGGGCCTACCGCCGTCTCAATGCGTCGGCCATAGGCAAGATAGCTTCCGGAGGCCTGCTCTTCACCTACAGTTGCTCTCAGGCAGTGGACCGCAGGACATTTGAGCTGACGGTCTTCTCGGCAGCTGCCCAGACAGGCCGCCGGGTACGCATACTTCGCAGGCTTACCCAGCCGGCCGACCATCCTGTCAGTATCTATCATCCCGAGGGAGACTATCTCAAGGGACTTCTGCTATATGTCGAATAAACAGTCCCTTTATGCACGAGATACATCTCTCCCATCAGGATAAGGCTCTCAGATATCAGGAACTGCTGCCGCAGATACGTTTTCTTATCGAAGACGAGACCGATCTGACGGCCAATCTGGCCAATGTGTCGGCAGCCCTTAAGGAGGCTTTCGGTTTTTTCTGGGTGGGCTTTTATATGGTGAGGGAGCATGAGTGCGAGCTGGTGCTCGGACCGTTTCAGGGGCCGGTGGCATGTACCCGTATTGCTTATGGCCGTGGGGTGTGCGGTACGGCCTGGAAAGAGGGGAGGAGTATCATAGTAGATGACGTTGAGCAGTTTCCGGGGCATATTGCATGCAGTTCCCTTTCCCGTTCCGAGATAGTCGTGCCCTTGAGGTCGGAGGACGGCAGTGTCATCGGAGTCTTGGATATAGACAGTACGGAGACAGGAACTTTCGATGAGGTTGACCGCAGGTATCTGGAGATGTTGTGTAATATAATTTGCGAATCTGCAAAATAGTATCTATATTTGCCCTCCCAATTCGCTACGGTACCATGGCCGAGTGGTTAGGCAACGGTCTGCAAAACCGTGTACAGCAGTTCGATTCTGCTTGGTACCTCAGGAACAGAAAAAGCCGCAAGTCATTGCGGCTTTTTCTGTTCTGAGGTACCGGCGTCCTGACAGTCCGCCTCTCTGTCACCCACACCCAACCCTCTCCCGGGAGAGGGCCAAGTCGCTCCGCTCCGTCACCGTCCGCATGCAAGTCATTGCGGCTTTTTCTGTTCTGAGGTACCGGCGTCCCTGACAGTCCGCCTCTCTGCGGCGGTAGACGCACCTCAGCCCCATGGAACGCATGCGGTGATTCACGGTCTTGAAGTTCATGCTCACGCCCATGCGACCCAGAACAGCCGCCATCTTGCGGCAGCCGTACTCACGACCGCTCTTATGGAAGATCTCCGCTATCAGCGCGTCAGTGCCCTGAAGACACGTCCTGGGGGCCATGGGACTTTCTGTGCCCGGGGATCTGCAGCTCGTCTGCCTGCCCCACTCGGAAGTATTCTCGCTGGAATTCTAGGTTCATGTAGCTGGCCGATCAGGGTACAATACGGATGCGGTGAGTGAGAATCATGCGTGTCAATACTGGAAAATGTATGAAAAATCGAAAGATAGAAAGATAAACATCGATTTTTAAACGTTGGTATTTTTACACACTTGAGACTCAAGTGAAAATTTTCTGATAATCAGACTGCAAATTCAAGAATATTTTCTTTAAATTTGTGTCACGTTTGACCAACGTTTAAAAGTTAACAACCAATTATTAAACTGTAACTTCCGCTAAACCACGGAATATTTTTCAAAAATCTAAGCCACACTATTGCAGGTGTGTTTTTTTGTTCTATCTTTGTATTCCGTAAATCATCGGAAGTTACAGATTAAACTAATTAATTTTATGAATTACTTTAAAATCACAGCGTTATGCCTTTCAGTGGCATTATTTCTCTTAGCTTCCTGCAAGCCGGAAGAAAAGACAGTACCGCCGTCGCTCAAACTGTCTCAGACAGAATTGACAGTTCCTGCAGCCGGAGGCCAGATTTCGTTGGATTACACTCTGGAGAATGCAGTTGATGGCAGTACTATTACAGTTGAGCCAGTTGAGACAGTTGAGTGGATATCGGATATAGATGTCTCGGTTGCAGAGAAGATAATGTTTACAGTGGCTGAGAATGAGGCGGAGGAGAGCCGTGAGGCGGAATTTACCGTAAGTTATCCCGGTGCCGGAGATGCGTCTTTCAAGATTGTACAGCAGCCGGCGGATCCACAGCCCGCACCGTTTGAGATAACTGTGAAGGATGTGCAGACATCCAGCATTACACTTGACATTATTCCTTTGGACAAGGAGATGGATTACATATTCTTTATGTCACCTGCTGATTATGTCGCTCAGTTCCCTGACGACGATGCTCTTTTCAATGATGACATGGCGTATTTTGACCAGGAGGGAATTGCCCTTGCGGATGCGGCGTTGAGGGGTGACCAGATAGATTATGAACAATCACCCGTCCTGCCGGTGACGGCATTTACATGCTATGCGTATGGAGTGGATGTGACTGAAAGGACAAGGCTTACGGATATTGTAAGAGTGGATGTGAGCAGCGGAGAGATTCCTATGGTGGATGTGAATTTCGACGTTGAGATAGAGGTCAGCGGAGCGACAGTCATTATGAATGTGGATCCGGGTTCTTACGAAGGATATTATTATATGAACCTGGTAGAGGGACTTGATCCCGACCAGGCAGCCATAGTGCAGACGTGTTACCAGATTTTTTATGAGGACATAGCCGCATATATCGGAATAGGACTTGATACGGAGACCATACTTATGCTTGTAGGAGAGCAGGGACCTGCGTCCGTGACGTTTGACATGGAGCCCGAAAAGGAATATACCGCAGTGGTCTTTGCAGTCGACGATGTGCCTCAGCTGTGCTCTGAGCCTTACTGCGAGACAGTGCGTACAGAAGCAATCCAGCCTTCGGACAATGTGATTACCATTGACGTGACGGACATAACGGCACATACAGCGAACCTGTCCATAACGACGACCAATAATGACAGCTATTATTGGGCTCAGCTGGAGGAAAGTACCTACGGCAGCTTTGCGACAGATGAGGACCTCCTCAACTTTATTGTTACCTATATGCCTATTTATTCCACATACTCAGGAAACTACAGCACGCAGCTCTATGGTCTGAACTCCAAGACCAACTATATGATAATCGCTTTCGGCTATTCAGGAGGTACGGTTACCACATCGTTGTTCAAGAAAGAGTTCTCTACACCCCAGGAGCAGCTGTCTGATGTGGAATTCTCCGTGTACCATGATAAGTGGTACGCCATAGAAGATGTGGCAGCCATTGATCCCACTTATGAGGCTTACGTCGGAGGCTGGGACTGCCTGCTTCCCTTGGAGGCAAGAACGGATTTTGAAGCCGTGACAGAGTATTATTATGCAACTTATGATTTCAATTCCATTATCGGTAAGTCCGATGAGGAGATTAAAATGGATCTTATGAACAATTATTACCCGGCCGGTCCGTCCAGTGTGTCAATCTGCAGTTATGAAAGTCAGGCAGTAGTTGTTGGATTCGCAATAGATAAGGAAGGCAACTATACCAGTCTCTACAGAAGTGCTCCGTTTACGTTGACCGAGGAAGGTGCTTCTCATGATGGTCAGGAGTTTGTAGACTGGTATTACAGTTTCTACGGAGCAGTATCGCCATCTGCTATGAAAGAGCCTCAGCCGATAAGGGTCTATAAACCGGAGTCTGTGAAAAAACAGCAGTAAGGTCTTATAAGTTATAAGTTAAAGCCGCTTTCTTGGAGAAGGCGGCTTTTGTTTTTAGGTGAGGCACGCCTATTCAGAAGTGGTTGTGGGCTGCTTCGTAATCCGTGGGGACAGCATAACCCGGAGCAGTATGGGCTGGTGGTCGGAATGCTTGTAGCTCAGGTCAATGGTCCTGACGGTATCTGTCCGGACGTCAGGGGAGATGTAAAAATAATCGGTGACGGTGAGGACGGATTCCGGGCCGTAGGGTACGTTGAGGTGGCGCAGGGTTCTGGCCGAGGAGTCACAGACTATGCGGCCGGTGCCCTGTAGGAGGGCCGTGTCAAGGGCCACGGTGGTAAAATGCGGATTGGATGTCTCGGCGGGGCCAGGTATGTACTCGGGCGGATACTGGTTCCAGTCGCCGCCGATGATGAACGGCGTGTCACCGGAATGAAGTATCTCGGTCATCTTTCCCAGGAACTCAGTCTCGACTGTGCGCATGCCGCCGGTGTCGTAGGCGGTATTGTGGGTGTTGCCTATGACGAGACTGCTGCCGTCGGCGAGGCGGAAGGTAGCTGTGAGCAGGCAGCGCTTGAGGTTGAACATGCTGACCGGCCAGGGGAAACGCGACGGGTACTGCCATCTTAGGACTTCCTCTGGGGCTATACGGCTCATCAGCACCACACCGCTGGCGATTTTTCCCATAGGAGCCTTGACAGGAATAGGAACAAAAAAAGATTTGTAATTGTACGCCAGATAGATATGGTAATCCGGAAAAGCCTTGCGCAGCATTTCCACCTCGTTGATGCGGTAAGTGCGCCTGGAGCATTCGTCCACTTCCTGGAGCAGGATGATGTCGGCATCGTGCCGGCGTATTTCAGATATGATGCCTTCGATGTTGGCCAAAGTCCTTTCACGGCTGGTACGTACCTGAGT
This sequence comes from uncultured Bacteroidales bacterium, assembly GCA_944323785.1. GTDB lineage: Bacteria > Bacteroidota > Bacteroidia > Bacteroidales > UBA932 > Coprenecus. Next base: position 127,163 of record CALUTU010000002.1, on the reverse strand, counting down.
GCCGCCGTCGTAGAAGAAGTCCATGTCATCGCCCAGTCCGCCGTAACCGATGTTCCAACAGAGTATGGTGACGGAGTCCGGCAGGGCATCCGGGCTGCCTTCGGAAGCCTGTCTGTCGTGGCTGGCAGCTGGGGGATTGGCCGTGGAAATGACGGAGCGGTCCTGCAGCACCTCCCTGTCGGCGGGACGGTAATCAGTGATTACAGCAGTCAGCAGGAACACCAGGAAAGCGGCCGCCACTGCAGCCAGAACATAAAGCAGAATATGCATTGCGCGTCTCATTTTCATTTGTCGTCAGGGAAAAAGAAAGAGGGATGACTCCGAAGGTCACCCCTCTTTTTTTATCAGTTTTTAGATGTGTCAGAATGGGTAAAATGCAAGGCGTCGAGGTTCATGGCGAAGGAGTTTACTTCTGTAAATGACTGAGCCATGATACCGAAGGCAACGCAGCAGTTTGCCCGTTATGACGCATCTGATTAGAGCTTGGGACCAGCAGCTACAAGAGCCTTGCCTGCCTCATTGCCGGTGAACTTCTCGAAGTTCTTCACGAAGCGTCCGGCGAGATCCTTGGCCTTAACCTCCCACTCCTCGGGGGTAGCGTAGGTGTTGCGGGGATCGAGGATGTGAGTGTCCACCTGGTCGAGCTTGGTAGGGATGGCAAGGTTGAAGTAAGGGATGGTTGTGGTCTCAGCCTTGTCCATGCTGCCGTCGAGGATGCGGTCGATGATGGCGCGGGTATCCTTGATGGAGATACGCTTGCCGGTACCGTTCCAGCCGGTGTTCACGAGGTAAGCGGTGGCGCCTACTTTCTCCATTCTCTTGACGAGCTCCTCACCGTACTTGGTGGGATGCAGGGAGAGGAATGCAGCTCCGAAGCAAGCGGAGAAGGTGGGGGTAGGCTCGGTGATGCCGCGCTCTGTGCCGGCGAGCTTGGCGGTGAAGCCGCTCAGGAAGTAGTATTTGGTCTGCTCGGGGGTCAGCTTGGAAACGGGAGGAAGTACTCCGAATGCATCGGCGGTCAGGAAGATGACCTTGGAAGCGTGGCCGGCCTTCGATACAGGCTTAACGATGTTCTTGATGTGGTAGATAGGGTAGGATACGCGGGTGTTCTCGGTAACGCTCTTGTCGGCGAAGTCGATCTTGCCGTTGGCGTCCACGGTTACGTTCTCGAGGAGAGCGTCGCGGCGGATGGCGTTGTAGATGTCGGGCTCGTTCTCCTTGGAGAGGTTGATAACCTTGGCGTAGCAGCCGCCCTCGAAGTTGAAGATACCGTCATCGTCCCATCCGTGCTCGTCGTCACCGATCAGGCGGCGCTTGGGATCTGTGGAGAGGGTGGTCTTACCTGTACCGGAGAGACCGAAGAAGATGGCTGTGTCACCGTCCTCGCCGCAGTTTGCGGAGCAGTGCATGGAAGCGATACCGCGCAGGGGGAGGAGGTAGTTCATGTAGGAGAACATACCCTTCTTCATCTCGCCGCCGTACCAGGTGTTCAGGATTACCTGCATTTTCTCGGTGAGGTTGAAGACTACCGCTGTCTCGGAGTTCAGACCGAGCTCCTTGTAGTTCTCTACCTTGGCCTTGGAGGCTGTGAGCACTACGAAGTCAGGCTCGCCGTAGTTGGCCAGTTCCTCGTCGGTGGGGCGGATAAACATGTTCTTTACGAAATGTGCCTGCCATGCCACCTCCATGATGAAGCGGATCTTCTGACGGGTGTTCTCGTTGGCACCGCAGAAGGTATCCATCACGTAGAGCTTCTTGCCCGAAAGTTCCTTGGAAGCGAGGTCCTTGAGGACTTTCCATGTCTCCTTGGTCACGGGCTTGTTGTCATTCTTATATTCATCGGAAGTCCACCACACAGTGTCCTTCGATGTCTCGTCCATTACGAAGAACTTGTCCTTGGGCGAACGGCCGGTGTAGATACCGGTCATCACATTCACTGCTCCGAGTTCGGTCAGCTGGCCTTTCTCATAGCCTGTCAGCGAGGGATCCATCTCGGCCTCAAAGAGCTGCTCATACGAAGGATTGTAGATGATTTCCGGTGTCCCGGTGATACCGTACTTGGTCAAATCGATTTTTGCCATTGTCTATAGAATTAATTGATAAATACTAATCTTGTAAAATATTTCAATGTCGCTCCCTCTCCTGCAAAATTTTTGCCAAAAATATTTAATATATTTGTGATTGTGAAAGAAATCTTGCAAAAATATTGGGGGTACACTTCTTTCCGCCCAAAACAGGAGGAGATAATCTCCTCTGCACTGGCGGGAGAGGATGTCCTGGCCATCCTGCCTACCGGCGGAGGCAAGTCACTCTGCTTCCAGGTACCTACTATGATGAGGGAGGGACTGGCGGTGGTGGTGTCGCCGCTCATATCGCTGATCAAGGACCAGGTGCAGAATCTCAGGGCCAGGGGTATCAAGGCCATGGCAGTACATTCGGGCATGACCCGCAGGGAGATAGACATCGCGCTGGACAACGCCGTGTACGGAGACTACAAGTTCCTGTATCTGTCGCCGGAGAGATTGCGAACCGACCTGTTCCGGACCAGGGTGCAGAAGATGCAGGTCTGCTTTCTGGTAGTGGACGAGGCGCACTGCATCTCCCAGTGGGGCTACGATTTCAGGCCGGACTACCTGCTGATATCGAATGTCAGGGAGCTGCTTCCAGATGTGCCTGTGATAGCACTTACGGCTACGGCTACTCCGGATGTTGCGAAGGATATCGAGGAGAAGCTCGGCTTCAGGAAGGACAATATCATCTGTTCCGGGTTTGAACGCCCCAACCTGTCGTATGTCGTGCGCAATACCGAGAATAAGTTCGGTGCCCTGCTCTCGCTCTGCAATGCGGTGTCCGGAACGGGTATCGTATATGTGCGGGAGAGAAAGGCGGCCAGGGACATTGCCTCGTTTCTGGTGTCGCAGGGAGTGGATGCCGGCTTCTATCATGCGGGCCTGAGCAAGGAGGAGCGCAACGACGTTCAGGAGAGATGGAAGAGGGGAGACCTGAGGATCATCGCGGCTACCAACGCGTTCGGTATGGGGATAGACAAGCCGGACGTGCGCTTTGTCTGTCATTTTGACCTGCCCGAGGCAGTGGAGTCGTATTATCAGGAGGCCGGACGTGCCGGTAGGGACGGTCTGCGCTCATGGGCCGTGCTGCTGTGGAACAAGTCGGACATCAAGCGTCTGGAGGCCATATACCAGAGCAGTTTTCCCGGTCTGGACTATATCGCTGACATATATCAGAAGGTGTTCAAGTTCCTGGGCATTGCCTATGAGGACGGGGCCGGGGCCGTATGCAAGTTCAATCTGCTGGAGTTCGTAAGGCGGTATCGTCTCAACGCTGCCATGGCCTATAATGCCATAAAGTATATTGAGATATCGGGATACTGGACTTTGACAGAGGAAATAGACAATCCCACGCGGATCATGTTCATAGTCAACAGGGACGACCTGTACCGCGTGCAGCTGTCGGACCCGTCCCTGGATACATTCATAAAGGCCATTATGCGGATATACCCGGGACTCTTCTCGCATCTGGTGGCGATAGACGAAGAATATGTGGGCAAGGTGACGATGAACTCGTCAAGGGCAGTGAAGCAGAAGCTCCTCCAGCTCTCCCGCAGCGGAGTGCTCAGATATATCCCCAAGGTGCGTTCTCCGCTGATATGTTTTGCGGGTGAAAGGCTTACCCCGGACAACCTTTATCTGTCGGAGACGGTTTACGGGCGGCGCAAAGCCATGTTCAAGGAAAGGCTGGATGCCATGTACCGGTACATCTCGCCGGTAAGCGACCGGTCGGCTGCCCAGTCAGCCTGCCGCAGCCGCCGCCTGTCCGCGTATTTCGGACAGGAGCAGTGCAGACCCTGCGGCATCTGCGACCTCTGCGCTCCCGGCGAGACGTCTCTTGTGTTGTAATTATATCTGGCCTTTTTTTATTGTATGGCAATTACCTCGCGGGCGGCTGCTCTTTCATCTGCAGGGATGGAATAGAGCCACTTGACTACAGAGTCGAAAGTGATGTTGTCTTCTAAAAATGGAATATCGCGTTTTGTGGCAATGGCTATAAAATTGACTGTCTCCACTTTGCGGGTATTGTCCAGTTTCTCCATAATATATTCTATGCCTGAGTGGACAGGGAATGTGTATTCTACGTCTTTCTTGAAAAGCATGTTTCTGTCAAGTTCGCTGGGATATATAATCGAACCACCGTTGTCATCGAACCAGAATATCTTCAGATATGCATCGTGTCCGTATATGTTGGCTGTAAACGTCATGACATCGCCATTTTCATATATTCCCTTGATGCCGTTAATTTCTATCTGAAAAGTGAGATCAACATCGGTATCAATAATCTTGATGTCAGCGTCTATTGTGGCGACGGCATATCTTCTGCCGTCAATTGTCTCCTCAGAATAAACTGCATCCCTGACAGTGATCAGGCCATTCATCTCCAATGTGGTCATACGCGAGAGAACTTGATTGAACTCGCTGCCGTCGTCCTCATTGATCAGACCTGTTACGGACCAGAGTCTTTCAGATACGCCTGCTTTACGCATGGCATTGATCTTGGCATCTTCCAAAGCCTTTTGTTCAGCTTGCGACAGAGATATGTCTCGGGTTATTTCGCAGCGGCCGGTTATATTGCGTACTCTTTTGTTCTGAGCGTATCCAGAGTATGCAGGGATGATCAATAGTAGTGAGGTTACTATACATATAATCCGTTTCATCGTTGAAAACTGTTTAATGACAATAATGCAAAGATAGTCAAAATCAGAATTGGAAGATAAAAAGCCATCGGAGTTGAATGACTGCCGGGCGGAAGGTCCAGGCTCTGTAGATTTTGAAGAAAGTGGTTTTATGTTCGCTTTTAATGATTTACCTTTGCAAAAGAATTTAAATGACAAACGGGCTGTGGGCCGTAACGACTAAAATGTTGATATTGAAAATTAAAGCACGATAATGATGAAAGACTATAGAATTGCTGTGGCAGGTACAGGTTACGTTGGTCTGAGCATCGCTACGCTGTTGTCTCAGCACCACCATGTCACTGCCGTTGATGTCGTACCCGAGAAAGTGGCGATGCTGGCTGACAGACGGTCTCCTGTCCAGGATGATTACATCGAGAGGTATCTGGCGGAGAAGCCTCTTGATCTCACCGCTACGATTGACGGACGTAGCGCCTACCGAGAAGCGGACTTTGTGATTATTGCGGCTCCTACCAATTACGACCCTGTTAAGAATCATTTTGACACCAGCCATGTGGAGGATGTCATAAACCTGGTGCTGGAGGTCAATCCTGAAGCAGTGATGGTTATCAAGTCCACTGTTCCGGTGGGTTATTGCCGAAGTCTTTACGTAAAGTACTGGAAGCAGGGGCTTAAGAAACTCAACTTGCTCTTTGCTCCCGAGTTTCTGCGCGAGAGTAAAGCGCTTTACGACAATCTCTATCCTAGCCGTATTATCATAGGTGTGCCTAATTTGATTGATAATAAAGAGTTTGCGGAAGAAAATGACGCAATATCCGCTATCGCTGATATTCCTTTTCTAGAGAATGCGGCGCATGAGTTCGCGGCTTTACTGCAGGAAGGTGCTATCAAAAAGGATATTCCGACGCTGTACATGGGAATTAAGGATGCTGAGGCAGTCAAACTTTTTGCCAATACTTATCTTGCACTTAGGGTAAGTTACTTCAATGAACTGGATACATACGCTGAGGTCAAGGGGCTGGACTCTGCGTCCATCATCCAGGGAGTTGGTCTTGATCCCCGTATAGGCACGCATTATAACAATCCGTCATTCGGCTACGGAGGCTACTGCCTTCCCAAGGATACCAAGCAGCTGTTGGCCAATTACGGTGATGTTCCTCAAAACATGATGACGGCCATTGTGGAAAGTAATCGCACTCGCAAGGACTTTATAGCAGGCCAGGTGCTTAAAATGGCCGGAGCTCACGAGTATGACAGCTGTTGGGATCCATCCAGGGAGCACGAGACTGTCATAGGAGTGTACAGGCTTACGATGAAAACAGGCAGTGATAACTTCCGTCAGAGTTCTATACAGGGTGTGATGAAGCGAATCAAGGCCAAAGGGGCTGTGCTGATTATCTATGAGCCTACTCTTGAGGAGGGCTCTACTTTTTTCGGAAGTAAGATTGTCAATAACCTCGTTGAGTTCAAGCGGCGTTCTAATGCAATTATAGCCAACCGCTACGATCCCTGTCTCGATGATGTCAAGGCAAAAGTATATACACGGGATATTTTTCATAGAGACTGACCGGTCGAAACGGCGGATGTCGTATTTGCGTCCAAGTAATGTCCAAGTAATGACAAGTAAATTTGCATTGCTCTTGACTTATTCCTATATTTGTAAATTAGTTGAACTAAAAAACAGAGAATGCCAGGAAAGAATTTTGCTCTGATAGGGGTCGGAGGCTATATCGCCCCGCGGCATCTCAGGGCGATAAAGGATACGGGAAATATCTTACAGGCGGCTTACGACCGCTTCGACAGTGTCGGGATCATGGACAGTTTCTTCCCCGATGCTGCTTTTTTTACTGAACAGGAGCTCTTTGACCGTCACTGCTCGAAACTTAAAGGTACGGACAGGCAGATAGAGATGCTCTCGGTCTGCACCCCGAACTATCTGCACGACGCACACATGCGTTACGGCCTAAGGCTCGGGGCGGATGTCATCTGCGAGAAGCCTGCGGTACTTAACCCTCACAACATCGACGCTATCATGAAGATAGAGCAGGAGACCGGTCACAAGGCCTACAACATCTTACAGCTCCGTCTGCACGACTCGATAGTGGCTTTGAAGAAGAAGATAGACGAGGGTCCGGCGGACAAGGTCTATGACGTGGATCTGACCTACATCACCTCCCGCGGCAACTGGTACTACGCCTCGTGGAAGGGCGACGAGCACAAGAGTGGGGGAGTGGCCACGAACATCGGCGTGCATTTCTACGATATGCTCCAGTGGATATTCGGCCCCGTGAGCGAGAACATCGTGCACGTCAAGAGCCACGACCGGGTGGCCGGCTACCTAGGCCTTAAGAAGGCCCGCGTGCGCTACTTCCTGAGCATCAACGCGGATAATCTGCCGGAGAATGCTGTTCAGGGCGAGAAGCGCACCTACCGCACGATCATGATCGACGGGGATGAGTTCGAGTTCAGTGCCGGATTCACTGAGCTGCATACGCGCAGTTATGAGAAGATACTGGCTGGCGAGGGTTTCCGTATCAGCGAGGCCCGTCCTTGCATCGAGATAGTCAGTCAGATACGCACGGCCGTGCCAGTCGGTCTCAAGGGCGATTACCATCCCCTTGCGAAACTGCCCCTGGCACCTCATCCCTTCGGCTGGTAAAATGAAGGAGGACGCAATGCAGGAACAGCAGAAGATTCAGATGGTAGACCTTCACGGTCAGTATATGAGGATCAAGGCGGAGATCGACGCTGCTATAGCGGAGGTCATCGACAGTTCGGCGTTCATCAACGGTCCGGCAGTCGGCCGCTTCGCCTTGGCCCTGGCACAATACACCGGAGTCAGGCATGTCATCCCCTGCGGCAACGGCACGGATGCCCTCCAGATAGCTCTTATGGCCCTTGGATTGAAACCAGGCGACGAGGTCATCGTTCCTGCATTCACCTATGTGGCCTCGGCCGAGGTGATAGCGTTGTTGGGTCTCAGACCGGTTATGGTGGATGTGGACCGCGATACCTTTAATACAGATATACGATTTATAGAGGAGGCCATTACTCCCAGGACACGGGCCATCATCCCCGTCCATCTCTTCGGACAGAGCTGCGACATGGCTCCGATACTGGACTTTGCGGCAGCCCATGGCCTTTATGTTGTCGAGGACAATGCCCAGTCCCTCGGAGCCGTCTACACTTATCCTGACGGCCGCAGCAGGCATACCGGTACTCTGGGGCACATCGGCTGCACTTCATTTTTCCCTTCGAAGAATCTGGGCTGTTACGGAGACGGAGGTGCTCTTTTTACGGACGATGATGCTCTGGCGGAGCGCATCCGCATGACGGCCAACCACGGTCAGCGCGTGAAGTATCATCACGATGTCATCGGCTGCAATTCCCGTCTTGATACTCTGCAGGCCGCTGTGCTGGAGGTCAAGCTGCGGCATCTGGATGAATACAGCAGGGCCAGACGGACTGCCGCGCACAGATACAATGCCCTGCTCCGTGGAGTGGACGGCATAGAGCTGCCGGTGGAGGCTTCTTACACCACGCACGTCTACCATCAGTATACGGTCAAGGTTAAGGACGGTAGGCGGGATGCCTTGAAAGAGTATCTGGCATCCAATGGAATACCGTCCATGATATATTACCCGCTGCCGTTGCATCGTCAGAAAGCGTATGCTTGTGACGGGACTGGCCTGAAAATTGCGGAGTCTCTGGCTGACTCCGTGTTGTCCCTGCCGATGCATACGGAACTGACAGTAGAGGTTCAGGAACGGATTGCAGAGGCTGTGGCCGGGTTTTTCAAAAGATAAACGGATGACTATGGAACGAGGATATTTCGCACATGAGACGGCTGTCATAGATGACGGATGCAGCATAGGGGAAGGGACACGTATATGGCACTTTTCCCATATTATGACCGGTGCTGTCCTCGGTCGGGACTGTAATATAGGTCAGAATGTGGTGATATCTCCTGGAGTAGTGCTGGGAAACAATGTGAAGGTACAGAACAATGTCTCTGTCTATACGGGAGTTACGTGTGAGGATGAGGTGTTCCTAGGACCTTCCTGTGTGTTTACCAATGTGGTCAATCCCCGCAGTGCTGTGTGCCGCCGGGGTGAATATGCCGCTACCAGAGTGGGGAGGGGAGCTACGATAGGTGCCAATGCTACGGTGGTCTGCGGTCACGACATCGGAGAGTGGGCTTTTATCGGAGCCGGTGCGGTGATAACCAAGGATGTGCCTGACTATGCCCTGGTGGTGGGCAATCCTGCCAGGCAGACGGGATGGATGAGCAGGGCCGGTTATCGTCTGGAGTTCGGTCAGGACGGCACGGCCGTATGTCCTGGAACAGGCGAGAAATATCTTTTAAAAGACGGAAAAGTAACACTAATAGAACACAATAATTAATCAACAACAAACAAAGTATGAAGAAGAACCTTTTAATCCTTATTCTGTCGGCAGTACTTCTGCCAGTGGCCGCATCGGCGCAGAATATCCAGTTCGAGGAGTACGACCTTGACAACGGTCTTCATGTGATTCTGTCTCAGAACCACAAGACTCCCAATGTCGTAGTTTCCGTGATGTATCACGTGGGCTCTAAAAATGAGGAACCGCATCTTACCGGTTTTGCCCACTTCTTCGAGCATCTTATGTTCGAGGGTACCGAGAATATTCCCCGTCACACTTATGACAGATATGTGTCGGATGCCGGCGGATCGCTCAACGCCAACACCAGCAACGACCGTACCTATTATTTCGAGAAACTCCCCTCCAATTATTTGGAGCTCGGTCTTTGGCTCGAATCCGAGAGGATGCTGCACCCCAATATTGAGGAGATCGGCGTGAATACCCAGAAGGATGTGGTATGTCAGGAGATGGGACAGACCCGCGACAACCAGCCTTACGGTACTGCATTTACAAAGATCCTGACCAACTCGTTCAAGGTACACCCTTACAATCATGACGTTCTCGGATCCGAGGAGCATGTGCGCAACGCCTCCATCCAGGATTTCAAGAATTTCCACGATATGTTCTACGTGCCCAACAATGCCGTTCTGGTTATCTGCGGTGATTTCGACAAGGACCAGGCCAAGAAATGGGTAAACGACTATTTTGCCGACATACCTGCGGGCACTATGGATATCCGCCGTCCGGATCCCAATATGGAGCCCAGGAGAACAGCCCCCGTCAAGGATACTGTATATGACAACATCCAGATGCCTATGCTCTTCGAAGTTTATCCCTCGCCTGCATACGGTACCGATGATTATTTTGCGATGGATATATTCAGCTCAATCCTCTCTGCCGGCAATTCTTCCCGTTTCCAGTCGCAGCTCGTGGATCAGAAGCAGATCAGTCTCGCTACATACGGCAGTGCTATGCCTTTCGAACATCCGGGCGTATTCATGATACAGGCGGTGCCCAACAATGTGGACCTCTCTGTGCTTGAGCCTGAGGTTGACGCGGTTGTATACGATCTGCTGGAGAACGGTATATCCGACGAGGAGTTCCAGAAAGTGATGAACATGGTGGAGATGTCGGCGGCTTCTGCCAATTCTACCATTGACGAGGTGGCCGAAAGCCTTGCTACAGCCTACACCTATTTCAAGGACACCGATTTTGTGAACAGGACTCTGGAGAACTACAGCAAGTTCACCAAGGAGCAGGTTATCGAGATCGCCAAGAAGTATATCGATCCCGTCCAGAAGATATCCATCTACTATCTTCCCAAACAGAACTAATCACTTTCACAACCATTTAAGAAATGAATAATATGAAAAATATAATCTCAATCGTATTGCTGGCGGCTCTGATGTCGGTATTCCCTCTGAGCGCCCAGATAGACAGAACCAAGGCTCCCGAACCGGGTCCCGCTCCTGTTGTGGAGTTCGGAGACTTTGAGAAATTCATTATGGACAACGGTCTCCGTGTGATCCTCGTAGAGGACCACGAACGTCCTATCGTGTCTTTCGGTATCAGATTTATCGTGGATCCGTTTGTAGAGGGAGAAAAGGCCGGAAAGTCTTCTTTCTTCGGTCAGTTGTGGAAGAAAGGTACTGCAAACCGCACAGCCGAGCAGATCAACAGCGAGGTGGATTTCCTCGGAGCGTCTTTCGGCACCAGCTCAGGCTTTATCGGTTTCACATCCCTGTCCAAGTATACTGACCAGATGATGGACATCCTCTCTGATGTGCTCTACAACCCTACATTCCCTCAGGATGAGCTGGACAAGATCAAGGACCAGGCTATCGGAGGTCTGCAGATGTCCAAGAGCTCTCCTTCAGCGATCATCAGCAATATCCAGACAGCTACCGTATATCCCCAGGGACATGCTTACAGCGATATCATGACCGAGGCCACGGTAGACGCCATCACTGTCGATGACTGCCGGGAGTACTATGACAAGTACATCATCCCCAACAGCGCGATACTGGTGATTACCGGTGATATGACTTTGGAGCAGGCGGAAGCTCTGTGTGAGAAATATCTGGCGAATTGGGAAAAGGGCGAGGTTATCACCTTTGATGATCCCGATGTCAATCATCCCGAAGGTATAGAGGTGGTGTTCTCGCCTAAGGACGGAGCCGTTCAGTCCACTATCCGTATGATGGCCCCCATAGATCTTAAGCCCGGTTCGGAAGATGCCCTTGCCCTTTCAGTAGCCAACGGGATCTACGGCGGCGGTGACTTTGCTGCTAAGCTGATGAAGAACCTCCGTGAGACTAAGGGCTATACTTACGGTGCTTATTCGAGCGTGGGATCTGATCCCATTTCCGCTTCATTCTACGCTTTTGCTGATGTGAACGGCAATGCTACCGACAGTTCTTTTGTAGAGATGCGCAAGGAACTTCAGAATATGCTGGACGGAGACTATACCGAGGCTGATGTCGAGAAGTTCAAGACTCTCTATGCCGGTTCATTCTCCCGCTCACTGGAGTCTTCCGACAATATCGCCGAGTATGCGTACATGATAGAGAGATACGGTTTCCCTTCGGATTACTACTCCACATATCTTCAGAGACTGGATGCAGTGACCATGGAGGATGTACAGAGGGTTATAGCAAAGTACTTCAACCCCGACAACATGTACTGGTTCTGCGTGGGTGATCCTTCAGTGCTTCCCGCTCTGGCCCAGTATGACTCTGACGGAGTGGTAGTAGAGCTAGACTTCGAGGGCAAGCCCATCGAGCACAAGGAGATTGCAGCCGACGTGACTGTTCAGACCGTGTTCGACAACTATTTCAACTATCTCGGAGGCCGTGAGCTTATCGAGGGCATCAAGGACATAACCGTGCAGACAGACATGACTGTTCAGGGGATGACCATTTCCAATACCGTTAAGATGATTCCTGCCGAGAAGGCTTTCTCGCAGACACAGTCTATGGGCGGTCAGGTGATGTCATCTATAAAGCTTGTGAACGGTACTCTGACAGTGGGCTCTCCTATGGGCGGAACTCAGGAACTGACTGATCCGGCTCAGATTGCAACCTTGGTCAGCGAGAGTGACCTGTATCCTTACCCTGAGATGCTCGGCACTGACGGCTATGAGCTTACAGGTATCGAGGCTGTGGATGGACGCGATGCCTATAAGGTAAAGAGTACAGATGCTGCCGGCGGTGTGACTGTGGATTATTATGATGTTGAGACCGGAGCCAAGGTAAAGACTGTAGAGTCAGCTATGGACCAGTCAGCCGAGACCTATTATGTAGAGTACATGACGACCAAATATGGTGTCAAGTATCCTTCGGTAATGAAGATGGTCGTACCTCAGATGGGTGAGATGGAAGCCAAGGTCGTAAATGTCAAGATCAACTCCAAACTCAAAGCCAAGAAGCTCTAGTCTCATCTCATAGAACGGATAAAGAACGAGGTCATCGGTCCGCCGATGGCCTTTTTCTTTACAGATATGGGATAAATGGTTTAAATTTGCGTATAAAATCAATGCAATGATGAATGTGATAGTCATAGGAGCCACATCGGGTATAGGCCGGGCAGTGGCGGAGATATATCTGGCCCAGGGGCATAGGGTAGGAGTTACCGGCAGGCGTACTGCCTTGCTGGAGGAGTTTGCCTCGGCGGCACCTGCAGGCAGGGCCTTTACAAGGACATTCGACGTGTCGTCCGGGGATGCCGCCGCTCAGCTGGCCGCTCTCGTGGAGGAGATGGGCGGAGTGGATATCTGCCTGTATTCGTCCGGTTTCGGGCATACCAATACGGCTCTGGAACCGTCTCTGGAGCTGGAGCAGGTGGAAGTCAATGCGGAAGGATTTGTCCGCTGCGCCGCGTGGCTGTTCAACTACTGGGCCGGAAACGGACTTAAGGGGCACCTGGCCGTGCTCTCGTCCGTGGCTTCCATACTGCCGCTGGGAGTGTGTCCGGCATACTCGGCCACCAAGGAGTTCGATGCTTTTTATACGAAGGCTCTCAGGCAGTTGGCCGTAATCCGGAAAGCCGATATAGGGTTCACAGTCATCAAGCCGGGCTTTGTGGATACGGATTTCATACACGGGCGGCATTTCCCCATGACTATACGCAGGGAAGATGCCGCCGCTAAGATAGTACGTGCGATAAGACGCAAGAAAAAAACAGCGGTGATAGACGGACGCTGGGCCGCGCTGGGCCTGCTGATGCGTCTTGTTCCGTCTCCGCTGTGGAACTGGGGAGGCCGCTTTTTCAGGCCTTACCAGGACATGTTCTAGTGCCGGGACTAAAGCTCCTCGAAATTCACATCCGAGAACTGATCACCCTCCTCTCTTTCTCTGGGAATGTGTCTGTCCTCCTCCGTGCGCTCCACGACAGGGCATCTTTCCTTGATGTAGGCTATGACCTCCTCAAGTCCCTGTGAGAACTTCTCGAAGTCTTCCTTGTACAGGAAAATCTTATGTTTGTCGTATGCGAAGCGTCCGTCCTTTTCGATCCTTCTCTTGCTCTCGGTGATAGTGAGATAGTAATCATTGCCCTTGGTGGCTTTTACGTCGAAAAAGTATGTCCTTTTTCCAGCGCGGACAGGCTTCGAGTACACATCGTCGCCGCTGCGCTCCATGGCAGCTGAGTTATCAATATCCTCTGAATACATTTTTATTAAATTTTACAAAATTTGTTACAAATATAGAGTTTTTTCTCATGTTCAAGTTATATTTGCAAAATGTTTTAAAAATAATGTATGATAAACCGTCGTCTGATAAGGATAAAAGTCTTTAAAGTTCTTTACAGTATGGTAGCTTCCGGCTCTGATTCTCTGGTAGAAGCCGAGAAGGCTCTCAAGTATTCGTGCGATAAGACACTGCACCTTTATTATTTTATACTCAATGCGGCGGTCGCTCTTGGCAATGCCGCTGAGGCCAGGATTCAGACCGGCCTCAAGAAGTTCAATCCCACTCCCGAGGAACGCAACCCCAACCGTAAGTTCGCTGACAACCAAGTATCGGCCTGGCTCAGGCAGAATGAGCGTTTCACGAAATACTGCGAGGATCACGGACTCGTGTGGACTGAGGATCTGGCCTTGGTGATAAGGAAGATACTGACGGCCTTGTCAGAGAAGGACTATTTCAAGGAGTACATGGCCTCGGAGACGCGGTCGATGGCGGAGGACTGTGACCTGTTTGTCAGGATATTCTCCGACCCGGAGCTCTTTGAGGACAATGAGGAGCTGGAGTCGTTCCTGGAGGACATGTCGCTTTTCTGGATAGACGATCTCGGCTATGTGCTCGGAGTGATAGTACGCAATCTTGAGACGTTGAAAAAGCGCGGGGAGATGCCGTTCCCGGATGTATTCCTGAAGGATGACGACCGGGAGTTCGCCTATGAGCTGCTCAGGGCAGCAGTGACGGGCTATCACAAGTATATGGACATCGTGGTGGCCAATACCAGCAATTGGGATCCCGACCGGGTGGTCATCACTGACCTTACGCTCATAGTGCAGGGAGTGGCCGAGGCTGTGCGGTTCTCCAACATCCCCCTGAAAGTCACGATTAACGAGTACGTGGATATCTCCAAGTTCTACAGTACCGCCAACAGCCGCGTCTTTGTCAACGGCCTTCTGGACAGGATTCTGCGCAAGATGGTGGATACGGGAGAAATCGTAAAGACGGGCCGCGGTCTCATAGAAAGTTAGAAATTCTTACTATATTTGTTTCATATTTCAATTTAAATTAGCGACAAGAAAATGAATCTTATCACATTTTTACTTCAGACGCAGGCCCAGCCTGCCGCTCAGCAGGGCTCTTTCTGGCAGCAGTATTCGTTTGTAATAATGATGGTTCTCATCATCGTGGTGATGTATTTCTTCATGGTGAGACCTCAGCAGAAAAAGCAGAAGGAGATAGTCAAGTGGAGAGAATCCCTGAAGAAGGGCGACAAGATCGTTACAGTGGGCGGTATCTACGGTACGATAGCCGAGGTGAAGGACACTTTCCTTCTTGTGGAGGTGGACAACAACGTCAAGCTACGTGTTGACAAGACTTCTGTGGTGAAGGATATAACTGACGCTCAGAACAAATAGTCCTGTCAGAAGATGGCCTTGGAAAACGGGATATCAGGCGGTGAGAAAGAAAGCGGATGGAAGGACAGGAAAGAGTGGCTGATGCTGCTCCTTTCTCTCCTTCTGGCTTTTATCGTGTGGCTGATACACAGTCTGTCGCTGCAGTATTCCGTTTTTCTGGAGTACAACGTGGAACTCAACTCCACGCTCCAGGGCAGGGCGCGCAGCTCTGTTTCCCAGGATGTCCTTATCGTCAGGGGAAAGTCTGACGGTTACTATATACTAAAGCAGAGGATAGGCAGGCGCAAGACGCTGCAGATCTCAGTGCCCCAGGACAATCTGAAGCATCGTGACGGGGATGGGTTCTATGTGCTCAGCGAGGCTATAAAGAGCAACATAGTCGAGGCGCTGGGCGGAAACGTGGACCTGGAGTTTATAGTCACGGACTCACTTGATTTCATTTTCCCGAGGATAGCCAGTAAGAGGGTGCCGGTGGTGCCCAACTCCTCAATATCGTTCGAGCCTCAGTATATGTCGGTGGGCGGTATAGTGCTTCGTCCTGACAGTGTGGACATATATGGCGACGCGCGGCTGCTGGAGACCGTTGACTCGGTATTTACGGAGACCATATATGAGAAAGGTGTTGACGGCCCCATTCAGGGGCTTTGCGGCATCGTGCCGGTGCGCCGTATTACGTATTCCGAGAACACTGTGTATTATTCCATGGATGTGGTGCGCTATATTGAGGAGTCCTTGATGGTGCCAGTTACGGTTACCGGAGTGCCTGACGACAAGGATCTGATAGTCCTTCCATCGACTGTCACGCTTACGTTCAGAAGGACGTTCAGCTCACTCCGTTATACTCCTGAGGATTTTGTACTGGCGGTGGATTACGCCGATTTCGTCAGGACCATAGACTCAGAGATGGTACCCGGGCTGGTGTCCAGGCCTGAAGGTGTAATGTCGTGGGAGATTGCCCCCAGATACGTGGACTGCATATTGTTGGATCGGGGCAGTGACGGGACTGAACTATGAGGACTCTTGTAGTGACAGGCGGTATAGGCAGCGGCAAGAGCTACGTGGTACGGATGTTCGCCGCTCTTGGGATTCCGGTCTATGACGCGGACTTGAGGACCAAGCGGCTTTACGACGAGGACCGCGGACTGCTCGGTGCTCTGCAGGCTCTTCTGGGACCTGGCCTTGTCAAGGACGGCCGTCTGGACAGGCAGTATATGGCCGGCAGGATATTCTCGGACAGATGTCTGCTGGAGAAGGTGGAGGCACTGGTGTTTCCGGAAGTCATTGCGGATTTCAGGGCCTGGAAAGAGAGAGTGGCTGATGCTTCCTTTGTCATCATGGAATCCGCCATCTATCTGGAGAAACCGGCCCTTGCGGGTGTGGCTGATAAAGTGCTGACGGTCCTGTGCCCGGAAGAGATAAGGATCGGACGGGTAATGGCCCGCTCCGGCATGTCCAGGGAGCAGGTTCTGGCCCGGATGTCCAATCAGTGGAGCGATGAGCGCAGGATGGCGGCTTCAGATTACGTGATAGTCTCCGATTTCAGACATCCGCTCCTGCCTCAGGTGGAGGGCGTGTATATTGATATGAAATAACAACAGTTAATGTATATTGTTAAAGATTAAAGACATGAAAACAGATTTGCAGAAAATACTGGCAATTACAGGCGAACAGGGCCTGTTTACCTATGTGTCACAGGCCAGGAACGGTATGATCGCCGAGTCCATGCTTACGGGCCGCCGCAGTGTGTTCGGCCCTCACGCCAAGGTATCATCCCTTTCCGATATCTCCATCTATACTGAGGACGGAGAGACACCCCTGAAGGACGTACTTCTGAAGATGAAGGAAGTGCTCGGTGAGGCCGATGCTCCGGATGCCAAGTCTGATCCCAAGGTCATCAAGGAGTTCTTCGACAAGGCTCTGCCCGGATACGATGCCGACCGTTTCTATGTGTCGCACATGAAGAAAGTGGTCACGTGGTACAATCTCCTGAAGAAATACGCCTCTCTGGATTTTGAGGAGCCCGCTGAGGAAGAAGGACAGCAGGCTGAGGGCGGAGAGGAACCCAAGGAGGAGAAATAGCCTATGTGTACCGGCGGAAAAAGAGTCCGGGTAGTGACTATGGGATGCTCGAAGAACCGTGTGGACTCCGAGCATCTTCTCAAACAGCTTTCCGCAGCCGGATATGAGGTGTCTCCTGAGGAGGTGCCGTTGGAGGACGCAGATGTGGATATTCTGATTATCAACACCTGCGGCTTTATTCTGGATGCCAAGGAGGAGTCGGTGCAGGCCATACTGGAGGCGGTGGACGCCAAGAAGCGCGGAGTCATCCGCAAGCTCTATGTGATGGGCTGTCTGTCGGAGAGATACCGGGACGAGCTTCCGGCTGAGATACCCGAGGTGGACGGCTTTTTCGGGGCATTCTCCATCGAACCTCTGCTGCGGGAACTGTCGGTGAGGAAGGATCCTGCTCTGGAGACCAGGCGGTATCTCACCACTCCAGGGCATTATGCCTATCTTAAGATATCCGAGGGTTGTGACCGTCACTGCTCCTACTGCGCTATTCCCGGCATCCGTGGCCCTCATGTCTCTGTGCCGGAGGAGAAGCTGCTGGACGAGGCCCGCTCGCTTGCGGACAGTGGAGTGAAGGAGCTGATAGTCATCGCTCAGGACACTACCTTCTATGGTCTTGACTTGTACGGACAGAGGCGATTGGGTCGTCTCCTGACCGGTCTCAATGATATTCCCGGGATAGAATGGATCAGACTGCTGTATGCCTATCCGGCGGCATTCCCTCAGGATGTGCTGGAAATTATGGCATCTTCCCCAAAGATGTGCAAGTATCTGGATATACCTCTCCAACATTCGGCGGACCCGGTGCTCAGGGCCATGCGCCGCTCCATAGACGGCAGGCAGACCCGTGCCCTGGTGGAGAAGTTCCGAAAGGAAGTCCCCGGCATCGTGCTCAGGACTACTATGATGGTGGGACATCCGGGCGAAGGTGAGAAAGAGTTCGAGGATCTGCTGTCATTTGTACAGGAGTACCGCTTCGAACGGTTAGGTGCTTTCGCCTATTCCGAGGAGGAGGGCACCTGGGGGGCACAGAATTTGAAGGATTCGGTACCGGAGTCCGTCAAGCAGGAGAGACTGGATGAACTGATGGAACTGCAGGCGGATATCTCGCTGAGGTACAATGAAAGCCGTATCGGAAGCGTGGAGAGGGTGCTGGTGGACTCTGTCTCGGCTGAGGACGGAACTTTCACCGGCAGGACATCCCGGGAGAGTCCGGAGGTGGACGGAGAGGTGATAGTGCAGTGTGCCGGTGAGTGCCCGGCTCCGGGAACTTTTGTGGATGTCCGGATTACGGGGGCTGACGAGTACGATCTCAGCGGAGAACTGATAAAGTGATATTCAAATCTGTGAGATATGAGAAAATGGGTGTTTTCAATCCTTCTTCCGATGCTGGCCGTCGTGTCGTGCGGACCGTTGACCTACACGCTGCCCGTCGAGAAGAGAGTTCAGTCTGATACAAACGTGGATTTCGCCGGCGCGTTGCCCGGGGTCATGGCTGTTCTTCAGGACGGCAGTGCGGATTCCACACTTATGTCCGCTCTGGTATGCGGCATGGCCGAGGGACTGGAAGTGGATCTGGGACTGGATTCCGGCTCGGTGCCGGTGTTTGTCATGAAAGCCGGAGATGTGGATTTCAGGGACAGTGCTCAGAAACAGTATGTCCATGCTCTGACAGGTGTGGATTTCCTGATAGTCGCCGACTCTCTTTCTGTCGGAGAGTTCTCGGTAGAGCATGTTCAGGAACAGGCGTATGTCCAGAGCCAGTTCCTGAAGCAGACCCAGGTGCGTCTGCCTTATTCGGTAAAGGTACAGGTATTCAATGTGGATTCGCTGCCGCCCGTGGCCGATCTCAGCGAGTCGGATGTCTTTGAATGGACGCTTATGGCCGAGTCGGAGATAGCGGACCTGAAGGCTATAGAGAAAGTCAACAGTGAGCTGGATGAATATTTCAGGACCATCGGTGTGACGATGGCCGGCGGACTTACTCCCCGCTGGGAGACGGTGAATGTGTCTCTGTATGTGTACGACAACGCGCAGTGGACCGAGGCCTGCCGGCTGGCTTATCTCTTCGAGTGGGAGAAGGCCATGAATATATGGCTGGAGGAAGCTGCCAGTCCGGATACGAAAAAGGCCGCCTGTGCGGCATACAACATATCGGTAGCCTGTGAGATGCTGGCTATGAATGATATGGCGGAGGAGTGGAAGACCCGTTCGGAAAGATTGTTTAACTATAATAGATAAGATCGATTATGATGCTGTCCATGACCGGATACGGCAAGTCCGAAGTTACGTCCGGCAACAAGAAATATACTGTGGAGATACGCTCGCTCAATGGCAAGGGCAGCGACATCTCGCTCAAGTCCTCATTTCTGCCCAAGGATAAGGAACTGGAATACAGGCAATACCTTACCCGCCGTCTGGTGAGGGGCAATATAGATGTCTTTCTGACTTCGGAGGCTGTCTCGGGTTCTGAGGCCCGCAGGATAGACGGGGATGTGTTCAGGGATTATTTCCGCCAGATGTCCGAGATCGTCTCGTCCCTTGAGCTGGACTGTCGGGAGGACTACATGGCGTCTGTCTTGGTGTCGTCCGTGCTCCGTATGCCGGATGTCGTGTCTGCCGACAAGGACGACATGACTGAGGAGGAGACAATGGCTTTGGGCAAGGCCCTTGAGGAGGCTGTGGATGCCTTGATTGCCTTCCGGGCCCGTGAGGGGGCGGTGCTCAGGGCTGACCTGCAGACCCGCGTGGACAATATTGAGCGCATCTTGTCAGAGGCCGAGGTCTTTGAGACCGAGAGGGTACCGCTCATCCGTCAGAGAATACTCTCCAGGATGGAGGAACTGTCCCTGTCACCTGACCGTGACCGCCTGGAGCAGGAGATGATATTTTACCTGGAGAAACTGGATGTCAATGAGGAGAAAGTGCGGCTGAGGCAGCACTGCCGGTATTTCCGCGATACGATGGACGTGGAGGAGTGTCCGGGCAAGAAACTGGGATTCATCGCCCAGGAGATGGGCCGTGAGATCAATACCCTCGGCTCCAAGTCCAACCATGCCGGGATGCAGAAGTGCGTGGTGCGGATGAAGGACGAGCTTGAGAAGATCAAGGAACAGGTCCTGAACGTTCTGTAGGCAAGACCCTACAATGACCAGGGCATATAGTTGATGACCCGGTTGCGGTAGAGCAGATATGCCCCGTCCGGAGCGTTGTTGGCTTCTTCGGAATATCCTACACTTATGACAAAGGTATGGTTGATGTAATGCCGGGTAGTGGAATCAAGTTGCTGGGTATACTGCTCTTTGTAGAACTCATATATATCCCGGTTGCCTTCCTTGAAAAAGAGAATGGTAGGACATGTATTGGAGCGGCTGTTGGTGCTCAGGAAATCCAGGGTAGAGGCGATGCAGGCCGAACAGTCCGGACTGGTTATGAACAGAATCAGTGCAATATCATCTTCAGGGCTCAGCGTGAATGCTGATGAGAAGTCAGGAAAAGAATTGCCGTCTTCCAGAGAGGATGCATACGCCTTCTCAAGGTCGATGTTGGTGAAAGCTTCCAGTCTGCGGATCTTGGATGAATCTATGCCTGTACTTTCAATGACGGACGGGGATATGCCGGTGTCGGAGTCGGTACTGGTATTTGAGTTGCTGCCTTGATTGTTATTCCTATTACCGCATGAAGCAACAGTCATTGATATGAAAAGTATTAATGTGAAAATGCGGAATCTCATAATCATTGTCTTTATGTCAGTCTGGTTTTGTAGAATACGTTCTCGCCGTCTCGGTTTACACCGAAGATGTACATTGACTGCCCGTCCCCGCTGAGGGACATGGAGTGGATGAAATGGTCCACGTAATACGAGTCCACGAAGTTGCCGTCCCAGTCGAACTTGAAAATCCAGGTGCTCAGATCATACATAGTCTTGTCGCGTGAGAAAAAATCTCCATTGTATGCCAAGTAGAAAAAGTCTTCATCGGTACAGAATGTATGGTAAGATTCCGGGCTTTTTCCTTCAGCAGCGACATAAGTGCCGAAGTTCTCATATGTGGAGTATCTGATTTCGTCCGGAAGTTCCGGACCATAAATAGTTTTCTGTAGATTGAGATTAGTGTCGAAAATTTCGATTCTTGGTTCTGATGTATCGAATACAATAATCCTGTTGTTTTTCCAAGATATGAAAAAATCCGTGTATACGGCGTTTACAGTCTGGATATCGTACTTTCTGCTTTCCTTGTACACATAATTGCTGTCACTTATAATAAGTCTTGGCCCGTCGTTATTGATTCCCAGTTTGTCGTACCTGAAGCAGTTTGGATTAATAGCCATCAGTCTCCCTTTATAAGGCCACATGCATTTTGGTGTCAATGAGAAAGATCGCAGAGTGGGATTATAGGCAGTGTCTGAAATAGCAGATTTAATGGGGATAGTTGCAATGTTACATTTCATGAAATCCCATATTACAAGAGTGTCATTGTTGTAGCGGCTCAGGGCAGAAACCATTTCTCCAGGGCCATTGCCTTGTGCTATCAGTTCTTTAATCAGTGTGTTGTCATGGATATTGTACAACTCCACATGCTTCCTATGCGCTTTGTTAGTATTGTGAACTACGGCAATGCTGTCATCGTATATATGCACGGCTATGGCGGATACGGGAGGGATGAAGTTGACATTTCCGGCTGTCAGTACTGTCGCCGTATCTTTGACTTTGTCATTGAGGATAATATCATATGCATCGTCCATAGTCCTTGTCTTGCAGGATACCATGAATGATGCATATATAATACTGAATATAAGTACTGTCCTCATAAAAGGTTAATGTGCGATAGGGTTGAAGATTAGATGGTCGTTCTCGCTTTTTACAGTCTCTCCGTTGCAACGGAATTTGAGAACGGCGGTGGTATCATGAGTGGGTGAGATAAGGATAAGTCTAACCTCGCAGTCTTGGGTATTGGACTCGGTGCAAGACATAACCATAGGTCCGTTTTCATAAGAAAGGTCACAAAGACTAGCATACTGAGCATTTGCTTTTTGTGAGATTGATAACGAGATGCCCAGGAAAGCGCCGGAGGAGAGGACGATGGCGGCGATAGCGGCTGCCAAGGATTTTTTGTTGAGTTTAGTTTTCATGATAGAGTTAGTTTTAATGTTACGCTTCAAAGTTAAACAAAAACAAAAACAAAAACAAAAACAAAAAAATATGCGCATTTCGTAAAAAATAAACACGGGATACGTCATGCCCGTTATGTCAGCCTGGCTCTGTAGAAGACGTTCTCCCCGTCGCGGTTTACTCCGAAGATGTACATGGACTGTCCGTCCTCGCTGAGGGACATGGAGCTGATGAAGTGGTCCACGTAGTACGAGTCCACGAAGTTGCCGTCCCAGTCGAACTTGAAGACCCAAGAGCTCAGATCGTATATAGTCTTCTCATTGCCGGAGGTGAAGTCTCCGTTGTAAGCCAGATAGAAGTGATTATTATTGGAGCATGCCCAGAAGTATGCCTGTGGCACTTCTCCATAATACGATACGTAGTTGTATTTGTTTATGTAATACTTTATGCCGTGCGGCATTTCAGGACCTTTGATTATTTTCAGCAGGTTCAGTTCGGTGTCGTATATTTCAACTTCAGACTCACTGGAGTTGTACACAGCTATGCGGTCGTTATCATACGAGATGATAAATCTCATACATATAACATTGAAAGTCCTGTATTCGTACTCCTTTTCCTCTTTGTAGGTGTAGCTGCTGTCAGTTTGAATGAATCTGAATCCGTCATTATTGACACCTATCTCATCATTTCGGAAGCAGAAAGGGTTTACAGCTAGTAAGCCGCCTTTGAAAGGCCAGAGATATTGGGTGTTGATATCAGCTTTTTTAAGTCTGACTCTATAATCTGGATTAAAGACGACCGAGTCAATGGGTATTATGGCTATGTTGTTTCTCATGAAATCCCTTGCCACGACAGAATCGCTTTGGTAGTCAAAGTTGAAACTCAGCATTTCATCAGGTCCGTTACCTGCGTGGAAGAGGCTCTTGATATGCTTGTTGCCGTATAGCGTACGGAACTCCAGAAACATATTGTCTCGACTCACACCGTTGCGTACGACAGAGACACTGTCTTTCCACACGGATATTTGCAAAGCGGATACGGGGAAGTCAAGCTCACGTTCCGGAATCAACAGCCTGGCTGTGTCTTTTACCAGTGAGGAGAGTGTGACCGTGGGAACAGAGTCAGATATATCTTCTACTTGCCTGCCGCATGACAGGACAAGTAGCAAAGCCATCAGAGTAATGCATGTCGAAGAGTGGATCATGGGTTTGTTTTCGGGTCTGGCAATGGGATTTTCAATTAGCCAGTCGGAGTTTTCTCTTTTGTTGTCTCCAGAGCAATGTCTCATGATGAGTCAGTTTTAAAGTTTTACTCCAAAGTTAAACAATAAAAACAAAAACAAAAAAATCTGCGGGTTTACTGAGAACTTTTTATCTTTGTATGTTGTAAAATACGCAGAGAAGATGGAAGACTTGAACAAGCAGCAGAGCGCGGCGGAAGAGACCGTGCAGAAGAATTTCCTCGAAGAGATTATTGAGAATGACCTGGCTTCGGGCAAGGTGGAGTCGGTGATGACCCGCTTTCCGCCGGAGCCGAACGGTTATCTGCATATAGGCCATGCCAAGAGCATCTGCCTCAATTTCGGCCTGGCCCGTAAGTACGGCGGACGTACCAATCTCCGCTTCGATGACACCAACCCCGTGAAGGAGGACACCGAGTACGTGGACTCCATCAAGGAGGACATCAAGTGGCTCGGCTTCGACTGGGCCGGTGAATACTACGCCTCCGACTATTTCCAGCAGCTATATGACTGGGCCGTGGTGCTGATAAAGAAGGGACTGGCCTACGTGGACGACCAGACCCAGGAGGAGATCCGGCAGAACCGCGGCACGGTGCAGCAGCCTGGAACGGATAGCCCGTGGCGCAACCGCAGCGTGGAGGAGAACCTGGACCTGTTCGAGCGGATGAAGAACGGGGAGTTTCCCGACGGATCCAAGGTGCTCAGGGCCAAGATAGACATGGCCCATCCCAACATGATGTTCCGCGACCCTCTGATGTACCGCATCATCCATGCACACCACCACCGTACCGGAGACAAGTGGTGCATCTACCCGATGTACGACTATGCCCACGGGCAGTGCGACTCGATAGAGCACATCACCCATTCGATATGCACCCTGGAGTTCGACGTACACCGTCCCCTCTACGACTGGTTCATCGAGCAGCTGGGCATTTTCCCCTCGCATCAGTATGAGTTCGCCCGCCTGAACCTCACCTATACCGTCATGAGCAAGCGCAAGCTCCTGGAACTAGTGCGCAACGGCTTTGTCAGCGGCTGGGACGACCCCCGCATGCCGACCATCTGCGGTATCCGCCGCAGGGGCTATACCCCCGAGAGTATCCGCAATTTCGCCGAGAAGGTGGGCGTGGCCAAAAGGGACAACCTTATCGACCTCTCGCTCCTGGAGTGGTGCCTGCGCGAGGACCTGAACAAGCGCTCCAACCGCTATATGGTAGTCACCGACCCCGTCAAGTTAGTCATTACCAACTGGAATGACGGCGAGTGCAGTGCGGCCACCGAGACGGAGACCGGCCGGACCGAATACTGCATTGCCCCTAAGAACCCCGAGGATCCCGAGGCTGGGCAGAGGACTATCCTCTTCGGCCGCGAGCTCTATATCGAGAGGGCTGATTTCATGGAAGAGCCTCCCAAGAAGTTCTTCCGTCTGCGTCCCGGCGGGGAGGTGCGCCTGAAATACTCCTACATCATAAAGTGCGAGGAGGTGGTCAAGGACGCGGAGGGCAATATCACCGAGATCCGCTGCACCTACGATCCGACGACCAAGCCCGGCAGCGGCACATGGCGCTCGGTCAAGGGTACGATTCACTGGGTCAACGCCACTCAGTGCGAGAAGGTGCGCCTGAGGCTCTACGACCGGCTCTTCACCGAGGCCGACATGAGCGGCATACCGGAGGGCAAGGACTACAAGGCATATCTCAATCCGGACTCGCTCAAGGAGGTGGACGCTCTCGCCGAGCCGGGCCTTTTGGAAGACGCTTCAGGTATCGCCGTGCAGTTTGAGCGCAACGGCTACTATATCAAGGACAAGGACTCGACACCGGAGCTGCCGGTATTCAACCGTGCTACGGGACTCAAGAGCAGTTTCTAAGCATATAGGACAATATGCTCTGGGTGTTGTCAGCGGTCATAGGACTGTTAATAGGAGCGGTGGGGGCTTGGACTATCCAGGCCTCTGCCCGTAAACGGGATGCTGCTCTGGCTGAGGCAGATCTGAAAGTGGCTCAGGCCAGGACTCAGATGCTTGAAGATAGTCTGGCTGAGCAGAAGGAGGCCCGTAAGGCGGAAATCGAGGCCATGCGCCGCGAGTATGACGAGAAACTTCAGAAGATGGTGCTGACTTTCAAGGATTCGGCCTCAGCCATTCTGAAAGAGAAGTCCGTCGACCTGTCCGCCGCCAATTCCGAGCAGATAAAGAATATTCTGGACCCTTTGGGCAGGAAGATGGAGGAATTCCGCCGCGCCGTGGAGGAGTCCAAGGAGAAGTCATTGAAGAACAGCGCGTCTATTGAGCAGCAGATCCGCTCGATGATGGAACAGACGGCTGCTGTCGGCAAGCAGGCTGACAATCTGGCTACGGCTCTGCGCTCCAATAACAAGGCGGTGGGTAATTGGGGTGAGGTCGTGCTGCTCAACCTTCTCGAGGGAATGGGACTCCGAGAGGGAGAGGATTTTATCCTGCAGGAGACAATCAGGGATGTGGACGGCAGGACTGTCCTGTCTGATGGCGAAGGACGCAGGCTGGTGCCGGATGTGGTCTTGTACCTGCCTGAAAACAAGGCAGTGGTCATAGATTCCAAGGTCTCTTTGGACGGATATCTTGAGTACGGCAACTCTGCGGACGATGCAGGTCGTAATGCAGCGCTCGCGTCCCATCGCAGGAGTGTGGAAGCTCATGTCAAGGAACTGTCAGCCAAGAACTACAGTCAATATATACGTCAGACCGGCCGTGATTCGCTGGACTATGTGGTGATGTTCGTACCGAACGAGGGTGCATTCCAACTGTATTACCAGAATTTCCGTGAGGACTGGCACAAGGCTTTTGACAAGGGTATAATCATTTCCGGAGAGTCCAACCTTTTCGCCATGCTGAAGATCATAGAGAACACATGGGTGAGAGTAAATCAGCAGAAGAATACGGAGGAGGTGATGCGTCTGGCTTCTGAGCTGCTGGACAGGGTAGGGAAGTTCGCCAATACCTTTGATGACGTGGGGACTGTTCTGGACAAGGCTGCGGCTAAGTTCGATGAGGCCCGTAAGGTGCTTTCCGGAAGGGTCTCAGTAGTGTCGACGGCCAGAAAACTGGAGAAAAAAGGGGTGCAGGTAAAGGCTTCCTTCCATGCTGCTCTTCTTGGTGAAAGCATTGAGGATGACTCTGATGCGGAGAATAATGTAAATAAAGACAATCAATAGGTATGAAAAGTGTTGTCATTATCTGTATAGTTGCCGTGAGCGTACTGTGTGCGGTGTTGGCAGTGTCCTGCGGTAACAGGCAGAAGAAGTCTGAAACATCAGGGACAGGGGCAGAATCTCCTTTTACAGTGGAGGATCTGCGTTCCAAACGGCAGGGAATGATACGGGCTGAAGGTACCGGGAAATCGTCATCGGTGGAGATGGCCACTCAGATAGCCCGCATGAATGCTCTTACAGTGCTGGCCGAAAAACTGTCACCGGCTGATACAGCTGATTATGAGCGTGAGGACGGCAGTAAGGTGCAGAGAACAACGGTTCAGACACCTGTTGCAGATGCTGCTTTGGTGGACAGGCGCGTTTTCCACGACAAGAAGACCGGCGTGTTTACTGTCTGGGTACTGATTGAGGCAAAAATGGACAATAATTGATGATATGCATCGGATAATTATATCTGTATTATTGGCCGTCACCGCTCTTTTGATGCCGAAAGAACTTATCGGACAGCAGTTTCTATGGGACGTGGATCTGAAATTCGGTTTTGACAACCGGGAATATGCGTCTTTGACGACCTCCCCGTCCGGTACTATTTTCGGGGCGATGCTCTCGCCGAAAGTGGGCTTGGGCTTCGGTGATGGACATGCCGTATATGCAGGCGTGGATGCCACCCGGTATTTCGGAAAGTCGGCACCGGCCCTTATGTTCGATTACCTGCTGTACTATCAGTATGACGGAGAACGCTTTAAAGTCAATGCGGGAGCATTTCCCAGAAAACGTATGAGGGGCTATTACCCGGAGGCGTTCTTTGACGAGCGGTATTTTTTTGACGGCAGTCTGGAGGGAGTATTGTTGAGCTATGCCGGAAAATGGTGGAGAGTAGAAGGTGTCGTGGATTGGATAGGCTGCGTGGATGAGGAAACCAGGGAGCAGTTTTCGGTATATTCCTATGGACGGTTCGGTACCACGTGGCTCAATCTGTCCTATAGTTTCATGATGACCCATTATGCCGGTAGCAATACGGTCGGAGGTGTGGTGGACAATATCTGGCTGTATCCTCATCTCGCATCTGACGTATCAGAGTTTATGCCTGAAAGGATGAACCTGACAATGCGGGCAGGCTGGATGCAGACATTTCAGAATGATCGGATCAGGGAACAGGGCTACACTCTGCCGGGTGGCTTCCAGGGAGAGATATCGCTGGGCTATTATGGCTTTGGAGTCCGCAATACATTATATGCCGGTGCCAATCTGATGCCTTTTTATCATGAGTCGGATATCGCCGGTAATATCTATGGTGGCAATTTATATTACGGAGATGTGTTCTACAGTACGGATTCGGGTATCTACAACCGTCTGGAGATATCATATCATTACGACTTCAAGGATTTCCTTAGTCTGAAAGTGGCGTCTGTGCATCATTACGACGGATACGGCTGGGGATGGCAGCAGCTGGTTCAGCTGACGGTCAATCTCAACAATTTCCAGTTTCCGTTAAAATCCAGGACCGGTCACCCCCGCCGTCATCATGAATGAGGCTGTGAGCCGGCCGCAAATATGTAGGATATGCGTAAATCAGAGATTCCGGAAGTAAATGCACAGTTGCAGCAGTACGTGGCAGATAATGTCCTGCCAAGATATGACAGCTATGACAAGGCCCATTCACGCAGGCACATACAGTCGGTTATTGACCAGAGTATGGAGATTTTCCGAAAGTTGTCTGCCGGTCAGATGGACGGCGGCCGCCGCTATGAGCTGAATCCTGATATGGTCTACGCCATAGCCGCGTATCATGACATAGGTGTGTGCGAAGGACGTGAGTACCATCATCTGTCGTCCGGCAGGATGTTGGAGGAGGATATCAGGCTTAGGCAATGGTTTACAGAGGAGCAGATACACGTGATGCGGGAGGCCGTCGAGGATCACCGCTCGTCCAACAAAAGCTGGCCGCGCTCCATCTATGGCCGGATAGTCTCGGAGGCGGACAAAGTGATAGATTTTGATACGGTATTTTCCCGAGCCATATTGTACGCCCGTGCGTCTTGTCCTCAAATGACAGCAGAGGAGATATTTCAAAAGAGCTACGGACATCTGCTGGACAAATACGGTGACGGAGGCTACATGCATCTGCAGTTCTCTGATTCCCCTAATGCCGTGCGTCTTGCTGAACTGCGCGAGAAGTTGCGTGATCCGGAGCTGATGCGGCGGGAATACAGCCTTTTCGAGGTGCATCCGCTTGAGCCGTTCATGCCTGAGAACGCGCGGGTGCTCCTGCTCGGCTCATTTCCCCCTCCTCATGAGAGATGGTCTATGGAGTTCTTCTACCCCAATTTCCAGAATGACATGTGGCGCATCATGGGACTGCTCTTTTACGGTGACAAGGAGCATTTTGTAGTGCCGGGGCAGAGACGCTTTGATTATGACAGGGTGGTGGATTTCTGCCGCCGGAAAGGCATTGCCCTGTACGATGCGGCCTATATGGTCAAGCGTTTGCGCGGCAACGCCTCCGACAACTTTCTGAAAATCATCGAGCCTACCGACATCCGCTCCCTCCTGTCCCGGATGCCCTTGTGCCGGACGGTCGTCTCCACAGGCGGCAAATCAGCCGAGCAGATCGCCTCTATCCTCGATGTTCCCGTCCCTCCGGTAGGCGGCTATGTCCAGTTTGCCATTCCTGCAGAGTCACGATGTGCTCTCGAGGAATATTCCTCTCCAGGCAGTCCGGAGCATCTGTCAGAACCGAAAGCTGCCCGTACCGTGAGATTTTACCGCATGCCCTCGTCCTCCCGTGCATATCCGCTGCCGTTGGAGAAAAAAGCCGCCGCCTACTCCACAGCCCTTATTTCCCCGACTGCACCTGCTTCAGAACAGCGATAGACTCCATTTAGCCAAGCCGCCCATTCCGTGCTGGATAACAGGATTATAGAAAATACCTGCATTTTCTATTGAAAAGCCATGTCGCTTTGGAGAAATTATTGTATCTTTGAGAAATTATTTTTAAAACTTACTGTTATGAAAACTGTTAATTTCTCTTTGTCTTTACTGTTGTGTTTCCTTATTGTCGGTTGTGGTGAAGGTCCTCTGCCCGGAGTGATATGGGACATCGCTCCTTTTGAGATTACTATATGCGCCGTGGATGAGTCCGGTAATGATTTGCTGGACCCTGACGCACCTAATACTTTGGCCAATTGCGATATTACCGCGGTATATGACGGTCAAGCCTATAAACTTGATGAGATGGTACAGACGAAAGCCTATATGGCCTGCTTCAAGGGACTTTACAGTGCGGTTACTCCGGACGGTTTGCATTGTATCAGATTGGGAGAGTTCAACGGAGACGATATTTTCGAGAACAGCACCATAGTGATAGATTGGGGAAACGGCAGGGATTGTGATACGATAGTATTCAATCATGATTTCTGGTGGAAGAATCATAAGCCTCATCAAAGTACCCATGTCAGCCTTAACGGCTCTGAGTTTGTGGAATCGGAATATGTCTCTGTAGTGATGCCCGTGATGGTGTGGGATTTCGTGCCGGTCGATATTGAGGTGATGGTACAGGATGCCGAGGGCAATGACCTGCTCAATCCGGAAATCCCGGGCAATCTGTCTGATAATGACATCACGGCTGTCTTTGAGGGGAATACCTATGAACTGGACGTGGATGCTGCGACGAAAGCTATCCTGGTGACGTTTCACGGACTGCTCACCGATCAGTATGACAGCGGCATATATGCCGGCAGATATTATCTGAAGTTCGGAGAGTTCGCCCGGGATGAGAACTACACCAAGGAGTTTGTCTTGGACTGGGGCGACGGCAGCAAGCGTGATACCGTGACATTCACCCAGTCGTGCGTATGGCAGGGCAATATGCCGGATACTGCCACTGAGATCAGCCTGAACGGTTCGGAACCGGTTGATGGCTGCACAGTGACAATCGTGAAGGAGGCGGAACAGGAGTGATATCTGTGTCGCCTTTTGGTAGAAGTCTTGGTGGAAGCTGGATTTTGTATTGTGCTGTGCAGTGAGCTGAAAATGTGTGCTGATTATCAGGTGTTTATGGGGTGAGGTGCACATTTGGCTGGTTTTAAAATGGGCAAATGTGCAAGACTCTTTGTAAGGTGCTGATTATTAAGGACGATTTTTCCAGGCTGCACATGACGGAACAAAAATGCGTTGTGCAGTCAGGGGTACGTTGGTCGGGTTGGGAAAATAGAACGGCAGGATGCCTGCCGGGATGCAAGCCGGGACGCTGTCGGTGTGGAGGGAGGCTGGAATGTTATGTCTCGGGTGCCTACTGAGGTCGTCAAAGCTGTAGACTGGCTGTGAGCACTTCAACACAAAGCGGATGGGCGGCCTCATACCCTAGAAGTACCTGCGGCGGTACTTGGAAAATGAAAAAAGGACCGGAGAACGGCCCTTTAAACATTTGGTACACCTCACAACTCAAGGCTCCGGGGTATTTTTGCGGATAATAATTTCCGCAATCAGTATCTATAGTGCTTGAGGACGCGGATGGCGGCTTCGGCCTGGTCCTGACCGAACTCCCATGCCCTTTCGAGGAAAATGCGGGCGGAGGTGTATTTCTTCGGGGTGCCCTCACCGTCGAAGTACATGCGGCCGAGCTTGAGCAGGGCAGGGCCCACGTTGCGGTTGGCTGCCTTGTGATAGTACTGGAGCGCAGTAGAGTAGTTTTTTTGGCCATAGTAGTAGTCGCCCAGGAACAGTCCGGCCAGGGATGAACCTCTGTCAAGGGCATTGCGCAGGGTCTGAACACCTTTGCCTGCGGAGCCGTGCTCTATATCCAGGCGGCCCAGCCATGCCGAGCAGTCCGGATTGCCTTCATCGTCACCCTCTCTGAACAGGCTGAGTGCCTGATCGTACTCTCCCATCTCGTAGAAGACTTCTCCCATGCAGGCATATCCCTGAGTCTCTTCGTTCTCGATGGCCTCGCGGTAGTATTCGGCGCACCGTTCCATATTCTGCTCTCCGAATCTGCCGGCGTAATAGAGCAGTCCCAGGTTGCAGGCGCAGATCCAGCTGCCGTGCTCTATGCCTTCGAGGTATATCTGTCTGGCTTCGTCAAAATGTCTCTGACGCTCAGCCGAGAGACCGGCCATCTTCCATGCCCATTTCAGACCTTTCCCGGCTGCATCACGATAAAGGAATTTGGCATGCTCCAGATTTATCTCCGCTCCGTTGCCATAGAAGGCCATGGCTGCCAGGGAAGCGATGCACCCTGCATGACCGATGCTGTGCCCTTTCCAGTAGTAGTCGCCGGCTTTGTGGTAGTCCTTGGAGATGCCGGCTTTCCCATAGAAATACAGGTCTCCGGCTTTCTCGCAGCAGTCCCCGCTGCCCAGCTTTATGCCCTGCTCGAAGATTTTAAGCGCCTTACGGCCTTTATCCTCAATAGTGTACAGGACGCCCAGCTCGCGGAGGCACCAGAGGTCATTCTTATCTGCCCCGCGTTCGTACCATTTCCAGCCTTCTTTCCTGTTTTCAGGCAGGCCGTAGACTCCTTTGTAGTAGCCCCAGGCCAGTGTCTTGATGGCGTGGATGTTGCCACGGCGGGCTTCGGCGGTGACCCTGTCCGCGTCGATAATGTAATCATTTTTCGGAAAACCGTCCGTGCCGTCATATACAGTACCCTCTTCTTCCTCCCCGTCGTCCTCATCTCCCTCTCCAAACTCTACTTCGTCATCGTCCTCATCATCTTCATCTTCATCTTCATCATCTTCATCTTCATCTTCATCATCTTCTTCATCATCGTCGTCTTCTTCATCGTCGTCTTCTTCATCGTCGTCTTCTTCATCGTCGTCTTCTTCTTCTTCGTCCTCAACTTCATCATCCTCAACTTCATCATCCTCATAGTCGTCATCATAATCATCCTCATCTTCCCCATCCTCGAAAAGAGTTCCGTTATTGAGCTCATCCAGCAACGACTGAGCATATTCGGAACTCATGGAGGCTCCTTTCTCCAGCAACTCCCGGCATTTGTCCATATCCTCCTCTACTGGAACGCCCGCTCCGTACATGAAGCCCAGGAGTGCCCACGCCTCAGGCAGGTCTGCCTCTTCGGCAACTTTCAGGGCCAGGTCGTACGCCGCCTCCGGATCCTGTTCAATGCCGCTGCCGGTGAACAGCCTCTCAGCCATCCTGAAGCGGGCCTCAGGCACGCCTGCCTCCGCAGCTTTGCTGAACCATCGGACGGCCTCCTCCTCATCCGCTTCTTCATCATTTTCAGGGAAGGCGTATTCCAGTCCTACCAGATATTGAGCCCATTCGTCGCCTTTTTCGGCGTATTTGAGCAGTTGCTTGAAACTCAGTTCGTCATAGTTGATCTCTTTCATGATATTGAGGTTTTATAAGGTTGTTTTCTCAGCGAAATATTTCCAGAGAGGGCTGAGCATGGTGGCCTGCCGGATCTGGCCGGAGCGCATCAGCTCAAGGACTTCCTCTCGGGTCTTCAGGTGGACGGATATGTCCTCTGTGGCTTCCAGGTGCTGGCCGGATATCTTCCGGACTCCGGTGGCTACAAAGCTGTAGCAGTGGTTGTTGCTGGTGCTGGCGTTGGGTGCCGATACAAGGCTGAGAGTCCATGTGCCGTCACCGTAGCCGGTCTCTTCAAGCAGCTCGCGGCGGGCGGCCTGCTCCGGTGTCTCGCCTTTCTCGCAGACTCCGGCGGGTATCTCCCAGCCGGTGGAGCCGATGCCGTGGCGGTACTGCCGCTCGATGATGAAACGGCCGTCCTCGGTGACGGCGATGACATTGACCCAGTCGGGGTATTCGAGGACGTAGAACTCGGGATTGATGTTGCCGTTGGGCAGCTGTACCTTGTCCCGGCGGGCGGTGAGCCACGGGCGGCGGAAGAGGTACTCGCTCTCGAGCACAGTCCATCTCTTGTCATCCATGTTTTTGTCCGTGTCGGTATTCATGATAGTATGTGTGTTTTCTTGGACATTATTGTCCCGATGTGGCCTCTTTCAGTTCCCGGTTGAGGTAGCCGGAGTAGTCGCGTATCTTTCTGTCGTAGTCCTCCTTGAAAAGGGGCGAGGAGATGAGGAAATCGGCCGTGCTGCGGTTGTAGGCCGTGGGGACATTGTAGAGGTTGGAGATGCGCAGCAGGGCCTTTACGTCCACGTCGTGGGGCTGTGGCTGCATGGGGTCCCAGAAGAACACTATCATGTCGATGACCTCTTCGGCTATGAGTGCGCCCAGCTGCTGGTCTCCTCCGAGCGGTCCGGATTTCAGGCGGGTGATGTTCAGGTCCTTCTGTCCGTCCTCCTCCAGGGCCTCCTGTACGAGGCGGCCGGTGGTGCCGGTGCATACCAGGCGGTATTTTTCAAGGGTGCCTCTGTTGAAGCGTACCCACTCTATCAGATCTCTCTTGCAGTTGTCGTGTGCCACTAGGGCAATGGTGCGTATTCTCATATATCTTAACTTATGGTTGAATAATCAATGACTTCGCCGCCTTCC
Organism: uncultured Bacteroidales bacterium; assembly: GCA_944323785.1. GTDB lineage: Bacteria > Bacteroidota > Bacteroidia > Bacteroidales > UBA932 > Coprenecus. The sequence goes on along the minus strand of CALUTU010000002.1, from coordinate 92,872 downwards.
TGCCTGAGACGGTCCAGGCCTGTGCGGAGCAGGGCAGAGGACGGGCTTTCGAGCAGGGGGTCGGCGGCCAGGATGTCGGCGGCGGCTGAGCGGGCCTGGGCCAGGATAGGGGAGTCCTTACCGAGGTCGGCTATCCGCAGGTCGAAGGCAAGACCGCTCTGCCGCGTACCTTCCATGTCGCCAGGGCCCCTCATGCGCAGGTCGGCCTCGGCCAGCTCGAAGCCGTCGCCGGTCGAGCACATCAGCTCAATCCTCTTGCGTGAGTCCTCGCTGAGCTTGTAGCCGGTCATGAGGATGCAGTAGGACTTCTCGGCTCCGCGTCCGACCCTGCCTCTCAACTGGTGGAGCTGGGACAGACCGAAACGCTCCGCGCTTTCGATTACCATCACCGAGGCGTTGGGTACGTCCACGCCTACCTCGATGACCGATGTGGCCACCAGTATGTCGGCCTTGCCGTCGGCGAATAGCTTCATGTCGTAGGCCTTGTTCTCGTTGGTCTGCTGGCCGTGGACGACAGCCGTCACGAATTCCGGTGCGGGGAAATAGTTCACGACTGTCTGATAACCCTCTTCCAGGTTCTGATAGTCGAGTTTCTCGGACTCTTTGATAAGCGGATAGACGATGAAGGCCTGCCTGCCGCTTTTTATCTCTTTCTTGATGAAGTCGTACATCTTGTACCGCTGTCCTTCGGTCACGTGTATGGTCTGCACCGGCTTGCGGCCCGGAGGCAGCTCGTCGAGCACGGATACGTCCAGGTCTCCGTACAGGGTCATCGCTAAGGTACGCGGTATGGGCGTGGCGGTCATGACCAGGATATGCGGCGGCTCGGTCGATTTGAGCCGGAGCCGGGCCCGCTGGTCCACGCCGAAGCGGTGCTGTTCGTCGATGACCACGAAGCCCAGGCGATGGAAGACCACGCTTTCCTCTATGACGGCATGAGTGCCTATGAGTATGTCGATGCTTCCGTCCCGCAGTCCCCCGTCTATCTCCCTGCGTTCCTTGGCCTTGGTGCTGCCCGTCAGCAGGGCGACCCTGACACCCGAGCCGGTCAGGCTGCGCTCGAAGTTGCGCCAGTGCTGCACCGCCAGCACCTCGGTCGGGGCCATGATGCAGGCCTGGTAGCCGTTGTCCACTGCAATGAGGGCAGAGAGCATGGCCACCATCGTCTTGCCGCTGCCCACGTCTCCCTGCAGGAGGCGGTTCATCTGCTTTCCGGACACGGTATCGCGGCGTATCTCCTTGATGACCCGTTTCTGAGCTCCCGTCAGCTCGTAGGGCAGATGGCTGTAGCACCAGTTGAATGCCTCTCCGACTTTCCGGAAAAGTATGCCGGACGAGCCGCTCATCCTTACGTTCTTCTGCCGCAGCAGGGACAGCTGCAGGAAGAACAGCTCCTCGAATTTCAGACGGTACCGGGCCGCTTCCAGGCTTCTTATATCCTTGGGAAAATGTATGTTGCTCAGGGCAAATGCCAGGGACGGCAGCTTGTTGGCCGCAATGACCTCCTGGGGCAGGGTCTCCCGGATGAGTCCCTGGATCTTCTGCTGGAGAGTCTGCTGCAGCTTGGCGAATACCTTGACGGAGATGCCGTTGTTGCGCAGCTTGTCGGTGCTGGAATAGATGCCTATGAGTGTTGACGGCCAGGATGAGGTGCCGCTTTCCCCGACCGGGTCCAGCTCCGGGTGTACCATGTTCCAGGTGCCGTTGAACAGGGAAGGCTTTCCGAAGACTATGTACTCCTTGTTGGGCGAGATTTTGTCCTGAATCCATTTGACCCCCTTGAAGAACACCAGGTCGATGGTGCCGCTCTCGTCCCTGAGAGTGGCGATCAGGCGGCGGCCCTTGCCCTCCCCGGCAGCGGATGTCCTCACGATCCTGCCTCGGAGCTGAATGTATGCCGTGGCGGAGTCTATCTCTGCGATAGAGTACACCTTGCTCCGGTCAATGTACCGGAAGGGAAAGGTGTAGAGCATGTCTCCGAAAGTGCGGATGCCGAGCTCCTTTTCCAGGAGTCCGGCCCTCTTTTCCCCGATGCCGGGCAGATATTTTATTTCCCTGTCAAGAATGTAGGACATAAGGCAAATTTAAGTAATTTTGCATCCTTAATGTCATTTTAATCCAAAAATGTGAAATTATGGATAGAAAAATTATAATAGGAATAACGCAGGGAGATACCAACGGAGTGGGCTATGAGGTCATAATCAAGTCCTTGACTGATGCCCGTCTGCTTGATATCTGCGTTCCTGTCGTATACGGCTCGTCGAGGGCCTTCGGTTTCTACAAGAAGCAGCTGCCGGACACGGACAGCCTTAATACCAATATCATCAACACAGCCAAGGATTTTCATCCCAAGAGGGTCAATATCATCAACTGCGTGCCGGATAATTTCCGCATCGATCCCGGTCAGCCCGCCCCTGAAAGTGCCAATGCGGCTCTGATCGCCTTGACGGAGGCTGTGAAGGATCTCAGGAACGGGGATCTGGACGCGATGGTCACTGCTCCGCTTAATAAGAAGGCAGTCGCCCTGCATTTCCCTGGATTTACAGGACACACCGAGTTCCTTATCAACGAGTTCGGAGTCAAGGACGGTCTTATGTTCCTGGTTGCCGACAAGATGAGAGTGGGTGTGGTGACCAATCATCTGCCTCTGTCTCAGGTGCCTTCCGCTCTTACCACGGAGATGATTCTGAGCAAGCTCCGTCTGATGGACGCCTCGCTCAGGAGGGATTTCGGCATCATCCGCCCGAGGATAGCCGTGCTGGGTCTGAATCCTCATTCGGGAGACGGCGGAATGCTCGGCCGCGAGGAGATAGAGATTATCAATCCGGCCATAGAGGCGGCTGGGCAGGAGAATATCCTGGCGTTCGGGGCCTATTCGCCTGACGGTTTCTTCAGCACCCATCAGCAGTACAACTTCGACGCAGTGCTGGCCATGTACCACGACCAGGGACTGATTCCGTTCAAGGCTCTGGCCTTCGATACGGGAGTCAACTTCACCGCCGGCCTGCCGGTAGTGCGCACGGCCCCGGACCACGGTACGGCATACGAGCTGGCCGGAAAGGGTACGGCCAATCCTATGCCCATGAAGTCAGCGATATACGAGGCTATAGACATCGTCCGCAACCGCTGGAACTACGATCAGATGAGGGAGAATGTCCTTAAGTCCGCACCGGCTCAGGAAGGCGGCTCCAAGGGAGGAGTAAGAGGACCGGTCTAGTGTCTTGAGCGATGTGTGCGGAGAGAAAGTTATTGCCGATAGAGATATTTACCGACGGCTCGTCCAGGGGCAATCCCGGGCCGGGCGGTTACGGAGTCATACTCCGTTGCGGAGAACACTATAAGGAACTGTCCGGGGGCTTTGCGGAGACCACCAACAACCGTATGGAACTGACGGCTGTCATCGTCGGTCTGGAGGCGGTCAAGCGTCCCAATGCCGAGATTATCCTGTACAGTGACTCGCGGTATGTGGTGGACTCGGTCAACAAGGGCTGGGTCTTCGGCTGGGAACGCAAGCGGTTCGAGAAACGTCTCAACGCCGACCTGTGGATGCGCTTTCTGGAGGTGTACCGCCGTCACCGCGTCCGTTTCGTCTGGGTCAAGGGACATGCGGACAACCCGATGAACAACCGCTGCGACCAGCTGGCCGTAGCCGCCGCCACTGCAGTCCAGGATGCCCACAATCCGCAAGAAGACAGATAATTCAGCGGAAATTGCCGAATTTTACGGAAGTGGTAACGCCGTCTCGGAAAGTCTGCTTACCTTTGCAGCGTTGATAATAAAAGACGTGATATGTTGCCGGGAGATAAAGTGATAAGGTTTGACTGGGCGATGAAACGCCTGTTGAGGCAGAAGAGCAATTTTGTGGTGGTGGAGGGCTTTCTTTCCGTGCTTTTGGATGAGGACATCCGCATCCACCGTTTTCTGGAGAGCGAGTCCAATCAGACTGACATGGAGGATAAGTTCAACAGGGTGGACATGCTGGCCGAGGATTCAAGCGGCCGCCTGATAATCATAGAAATGCAGAATGAGCAGGAGTACGACTACTTTCACCGTATGCTGTACGGTACGTCCAAGAGCGTGACCGAGTACATCAGTATCGGCGAGGGTTACGGCAGCGTGAAGAAGGTGTACTCTATCAACATCGTGTATTTCGAATTGGGTCAGGGCAGCGACTATGTATATCACGGCAGGACGGAGTTCCGTGGACTTCACAATCCCTATGACATACTTCAACTGACTGAGAGGCAGCGCAAGATGTTCTCGGGCGTGGAGGCCGGTGACATCTTCCCGGAGTATTATGTGCTCCGCGTAAATGATTTCAACAAGGTCGCGGTGACTCCTTTGGATGAGTGGATAGCGTTTCTGAAGACCGGTTTTATCCCTTGGGATGCGAAGGCCCGCGGTCTGGAGGAGGCCCGCGAGCGTCTTCGCATAGACTCACTTCCGCCCGAACAGCGGATAGCCTACGAGAACGAGATGCTGTACCGTATGCGCCGCCGCGGCGAGATGGAGTCAAGCCGCATAGACGGTGTGGACGAGGGTATGAAGATCGGTCTTAGGGAAGGTATTGAGAAAGGTATGAAAAAGGGGCTTCGTGAAGGCCGTAAGAAAGGCCTCGAGGAAGGCATAAAAAAGGGCATAAAGGAGGGTATAAAAGAAGGTATAATAGAGGGCAGAAATGAAGGTCTGAAAGAAGGCTTGAAAGAAGGTGAGGATAAAGGACGCAGGGAAGAACGTATCAGGATAGCCCAAGGTATGAGACAGGCTGGAATTCCCGATGCCACTATCTCCGAACTCACCGGCCTGTCCCTGGCCGACCTCACGGACAAAACGCAGCCCGACTCCTGACTTCTCAAGATTGGGGTTTTAATCTGCCCTGTCTGACCTTTATATAATAAAGCAGAAAGAAGAAAAGGCACCGTGTCCTCAATTACGCAACCAGTGGTTGCGCAACAAGACAAAAGTCCAAAACCAATTACGCAACCAATGATTGCGCAATTAGACAAGTATAATTTTACCCTTCCCGTGAAGCATCTGAATTGGACGCATAATCTGATACTGATGCAGCAGGTGAAAGACATTCGGGCGCGGTATTGGTATATGGTGCAAAGTATTACTAATCATTGGACTACCCGCTATTTGCAGGAAGCCATTAAACTTGATGATTACAGCAAGCTCAATTTTTACTGCTCCGCCGTGGATGACATACTATGCCGAGAGGGTGACAACCGCACTATCGGCCTTTTGCTCTGCAAGACCAAGGACCGCATCAAAGCTGAATATGCCTTGCGCGATATTCAGAAACCGATAGGGATTTCCGATTATGAATTGGGACAGGCTTTGCCGGAAGATTTCCGGGGCAGTCTGCCTACGATTGAGGAAATCGAAAACGAATTAGAGGTAAAACAATCCTGATATTCAGCAAAAATGTAGAAGAAAGTGGGTCAATGGCGGTAGTCGTTGAGACCGATGCCTTTTACTTTCAATTCGGTCAGGGACAGGTTCTCTTTGTCCGGCTCGATAAGACGGTGAATCTCGTCCGCAATGGTCTTGGAGATTGCCGTACGGTGAGGGTCATGGCAGGTAATGCTCCATGCGGCCCTGATGAACAGGCTGTTTACAGAATCTCTGTTTTTTAAGTGACGGATAAATATTCCCGGCTGGTCGGAACGGTGGTATCTCTGACGGTCACAACTGATGCCGTATTGTTCGTTAAGTGCGGATTCAATTGATCTCATCAGTTTGTCGGCAAGGGAAATGTCGCGGATGAGCAGATCCCGGGCATTGAAACTCTCATCGCCCTTTGCTCCTCCGTAGCAGAAATGAATCTGTGTCGGGTAATCAGGTTCGTTGCCTCCGCTTGCCGCCAGCATCGTGATAATCCATGCGCCTTCTTTTGCAGACAGATTCACTATATCGCTCATGAATTCCTGTTGCCCCGGCTGTGGACTGGTTTCTGAATAGGTGTAGAAACTTTTGTACGGCCTTGTCTCTCCGGTCTCGCGGCTTATGTAATTGAATCCTCCTATTTTGGCCATATAATAAGTCTTTTGCGACATTTAAGCATTTAAGAAGGGCGAAGATATTGGTAGGGGTAATGTGTGCTCTGGTGTCCATATATGCTCCAGCGCCTCGGTAGAGCAAATAAATTTGTTCTCCTCTCGGCTTCTGCGTATATTCGGCTTCGCCGCATATACTGTTCACGCCTCGGTAGAGCAAATAAATTTGTTCTCCTCTCGGCTTCTGCGTATATTCGGCTTCGCCGCATATACTGTTCACGCCTCGGTAGAGCAAATAAATTTGTTCTCCTCTCGGCTTCTGCGTATATTTGCAGGACTGAGTAACATAAATCAATCCGCGCATGGAGCACAGACATATCTACGACAGGATGAAGGAAGACCCCGTTTTCGGGGTGATAGGAGGGGGCAGTTGGGCCACGGCCCTGGTCAAGCTGTTGAGCGAGAACGGCAGGAAACTCAACTGGTATATGCGCGATACTGACGCCATAGAGCATATCGAGAAGTACCATCATCATTCCAAATACCTTACTTCGGTGGAGCTGGATGCTGACAGCTTTACCTTGACCAACGACATAGACTATGTGGTGGCGGAGTCGGACATACTGATCTTCGCCATACCCTCGGCGTATTTTCTCAAGGAGGTGTCCAGAGTCACAGCCTCATACGACGGCAAGATGCTGATATCGGCAGTCAAGGGCTTTGTCGGTGACCGTTACCAGACGGTCGCGGAGTATTTCCATCATGACCATAAGGTGCCTTTTGACAGGATAGGGGTCATCAGCGGGCCGTGTCACGCCGAGGAGGTGGGCATGGAGAGGCTGTCTTATATAACCGTCTCGTCCAAGCACCAGAAGGTGGCCGAGTATCTGTGCGGCTTTTTCAAGAACCACTATGTCAATACGATAGCCTGTACGGATATCTATGGCGTTGAGTATGCTGCCGCCCTGAAGAACGTATATGCCGTAGCAGCCGGTATCTGTTACGGCATCGGTTACGGGGACAATTTCATGGCCGTGCTCATTGCCAGCTGTTTCCGGGAGATGAAGGAGTTCATCAACGCCACGAATCCGGACAGTGGCAGGAATACCTCCCGCTCTGCTTATCTGGGAGACCTGCTGGTGACCTGCAATTCGCCTTTCTCGCGCAACCGCAACTTCGGCAGTATGCTGGGCAAGGGCTATTCGGTACAGACTGCTCTCTTGGAAATGAACCAGGTGGCCGAGGGGTTGTACGCCTCCAAGGCCATCCACGAGATCAACGGCAAGTACGGGGTAGAGATGCCTATCGCCGATGCCGTGTACTCGATACTGTACGAGAAGAAGCATCCTGTCCAGGTGATGCGCCGCCTGGAGGACTGTCTGATGTAAGTTCAACAATAAAAAATATCTGAATTATGGTAAATGTCAATTTCAAGCCTTCCAAGGAATATGTAGAGAAGGCTTTTGCGGCTTTTGATGTACTTGAAGGCAGGAAGGGAAGGGGTAGTGATTTCTTAGGATGGATGGATATCCCCTCCGATACTCCGGCCCAGATAGTGGACGGATGCTGTGACATAGCGGACGAGTGGAGGCAGAAGGGGGTTGAGGTGGCCGTAGTCATCGGCATCGGAGGCTCCTATCTCGGAGCAAAGGCAGCCATTGCGGCTCTGTCGCATTCTTTCGGTATGGACCGCAAGGGAATAGAGGTGGTCTTCGCCGGCTTCAATCTTTCCGAGGAATATCATGCGGAGCTGCTGGACTATATCAGCGGCAAGTCGGTGGCTGTGATCGTAATATCCAAGTCAGGCACTACTACAGAGCCTGCTGTGGCTTTCAGAATTATCAAGGAGCACATGGAGGGCAAATACGGCAGGGAAGAGGCCGCTTCCAGAATCGTGGCCGTGACCGACAAGGCCCGTGGTGCGCTCAAGAGTCTGTCGGACCAGGAGGGGTACAGGACATTTGTCATCCCTGACAATGTGGGAGGCCGTTTCTCTGTGCTGACCCCGGTTGGCCTGCTGCCCATAGCTGTCGCAGGGTATGATATCCGGGCATTGCTCAGGGGTGCTGCCTCCATGCAGAGGATATGCTCTGAGAGAGACGAGCACAATCCGGCCCTGCTTTATGCCGCGGCCCGCAATGAGCTTTACGACAGCGGTAAGAAGGTGGAGATTCTGGTCAGCTACAATCCCAAGCTCCAGTATTTCGGAGAGTGGTGGAAGCAGCTTTTCGGAGAGTCCGAGGGCAAGGAGGGCAGGGGAATATTCCCGGCTTCGGTCAATTTTACCACAGACCTGCACTCGATGGGGCAGTATATCCAGGAAGGAGAGCGGATGCTCTTCGAGACTGTCGTGTCCGTGGAGCATTCCGGCAGGGAACTTACTATATGCGATGACCCTCAGAATCTGGACGGACTCAATTTCCTCTCCGGCAAGCATCTTGAGCATTGCAACAGGATGGCCGAGACGGGTACGAGGCTGGCTCATGAGGACGGCGGAGTGCCCAACGGCAGGGTGACTGTGGAGCGTATCGACGAGTTCTGTCTCGGCGAGCTTTTCTTCTTCTTTGAGAAGGCCTGCGGTATATCTGCCTATATGCTTGGTGTCAATCCTTTCGACCAGCCGGGTGTGGAGGCCTACAAGAAGAATATGTTCGCTCTTCTGGGCAAGCCCGGATATGAGGCTCAGGCAGAGGCCATAAGGGAACGGCTGAAGTGAGAAAGGAGTTTCTCAGGAGTGTGGCGGAGCGCTTTCTGGCTGAGACAGGAGGCGAACTGAGGGGGTATACTTTCGTGTTCCCCAACCGCCGCTCGTCCCTGTTCTTTCGGAGATACCTCGGAGAATCGGTCTCCAGAGCGGTTTTCTCCCCGCGTCTGACCAATATCAATGACCTTTTCTCGGCTCTTTCCGGCCTGCGTTCCCTGGACAAGATAACCCTGCTTCACCGGCTTTACACCGTGTTCAAGGACAGGCTGGAGGGGTTCTCCGAGAGCCTGGACGAGTTTATCTACCGCGGAGAAGTGATACTCAATGACTTCGATGATATCGACAAGTATCTTGTGGATGCGCGGAGGCTTTTCGCCAACATCTCTGACATCAAGGAGATAGACAGCCGTTATGACTATCTGTCCGACAATCAGCGCAAGGCGATAGAGCATTTCTGGGGGGTGTTCATAAGGAACAGGAACGGAGAAAATGAGCGGCAGTTTATGAGTATGTGGAGCGTAATGTATGACATATACGCTTCGTTCCGCTCCAGGCTCCTGTCCAATGGGGAGGCGTATGAGGGCATGGTCTACCGCTCTGTGGCCGAGCGTCTCAAGGACGGAGATCCGGAACTGCTGGAGATCCTGGAGGGCTACGGCAACATCGTCTTCGTGGGACTCAATGCACCCAACAGATGCGAGAGGCAGCTGTTCGACACCCTGCTCAAGGCCGGGAAGGGGGATTTCTACTGGGATTATTACGGAGAGGCCATAAAGGACAGGGCCAACAAGTCCTCTCTCTTCATGGAGGACAATGTCAGCCGTTATCCGTCGCGTTATCCTCTGCCGGAGGACGGCGGTCTGTGTGAGTCCCGTCCTGAGATTACGGCGGTCTCTGTGCCGTCAGCAGCCGGTCAGGCCAAGTATGTTGGCCGGATTCTGAAGGAGATAGCGGAGTCCTCCGGTACCGTGGATCTTTTCTCCACGGCGGTGCTGCTTCCGGACGAGCAGCTGCTGTTCCCGCTGCTGAACTCTCTTCCAGAGGAGATAGCTCCGGTCAATGTGACGATGGGTTATCCGTTGGCGCACAGCAATGTGTCCTCGTTCATCTCGTCGGTGGCCTCGATGCAGGAAAGGCTCAGGGTCAGGGACGGTCAGGTGCGCTTCTATTTCCGCGATGTGCTCAATATCCTGTCCCATCCATATATCAGCGAGGCTCTCCGGGACCGGGCCGCAGCTCTTAGGACTGAACTGATAAAGGAGAACCGGATATATCCCCCGGCCCCGATGCTGACCGGAGCCGGTGAGGATAAGCTGCTGGCTTTGATTTTCAAGGACTCCTGTGTACCCGGGATCAGGGTGTCGGAGTCCGTGTCGGATTATCTTCAGGCGATACTGGACGAGGTGGCGGTAAGCGCGGACCGTATCGACAAGGAGTTCCTGATGGGGTACAGCCGCAGTCTCAATCTGCTGCGCTCTCTGGGCATGGACATACGCAGGGACACCTATTTCCGTCTGCTGCGCCGGGTGGAGTCGTCCGTGTCCATCCCGTTCAGCGGCGAGCCCCTGGACGGACTTCAGATTATGGGACCGCTGGAGATCAGGGCCCTGGATTTCGAGAACCTGATCATACTTTCGGCCAATGAGGGTATTTTCCCGTCCCGGAACACTGCCCCTTCCATGATACCGTACAATCTCCGCCGGGGCTTCGGACTGCCCACATACGAGTATCAGGACTCCATCTCCGCTTACCACTTCTACCGCAGTATATGCAGGGCACGCAGGGTGTGGCTGCTCAGCGACAGCCGCAGCGAGGGCCTTAAGGCCGGAGAGGAGAGCCGTTACATCAAGCAGATGGAGTATCATTTCCATTATCCCGTAAAGCGGATTGCCGTGACATTCGGCATTACGGGCAGCCCGTTGAAGGATGTGCCGCCTGTCAGCAAGACTCCTGATATGCTGGAAAAACTTTCCCATAGGACATTCTCGAACTCGTCCCTGCAGATGTGGCTGGGCTGTCCTATGCGCTTTTATTATCAGTATGTGCTGGGTCTTAAGGAGGATGAGGATATATCGGAGGGGATGGACAACGCGGCTTTCGGAACTCTGTACCACTACGTGATGCATGAGCTGTATGCTCCTTTCCTGGGACATGCGGTGGACAGGGATGCTCTTCTGAAACTCGCCGCTGACGAGGCACATATAAAGGCTGTGATGGAACGGGGATTCTTTGATGAGGACAATGGTCTGGGACTTAAGGAGATAACCGGACGCAACAGGATCGCCGGGGCTCTGGTGTCCAACCTGGCGGCCAGGACGCTCAAAAATGATGCGGATAGGGCTCCGATTACTGTCAGACTGCTGGAGGAGTCTAAAAAAGCTCAGTTTGAGACACATTGCGGCCGTAGAGTCAATCTCATGGGTATATTCGACCGTGTCGATATATCCGGCGGCAGTCTCAGGATAGTGGATTACAAGACCGGCGGAGCTCATTTTACTAGTAAGGATATTGACAGCCTGTTCGATGCGGACACATATCCGCAGGGCTCGCATATCTTCCAGCTGCTGCTCTATCTGCTGATTCTGGACAGACAGGAGACGAGGCTGTTCGCTCAGGATGACATTGAAAGGGTCATGCTGGAAATCTACTATACAAGGAGTCTGTATTCAGGCGGAAATTCCTGGATGCAGGTCACAAAGGAGCAGTATGAGCACTTTAAGGAGAGGCTGTCGGAGCTTCTGGACACTATCCTGAGTCCGGAGGTGTCGTTTACGGCCTGTGAGGACGGAAAGGCCTGTGCCTATTGTCCCTTTACCGCAAAATGTAACAGATAAAGACAGGAAGTTATGTTGGAAATATGGAAGGCATCGGCCGGCTCGGGCAAGACCCACAAACTGACCGGAGACTATATAAGGGAGCTCCTTTCCGGGGGGACGGACCGCTACAAGCACATCCTTGCCGTGACTTTCACCAACAAGGCCACGGGCGAGATGAAGCAGCGTATCCTCAAGGAGCTGAATACTCTGGCTTCCGGTGGAAAATCTCCTTATATCAAGGATCTCAAGAGGTTGGAGCGGTTCTCCAATGTGCCTGAGACCGACAGGGAACAGGCGGTGCGCGGACATGCGGCTGCGGTGCTGTCGGAGATTCTCAATGACTATTCGCTTTTCAATATCAGTACCATAGACCGTTTCTTCCAGCAGGTTCTCCGCTCTTTCGCGCTGGAGACAGGACATTTTGCCTCCTACAGCGTGGAGCTCAACGACAGTGCCGTGCTCACCATGGCTGTGGATTCCCTTATGAACTCTTTGGACGACAATAAGGAACTGCTGGACTGGCTTATAAAGCTGTCGGTGGAGGCGGTGGAGAGCGGCCGGGACTGGAACAGTGTCCCTCAGCTGCTGGCCCTCGGGTCGGAACTGTTCAAGGAACCGTATAAGCTGGCGGTGCGCAGTGCGGGCAGCGGACTTCCGGGACGTGCGGAGATAGACAGCTGCGGCAGCCGGATGCGGAAAATAACCGGGGACTTCCAAAAGGAGGCTAGGGCGAAGGCGGATAAGGCATTCGCCATAATGGGCGGATACGGACTTGACGTTGAGGACTTCAAGGGCGGTTCCCGCTCTTTCATGAAGTATTTTGAGAAATTACGGTCAAGGCGGTATGAGGTCCCGTCGGCCTCTTTTGTCAAGATGGCGGATGAGGATTCTTCAAAATGGTGTTCCGGGGCAGGCAAGTCCAAGGCGGGCAGCATCGCGCAGGCTTATGCGGACGGTCTGCGTGACTTGGTACGGGAAATGGCAGCGGACGACTGGCAGGCACGTCTTAGAGAGTATTTCACCGCGCAGGAGATTCTGCGCAATCTGACTGTCATGGGAATCCTGAGTGACATAGAAGGCGGAGTGAGGGATTACTGCCGCCGCAACAATCTGGTGTTGCTCTCGGATACCCCGAAGTTCCTGTCGGATATAATAGACGGCAGCGATACACCTTTTATTTATGAGAAGGTGGGCTGCAGGATAGACAACTATCTGCTGGACGAGTTTCAGGACACATCCCGGATGCAGTGGGGTAATTTCCGTCCGCTTATAGCCGACAGCGTGGATGCGGGGCATTTCTGCATGGCCGTAGGGGATGTGAAGCAGAGTATCTACCGCTGGAGGGGTTCGGACTGGAAGCTGCTGGACAGCGGTATCGAGGCCGATCTGGGAGCGGACAGATGCAGGAAGGACACTCTGCGCTACAACTGGAGGAGCTCGGCCGAGGTGGTGAGGTTCAACAACGCCTTTTTCCAGTCTTTGGGTGAAAACGGATTTCTCGGGGGCATATATGCCGATGCGGCCCAGGAGATACCTCAGGGCGGTGTCCGTCCGCCGGGCCACGTGCGCGTGACTTTTGTGGACGGAAAGTCGGCGGCGATGGGGGAGGAACTGTATATGCAGGGCATTCTGGATGCGGTCAGCACGTTGATCGGCAACGGTTACCGTCCGGGGGACATAGCTTTCCTGGTCCGTACCAGGGCTGAAGGTGCTGCCATGTCCGACTATCTGATATCCAAAGGATTCAGTATCATGACCGAGGATTCGTTGAAGATATCCTCATCTCCTGCAGTCCGTCATGCCGTGGACAGGCTGAGGCAGATGGCCGGGACGGTTGCTGCGCAGCAGGAAGAGACGGACAGCAGACCGCAGGAGAAGTCGCTGTACAATATATGCGAGGAACTGCTCCGCTCCGGAGGTGAAGCCGGAGATTGCGGCGGTCCCGCTTTTCTGACGGCTTTTCTGGACTGTGTCTTGGAATATGTCGGGACGGGAGGCTCCGACGTGACCGGTTTCCTTGAGTGGTGGGATACTGAGGGCAAGGACCGCTCCGTGTCCGCGCCTGAGGGCCGGGACTCACTGAGGGTAATTACTGTCCATAAGTCCAAGGGCTTGGAATTCAAGGCGGTGATAGTGCCTTTCTTCCAGATGAACCTCTCTCCCAGAGGTAATTTCTCCAAGTATATATGGTGCAGTTGTTCCCGACCGCCATTCGACATGCTGCCAGTATATCCGCTGGAGTATTGTAAAAAGCTGGAACAGACGTATTTTCAGGAAGAGTACCTGGAGGAGAAGCGTCTGTCGGCGGTGGATGCGGTCAATGTGGCCTACGTGGCTTTCACCAGGGCGGAGCGGGAACTGCTGGTATTTGCCCAGACTCCGTCCGACAGCTCACTGACCTCATCGGTAGCGGGTCTGCTGTACAGTCATTTTAAGGAAGAAATGACGGACAATGTCTACGAGAGCGGAGAGTGGACCCGTCCGTCTTATGATGAGGAGCGCGGCGGGGAACAGGGCAATGACACGATGGACTCTCTCCCCTCCGTGCCGATAGGCGGAAGGCTCCGTCTGTCATTCCCTTCCGGAGAGTTTTTCCCTGAGGGAGACACCCGTATGATGGGCATTGTCCTGCATGATATTCTCTCAAGGGTGACGGTCGCCGGAGACCTTGACAGGGCGGTGCGTACGGCGGTGGACTCCGGCCTGCTTTCCCGTCAGGACATGCCGGCCGTGAGTGAGCGTCTGTCCAGGATGCTTGCCTCGGTGGAGGACATACACTGGTTCGACGGGACGTATTCGGTGATGACGGAGGTCCCGATAATCGCTCCTGGAGGAGACAATTACCGTCCTGACAGAATCATGTGCCGGGGAGAAGAGGCCATAGTGGTGGACTACAAGTTCGGCAAGGCCCGGGACGGGCAGTACCGCCGGCAGGTGCTGGGATATATGAACCTGTTGAGTACTATGGGATTCTCTACGGTGAAAGGTTATTTGTGGTATGAGAATTCTTTGGAAATGATTGGATAATCAAGTCACATTGTGTATCTTTGTACAATTAACAGAAAATTATCAATATTATGGTAAAAGCAGTTTATGAGGTAAAGGGCATGGCATGCGGGCATTGTGTCATGCATGTCCAGAAGGCACTTGAGTCGCTTCCTGGTGTAAAAGCGACTGTCACACTGGATCCGGCTCAGGCCGAACTCGAATTTTCTGATAAAGTCTACGACAAGTCAGAGCTGCAGTCCGTTATTTCGGAAAAGGCCGGAGAATATGAGCTTTATAATTAATTAACCGATAACTGTACTTGAATTTATGAAACTTGCTCCAATGTTTAAATTGCTGTCGGTATTGATGTCTTTTACGGCAGCGGCTGTTTTTGTCAGCTGTACTTCTGAACTGAAAGTCGGTGAAGGAGACCTGGATCTGACCATCACCGTAGGCGGTGATTCCCTGATGATACCTATCGGCTCCACAAAGTCCATGGGTATCAGTGATTTTATTAATGTGGATACTATTGATCTCATTCAAGTTGATGAGTATGGCAATTATTACTTCAAGATGACAGATACGCTTGAGGAGAATGTTGCTGTAGATGATTTTGTTGAGAATATGACAGTTGAAGGTCTTGACATTATGTTTGATACAAAAGACTTTACAGTGTATCCGGGAAGCGCAGGCTCAGAACCGGGAATGATCAATGCTGATTTTGATAATTTCGGTGAGGAGTGCACATACTTTTTTTCTTTTCAGGAAGCAAAGGATGCAGGTTTGATAAGTATTACTCAGGTTAATTTAGAAAATACTTATCTGCAGCCCATTATGCATCTGGAGGCGGACAGGAGCATTCCTGCTTCTATGAGGTTGAGAATTGACATTGTAGTTCCCGAAAAATATAAATTCGAGGATTCTCCCGCAATCAGCGGTACGACCATTACATTTGAAGGTGCTGTGGCATCATCCGGGGATGTGGATTTTCAGCCTGTGGAAATGGAGTCTATAGAACTCAATTTTGATGAGGATGATCCGTTTGAGTTTCAGGATACCTTTACGATAAGCAACCTTTCCATATCGGTGGAGCAGTCGGAGATGGAGGAGTTTGAGGGTGCTGTTCTAAGTGTGTCTCCCGGTGTCATTTTCGGTGGAGCAGACGGTATGCTGCATCCATCCTCTTTCTATGGAAAGATAGATATCAGGCTGGATGAGATAGAAGAGCAGATATTACTGGAAGATATACCGGAGTATCTGAAGGATAAGGACGTATATCTGGATTTTACGTCTCCATATGCTACAGTATCGCTGATGACAAATACAGGAATCCCTATGATAATAGATGTAGACTTGGCCTCTGTGTTTGAGAGTGGAGATAACCAGATACAGCCGATATATCTTTCTGTGAATGCTCCGGTTTCAGATGATGAGAGTGTGATGGAGACGGCCAATTACTGGTTGTCAGCTGAGACCCCTGCAGATCTTCCGTCAGATTATCAATGGATGGAAGCAGATATAAGGAGCTTGTTGAGCCGTATACCGGATAGACTGGATATAAATGTCAGACCATACTCTGATCTGGATAACAAGGAAGATCATTTTATCGACTGTAATGCGGATTATAAATTTAATGTAGAAATGGGATTTGTGCTGCCTCTGTCATTCGGTGAGAAGCTATATGTTCCTGTCAGGGATACACTTTCCAATATGCCGGAAGAGCTCGGTACTGCTCTTTCCGTGGCGGATATTATGTTGAATGGAACGGTAATCAGTTCTTTTCCTATGGCCTTACGATTGTCAGGGTATTTCTTGAATGCCAATTACGAGCCTTTGGATATAGAAATACAGCAGCAGACTATAGATGCCGGAGGAACAGCAGGAGATCCTGTCTCATCTCAGTTGAGGATAAAAGTCTCGAAATCACCGTTGGCCGAAGAAATCAAATATTTGGTTTTCCAGTTTGAGCTTCTGGAAGGGACTGGTCTTCCGATATCTGAGAATTCCAAGATACAGATTACTGATATATCTGCCGGAATACCCGGTGGCCTGACATTGGATCTTAATAAATAACCACAGACTGAATAAATTATGAAAAAGATAGTTGTACTTTTAGGAATGATAGCGGTGTCAGCATTGATATCCGGTGCTATGGCTCAGAGCCGGACCAGCTATTTTGTACGCAATTCTACTCAGAATCATGAGTTCAATGCTGCATTCGCACCAGATCAGGGTTATGTCGGATTCCCATTGCTGAGCGGTGTGGACCTTAATTTAGGCAGTAGCCTTGGTGTCTCCAATTTCCTGTTCCCGCTTTCAAACGGCAAGACCGGACTTTTTCTGAACAGTGAGGTCAGCGCGGATGAGTTCCTGTCCGGTATCCGTAACAGCAATGCTTTGGGAGTGAATTTCAAGTATAAGATAATAGACGCAGGCTGGTATATGTGGAAGGATTCGTTTTGGACACTTTCGTTGGATCTTAGAGCGGATGTGGATTTGTCTATGCCGGGTGAGTTTTTCCGTTTTGCCAAACTTGGAATGACTAATGACCATACGACATATGACATTAAGAATCTGGGAGTAACCGGTCAGGTGTACGGTCAGGTTGCATTGGGCTACTCTCAAGGCCTGGACAAATGGGTAAAAGGCCTGAGAGTCGGAGGAAAAGTGAAACTGCTTGCCAGCATGATGGATGTACAGGCCAACATAAGCAGTCTTAATCTCAGTATGAGCTCAGACAGCTGGAGGGTCAATTCCATAGCCAGCGGTTCTATTCTCGGAGGTGGACTTGTCCCTATGTTTGATGAGAACGGTCATGTGAACAATTTCCGGTTTGATCCATCAGGATTAGGCGTTGCCGGTTTCGGTGCGGCATTTGATCTCGGTGTAGAATACACTATCTCTGAAGGAACTCCGGTGGACGGTCTTAGGTTCTCTCTCTCGGTCACAGACCTTGGTTTCATAGCATATAATAAGAATAAGGCGACACTTCTTGCGGCAGATGGGAATGAGTTCGTATATGAAGGAGTAGATGATATAGACCCGGATACTGATTTTAATAAGACATTCGGCTCATTAGGGGATGAATTGCTTTCATTGGTTTCTCTCTCACAGCAGCCGGCCGGCAACAATCAGGTAAGAAGACTGGCTGCCACTCTGTATGCCGGTGTGGACTATTCGTTCCTCAAGGACAAAATGAATGTCGGTCTGCTTTACTCGGCCCGTTTCGGTCGTCTCAGAACCGAAAATGAACTTACCTTGGCATGGAATTATGCTCCAGTAAGATGGTTTGACGTCGCACTGTCTTATTCTCTTTTAAAGACACATTCCACTGTAGGCTGGCTGATTACGATGACCCCTGGACGCGGTATCGGTATATTCTTCGGCAGTGACTTCACTCCGGTCAATTATTCGGCCTTGAATCTGGAAGGGTTGCCTATGTCCATTCCTGTCCCGAAGAAAGAATTGATACTGGATGTCCATTTCGGACTGACCATCTCTCTAGGAGGCTCTAATAACAGATATGCCTCAGCAAAGTGAGTATGAGCAATAAATAAAACAGGCTGCCCGTCACAAGGCAGCCTGTTCTGTTTTGTCAGACAGACAGATGCTATACAATGGGAGCGGCAAAATGCTCTTTGGAGAAGATTCTCGCCTCGGTAATAACCACATCGTTGCCGTCCTTGTCCCTCATCTTGCCGACTATGGTGCCGATCATCCTCTTATGGTCTACGTTTGTACACTCGAAGCGGATGTGATAAGGCTCGTCAATGTACACCGGCTTGAGGTATGTTACATTCTGAGAGATGAAGTAGGCCATCTTGTCCGCCGGCCACATGGTTCCGAAAACCTTAGCGAATGCGCAGAGAATCAGCACTCCCTGTGCAACAGGTCTTCCGAACTCTGTTCCAGTTGCGAATTCCCTGTCAATGTGAACAGGGTTGTAATCATCAGTCAGCTTGGCGTAAACTTCAGCATCCTTCTCAGTGAAGATGGTGTTGTAATCGTAGGTGTCGTGTACTCTTATCATAACAGGGTGTTTTAGGATTTACCCTATAAAGATAAGAATAAAAAATCAAATATCCAAATACTGACTCCTAGAAAGCGACTAGAAAGCGATTGAAAGACCGTCGTATGCCGGCTCAACTCCATCGGGCAGAACTTTGCACAGGTCTTCGTATTTCTCCAGCTGATGCGAGATGTGCGTAAGGAAAGAGTGCGCTGCTCCTACTTTCCGGCATACTTCCAGAGCCTCGTCCAGGGAAAAGTGAGAGATGTGTTTCTCCTTTCTGATACAACTGATTACGAAGACATCCACGCCCTTGAACTTTTCAATGGACTCTTCCGATATGCAGTTTGCGTCGGTAAGGTAGCCCAGTCTGCCGAAACGGAATCCGAGTACCGGGAGCCTGTAATGTATGGCGCGGACGGGGATGATCTCCACTCCGTTGATATTGAATGGATGCTCGTCTATGGTGTGGAGGATGAAGTCCGGCACTCCGGGATAGCGGTGGTCTCCGAATGCATAGGCGTATTCTCTTTTGAGAGATTCCTGGACACTGGCTTCGGCATATATGGGAAAACCTTTGTGCATGAAGTAGTTGTAAGCCCTGACATCATCCAGCCCGCCGGTGTGGTCCTTGTGCATGTGGGTGAGAAGCACCGCGTCAAGTTCCTTTATCCCGCTCCGGAGCATCTGCTGCCGGAAATCAGGGCCTGCGTCGATTACCAGTCTGAGCCCCTCGTATTCTATGTAGGCTGAGGTTCTTAGTCTCTTGTCGCGGAAGTCGTCGGAGCGGCACACTTCGCAGTTGCATCCTATCATGGGCACGCCCTGGGAGGTACCTGTGCCCAGAAATTCTATTTTGTTGGCCATAGCACCCCAAAGATAGGGATTTTTGCGTAATTTTGTAAATTATGAGCAGCAGACTTTATCTAGTTCCGGCCCCTTTGGGCGACAATCCTCCTCAGGAGGTGATTCCACCGCATGTATTCTCCAGCATAGCGCATGTAAGGCATTTCGCTGTGGAGGATATCCGCAGTGCCCGCAGGTATCTGTCCAGTATCGGTTTCAGAGGAATGGTGGACTCGCTGTCGTTCTACGAGATAAACGAACATTCTTCGCAGGAGGATATAGAAGGCATCTTCAAGGTGCTGGAGTCAGTAGGTGAGATGGCGCTTATATCCGAGGCCGGTCTGCCGGCCGTGGCGGATCCGGGTGCAGCGCTGGTGGCTCTGGCGCACAAGGCGGATGTGGAGGTGATACCGTTCTCCGGTCCGTCCTCACTTATGATGGCCCTGATGTCCTCGGGTATGAACGGTCAGTGCTTTGCCTTTGCAGGATATATCCCGGTAAAGGGCGAGGAGCGCCGTAAGAGGCTCAGGGAGCTGGAATCCAGGTCCAGAAAATATTCCGAGACAGAGATTATGATAGAGACACCTTACCGGAGCGATTCGCTCTTTCAGGATATTCTCGCTGTGTGCGGACCGTCCACCCGGATCTGTGTGGCGTCCGATATCACTTTGCCGGATCAGTCCATACGTACCAGGACTGTCGCGGAATGGAGACGCTGTCCACTGACTATATCAAAGAAACCTACAGTATTTTTAATTCTAGCATAATATGGGAAAAGTAGAGCTTTGCGGCATGAGATTCTTCGCCCATCACGGCTGTTTCGCCGAGGAGAAGACCATAGGCAATTACTTTATAGTGGATTTCGCGGCCGAGACGGACATGACAGCGGCCAGTGAAAGCGATGATCTTGAGGATGCCCTTAATTATCAACTGATATACAATATCGTCAAGGAGGAGATGTCCGTGCCGTCCAATCTGCTGGAGCATGTGGCCGGCAGGATACTCAGGCATTTCCGAAGGATGTTTCCGGAGATTACAAGTGCGACGGTGTCCATATCCAAGCTCAATCCTCCTTTGGGCGGAGAGGTCGGTGCATCAAGAGTAACCATGAGTCTATGACGATGAGGGTGGCCGTACATACGCTGGGATGCAAGCTCAACTATGCCGAGAGCTCGACTGTGGCCCGTGAGTTCGCCCGCAGGGGGTATGAGGTGGTCTCTCATACGGAGGAGGCGGATATCTACGTCGTCAATACATGTTCGGTTACGGAGCACAGTGACAAGAAGGACCGCAATCTTATCCGCCGTCTGCACCGCCGCTCTCCAGAGGCCATTATAGCTGTGATAGGATGCTATGCACAGCTGCAGGGGGAGTATATCGCTTCAATGGAGGGAGTGGATATAGTGCTGGGTGCTCAAAGCAAGGGCCTTGTGGTGGATGAGGTGGAGTGTCTGCTCTCGTCAGGCCGACGAGGTAAGGCTGCGGCTGACGTGACGGACATAGACAGCGTACAGGTAATCTATCCGGCCTTTTCCACGGGAGAACGTACCCGGTCTTTTCTGAAGATACAGGACGGCTGTGACTACAAGTGCTCTTACTGCACTGTTCCTTATGCAAGAGGATGCAGCCGCAGTCTGCCGTCGGACATGCTGGTCTCCCAGGCGGAGGAGATTGCCGCTGCGGGTATCAGGGAGATAGTGCTTACTGGTGTCAATACCGGTGACTACGGACGCAGGACAGGGGAGAGTTTCCTAGGGTTGCTTCAGCGGCTCAACGATGTGGAAGGAATTGAGCGTTACCGTATCTCGTCTATAGAGCCCAATCTGCTCAGGCCGGAGATTGTGGACTGGATAGCCTCCGGTACCAAATTCCTGCCGCATTTCCACATTCCGCTGCAGTCCGGATGCGATGCGGTGCTGCGCAGGATGGGCCGTCGTTACGATACTGACTTTTTCAGGCAGAAGATAGCCTATATCCGTGAGAGGATGGAGCATGTATTCTTCGGAATAGACGTGATAGTCGGTTTCCCCGGAGAGACAGACAGAGATTTTGAGGCTACCTGTGATTTTCTGAGGGAGATAAAGCCGGCCTTTATCCATGTGTTTCCCTATTCCCGACGTTCCGGTACGCCTGCCGCCGTGATGCCGGACCAGGTTCCCGAAATCGTCAAGACCCATAGGGTGGAGGTCCTCGAGGAGATGTCATCGGGATTCTATGAGGCTTTCTGCAGGGAAAACAGCGGACGTGAGGAGGAGGTGCTGTTCGAGAGCAAGTCCAAGGGCGGGAAGATGTTCGGTTATACCCGCAACTATATTAAGGTGGAAGAACCGTTTGACAAGGACATGATAGGAAAAATAGTCCGCGTGACTCTGCCCTGATCTCTCTTAGTTTAATTCTCGGCCTGATATTCCACGTAGCCGGTCTCTTCGGATAGGTTCATCGGATCTTCCTTCGGTTTCATGACATTCTCTTTCCTGATATTGGCCTCCGCCGCCTCTTTTTCCAACTCCTCTTCGGCTTCTTTCATGAGCTGCAGTTCGTATTCTTCCTTGCGCTTGCGTGAGTAGAATATGTTCCTCAGAAAGTCCCCGAATGTGTCGAACTCGTCCTGATAGGTTATACCGAAGCCGCTTCTCTGGGTATTGTCCAGGTAATTGGAGTAAGAGTCGGCCGAACGGGTGAAGAGGGTAACGCGCAACTTGCCCTGTCGGTCTACCTTGATCTCGGCCTCAAAGTCGCCGGCCCAGTTGGACGATGTCTCGCTGTTTCCAAGATTACCGTTGATGATCAGTCTGTTGTTGAATGCCTGATAGGAGATAGCCACATCGAACATGTCTTTCCCGCCGGTGGCTGTTCCGGGCTGGTAATTGAGTCCCAGGTCAAGCGGAATGTCCAGCTGCCGGAATATGTTGTTGAACTGGTTGGACAGAATCTCGCTGGCGTTTGAATACAGTATGGTGGAGTTGTTTACGATGCCTGACTGCTCGTCAGGTACGAAACTGCCGGATATCAGCAGGGCCATGACCTGCTTGAGGACTTTGTCCGGAGTGCTCAGAGCACTTTCGACTCTTCCCTTTGTGATGGGGTCCAGGTCGGGAATGTCTATGGAGAAAGACACTTCCGGATTGCTCAGGGAGCCCTGCAACTGGATGCCGCAGTCTACATTGCGTCTGTTGCCGACGGAAGTAGTGTCTGATATGAGTGTGGAGACGGATGCTTTTGTACGATAGGTCGCGCCTACGTTCAGACTGGTGTTCTTGATGTCTCCGTTGAAAGCAATGCTTCCTCCTTCGTCCAGAGTAAAGTCCCGGGACTGTATCGCAGACAGTGTAAGGTGATAGCTGCCGTCCGCTACGGTGTAGTCACCGCGCAGATCTAAGATATTTCTGGACGGATTGAATGTAAGTTCCAGTTCTCCGTTTCCGGTGCATTTCAAAGTGCCGCCGAACTGTTTGTTCATCTCCACCATCAGTTCTGTGCCCTGGGTAATGCTGGCCATGGCCCTTATCTCTATATTGCTGCGGTTTCCGCTCTTGTTTTCAGAACTGTTCTGGATGTCGGCCATATCAGCGGAGTCTTTCGGAAGCCGGAAGTCCGTATAAGAGATCAGATCAGTAGTTGTCGCTGACGACGCGGAGGACAGAGGTATATGGACTGAGGAATTGTCATTGGTGGCTACCTGTGCGTCTATCAGCAGATTGTCTGTATATCCTGATATGGAGACATTACCCGATGCATAGGCTGTTCCGTAGAATTGACTGTTGTCGTGAGCAGTGGTGTTAAGACACATGAGGTTGTTGAAAGTCAATCCTGCATCAAGGTATATGTTCCTGAATGAGTTGTGAACGATATTTCCGTTAAGAACTGCATTTGCTCCCTTCGAATCGGAAATATTAAGATTGTTAAGTTCTATGCCTCTTTGGGAAAAGATGACAGGACCATCCGCTATGTAAGGAACTTTAGTAAAAGCAGGAGTAAAGATTACAGAGTCCAGACGGCAGCTCTCACTTATGACAACCAGCTGGTCAGGCTGGCCGGATATATTGATGTCTCCGCTAACACTGCCGCTGTCTATGCTGAGAATCTCTTTCAGTACCGGGGACAGGTAACTGAGTTGCAGTTCTCTCAGCAGCAGGCGAAGATTCATGTAGTTCCGTCCTGGTATGTAATATCCGCTGACGTTTATCGGATTATTGTTACCGATATAGTTGTTGACCAGGATGTTGAAACGGTTTCTGGAAATATCTCTCTGACTCAGTATATCGAGATCGCCGAGGTCTTTTCCGAAGATACTCAGGCTCTTGCCGGCCATCTCCATGGATACGCCCATGCCTGAAAAGAAGTTGAACAGGCTTAACTTTCCGGTCAGATATCCGGTTAAGTCCAGTCCGGCAGTCGTGAATGAGTTGAGCACGGACAGATCCATGTTGTCTACGGTCAAGGATATATTGTCTTCCGGATTTTCTGACACAGTGCCTGTTATGTTCAGGCGGTCTGTGTCTCCGGTAAGTTCCAGCCCCTGTATGTTGTAGTATTTGTCGGATATTAGAACGGATGCGGGGGCAATATGCCATCTGTGTCCTCTGATGTTTATTTCGGAACTGTCGAGGAGAATCCTGGTGGTCAGCATCTCATTTGAGTTACGGCTCATGCTGATACCTGCGGCCAGATTGAGGTAAGTGGTGTCAGCATTATTGAAGGACAGTGTAGTATGCAGAGTATTGTCCCGTTCATCCGTATGCAGGCATAAATTGTCCATCAGGATGTTACCGGAGTTGACTCTGCCTATGGAAAGGAGTGCTTCAGTACTTCCGAACAGATTGTCTGACGCCAGCGAGATGTCGCTTAATGCCACTTCTTTTCCGGATTTTGTCCTGAATGAGACGGATGCTGACTGGGCGTTGAAATCCATGGTGTTGTCATTGTCAAGCCTCATATTTACGGTAGTGCTGTCCGCAATGTGAAGTCCAGGCATTATTATTTCGCATATCTGGGACATGTCATACGTCCTCAGGTGAAAGTCATAACGTCCTGCTGAGTTGTTTGTGATGGCAGTGTCCACTTTGACGGCATCGGCCAGGGCTTCTCCTCTTATCGCCAGTTTTAGCCGTTCCAGCAGTGCAGTAGGAGTTGCTGTACCGGAGTAGTCTGCATTGAATATGGGCGACTTAACCGTAACTATGTTGCGGTTTTCCAGGATGGCGGACCTGATATACAGTGAGTCTATATGGTACTGTCCGTTGTCATTGGCGTAGCTGATGTTGTCCAGAAGGACGTTGCCGAGTATGCTGCGGTCTGTAAACCGGAGGTCTGCACCGGTGGTTATGCCCATGTTGGAGATGCTGCCCTTGTTGACGATATTCATGGCCTTCAAGTCAGCGTAAGGCACATCCAGGAACAGTTGGATTCGCTTTGGCTTGTTGATGCTGTCCAGATTGATGATACTCTGGAACATCATCGGGAAAGCCATATCGTGGCTGATCATCCTGACATTTGCCATATTGTTCTGTATTTCTCCGTTGACGGCAATGCCGGAATACTCATAACCCTTTATGCTCATTCTTGAGATGCGCAGTGAGTCAAGATTGGCCGTTATGCCTCCATGACCGTGCCGTCTGAGGCAGGCATGAAGTCCGGCCGTCAGGTCCACTTCTCCGAAAGTGCCGTTGTTTATCAGTTTTCCTATATCGAGGCCATTGACATTCAGGGTCGTGCTCAGGTCTGTACTGTTGAGGAGACTGTCTCTGGTAATTTTCGCAGCATAGGCTATGTCACCGTCTGATGATGTAATCTCCCCGTTGGAACTCAAGTCATACAATGTTCCGTTCAGTTTTCCGTTCAGATTTATTCTGGTGTCCGGTATAAACTTGTGTATAGTATTGGTTTTATGACTGAATGCCGCCACTATATCGGACAGTTCAGGGGAGACAGTGCTTATCCTCTTGATGTCCAAGTCAAATATGGTGCGGTCAATATCAGGTAGTCCTGTAATATCAGCTCCTATGTGAATCAGAGTGCTGTCTCTGGAAGTGAGCATCAGGTCGTCAGTTCTTAATCTGCATACAGGTCCTGTCACTTCTCCGGTGATTGTCAATTCGGTCCCGTTGCCTTGAAGGCTGCTGGCGAAATATCCCAGACTTTTGAAATTCAGAACTGCGTTGTCAAAATCCGCACCGAGTACGATTTTGTTAACGAAGTCATTAAGGTCTTTCCCGCTGTTGTAGCCGAAGGACAGATAGCGGGCATTGATATTGGACCAGGTATCTTTCAGGTGCAGATTCTCTATGGCTGTTCTGCAGGAGTCGAGACAGAAGTATCCGGCAATGGAGCGGAGTTCGTATCCGGACTGTTCCCTGCAGCTGAGGTCTCTGATTCTGCACGATATGGTGTTGTTCTCTATCCGTATTCGGTTGAATCTGGCATTTATGTCGCTTACAGACAAGTTGTTGAAGTTCATTGTACTGGGAGTGCGGGAGATCGTGTCTTTATACTGGTTGAGCATAGAGAATCTCATCTTTTTGAGAGTCAGTTCATTTACGGATATGTCCGGCATTCGGAACGGTTTTTTCAAGGAGTCCGGTGTGGGGGAATAGTTAAATATGCGGTTGAGATTGGAATAGTGCGGCCTTTCCTGAATAAAATTGAAGCATCCGTCCTCCAGGAGAAGTCTCTCGACTGTCAAGTTGCCTTTGAGCAGTTCTCCTGGAGATACCGTAACAGAGAGTTTCGCTAATGCGGCCAGTGTGTCACCGTGCTCTCCGGTAACACTGATATCATAAGCCATGACCTTGTTGAAAAATACTATGGAGATCCGTCCTACCTCTATCTTCCCGTTTATGCCCGGCTCAATAGCAGCAACCACCCTCTGCGCTATCCTGGTCTGCAGTCCGGGAAACTGCAGGGCCACATAACCGGCGAAGGGGATAACGCATATCAGGATCAGAATCCCTGTTAATATTTTTCTTACAGTTCTTATGGCTGAATTGTTGTTTTATTGTGCCTGTTCCTGTTTTTTCCGTGTCCTGTTCGCCGCCAGCTCAAGTATGAGCACCAATGCGACGCCGATGAGGGCGAATAGTACCGCAAGACCTATGTGGCCAGAGTATTTTGTTATGTCTCCGGTGCTTTTGCCGGCCTCTATCATACTCTGCACGCCTGTCTGTATGCGTTCATCAAAGGGCAGGACAGGCATGGATACTCCGTCGTGCTGGAACTGCCACGGCCATACTTTGACCAGTGAGCCTATCATGATGCCGGCCAGTGCGCTTATAGTGGTTACATGGTATTTTTTCAGCAGCCATGTCAGGAAATGGGAGAAAGAGACTATACCTATGGCGGCACCTATGACAAAGGTGATGATCAGCACTATATTGAGATCGGTGAGCGCCTTCAGCATGTATTCGTACTTGCCCAGCAGCAGCAGGATAAAACTGCCGGATATGCCGGGCAATATCATTGCACAGATGGCTATGGCTCCGCAAAGGAAGATGAACCAGAGATCATTCGGTGTCTCGGTAGGGGAGATCAGACAGATGGCGGCTCCGGCTGCTGTACCTAGAGCAAGGGCCAGCAGATGCTTTATCTTGGTGAGGTCTATATCCTTGAGTATCAGTATTGCAGAAGCAATAATGAGGCCGAAGAAAAAGGACCACAGGGGAATCGGTTCGTTGGCCATCAGATATTGCATCAGCTTTGCCAGTGAGAAGAAACTGATACCGATACCCAGTATCAATGATATCAGGAAGTTGCCGTTGATGTGCTTCCAGAACTGTCCGAGCTTACCTGTGAAAAGCAGCTTGAAGGCCTGTGTGTTGATGGATTTGATGGAACCGAGCAACTCTTCATAGATGCCTGTCAGGAATGCTATTGTGCCTCCGGAGACTCCGGGAATCACGTCTGCGGCACCCATGCCAATGCCTTTGAGGGTAATCATCGCGTATGAGGATATGGATCTCATAATAGTCAGTGTATGGTTGTTAGATATTTGATAATGTTCTTTACTAGTTCGGTTTCAGTAGTGCTTTCGTCTTTACGGCTGACAGTCATATCGTATTGTCCGGATGAAGATGTGTCTATGCCGATAATAAGCGAAGCTGACGCTTTTTTGATTATATAATCAGCTTGAAAGAGCCGTTTGCCGGATGTAAGATCGATGAGTATGTCAAAAGGCTGTCCTATAAATTCGGACAAGGTATCCTGTTGTGGAACCCCATACCAGTTTGTGTTTTTGTGCCCGATGATGGAGATCTGAGGGTCGGAGGTAAGGAGTTTGTCGCTTAAAGGTTCTTTGCCTGAATCTATGCAGATACCGTTGTATGCAATGCCGCGCCCTGTTAGTTCTTTCCTGAGTATTTGTACGGCCTCGGATATGCCGGGAGTACAGGAGTCTGTTATGAAGCAGACCCTTTTGGCTGAATTGAGGGAAATGTATCTGCCCTTGTGGGGATTGTCTATCTTCTTAAGGGCTTTCCACTGCAATATCCGTGTCAGAAACCAATTTCTCATCCTCCAAAGATAGCAATAAAGATTCATAAGTCGTTTAAATTTATGAGAAATGATATATTTTTGCCATTTTGAAATCTGGAAAGTTATATGAGTACGGTGAATATTGGCATTTTCGGAAGGAGAAATGTCGGAAAATCCTCTATAATCAATGCTCTTGCCGGCCAGGATGTGGCGATAGTCTCGGATACTCCGGGAACGACTACCGACCCAGTGCGGAAGCGGATCGAGATATTCGGACTGGGACCTTGTGTGCTGATTGATACAGCCGGTATAGACGATGAGGGAGATCTTGGGCGGATGAGGGTCGCCAGAAGCGAGTCGGTCGCAGCTCAGATAGATCTGGCTCTTCTGGTTTTTACCGGAGATGCGTTCGGGGAATATGAGGAGGGTATGCTGCGGCTCTTTGCCCGCTATGCCCTGCCCGTAATCCCGGTTCACAATAAATCCGATATGGGTATGCTTGACGATGCTCTTAAGGCCAGAGTCGAGGAGATATCCCGGACGGAGGCCGTGGAATTTTCCACTACGCTGCCTGCTTCTGAGTTGGAAGAAGAGGTCCACATGTTGACAGAAAGAATGATAAAGAGTGTTTCTGCATCCCGCTACAGTGAGAGGCCTATGTTTGACGGACTTGTGTGTCCCGGACAGCATGTCCTGCTGGTGTGTCCCATAGACAGCGAGGCTCCTACCGGCAGGCTGATCCTGCCTCAGGTCAATGCGATACGCAATCTGCTGGATATCGGGGCAGTAGTCACTGTGGTGCAACCGGATAGACTGGCCGCTCTGTTCAGCGACGGCAGGGAGTTCTCTCTTGTAGTTACTGACAGCCAGGCTTTCAGTGAAGTGGCGGCTGTAGTTCCGGAGAATGTGCCGCTTACCAGTTTCAGTATGCTTCTGGCGCGCAGCAAGGGCTGTTTTGAGGATTACTGCAAGGGTACTCCGAAGATAAGTGCTCTTAATGACGGGGACCGGGTGTTGATATTGGAGTCATGTACTCATCATGCCTCGTGCGACGATATCGGAAGGGTGAAGATTCCGGCACTGATGCGCAGGTTCACCGGAAAGAGGCTGGAGTTCGACGTGGTGGGCGGTCTGGATGCGGTCAGCCGTCCCATAGAGGACTATGCGCTGGTGCTGCAGTGCGGCGGCTGCATGATTACCAGGCGTCAGCTCTTCTCCCGTCTGTTGCCGGCCATAGAGAAAGGCATACCTGTGTCCAATTATGGTATGGCCATATCCTATATGAAAGGTATCTACGAAAGGGCCCTTAAACCGTTGCTGCTATGAGGAATCTGGACAGAGAGGCCTTAATCTCCTGTCTGGAGGATGATTCTCCGGAAGTAGCCTCCGCGCTATATTCCGAAGCATATAGGGTCAAGAAAGAGACAGTGGGAGAGAATGTATATCTGCGCGGTCTGGTGGAGATATCCAATATCTGCCGCAAAAACTGCCTGTATTGCGGCATAAGGCGGGATAATCTGAATACCGGCAGGTATGAGCTGACATCTGAGGAAGTGCTGGAGGCTGCGGCTTTTGCTGCTGAGCAAGGATACGGCTCAATGGTAATTCAGGGCGGGGAGCGTACTGACCGTAAATTCATAGACAAGATAACCTCGCTGCTGGTGGAGATCAAGCGCCGCTGGCCTCTGGGCATAACCCTGTCACTGGGAGAGCAGACGGAAGATGTGTACAGGGAGTGGTTTGAGGCCGGAGCTCATCGGTATCTGCTGCGGATAGAGTCCTCTACCAGGGAACTGTACGAGAAGATCCATCCTGTGGACGCAGTTCATAGTTACGAGACGAGAGTACAGGCCCTCAAGGACTTGCGCAAGTGCGGCTATCAGGTAGGCACAGGGGTTATGATAGGACTTCCGTTCCAGACAGCAGCAAATCTGGCCGATGACCTGCTCTTTTTCAAGGAGATGGACATCGATATGTGCGGTATGGGACCGTATCTGGAGCACTCGGAGACGCCGCTGTACGCCTGCAGGCATCTGATTCCGGATCTGGAGAGAAGACTGGATCTGTCATTGAGGATGGTCGCCCTGCTGCGGCTGCTTATGCCGGATATCAATATCGCGGCCACTACTGCCATGCAGGCCATAGCACCTGACGGCAGGGAAAGAGCTATAATGGCCGGAGCCAATGTGCTCATGCCCAATCTGACACTTTCGGAAGTAAGGGAAGAATATCAGATATACCAGAATAAACCCGGGGTGGGAGAGGATGCCGCCATCTCGTCCTCCAGAACCGAACAGCGTCTGCGGGAAATGAAAATCCCCATCGGCTACGGCCAATGGGGAGATTCCAGACATTATCGTAAAAGATAACTTTCTTATTTCTCTGACATGTATATCTGAGCCACTTCCTCGTCGGACAGTGCTCTGGAACTGTAGACTCTCAGATTGTCAATGTAGAAATCGATTGCATTGTCCCCAGACTCGCTCTCTCCGCCCAGAAGGAACTTAGTACAGGGCTGCGAGGCCGAGCCGGCAAGTGAAATGGAGTCCACGAGTACACCGTCGATATAAAGTCCGGCTGTAGTCTCATTATTCTCTGTCTTGACCACTATTGCTATGAAATGCCAGTTGTAGTCGAGTTGAGGATGTGTGAAGCTGGAACCGTTGTAGTCAAAGCGGTTGTTGATGTAGAACTGTCCTTCCTTTATGGTGAGCTTGGGGTAGTTGTACCTGTAATCGCCGCAGGCCATGGACCACACGTGACCGTTTGAGAATCCTTTCATCCAGAATGATATACTGTAGTTGCCGGCCGGATAGGCAATCATCGGCTTGGGGAACGATATCTGGCTGAGATCGAGGGAGCTGAGAGCTATGGCCTTAGTCCCGTCCGGACTGTCAACTGTATACTGAGGACCGTTGACAGGGGTTCCTTGGATAGCGGATACCTCGCTGCGGGTCGTGCCGTTGAATCGGAAATAGGCCGCCAGACCATTGCGGACTGTGTTTATCGGATCCTTTCCCGGTTCCTGCTTTACGACCGGCTGCTCAGTCTGAACTGTTACAGGCTTCTCTGCCGTTACAGGGGCAGGCGGGGTGTAAGTGTCCGCACTTCCGTCAGGAGTCATGACGATGTCTGCTCTTACAGTGCTGCCGGACATTACGGACGCAGGAACTTCCACAGTCTTGTAACCGGCTTTTACGGCCTGGATGGAATAGTTTCCGGAGGGCAGGTCGTTGTAGACGAACATACCGTTCCTGCCGGTCGTTGCAGTCTTCCCGCTTGGAATCAGAGTAAGTCTGGCATAGGCGACAGGCTCTCCTGTGGCTGCGTCGGAGACGATGCCGGTGAGGGATATGTCCACAGTACTCTTGAAGAATATCCGTTCGGAGATGTATTTGTTGCCGGCTTTCAGTCTAAGGTCTATGTAGTTCTCGTCCTCATCGTAGCAGTTGTCGTCATTGTATCTTATGACAAGGGCATTGCCTTCGAATGAGGATGTTATCTGAGATGCGCAGTTGGACCTGAGTACGGGTCTCTGACTTGTGGAGATGCCGCGCCCGCCTAATGTGAGATTGGCCACGACAATGCCTTTTTTCTCCTGAAACCAGTCGATGGTGATCTGGTCGTAGAGCTCGCGGTAGCGGTTGGACAGGATCTGAACCTGATTGTATCTGGGATCCTGTACGTCGAACTCATTGAGAAATACCCTGAGATTGTTGATGTTCTCTCCGATCTCCTCGATAGAAGACACGAAGTCCAGATCTGTCCCGAACTTCGCGAGTCTCTCGTTGAGCTCTTTGTCATAAAGCTGGTAGTCGGTGACGAGTTGTCTCATCTCGAAGTCGCTGAAAGGGTATTTCACAGCGTAGAAATAATCATATCTGCCGGTGGATCGGTAGTACCTTCTTTCCCAGTAATAGTCAGCTGCTTTGGAGAGAGATATCTCTCCGATAAACGGCAGTTTCGCTGTTCTGGACATGACGGAAGTCTCCAGGCTCTGACTTTTGGAGAAGCTGTCTCCGCTCTCGAATGCCGAGGTCTGGAGATTGGACTCGGCAACGATACGGGTGGCGATGCTCTGGGCTATCTGTGTCTTTACACTTTCGAGAACGGCTGCCTTAGCATCTTCGATATCACCGCCTGTCGCAGTCACGATGAGATAATCTTTCTCAGTGGACAGGACCCATTCGGGCATCTTCTTGGCACTGGACTCCTCGACTTTGTACTGTGCTTTCTGCGCGTATGCGGCCACAGCAGCTGTCATGGCAAAAAGCAGTATGGTAATAATACGTCTCATAGTTTTATGCAGTTTAGTTTAAAATCTGATCGATCCTGGCATCTCTGGAACCGGAGAAGTAATAGCCGTCCACAAGGCCTCTGTCTATGGTCAGCCCGGCTATGGCCGATGCGGGTATAGTGGCAATGCGCTGACTTACTTTGTTGTAGAGGTCTGCGCATGAGCGTGGTATAGCATTGGCCTCTATCATGGCGGCTTTATAGTCCCCTGATGCGATAAGCGCGTCTATACGGTTGAATATCTGATCGCTTTCCGCATCGAAATAGGCGAATATCTTGTCCTTGGTCCCGGTTATGAGAGTGCGCAGTTTCGGATTGCGGGCCTTGACGTTACGGATAGCATCCATGTATGAGGCACCCTCACTGTCTCCGACTCCCTTGATAGTGAAGGAAGTCTGTCCGAAGATTGTGCCGGTGTACAGGTCGATTACAAAGATGGACATTTCCAGTTCTGTGATATACATTACCGGGGCACTTGAAGTAACGTCCTTGGAGAGTTCCACTACGTTTGTCACTGTAGTGAAGCGGCTGTCTACGGCTGCGACTCCGTTCAGGACGAAAGCCTGGACGAGATTATTTCTGAGAGTCTGCGCCGCGTTGTCGTATGCGACGCCTGTGGGCCGCTCGACACCTATGTTGAGTCTGTCCTGCTCTTCCATGGGCTCCTGAGCCGAAGCAGAGAAGACTGCCAGCAGGACAGCGGATATAGTTGCTAGAATCTTTTTCATATAAAAAGTGTTTTAAATTAATCACCTAAGACAATCCATACATTGCCAAGGCCTCTCTCATTGATCTTGAAAGGCAGGTTGAAAGGCTCCTTGCTGAGGAAACGGGCCAGGTCCATGGCGAAAGAACGGGTGTCGATAGCTCTTTCCTTTCCAAGGACAGTCTTGTAAAGCGGGATACGTACCTGCTCGTATTCAGTATAGTAGTCTCCCCCTCTGGCTCTTGAGAATCTGTGGTTGACTGTATTCTCGTCCATCCACCAGTCAATGATGTCAGACAAAGTCACGATCTCTCCCATGAAATCGAAATCATCGTACATGGTGACAGGGCAGTTCTCCGTCATCCTCACTGAGATGGTCACTTCACGTCCATTGGCGAACATGTCGTCGAAATGTGTCTGCAATGCAGCGTTGAACGGGTCCATATAATTGAGTACAGCTTCTTCCAGCATAAGCCCTATAGGTACGGCTGTAGAAGGAGCACCCTGACCGGAAGCCGATGTAATGACTTTGTTGGTATAGGCATCAAGACCTCTGAGGTTGAACGATACGTATTTTCTAGGGCCACTGGTGTGTATGCTGAAATCCAGGTCCAGAATTATGTCTGCGTTTGCTGTCCTTTTCAGTTTGTCAAGAGGAGATTCATATATAGAACCGCCGCCAGTGCCTGAGAACAATGCGGCTTCAGCCTGCTGGTTCTCCATGCTCTTGAGAGTCTGCTCCAGGTCTTTGAGAGGGAATCCTCTCTCGGCCATGATGCTGGACATCTCCGATATTGCCAGACGGAGATTCTCGTCGTTGAGGAAGGCCTTGCTGTAATCTGCGGCGGTCTGAGTGTTTCCGCTCTCATCCTGATAGGTGGTGACATATCCCGCTCTGGTGCAGTATATGTCGCTGGGAATAACCATAATGATGGGCTTTCTCGCCTGAGAGAAAGCCGTGGCTGCTGAAAAGAGCATTAATGCCGAAAGTATGATTCTTTTCATATCTGTATTGATTGCATGTTGATTGAAGTTCCTAAAAGCCTGAACTGAGGGATCTGATTACACCGGCGTCCTGAAGGTCTTTGCGGAGGTTGTTGTACAATACCTGCACTTCAAGGCCGAATTTGAACCCTCCCTTTACTTTCTCCTTGGACGGGCTCTCGGAGGAAGTTACATTGACATACCTTAAGTACTGTCCTCCCGGAGCGAAGAACTCCTCGAAGAAGGCAGCGTGTTTCTGTTCGTCAGACAGGCTGCACAGGGCAGGGGTTGCGCTTACGGTGCTTGTGGCCGGCAGCCCTCTGAACACACAGACTTCTATGGCAGCTTTCTTTGCCAGAGGAATAGCCTTTCTCTCAGTTTTCTCAGTAACAAAGATCTTGAATGTTTTAGTGCCGTCGGCACCTACTCCCAGTGTGACAACCTCATAGTTGCCGGAATTCCTGACGGTATACTTCTGCGCATAGATAGGGGCGCATAACAATGCGCATAACACAAGTGCTGTAATGGTTCTCATTGTTCTCATATGTTTAAAGTTTATTCAGTTCGTCCATTGTGCTGCTACGGGCCTGGTCTATATCCAAAGATATTTTCTTTTTTTCAAAATCATTAAAATCGTACAGAATGTAATATATGTACACATCCTGCCGTTTTATCAGCCGGTGCTCCCAATATGTCTCTATTGCGGAATATTCCGAGATATTCCTTACAAAATCCGAGTTCCTTACATCATTCATTATCTCTTCGGCCTCACGTCCGTCATGGTTGATCCTGAGCATGTAAGTCGTGGTTGTGTTTATTACCAGATTGCGGAGCCCGTCAAAAGCCTTCGTCTTTGCATCTTCAAGACTGACGGTGCTTTCCATGCTGATTTTAAAGACATCATATTTCTCTACATCGTGTTTTACCCACATGGGCTTTTTCTCCGCGCTGCTCTCAAGCAATCTGCCCTGACTGAAGGACGGCAGGGCCATCATGGTCATAAGTGTCAGTAATAGAAATCTTTTCATATTTATTCTGCATTTAGGATATCCAAATATTACAAATATACGATAAAACCGAGAGCAATGCAAGTTTACTTACAATTGCCGAGGTGCATAGTATATATGACGATGTCAAATATACGATAAATATGCGTAATCCCGAAAAATGTGACAAAAAAAGGCCGGTCCAAAGTGAACCGGCCCGGAATATAAACTGTAGGTACTGTTACCTTACCTTTCGGCTTTGATTGCAGCCTGCGCCGCAGCCAGACGTGCGATAGGCACCCTGAAAGGAGAGCAGGACACATAGTCCATGCCGATCTTGTGGCAGAATTCTACGGATGCGGGATCTCCTCCGTGCTCGCCGCAGATACCCACTTTCAGTTTCGGGTTGGTGCTCCGTCCGCCCTGTACGCCTATATCTATCAGCTTGCCGACCGACTCGATATCAATAGTCTGGAACGGGTCGGCATCAAGAAGCTTGTTCTCCAGGTAGTCGTTCATGAAGGCACCGATGTCATCGCGGGAGAATCCGAATGTCATCTGGGTCAGGTCGTTGGTGCCGAATGAGAAGAACTGGGCCGTCTTGGCCATGAAGTTGGCCAGCAGGGCTGCTCTCGGAATCTCTATCATAGTACCGTAGAGATAGTTGATAGTAACTCCGGTCGCTTTCTCCACCTCGTCGTGTACGCGGTCGCAGATCTTCTTCTGGAAGTCGAGCTCGCGGACGATGATGGTGACGGGAATCATAATCTCAGGTCTGGGATTGAGGCCTTCCTTGATTAGTTCGGCAGTGGCGTTGAAGATAGCGCGGAACTGTGTCTCGCTTATCTCGGGGTATGTGACACCCAGACGCACTCCGCGGTGTCCCATCATGGGGTTGACCTCATGCAGGCTCTCGCCGCGTTTCTCGATATCGTCTACGCTTACGCCCAGCTCTTTGGCCAGTTCAGCCTCTTTCTCGGGAGTCTGAGGCACGAACTCATGGAGAGGCGGGTCGAGCAGACGGAAAGTAACGGGCTTGCCGTCCATTACCTTCAACGTGTTCTTTACGGCATCCTTGATATAAGGCTCCAGCTCAGCCAGCGCGGCTTTTCTCTCTTCGTAGGTCTTTGAGAGAATCATCTTTCTGAGCTTGGACAGAGGCGCTTCTGAATGAGCACCGTAGAACATGTGCTCTATACGGAAGAGGCCGATACCCTCGGCTCCGAACGAGAGGGCCCTTGCAGCGTCCTCGGGAGTGTCGGCGTTGGTACGCACACCCAGTCTGCGGTACTTGTCCACGAGGGTCATGTACTCTACGAAGCGGGGATTCTCGGATGCGTCCATGGTCTCAACGGGTACGTCGTATACGAAGCCCTTGCTTCCGTTGAGTGAGAATACGTCTCCTTCCTTATATGTCTTGCCGTTGATGGTGAGGGTTTTGGCTTCCAGGTTGATATGCAGGGCGTCGCAGCCTACGATGCAGCATTTGCCCCATCCGCGGGCAACGAGAGCCGCGTGTGATGTCATTCCTCCGCGTGCGGTGAGCAGACCGTCGGCTGCACGCATTCCCTCTACGTCTTCGGGATTGGTCTCCTCGCGGACGAGGATT
The DNA here is from genome assembly GCA_944323785.1 of uncultured Bacteroidales bacterium. GTDB lineage: Bacteria > Bacteroidota > Bacteroidia > Bacteroidales > UBA932 > Coprenecus. The sequence goes on along the minus strand of CALUTU010000002.1, from coordinate 56,463 downwards.
ACTTTTTCCTTACGTGCGGCTGCTGCAACGGCATCCTCGGCTGTGAATACTATCTTGCCGACTGAGCCTCCGGGGCCTGCAGGCAGACCCTGTGCGATGACTGTGGCCTTCTTTTCAGCAGAAGGATTGAGGATGGGGTGGAGGAGTTCGTCAAGCTGGCTGGGAGCCACTCTCATGACGGCTGTCTTCTCGTCGATAAGGCCCTCGTGGAGCATGTCCATCGCCATATTGAGAGCAGCCAGTCCGGTTCTCTTGCCGACACGGCACTGGAGCATCCAGAGCTTGCCGTCCTGTATGGTGAACTCGATGTCCTGCATGTCCTTGAAGTGGTCCTCAAGATGGTTCTGGATGTCATCCAGCTCTTTATAAACCTCGGGCATGGCCGTCTCGAGGGATGCGAGATTGCGGTTGTGCTCGTTCTTGGTGGCCTCGTTCAGAGGGTTGGGGGTACGGATACCTGCGACCACGTCCTCGCCCTGGGCGTTGATGAGCCATTCTCCGTAGAACTTGTTCTCACCTGTAGCGGGGTTACGGGAGAACGCCACTCCTGTAGCGGAGTTGTCACCCATGTTGCCGAATACCATGGCCTGTACATTCACGGCTGTACCCCAGTCATCGGGTATGCCCTCGATGCGGCGGTAAGCGATGGCCCTCTTTCCGTTCCATGATTTGAACACGGCTCCGATACCTCCCCACAACTGCTCATAGGCATTGTCGGGGAATTCCTTGCCGAGCACCTGTTTTACTCTGGCCTTGAAGTCAGCGCAGAGCTGCTTGAGGTCCTCCTCGGTCAGGTCTGTATCGCTCTTGTAGCCCTTCCTGGCTTTAAGCTCGCCGAGCATACGGTCAAGCTGTACCCTGATGCCCTGGCCTTCAGCCGGCTCGATGCCCTCGGCCTTTTCCATGACCACGTCCGAGTACATCATGATCAGACGGCGGTATGCGTCGTATACGAAACGGGGATTCTGCGTCTTTGCGATCATCCCTGGTATGGTTGCGGAGCAAAGTCCGATATTCAAAACAGTCTCCATCATTCCGGGCATGGAGGAACGTGCTCCGGAGCGGCAGGATACGAGGAGGGGGTTCTCCTTGTCCCCGAATTTTCTGCCCATCATCTTTTCTGCGCGTGCAAGTGCCTCATTGACCTCCTTCTCCAGATCTGCGGGATATTTGCATCCCAGGTTGTAATACTCGGTGCAGCACTCCGTGGTGATAGTGAATCCTGCAGGAACAGGCATTCCGAGTGTGCACATCTCAGCGAGGTTGGCACCTTTGCCGCCAAGGAGGTTTCTCATTGAACCGTTTCCCTCGGCCTCTTTACCTCCAAAGAAATAAACTCGTTTGTTTGACATAGAATATAAAATTAGTTAAATTTGGTCTGATATGTCAGGCGCAAAAATAGTAAAAATCGGAAAAACATAAAACAGCCTTTTTATAAAAGTTTGTCGGCAAGGCCGGAAAGTTCGCTGCGCTCTCCTCTTGTCATGTTGATGTGCGCAAACACGCTTTGTCCGAAAAACTTGTCGCACAGGTGGGTCAGTCCGTTGGAGTAGAAGTCCAGATAAGGCTGGTCTATCTGGTAGATGTCGCCCGTGAAGACTATCTTGGTGCCCTCGCCGGCCCTTGTGATGATGGTCTTGACCTCGTGCGGAGTCAGGTTCTGGGACTCGTCCACGATGAAGAAGACGTTGCCGAGGCTGCGTCCGCGGATATAGGCCAGCGGATTGATGAGCAGCTTCTCCGTCTTGAGCATGTCGTCGATCTGCGCTACTTCCTTGCTGCCCGGGCCGTAGCAGCTCTTGATGACGGCCAGGTTGTCGAACAGCGGCAGCATGTACGGACTGATCTTTTTCTCCACAGAGCCGGGCAGGAAACCCAGTTCCTGGTTCTTAAGGGGAATCACCGGCCGGGAGAGCAGTATCTGCTCGTAACTGCCGGCCTGAGCCAGGGCTCCTGCCAGGGCCAGCAGGGTCTTGCCAGTGCCGGCCCGGCCTGTCAGGGCTATCAGCTTGATATCCGGATTCAGTACGGCATCCAGGGCGAGGATCTGCTCGTCGTTGCGCGGCTCAATGCCGAAGGCTGTCTGTGGCCTTACCTTGACGATACAGCGGCTCCGGTTGTCATACCTGGCCAGGGTCACGTTGCGGTTACTGTCAAATATCCTGTAGTATTGGTTGCAGGCAGGTCTGCGCCGCAGTCCTAGCTCAGAATAGGGGATTCCGTCCGCGTCCGAGTCTATCCGGCGGATGAGGGAATCCTTCATATTCCGTACAGTCAGCACTTCCTTTTCGGTCCTGACTACCCTTTTTTCCTCTACCTTGTCGGAGAGGTAGTCCTGCGCCATAAGGCCGAGTGCCTTGGCTTTCAGCCTCATATTGACGTCCTTGGTGACTAGGATTACCTTGCGGTCGGGAGTATTGTCCCGCAGCCATACGGCCGTGGCTATGATGCGGTGGTCGGGGATGTCGTCTATCAGCGAGTCCCTCATAGCCTGAGTGTAGCCGTGTCCCATCTCTATCTTTATGTGACCGCGTCCTTTGCCGAGGCTGATGCCCTGGTCGAACAGGGTATTGTCCGAGATGCGGTCCAGCTCCCGCACAAACGCCCTGGCGTTATAACCGAGGTTGTCGTCGCCTTTCTTGAACTTGTCCAGCTCCTCGATGACACTTACAGGGATGTAGATGTCGTTGTCCTGGAAGTTGAAGATGGAGCGGCTGTCATGCAGGATGACATTGGTGTCCAGGACAAATATCTTGGGCGGCCGCCCCGGGTGGCTGTCAGTGTTCCTAAAGTCGTTCTTGAAGCGTTTCAGCGTCTTTCCAGCCATACTCTTCCGTTTATGAACAGTTCAATCCAGGGAGTCACCGTATCGCTGTCCCTGTCGGGATACCAGGCCCAGTTCCAAGGCCTGAGGCAGCGTTCCGGGTGAGGCATCATAGCCAGGTGACGGCCGTCGGGGGAGCATACTCCGGCTACGGCCTCAGGTGAGCCGTTGGGATTGCCGGGATAGGCGTTGTAGTTGTATCTGAGAGCGATATTGTATTCTTCTATCGGTCTGGGGAATGAGAAGCGGCCTTCACCGTGGGCCACCCATATTCCGAGCTTGGAGCCCTGCAGTGAAGACAGCAGGATGGAAGGGGAGTTCTCAACTGTTACCCCGACGAATGCGGACTCGTATTTGTGCGATTCATTGTGCTTCATCTTCGGGGACAGTTCCTTGTGTTCGGGAGTGATGAGTCCCATCTCGGCCATCAGCTGGCAGCCGTTGCAGACTCCGAGGCTCAGGGTGTCCTCGCGGGCGTAGAAACGCTCGATGGCAGTGCGGGCTTTCTCGTTGTAGAGCAGCGCACCGGCCCAGCCTTTGGCGGAGCCCAGGGTATCGGCATTGGAGAATCCTCCGACGAAGACTATCATCTGTACGTCCTCCAGGGTCTCACGGCCCGATACGAGGTCGGTGACGTGTACGTCCTTTACTGCAAATCCGGCCATGTACAGAGCCCAGGCCATCTCACGGTCGCCGTTGGAGCCGGTCTCGCGGATGATGGCCGCCTTGATTCTGCGCTCGGCCGGCATGGTGTACCGCCCGTCAAAGTGCTTCGGGAAAGCGAAGGTCAGAGGCTGTTTCTTGTAATTGACGTATCTCTCGGCTGCCGGCTTCTCTCCGGTCTGTATGCTGTCGAGCAGCCAGGAGGTGCGGTACCAGCTGTCTCTCATGGCGTCTATGTCCAGAGCCAGTTCCTGTCCGGATGCACCGTAGAGGACCCTCAGAGTGCGTCCCTGTGCAGGACGGCCTATCTCATAGGCTTTTACCTGTCCGAGATTGCGCAGGAACTCCTCCTTGCCCGAGTCCTTGACCTGTACGATCACTCCCGGGACTTCGGACAGCAGCATGTCGGCTGATGCGAACTCTCTCAGGTCTATGTCCGCACCGCCGCCCGTATTGGCGAAGCACATCTCCAGCAGGGCGCTAACCATACCTCCGGCCGATATGTCGTGCCCGGCCACCACCGGATTGTCCACGGAGTTGAACATGGCGTCCTGCAGCGAACTGAAGCAGGTCTTGAAATATTCCGGATCGGAGATGTCAGGAGTCCTGGCGCCCACCTTGTTGACAGTGGTGGCGTAGGCAGAGCCTCCGAGCGGGAAACTGTCCTCACCTTTATCTATATGTACGAACGGGATATACATCAGGGTGGTGCCGCTGTCCTGCCTCATGACAGGATGCAGGGTTGCACCGACATTCTTGCTCTCGCCTGAGGCCGAGACTATCAGCGTTCCGGGCGAAAGAACTTTCCCGCCGTCAGGGTATTTCTGAGTCATGGACATGGAGTCCTTGCCGGTCGGTATATTGATGCCCAGGGCTATGGCGAAATCGCTGGCTCCCTGTACTGCCGAATAGAGACGTGCATCCTCGCCTTCGTTCCGGCAAGGCCACATCCAGTTGGCGCTCAGGGATATGCCGTAGATATTGTCTTTTATCGGAGTCCAGATGATGTTGGTCAGGGCCTCTGCAATGGCAAGCCGGGAACCGGCTGCAGGGTCTATCAACGCAGCGACAGGGGCATGTCCTATTGAAACTGCTATGCCCTCCGGATCGTCATAGCCGATGGCGGTAACTCCCAGGTCGTTGAGAGGCAGCTGTAGCTCACCGCAGCACTGCTGGCAGGCTATCAGGCCAGTAACCGAACGGTCTACCTTGTTGGTCAGCCAGTCCTTGCAGGCAACGGATTCCAGCATCAGCACCTTCGTTATGGCCTCTGTCAGCTCCTCTGGAGTCATGGATGACGGCACTTTCTCCAGCTTGCTGAAACCTCCGTGTCCGTCCGCCCCGCCTTTGGGAGACGAGCCGTGCATGACAGTCTTAGGTGTGGACCCGAACATGTCACTGAGTTCCAAGTCTATGGGCGCATTGCCGTTGCGGCTGTCCTTAAGTGTGAAGTTGCCCTTGCCGCTGACCTCGCCTATTACGTAGAACGGAGCTCTTTCCCTTTCGGCTATCTTGCGCAGTTCCTCAGTGTCGGACTTTTTCATTACGAGTCCCATGCGCTCCTGACTCTCATTGCCGATAATCTCCTTGTCGGACAGGGTAGGGTCGCCTATCGGCAGTTTGGATATGTCTATGTCACCGCCGACTTCCTCCACCAGCTCGGACAGGCAGTTAAGGTGGCCGCCGGCACCGTGGTCGTGAATCGATATGATGGAGTTGTGCTCCTTCTCGGCCACCGAGCGTATCGTGTTGTACACCCTCTTCTGCATCTCGGGGTTGGCTCTCTGTATGGCATTCAGCTCTATGGAATTGTCGTATTCTCCGGTGGCTACGGACGATACGGCTCCTCCGCCCATGCCGATGCGGTAGTTGTCACCGCCGAGGAGGATGATGTCATCGCCCTTGGACGGACGGTCCTTGGCTGCATCGGCCATTTTGGCGAAGCCTACACCTCCTGCCAGCATGACGACCTTGTCGTAGCCGTATTTGCGCTCGGCTCCGTCAGGATCCTGCTCCGTGTGCTCGAATGTCTGGAGAGAGCCGCAGATAAGTGGCTGGCCGAACTTGTTGCCGAAGTCGGAGGCTCCGTTGGATGCCTTGACCAGAATCTCGGCGGGTGTCTGGTACAGCCATTTGCGCGGAGGGCGGGCTTCCCAGTCCCTTCCGCTGTCAATGCGCGGGTATGAGGTCATGTAGACGGCAGTACCTGCAATGGGGAAGGAGCCCTTGCCGCCTCCGATACGGTCCCTGATCTCTCCTCCGCTGCCTGTGGCCGCTCCGTTGAACGGCTCCACGGTAGTGGGGAAGTTATGTGTCTCGGCTTTCAGCGATATGACGGTCTTGACTTCCTCCTCCTTGAAGAAACTGGGTTTGGCTGCTGCAGAGGGATGGAACATCCTGAGCTTGGGACCCTCGATGAACGCGCAGTTGTCCTTGTATGCGGAGACTATCCTGCCGGGATTGACGGCGGATGTCTTCTTGATGAGCTTGAAAAGGGATGACTCTTTCTCCACTCCGTCTATGATGAACTTGCCGTTGAATATCTTGTGGCGGCAATGCTCTGAGTTGACCTGTGAGAAGCCGAATACCTCGCTGTCCGTCAACGGTCTTCCCAGCTTCTCGGACAGGGATTTCAGATACTGTATCTCATCTTCCGAGAGAGCCAGTCCTTCCTCTTTGTTATAGGCTTCAAAATCTGTGATATGCCGTATGGGCTCCGGCTGGCGGTCTATGGAGAATATCTCTCCGTCCAGACCGTGGTATATGCGCTGGAGCATCCTGTCGTGGGGAATTTCGGCATCGGAGGCGTACCTGCCTTCTTCAACCGGGAAATATTCTTCGATGCGGGATATGCCGGAGATATTCATATTCCGGGTGATTTCGACCGCTGCGGTACTCCACGGAGTGATCATCTCGCGTCTGGGACCGATGAACGTACCCGCTACTGTGGGTTCCTGAAGCAGCTCTGCATCTGAGAAAAGCCATTTGAGAGTCTTTGCAGTCTCAGCGGAAAATGCTGTCTGTGAGCCGACTGCTATGATTTGCCCCTCTGGGGAGCGGAAAAAGTATACCATATTATATATAATTTAGCAGTCAAAAATAGGGATAATTTTGCTAATTGTGGAGAATTATTCCCATTTTTGCGTACAAAATTTCAAAATATGCCTGAGATAGAGCCGGAACTCGAAAAGATGTATCGCGAATGCGTCCAGAGACTGTATTCCATAGCACCGTCCTTTCAGAAGGTGGGAGCCTTGGGATATCATCCCGGTCTGGAGACCATGTCGGATTTCTCCGCTTATCTCGGGAACCCTCATAAGTCATTGACAGCTGTGCATATTGCCGGGACGAACGGCAAGGGCTCGGTGGCCCATATGCTTGCGGCGGCCCTGGCAGCAGAATATCCTGGAGAGAGCATAGGTCTGTATACGTCTCCGCATCTGTTGGATTTCCGGGAGCGGATAAAGCTGGTGAGTGCAGAGGCAGGGGAAGACGGAAGGCATTTTACGATGATAGGCAAGGATGATGTCGTGGATTTCTACCGGCGGACCGAGGCGTTCATAGAGGAGCGCAGTCCGTCCTTTTTCGAGATCACCACTGCCATGGCTTTCGATTATTTCAAGCGGAAGAATGTGCGAATGGCTGTGATTGAGACCGGTTTGGGCGGAAGACTGGACTCTACCGTCATCGTGACCCCTCAGCTGAGTATCATTACGTCCATAGGCCTTGACCACAAGGATATGCTTGGAGATACCATAGAGCAGATAGCTTTTGAGAAGGCCGGAATCATCAAGCCCGGTGTACCTGTCGTAGTGGGGGATGTGCCGCAGGAGGCTTTCAAAGTGATCAGCAGTAAGGCAGAGCAGTGCGGAAGCCGGCTTTACCGTGCGGGGGATATATGTGAGGGCTGCGTAAGCTCGGAGACCGCTGCCGCCGAGGCCGACCTGCACTCTGACTGTCAGGAGAAGAATATCAGAACAGTACTGACCGCCCTCGGGGTTCTTGGGCACAGCGCAGTCCGCAAAGGCTCTGCAGTGTATGAGGCGATGATACGTGCGGCTGCCGTTACGGGCCTGAGAGGAAGGTGGGAGAGGTTATCATCTCGGCCCGAGGTAATATGCGATATAGGGCACAATGTGGAAGCCGTATCGGTCTCCATGCGTCAGCTGGCAGCAGAGGCTCATGACCGGCATATAATAATGGTGTACGGCATGGCCGGGGATAAGGATGTGGAGTCGGTTTGCCGCCTGCTTCCGGATGAGGCCGAGTATATAATGACGCAGGCCAGCGGCAGCAGGGCAATGCCCGCCGAGCGGCTTGTGGAGATAGCCCGGAAGAGAAATTCTGTAGCTGTCCCGGACGTGGAGAAGGCTGTGAGGTTTGCTGTGTCAAAAGCCTCTGCCGATGATGTGGTCTTTATAGGCGGAAGCAGCTATGTGGTGGCGGAGGCCCTGGCGGTATGGGACAAAATCTTGCATAACAAAAATGTTAGTATATAAAACAATAATGTTAAAAGCACTATGAGCCTTGTTTATACAATGATTGTGATCTTCGTGCTCGGTTATCTTATGATAGCCATGGAGCACAAGGTCAATGTCAGTAAATCTTCTGTAGCTCTGGTCCTCTGCTGCCTGCTTTGGGCCATTCTGAGCGTATTTTCTTCTAAAATTGATCCTTCCCTGACACACGATGTCGTAAGTTCGGACCTGCTGGCCGCTCTCGGCAGCACCTGCGAGATCATCGTGTTCCTGATAGGCGCGATGACCATAGTAGACATCATAGACACGCACGGCGGCTTCGAGGTGATAACACGTCATATAACTACCCGCAAGAAGACCCGCCTGATGTGGCTGATAGCGTTCCTGACATTCTTTATGTCCTCGGTGCTGGACAATATGACCACGACCATCATCATGGTCATGCTCATCCGGCGTATGCTCAGCAACTATAAGGAGAGATGGCTGTTTGCCTCCATTATCATCATCGCGGCCAACTGCGGCGGAGCATGGTCGCCTATCGGAGACGTGACGACTATCATGCTCTGGATGAAAGGCAATGTGGGCACGGCCAAACTGATGGCTTCTCTCATCCTGCCCTGTCTGGTGTCAGTGGTGATTCCTACGGCGGTTGCAACCAGATTCCTGAAAGGTATGATAGCCCAGCAGCAGACCAACGAGGACGCTTCTTTCAGACCTTCTTATATAACAGGCGGCGAGAGCAAGACTATCCTGATCCTGGGTGTCCTGCTTCTGGTCATGGTGCCAGTGTTCAAGAGCGTGATAGGCTTGCCTCCCTATATGAGCGTGATGTTCGCGCTCGGTATTCTATGGCTCTATACCGACCTGATGTACAGACGCAAACACAATGTCGAGGAATCTGTCAAGAACAGGGTCTCCAAGGTCATCAAGCACATAGACATGCCTACCATTCTTTTCTTCCTGGGTATCCTGATGGCCGTTTCCGCTCTGGAAAGCGCCGGCATCCTGGGGGCTATGGCAGAAGGTCTCAACAAGGGAATGCACAACATCTACGCGATCAATACCGTCATAGGTCTGCTTTCTTCGGTAATCGACAACGTGCCTCTGGTGGCTGCCAGCATGGGCATGTATCCTATACCCGATGCGGCGGCTATCGCTGCGTCGGCCGATCCGGCCTTCCTGTCGCATTTTGTGGCCGACGGTGATTTCTGGCATCTGCTGGCATACTGTGCCGGTACCGGCGGAAGTATTCTGATTATCGGTTCTGCCGCCGGTGTAGTGGCCATGGGTCTGGAGAACATCAACTTCATGTGGTACTTCAAGCACATCAGTCTGCTGGCTCTGATAGGCTATCTGGCCGGTATAGGAGTCTTCATCCTGCAGGATCTGTTTATAGTTCCGCTTTTATAGGACAGTATGAGGCAGATAATAACCCACTTTACCGACGACGACCTGTATAAGTTCACCATGTGCTGCGCGGTGATAGACAATTTTCCGCGGGCACAGGTCAAGTATTCGTTTACGGACAGGGACGACACGGTCTATCCCGAGGGATTCGCCGGGGAACTGGCCGCACAGATAGAGGCACTTGAGGATGTGGTCATCACTCAGGAAGAGATAGACTTCATGAGGCGCAGATGCAGCTATATCCCGGGATGGTTCTACAACTATCTCAAGGGTTACCGCTTCGACCGCCGGTGGGTGGATGTCCGTCAGGATGCCGAAGGACATCTGGAGATAGATATCGAGGGCAGCTGGGCGGATACGATACTGCTGGAAGTCAAGATTCTGGCCATTATCTCTGAACTGTACTACATATTCACCGGAGAAAGCCGCGGCTTTGATTACAGAGCCTATTATGGCAAGACATACAGAAAGGCGGAGAGGCTGCTCGGGGCGGGTTGCGTTTACAGTGACTTCGGAACCCGCCGCCGGGCCTCCTTTGAGGCCGAGGATACAGTCGTCAGGGCTATGAAAGACTGTGCGGCCAGCCGTGAGTGGCCCGGCCGCTTCGTGGGTACAAGCAATGTCTACCTGGCGATGAAGTACGACCTGATCCCGGTAGGGACCATGGCGCATGAGTTCATCTGTGCGATAGGAGGGATGTACGGTCCCCAGATGGCCAATCACATAGCCATGGACTGCTGGCGCAATACTTTCCGGGGGGCTCTCGGAACATATCTTTACGACAGTTTCGGCTGGGATATATTCAGTCTCAACTTTTCCGAGGATTTCGCCAACCTTTTCAAGGGACTCCGTGTGGACAGCGGGGACAACCGCGGGCAGCTCATGCGTATCGTGGACAAATACCGTTCTCTAGGCATAGACCCCAGGACCAAGCAGGTAATCTTCAGCAACGCCCTGGATGTGGACCATGCCATAGAGATACAGCGTTATGCGGTGGATTACTGCCAGCCGTCTTTCGGCATAGGGACTCATTTCACCAACGACTTCGACGGTGTGCGTCCGATGAACATCGTCATCAAGCTTATCGCCGCCAAGATCACCGAGTCCTGGGACTTCTACAACGACACCTGCAAGATCAGCGAGGACACCGGCAAGCACACAGGCCGTCCTGAAGTAGTCCGCCGCTTCATGGAAGCCCTGAACTTCAAACCATAAAAATGTTACATGATTTTCAGCGTTTTACGTCTATAATCTGTTTTTTCAGCTTTCCAAGGTCTCCTTTATAGTCTGAAGCTATAGCGGCAACCATTACGGTCGTATCCCAGTCCGCGCCTATTATTACAGGAAGATCCGGATCTATCATATATGAATTTGCCACATCTTTCTTGAGTTCATCATCTGTCATATCAGGCAGGGACTCGTAGAATTTCAAGTACCAATGTTCTGCGTCGGCATTTGGCGTCAATGTTGCTCTGATGACAGCTCTGCCTGCATATTTTCCATAAGTTTCAGGATTCTCACTGGCAAGTTCATCTCCGTCCAGAACTTCTATGCTCATCTCAACATCAGCGCTGCTGGTTTCTGCCGGCAGTGTTTTGACTATTTCGTAAAATAATGGAGTAGTTATACCTCCGCAATATCCGAAAGCGAATACAATATATTCTGTCTCTGAATCCAGATATCCTTCTCCATCGTAATGGGAGTCTCCTGTATTGAGTACCCAGTCCAGATCACCTTGATATATTGACAGGACATCTTCCATGAACTCTATGTCATTGTCGAATCTCTCATACTGGGAAAGAGGGACACAGTGAAGAAAGTACTGCTCATCTTGTTCTGACGGATAGAAATTTACATACATGCTGTGTGAGGACACGTTTATGACATCTATCTCTATATTCATGGAAGATGGTTGCACTGGCAGTGTGGTTACATTGGCATGATTGATGACGGTCGTTCTGTTACCTTCAAGATCAACGCCGAAAGCAACTGCAGTATAGGTAGTGTTGCCGGTGAGTTGTCCCATATAGAGATCATTGTCAGAAGCAAGTGACGATGGTCCTGTGTATATGTATTCGTCCCCGGCCCAATCAATACTGTTGCCGTTTTCCATGTCAATAAAATATCGCGCTGCCTCATCAGGTGTCATTTCTGCAAAGTCAGTGGAAAGCATCATTCCTACATAATAGCGGGTACTGTTGTCGCTTGGAGTGACATTGACAATACAGTTTATAGTTGTAATTTCTGAGAATGAGATATCAAATGTACACGGATTGTCTACAGTCTCTTCCAAAGTCGTAAATTGTTCGTAACTTATGCCTGATGTGGGATTGCCGTATCCATCCATACCGAATGCGAAAACGATGTATTCCGTAGCTTCATTCAGATCATTGCAGTCAAATACATTTTCTGTACCTGATTCAAGAAAGTCGTAATAGGAATCACCCATTACCTCCACAGCGAAATCAAGAACTTCGACAGTCTCATTTATAATATCATTTTCGGTAGAATATGCATTCCATTCATCAAGAGTCATTGTGCTCCAATAATATGTGTTGTTGTCCGAGCTTGTGGTGATGGTTATTGTAGCACCATATGCCATTGGTGAGACATGAAAACCGAATCCGAAATCCAATGTCTCTACATTATCCGTGTCTACGAATTCTTTACAAAGACCTGTCGTGACTGTTCCGTCTTCTTGGAGTCCATATGCGTAAATACAGTATCCGCTGGATGCTTTGAGACCGTCTATGTCCAGATTCTCAATAGGGCCTTGCCTCAGATTGGCAGATATGACTATTGAAGGATCCACATTGTCGTTTCCGGCAATTCTTATAAATTCATCGATTTCGTCATGTATGTAGGCATTGTCTGATTCAAAACTGTCGAAATACTCTTTCTCCACTATTCTTGCAATGTAGGTGATGTCATTATTCTTAGGTATGTATGATACGTTAATACAGTGATAGTTTTTATTATTTATCCGTATTTCAATAGCAGAGTCGTCAACAGAAGGTGTGTCGGAATATGCCTTCTGTGTTACTGTTATTCTTATAATCCTGTCGCTTTTTGAGTATATGACGTTGTCTGTACTGCTGGAAAATATGATGTTGATGTCTGAGGGAATTTCTAAGTTTATCTCGGCATAACGTTCTTTGCCCATGTTCTTATCAGCAATGAATGTTATAGATTCAGACCCGAGAGTCAGTTCAGAAATCCATTCTGCCTCAGTGAAGGGCGTCGCGCTAAGAGGACAGTCAGCTGAAAATGGTATTTCAACATTCCCTCCGGAATATTCTATGTCATCGATAGTTGAAAATGAGATTCTGATTTGTTGTTCCTGTTTTTCCTGACAGGAAACAATCAGCGTGAAAACAGCTGCCATACATATTCCAAGCAGTATCAGTCTTTTCATTATACAATATATTATAGTTTATACGGCTAATATATATGAATTTTATGAAAAAGCAAACAGCAGAGATACAAAAAAGCAGCTACATCTCTGTAACTGCTTCTTTTTCGGTGGGAGCTGAGGGAGTCGAACCCCCGACCCTCTGCTTGTAAGGCAGACGCTCTAAACCAACTGAGCTAAGCTCCCTTGCTTTTGCGGATGCAAATATAGACTAAATTTTCTCACTGACAAAAAAAAGTTGAAAAATTTTTATAAATTTTCTGATTGAATCTTGTATTTGTCTATGAGTCTGCTGATTTCAGGATCGAGATTGCCTCGGAACCTGAGGCTGCGCTCCTGATTGACGGCGCTCAGAAAGTATTCAACTGCCTTTTTCTCGTTGCCGTTGCGGGAGTGGACTACGGCGAGCAGATAGTCTCTTTTGCCGGAGACCGGCAGCTCTTCAAGGATGTTCATGGCCGAGGCGTTGTAATCCATTGCCAGAAAGGCCAGGGCACTGTTGATGTCCCGATAGCTGCCCAGCAGTCTGACGGCCTTACCGTAGTTTCTGTCCTTGATGGCTTGTACCCCGGTACTGTAGACAGTATCAATCTGGGTAGTGTGTATTGTGTCCTTAACCATGTTTTTCCGGTGAAGGCAGAACTGAAATTCCACTTCCCTGAGAATGGGGTAGAGGTGCTCCTTTATATAGGAGTATTCCGGATGAGTGCTCAGGAGGTATTCTCTTCTGTCGGGAGAACTTTCTCCGCACAGCTGAATGATGCCGCTGAGGTCATCAATGAGACAGTCGGCGCGGAGCAGTCCGTAGAGCCGTTCCCAGTTTTCTGGGATGTGTCTTTCTATCAGCTGGAAATCATTGCCGTCTAGGAATCCGGCGATGGATGCCGCGCGCTTGCGGGCCAGTCTGCTGTTGAACCCGAAACTGCCTTCAGGGGAGCATGAAGCGGTGATTATAAGACTGTCGGCCAGATATTCCCCTGAAGAGAGCAGGTCGGAGATGATTGACTGGATGTATTGCAGCTCGGCATGGTTGTCCATATAGCCGGTGTCTATATCCGACCTGCCGGCCTTGAAATTAATAGCGGCCCTGGTGTTCAGCTCAACTCTCCGCTCGATGACCTTGGTGACGTATCTCTGAATGTCCTCGGTCATGGTCGCAAATGATGAGACGTAGAATGTGACCGGCTCGGACGGAGGAATGTCATACAGCCTCTCGCCCTGATAAAATATCCCGCCGGTCATCAGGATGTCTATCTGTCGCAGTCCCGGTCTTGTATCCATAGTCTGACGGTAATTGTATGCGAAATCCCCGTCGTTTTCTATAATCAATGTGTCGAGCCGGAAACCATAGGTTATCAGCGGGTCCTTGACATATTGCCTGTACTTTTGTCCGAGCTGTTTCTTTTTCAGGTTGTTGCGTTGTATCGCCAGGGTCTTTATAAAATGTTCTCTGGCTTCTGCCAGGGAGATGCCGTACAGGCCTCTGATATTGTCCGGGTCCACGAATGCCGTATCATTTCTAAGGCCGGCAATCTGAGGGATGTTCCGCTGTATGAAGGTCTCCAGAAGATCTGAGTGAATCAGTAGGGAGGAGTCGGTGATTATGCCGGCCAGAAAGCGGTTGTAGAGTTCATAGCCCCTCATCTGACGTTCTTTATATTCTGTGCCGGTCAACAGCAGGGCCTCCAGGGATACTGTGTCGCCGGACATGACGGCTTTGGGAGTCAGGCGTACCTGCCACTGCGGATTGAGCATCGTGGACGGAACATTGATGTTGAAGGACATACGGACTGAGCCGTTGCGCTCGGCGATATTCTTGAATCTGGCGGTGATGACCACCTCGTTGAGAGGTTCGCTGAGATTGGCCGTTCCGGTGGAGTCCATAGTACCTCTCATCAGGTAGTATGTTCTACCGTCATTGCCGGTCATGGTAAGAGTATCTGTGTCTGGCTTTGATACGATGTGTTTATAGGTGTCGTTCTCTTTCTGCGTTTGTGTGGGCAGGAAAAGTGAGACGCCTGCGTTCTGTCTCCGCAGTTCCTTGATATTCATCCTGACAGCAGCGGAGCAGGAACCCAGTAAGGTGGAGCAGGCCAGGCAACAGAGAATATATACGGTCTTGCCTTTCATCTTAGAAATAATATAGAATGTTGATCTGTATGTCGTCCGGTGCGATGAACGCTTTCGTCCCCCAGTCCGTCAACTTGCCGCATGGAAGAGAACGGTATTCCCGGAACGTCGTACCTCCGAACCACAACCCGATACCGAATTCTATGTTCAGGTGTTCTGTAAGCATCAACGAATAACCGAAGTTAAGGCCCATGCCGAAAGCGTCTCCTTCCCGGGCTTTTGAGGAGAAAATACCCCCTGAATTATATCGGCACCACTGCAGCTTGGCGCCGTAATAGAATCCGGAGTATACGAAGAACGGCCAGTATCTGGCTCCGGCAGAGATGGCCAGTTTCTTGTTCTGAATCTGTCCGCATTGACCGTTGAAAGAAAAGGGATTGTACCTACCTTCAGCGGTAAGACTCCAGTGCTGATGTAATGATACACCGGCTTCTGC
Source organism: uncultured Bacteroidales bacterium (assembly GCA_944323785.1). Classification (GTDB taxonomy): domain Bacteria; phylum Bacteroidota; class Bacteroidia; order Bacteroidales; family UBA932; genus Coprenecus. Next base: position 41,113 of record CALUTU010000002.1, on the reverse strand, counting down.
GTTAATTGTTAAGAAATTTACATAGTCAAGCAAATTAGTGGCAATGCTCCATTTCTGAGCCTTCATAGGCTGGCAGCATAGTGTGATAACTGTGGCTGCGATTGATAATGTTCTGATTAAAGCTTTCATATCGTCTCTATTGAAAACATCCGGATCCTTCTCTCGCCGCTTGAGCCGTCCCTTTCTCTCTTTTCCTTATCCCCTCATCGGGTCCGGATGCGGAAGCAAATATAGACGCTTGGCACAGAACGGAAAAACCACTTTCGTACAATTAAAGAATGATTTTACGATTATAAAATCAAGCGTATTTTTATAAAGAGAAATAGGCTTCTAAGTGTTTAAGTGCCATTTTGGCAGAGTGGTGCGGGTGGTATGCCTTTTGCGTCCCTGATGCGTAAAAAGAAATTAAAAGTTAAGATATATGTCACAGCAAAAAGGTAAAATAGGGGTTACGACAGAGAATATTTTCCCCGTTATCAAAAAATTCCTGTATTCGGATCATGAGATTTTCCTCAGGGAGCTGGTCGCCAATGCCGTGGATGCAACCCAGAAGGTGAAGGCCCTTGCCAGCACAGGAGAACTGAAAGGTGAGCTCGGAGACCTGACGGTACGCGTATCGGTGGATGAGAAGAATAATACTCTGACCGTCACAGACCGTGGTATCGGTATGACTGGCGAGGAGATAGACAAGTACATCAATCAGATAGCGTTCTCAGGAGCCGGAGAGTTCATCGAGAAGTACAAGGATGTGGCAGGCAATATCATCGGCCATTTCGGTCTTGGATTCTATTCGGCTTTCATGGTATCCAAGAAGGTAGTCATAGAATCATTGTCCTGGAAAGACGGTGCAAAGCCCGTAAGATGGGAGTGCGAGGGCAATCCCGAGTTTGCCATGACTGAGGGAAGCCGTACCGACAGGGGCACCGAGATAACCCTGTATCTGGATGACGATTCAAAGGAGTTTGCCGGTGCCTCCAAGGTGGAGGATCTGCTGAAGAAATACTGCCGCTTCATGCCTGTGCCTATTGCATTCGGTAAGGAACAGGAGTGGAAGGACGGCAAGTATGTCGAGACTGACAAGGACAAGATTATCAACGATACTGACCCGATCTGGAACAAGAAGCCTGCGGATCTGAAGAAAGAGGACTACATGAAGTTCTACCGCGAGCTTTATCCCATGCTGGAGGAGCCTCTGTTCTACATACATCTGAATGTGGACTATCCGTTCAACCTTACCGGTATTCTCTATTTCCCGAAGATCAAGGACCGCCTGGAAGTCACAAAGAACAAGATACAGCTCTACTGCAATCAGGTCTTCGTCACCGATTCGGTAGACAATATCGTGCCGGACTTCCTGACTCTGCTGCACGGTGTGATAGACTCTCCGGATATTCCTCTGAACGTATCCAGAAGCTATCTGCAGTCGGATGCCAACGTAAAGAAGATATCGACCTATATCACCAAGAAAGTGGCTGACCGCCTGGAGGATATCTTCAAGAACGACCGTAAGGAGTACGAGGAGAAGTGGGACAACCTCAAACTCTTCATCGAGTACGGTATGCTGACCGAGGAGAAGTTCTGCGAGAGGGCGCTCAAGTTTGCCCTGATGAAGAACACCGACGGCAAGTTCTTCGCTTACGACGATTACCGCAAGGCCATAGAGACAGCCCAGACCGACAAGGACAAGAAAGTGGTATATCTCTACGCCACCGATCCCGTGGCCCAGTACCAGTATATCGAGACAGCTAAGAACAAGGGCTACGATGTACTGCTTTTCGACTGCCAGCTCGATGCCCATTTTGTCAACCTGCTTGAGACCAAGATTCCAGACTCGATATTTGCCCGTGTGGACGCCGACTCGATAGACAAGCTTATCCGCAAAGAGGACGTCAAGGAGCCTGAAATGCCCGAGGCCGAGAAGACTGACCTCTCCGATATCTTCGAGTCCGTCCTGCCTGAAGGCAATCACTACTTCGTAAAGCCTGAGAATCTGGGGGAGAACGGTGCTCCTATCCTGATTACCCAGTCCGAGTTCATGCGCCGTTACCGCGACATGTCGGCCCTCGGCGGAGGAATGAACTTCTACGGTGAGATGCCCGAGTCCTACACCATCGACGTCAATATCCAGCATCCGCTGATCAAGCGTATCCTCGAGGCCAAGAGCACATCTCTGTCAGAGCAGTGCGCGTCTTTCGACAGCCGCAGGAACGAGCTGCAGGCCGGTATCGACAAGCTGGATGCAGCTGTGAAGGACAAGAAGGAGGAGGATATCCCCACTGCTGACAAGGATGCCAAGAAGGAACTGGAGAAGGAACTCGGAGAAGTCCGCGACCAGAGGAAGGAGGCCATGAAGGGCTTTGCCAAGGACAATATCCTGCTGCATCAGGTAGTGGACCTGGCCCTGCTGGCAAACAATATGCTGAAAGGCAAGGATCTCTCGGAGTTCATCCGTAGGAGCATAGAGGTGCTGTAGCCGGATCAGTCCCGCATCAGAAATCTGATAACCTCGCGCATCAGGTCATCGACCTGCTGTTGCGAGGTTAGTGCTTCTATGGGGAAGCCAAGACTTACACATCTGTGACGCCCGCCTTCGTAGGCCACGGCAGCGGAGGTATTGACGGTCCTGTATCTAAGGAAAGTGTGTGCCCCTTCGCGTGCCGGAACGATGGCATCGGGGGATTCCACGCAGTAGATGTCCGGACATGGTTCGGTCTGGAATCCGAGTGCGGCTGTCGTGTCCCGGTATATTCCGGACGGATTGCATACGGACAATACATCACCTGTAGAGGAAGCATGGCCGTTGCTCCATCTGTAACCTAGAATATCGTTGGCAAATGTGTGTGAATTGAACCCGGGGTCCATGTCGCGCATGATGTTGCTTATGTTGTATGTAATTGTGCCGGATATTTTATCTGAAATTGCAGAAAGAGAACAGATTGTCTCCTGAATGTCAGCCAGTGTCGAATCATCTGCAGAGGAATATGACAGAAGAGAATCAGCCAATCCGGTCAGTCTGGATACGGTAAGATTGATATCATTGGAGCATGACGACAGCAGGTTTGTTTGCGGATATGTCTTGGAAAAATCGTAGTCTGCTGATTTTCCGATATTGGCTCCAGATATGATAAGCGAACCTCCGTTCAGACAATAGGTTTTCAGTACGTCTCTTAATGTGTCGCTGTGGAAGCAGTCTGTTTCCTTGCCGAAGATGATGTCGATGGCAGGATAGTCATTGTTCGGCATATTGTTGATAAGCGCGCTCAGTGAGGTGGAACAGAATCCATAGCAGCTTCTCATCAGGGCAAGTCCGTGAATCAGCGGATAGTCAAAGGTGTTGCCGGCTATGCTTTCAGGACCGTAGTCCATGTATGAGGCTCCGAATCCCGGGCGGTCATTGTGTATCCACTCCTCATCCCGCGAATACCCGTACTGTTCGCCTATATAGGATATATCCTCAATGTAAGGGATTGCCTGTTCCCCTCCGAAATCCAGTCCGGGAGCTGATACACGGGTGAATCCGTTTACCACCAGGACGTTGTCTTTCCCGGGTATGTGTCCCGCCGACAATATCTCGGATGGAAATGACAGTCCGCCGTCGTTTACGGCCACAACCTTATAACTGTACAGTCTGCCGGCTTCTATTCTGTCAATGTACTCCGTACCGGTTACTACAGTGCCGTTGTCAAAGCCCGGTACTGAACTGTCTCCATAGGGGTCGAGGATTCTGCGGTACACAATATAGGATGTCGGGTCGGCTGACTGTTCACCCGGATCTGTACGCGGAGTCCATGAGAGTCTTACTTTGGCCTCTGTGTCGGACCGATCGGTGATGACGGCACTGAAATCCTTGACAGGCAAAGGCTGCACTGTGTACTGCCTGCCGGAAGTATAGGAAAGGTATCGTAGTATACCTTTATATATAGCGCGTGAAACGATGAACTTGAACCCAGGGTCCAGCGCGTACTGCATATCGGATATGTTCTGATGCGAGAGCAGCTCAATGAGCACTGTGGGAACCTCGGGAACCCGGGCCTCTACGTATGAGCGGTCCCATATTGCCCTGCGGGTCCAGTCTTTTCTACAATATGCTCTGATATCGTCTACGATGGAAGTCTGAACGATGTCGGCGAGTTCTCTGGCTGTGATTCGGGCTCTTCCGTCCTTATAGCTGAGTTTGCCTTCGGATTCTTCCTTGTAGATAGCAAGAGTACCTATGATGGAGTCATTCATGCAGTATCCTGCGTCAGTATGCAGTGCCAGGGCCATATCTACAGGGATATCCATGCTGTATTTCAGATAATTCACCCATTCTCCCCTGGACATATAGTCATCCTTGTAGTCATCCGTGCCGTCATTGAGGCTGTAGACTTCTTCAGGGAAGCCGCTCCACTGCAGCCAGTAGCGTGCAGCCTCCGCATATCTGGGGTAGCCGCTCGGACCGTGCCCGCGCAGCACATTGCCCATTCCTCCTCCGAAACGTACTGCATCGGTTGTTATCACTCCCTTTTTCTTTTCCTGTGCACTTCGTACTGTAACACCTTGCCCGCATTCACCTTCCGTAAAACGGAATGTGCCGAGATATACCCACGTGCCGCCACCTATGCTCTGGTCAATCATATATGACTGTTCTCCTCCCGAATGACGTACAGTATATATGGCAGGGACGCTTTCCGGCAGACTCTGGTAGGATACGTAAACCGCATAGTCTTCCGTTTCGGGAAAGAACGGCAGATAGAAGGCTGTCTGAGTGGATTTGCCGTCACTGACGGACATGCGGGCTGATCCGGAGAGAAAAGGATTGGAGTCAGTCAGAAAGGATGAAGAGTCAGCACCAAAACCTGGCTCGGGAGAGTCTGTCCAGTCGTAGCGGGCGTTTCCGGAATTGTTTCTTTCCGTGTAGAACAGACTGCCGTTGTCAACGACAATCTCCAGCGTCTGCGGGTCGCGCTCCCTGGGCATAAGGACATTGGCTCCCGCATTCTCGAGCATGGGTGCCAGAAATCCGGTCACATAACTGTGCGTCAGCAGATCTTCAACAGTCGTGAAGAACGGGGCACGCTGCCATTCCCATCTGCCGGCCTCATGGGAATAGTAATAGCCGTGGCTGGACCACAGTGCTATATTGCATCCGTCAAGTCCCTTTGTTATATCGATGGGACTGTCTATCTTCTTTATCCATGATTTATGTTCTTTAGTAAATCCGTCTGCCTTATATCCCGAATAATAACCGGAGATAAGTCTTTTCAATGGTTTTCCTCCATATGTGAATTCTACCTTGAGTCCTGAACCTCGGCCAGACAGAGAAGATCTGACAGCATCTTCCATAAATTTCAGATCGCGGTCGCGAAGAGGATAGTCCGATATTGTTTTGTTCAGATGGACTTTGATGCTGTGTCTGTCGATGAAAAATGTATCTATCTTTACGGTTTTGCCAACAGAGGCTTTTTGTGACAGATAAGAATTGATGGAGTCTATAGCCGGCTTCAGTGTCAGGCAGTCCGGCTGTGCGAAAGCGGGGCGGCAGAGGAGAGTAAGAGCTGCGATGACAGCTGCGGTGTATATAGTGGCAGTGTGTTTCATTTGTACTTGGTTTTTGTTACAGAGACAGGAGCTGTTCAATATAATTAATATATTTGCACTTCTTAACTATTGCAAATATAGCGAGAAGCAGAGAGCAGAGCAAATAAATTGATATGAAAGATTACAGACACCTGACACAGGAAGAAACTGATATCCTGAAAAGCAACGGATGCTGGGCCGAGAACTGGAGCAATGTCTATGTAGTGGAGGATTTTGCACCCGAATATATAATCCGGGTCAATTTCTACGGAATTGTCCGTCTGGGCTCGTTCGCGGCCGGAATGCCGCTTCCTGGCGGCCTGTCAGTGCCCTGCGGTATTTATGACGCAACACTGTTCAATGTCTCGGTAGGGGACGGGGCTCTTATCACCAATGTCCACGGATATATAGCCAATTACGACATAGGGGCGCATACCTATATTGCCGATGTCGGGAAGATATATATGGAAGGAGTGTCCTCTTTCGGAAATGGAACGGAGATCAACGTCCTCAATGAGACGGGAGGAAGGTCTGTGACTGTTTATGACGGCATGTCGGCTCAGACCGCGTACTTCTCGGCTATGTACAGGCATCGTCCCGCTCTCACGGACAAATTGAGGGAGATGGCTCTGGCATCCGCGGCCGGGCAGAAGTCGGACAGAGGCCGCATAGGCTCCTATGTCAAGGTGGAGAATGTGGGAATGCTCCGGAACATGAGAATAGGGGACCATGCCGTGATCCAAGGATGCCTGCGGCTTTTTGACGGAACAGTGGCCAGTACGAAGGAGGCTCCTGCGCTCATGGGCAGCGGTGTAGTCTGCACTGATTTCATCGTTCAGTCCGGTGCGGTCGTGGAGGACGGGGCACAGATATCCAGAACATTTGTAGGGCAGGGGGTTACACTGTCCCGTGGGTTCACCTGCTCCGACTGTCTGTTTTTTGCCTGTTCGCACTGCGAGAACGGAGAGGCCGTGTCTGTATTTGCCGGACCGTTCACTGTCTCGCACCATAAGTCCACGCTGATGATAGGGGCCATGTTCTCGTTTATGAACGCCGGCTCTGCCACCAACTTCAGCAATCACATGTATAAACTGGGGCCTGTGCATCAGGGGGTCTTTGCCAGAGGTACGAAATTCGGCTCATGCTCTTATATGATGCTGCCGGTAAGAATCGGCCCTTTCACTACTGTGCTCGGGCATCATACCGCCCATGTGGATACGTCTCTTATGCCGTTCTCGTATATCCTGGAGTCCGACGGGGGCTCTGTCCTGGTGCCGGGAGCCAATCTCAAAAGTGCCGGGCTTTTCAGGGACATGCTTAAATGGCCCGGGAGAGACCGTCGGAGTGTGTCGGACAGGCGCGACAGGATATCGTTTGACGTACTTTCTCCATATACGGCATCAGGTATGCTGGAAGGCAAGGCTTTGCTGGAGGAGATGAGCTCTAGAAAGCGTATTATGGAAAAGTCTGTCTCATACGGCGGATGCACTATGTTCATCTCTTCTCTTGCTAGAGGTGCCGATAGGTATAATGCTGTACTTAAGTATTATATAGGCAAGAAGATAGTTGGGAGACTGAAAGACAGGAAGCTCAATACGGATGATATGCTGAGGGCGGCTCTTAGGCCTGAAAGCACTGTAGGAGAAGGCGGGTGGGTGGATATCGCCGGAATGCTGGCTCCGAAAGCCGAGATAGAACAGCTGCTGGACGCGGTGGAAAGCGGAGAACTGGAGGATTTTGGGTCTATAGAGCAGAGGCTGTCGGGTATTTTCTCCAATTACGAGCTGTATGAGTGGAAATGGGTATACGATCATATATACCAGGTGTACGGCATACGTCCGGATACTATCGTGAGGAAGGATCTGGTATCGGTCCTGAGGCAATGGCAGTCTGTGGCCGGTATGCTGTTCTCCGAACTGGAAAAGGATGCCGCAAAGGAATATTCGGGAGATGCTGCGACCGGCTTCGGTATAGACGGAGGGCAATCCGAGGCAGAGGCGGACTTTGTGTCCGTCCGGGGCACGCTTCCCGATGACGCGCTGATCCTTACTCTCAGAAAGTCCGCAGAGGAATTCCGTCAGAAAGTGTCGGATATTGTATCACTCCTTTAAGGACTCAACGGCAAGATCGGCTTTTATCTTGTCGATGATGGCTGTTACCACATTGTAGATGATCTTCCCCTTGGAATAGTCGGCGGGGCAGGCGAAGTGTACCCTATGCTCGGTCAGCAGCCTTTCGGACTTGTCTTTCTCGTGTCCGTCGGGATTGTACACTGCTATGGAGTGGCCTCCGAATTCCTTGACCAGTCTCATGCACGGTATGTCCGTGGCTCCGTCTCCGAAATAGATCATCCTCGAGAACGGCACGGGCCGGTCTTTCTCCAGGACGAACCTGTTGACCAGAGTATGGTCCCTGATGCTCATCACGCCCTTGTTGATCTTGAACAGGAACTGTGTCTTTGCCGTGTAGTCCACTGCGACTCCAGGCCAGACCGCCTCCCCGTTCTCGTACAGGAAGGAGCAGGCGAACACTTTCTTGAACTCGTGATAGATCTCCGTGCCCTCGATCATTTCCGTAAGACCGGAAGAGTTGATGTAATGCTCCACCTCCAGTCCGCACTGACTGCCGTAGTCGTTGATGAGGCTGAACCATTCCTTCACTCCGGGATACAGCTTGACCATCGAGCCGAATTTCTGGAAATTCTCTCTGGTAAGATGTATTCCGGCCTTTTTGGCCTCGTCTGTCATGGTCTTCATGTAGCAGAGGATCTCGCTGGCATCGTTGTCGGTGGACATGCGGTTGCTTTTCTGCCAGAACAGGGCAGGGTCTTTGTCAAAAGCCTGCAACAGTCCGAATTCCTGCATATTCGCCGGAGACAAGGTCCCGTCAAAGTCGTATATCAAAGCTACTGTGGGTCGTTTCATGCATTTCTAATTTTCAGCCAAATTAGTAATTTTTTTCATTTTTCAGTAAGTTTGTGCGATTTAGTGCAACAAAGCGATGCGGGAGTCCGTTATATAAATGAATAAAAGATGGCACATCAGGAGATTATAAGATTCTACGAAAAGTACAGGCGAAAGCTTTACAATATTGCATTGAGGATTACAGGCGACAGTCTTGATGCTGAGGATGTGGTGCAGGACACTGTCATCAAGTATCTTCGGTCTTCTACCGGCAAACTGGCGGATCAGCAGGTGGAGGCATGGCTGTGCAAGGCGTGTGTAAGGGCTTCAGTGGATATGTTAAGGGTGCGCAAGGCCTTGAAAATAAAGTTAGAAAGACTGGCGGAGGAGGATTCGGAAGAGGATTGCTCCCGGCAATGGGAGGATATGTTGATGCGCGATGAGCCCAGAGAGATGATAAGCTGCATCAGGAAAGTCATGCAGGGAATGCCGGACGGTTACAGAGTGGTGCTGTCATTGCTGCTGTTCGAGGGGTATGACTATGCGGAGGCGGCTCAGATTCTCCAGGTGGAGGAGAGCACAGTGCGTTCGCAGTACCTGCGCGGCAAACGTAAACTCCTGGGGTTAATAAATGATATGAAAGATTGATATGATGGACAACTTACAGCAATACTTTAAATCAAACAAGGCGTATATCCGGGACTCGGAGGAAAATCTTCCTTATGGGGATGAGTCGCGCTTTGAGGAAAGGTGGGAGGCTCTCAGCCGCGACAGGATTAGATTCCGTTCAGGGCTCAAGCGGCGTAAGAAGCCTCTTTGGAAGGTCGTGGCGTTTCCGGTGCTGGCTTCCCTGGCCCTGATATTCGGAGTCAGGTTCCTGATGCGCCCGATTATGACTCAGCCTGAGCCGGTGCATACTGTGGCCTCGGATGCCGTTTCTCCCGGCAGTATCTACAGGGATTATTGCCGCAGTGTGGCCGATATCACCGTTGAGCTTGCGGTGCTTACGGCTTATATGGATGAGGAGGATGCCGAGGAGGCGATGCGGACTCTCGATGAGATAGTCTATGAGCCGGTGCCGCTGATCGATCAATTGGAAGAGGTGGATGATGCGCGTCAGACAGAGATACTGAGGGAGTATTCAGCCAGGCAGTTGAAGACTTTAGATGACTTTATGAATAACTTTAAGCAAACAATGAAAACGTCAAATTAATAAATAGTTATGAGAAAGATATTTTTACTTGTAGCGGTATTCGCGATGATGTTGCCGTCCATGATTTCGGCGGCTGACAAGGACTCAGGCGAGGTGATTGCCAAGGAGTTCATTTTGGAGGATTTTGACGGTCTGAAGGCCGGAAACCGTTTTGATGTGGAGCTTGAACACTCATCCTGGTATTCTGTTACCGTAACTCTGCCTGCGGAGCTGGAGGCGTATCTTGATGTGAAGGTTGAGAAGGGCAATCTGGTGCTTGGCCTGAACAATACTTCCCAGAAGATAATCAGTCTGTTCAAAGACAAGGACTGGAAGATAAAGGCAAAGGTAAGCTGTCCCGATATGGAAAGAATCCATCTTTCAGGTGCTGCGAAGCTTACCATGCTGGATGAGTTCCGCGTCTCATCTCTGGATATTAAGGTAAGCGGAGCCTCCAGCCTGGACCGTGCTCTCTTTAAAGGAGACGGAAATATCAGCCTGAATGCGTCCGGGGCCTCACATGCGGAGCTGGAACTTTCGGGAAACTACTCTTCGGCAGAGATTAAGTGCGGCGGGGCATCCAACCTGTATGTCAGCGGCGGCAAGTACGACAGATGCTACATTGATGCTTCAGGAGCTTCGGATATGGAGATGGAAAATGTTGGTTTTGCAGATGTGAGTGTGGAACTTTCAGGTGCCTCCAAGCTGCTTTTGAGCGGAAGCGCGGACTTTTTGAACGTAGATGCGGGCGGAGCCTCGTCGTGCAAGGCTGCATCGCTGGTTGCAGACAGGGCCAGGGTGGAGGCATCGGGAGCCTCCAGTGTGACGGTCAACGCCAAGTCCATGGACTATACCGACATATCCCGGTCGTCCTCTTTCAGAAACCGCAGATAAGAGAGGATGTCCTGGATACATTCTGACAAGGATTTCGTGCTGGACTCGCACTGCGACACTCCCGGTATGCTCCTGGAGGGTATAGACTTGGGCAAAAGGCAGAAAAGAGGACATGTGGATTTCGTAAGGGCCAGGGAGGGAGGCGTGGACGGGATGTTCTTCGCCATATATTCTCCCCCGGAGCTTACGGAGGAAGAGGCGGTGGCACATGCCGTGAGGCTGATCTCCAAGTGCTATGATGCCGTGGACGGCAACAGTGATGTGGCTGCGTTCGCCTTCTCTCCGGAGCAGGCATTTGAAAATAAGCAGAAGGGACTGATATCGGTTTTCCTCGGTATGGAGAATGGAACTCCGATACAGAACGATCTGGCATATCTGCATCTGTATCATCGTTTTGGCATACGTTATCTAACGCTTTGCCACAATAGGCATAATCAGATCTGTGACTCATGTATGCCTATGGAGCCGGAGTGGGGAGGGCTCTCTCCGTTCGGGAAGGAAGTCGTGGCGGAATGCAACCGCCTGGGCATTATGCTGGACTGCTCCCATGCCTCTGATGAGACTTTCTATGACCTTTTGAAGTATTCGTCCACACCGGTGATAGCATCCCATTCCTCATGCAGAGCCCTGTGCTCTCATCCCAGGAACATGTCGGATATCATGCTGCGCGATTTGGCGTCAGCCGGAGGAGTGGTACAGATAAACTTCTATCCCAAGTTCATCGACAGTGATTTCGCTGATGAGAAGTTTCTCAGACTCAGTGAGGAAGGGGAAAAATGGCAGGAACTTTACCGTTCGGACCTATACAATGAGGTATACCGCGACAACTATTTCCGGATAATGGATGAACTGGCTGTCTACCCGGCTCCTTCCGTAAAGCGGGTGGCTGACCACATTGACCACGCCGTGGAAAAGGCCGGGGCTGAGCATGTCGGCCTGGGATCAGACTTTGACGGCATAGAGATAGCGCCGGAAGGACTCCGGGATATCTCCATGTACGGCAACATAGCCGTGGAGCTGCGGGAACGCGGTTACCGTGAGCAGGACATAAGAGGTATAATGGGTGGTAACTTACTGAGAGTCATGCACGAAGTACTTCGCAAAGCACAGACCTCAGCAGATTGAGGGCACTGCCGGCAAAGCGCTGGATATTGGTGCTTCTGTCGTTGTTGAATCTGAACATCCGGGACAGGACTGCGGTCTTGCCCGGATGTTCTGCATCCGGATACGCCACTGCTACCCATACAGTTCCTACCGGCTTGTCCTCGCTGCCTCCGTCCGGTCCCGCAATACCGGTGGTGGATATCGCGAAGTCCGTATTGAGAGCTTTGCAGACTCCCAAAGCCATGGCTTCTGCACATTCGCTGCTTACGGCTCCATGCTCAGCAATAGTTTCGATGGGTACGTTTAATATATTTTCTTTCACGGAGTTGTCGTATGAAGTGACTGATCCGTAGAAGTATTTGGAAGCACCTGGCATAGCGGTGAAAAGGGAGGCTAGGAAACCGCCGGTACAAGACTCGGCCACCGACAGGGTCATGCCGTTCTGAACCAGTTTCCGGGCTATTACGGACTGCAGGGTATCGTCGCCCTCGCCGTAGACGGCATCTCCGATTATGGGCATGACCTTCGCGAACTCCAGGTCTATGCGTTTTATCTCCTCGTCTCTGTCGCCTCCGTATATGGACAGTCTCAGTCTGACTCCGGTAAGAGGGTTGGGCAGGTAAGCCAGATGCATATCCGCAGGCAGAGCATCCTCCCAGGGTCCTATCATCTTAGCCAATGAAGACTCAGCTATCCCGTAAGTGATTATGGTCTTGTGATATATGCTGTCAAGTGCAAAGTGGCTGCGGATATCCGCCATGACATCCGGCAGCAGTCCGATGGCCTCGTAAGGCACTCCCGGCAGGGAATACAGTACGGGACAGTGGGCAAAAGCAGTTGACGGGAAGCGGAATATCATACCGGGGGCCGTACCTTTCCGATTGAGCATCACCTCGCAGGTGTCAGGCACGACAGCCTGGGCCCGGTTGATGTCAGACATCTCTATGCCCCTGTGCGCCAAGATCCTCTCGATTATCTGCATCTGGCCCTCGTGGAATGTGTCGCCACAGCTTCCCGAGAGTTCTGCCAAAGCCTTCTTTGTGATATCGTCTTTAGTGGGACCAAGTCCGCCTGTAACTATTACTATATCAAAGTTATGCAGTAATGACTTAATGCTTTGCTTTATGTCGGTTCCGTCATCGGATATCGATACCATCCGGCATACCTTGACACCTATCTTATTGAGCTCTACAGCTATTGCCGAGGAATTGGTGTCTACTATCTGGCCGATGAGGATCTCATCACCGACAGTACAGATGGCGGCTGTCTTCATATTGCAGGTCTTATTTATGTGATTTAAGATATTTCAGAATCTTCCGGACGGCCCCAGGTCCGTTGTAGACAAAACCGGTATATATCTGTATCAGAGAGGCTCCTGCGTCCAGCATCTCCTTGGCCTGTTCCGGACTCATAATACCGCCTACACCGATGATCGGCAGTATTCCGCCGGTCTTGTCGTGAATGTGTCTGACCATCGCCAGGCTGCGTTCATACAGCGGCTGGCCGCTGAGCCCTCCGTTGCCTATGGCCTGTACTTTTTCCGGGTCGGATACAAGGCCTTCTCTGGAATTGGTAGTGTTTGTGGCTATGATACCGTCCAGCCCGGATGTAAGCGCCAGCTCCACTATACGGTCCACATGGTCGTATGGTATGTCGGGGGATATTTTGAGCAGGATAGGGCGGTAATCATCATAGTATCTTCTGAGAGTTAGCAGTCGGTCCACTATATCAGCCAGATAGCCTACGTCCTGCAGTACGGTGAGATCCTTGACATTCGGGCACGAGACATTGACAGTAAAGTAGTCCACATAGTCGTACAGCAGCGAGAACGCCCTCTCGTAATCCTTGTAGGCCTCCTCATTGGGAGTAACGGAAGCCTTTGCTATATTGCCTCCTATTATAACGTTGGGCCTGTGTTTCTGCAGTTGGGATACGGCGTATTTTACGCCTTTATTGTTGATACCCATCCTGTTGATGATGGCTCTGTCTTCGACCAGGCGGAACAGCCTGGGCTTGGGATTGCCTGGCTGGGCCTCAGGAGTCAGGGAACCGATCTCCACGAAACTGAATCCGAAATTGCCCATGTCGTTGTAGAACTCTCCGTTCTTGTCCAGGCCGGCTGCAAGGCCTACAGGATTCCTGAAAGTGAGCCCGAATACGTCCCTTTTGAGCTCTCCTTCTTTGTCGCGCACTCTGAAAATGGCGCGTATTATGTTCTGGGACAGAGGTATATAATGTAGAAAATGCAGTATTCTGAATGTGATGGCGTGCGCTGTTTCCGCAGAGAAAGAGAAAAGTATACGTCGTATTAATCTGTACATAGTATCTGCTGTTGAATCAGTGGCAAATATACGTTAAAAACTATTTAGGTGGATAAAATTCCTGAAATGTTCCGTCAGAGTAGAATAATGTGATCCGTCTGACCTCTTTGGCGGATATCCTGGGCACTGTGCGGGGTTCTTCAGAGTCTTCCGGAATCATCTCAGCATCATTATCATCCATAATCTCCTGCGGACTGCTGATGTCTATATGTCCGCTCTGTCCGGAAAACAAGTCTCCGTTGTCGGACGGCAGGGGAGATGCCGGCTGATCCTGTTCACGGAAAGGCTTGCCTTTGCCGAGGAGGAACCAGTCGGGATTGACAGACGGAAACTTGAGCAGAAATTTCTGGATAAACTCAAAACTAGGCTTGTTCCGCCCTGAGAGGATGTGCGAGACATTGGCCCTCTGTATCCCCATTATGTCCGCAAATTGAGCCGGCTTAAGCTGTTCGAGCTCCAAAAATTGTTGTAAACGCCTATTCATAGTTGTTAATTTTTACAGTTACAAATGTACACATTATTTTGTTAACAAATAAACTCAAGCAGAAAAGAACAAATGTTAACATATTAGTCCGGATTTTTATCTGGTTTGATAACCAGAGTATTATAATATGCACCACAATTAAATAGATACTATATATAGACTTTAATTAACAATTGATAACTAGTATATTATATATTATATAGTATGATTTCAAGCAGCATAATCGTGACAAATCGTACGATCTGCTGCCTGACACTACTTATTACAACTCTAGATAAATTTGTGTAAATAACTGATTATACGTATGTAATATAAAGTAAAAACACAGCATAACAAAAAATTATTAAACAATTATAGTCAGAATTTATCTATTTACAAATGTCTGCGAAATATGTTTACAAAACTACTCGTACTGAGTGTTGATAGGTTATTAACAGATGTAAACAATTTTGAAAAAACGATTATTTTGAGATGGCCTGGATATTGTATAGATTTGCATCGGAAAGTCCGTTAAAACGGCTAAAAACGCATAAAGATGGCAATACCCGAAATCAATATTTCTGACTATACCTACGATCTTCCTGAGGACCGCATTGCCTCCTATCCCGTGGCTGAGCGTGATGCCTCAAAATTGCTTATATATAATAAAGGTGTCATTTCCGACACAGTTTTCTCCCGCCTGCCGGAGATAATTCCATCCGACAGCCTGATGGTCTTCAACAATACCAAGGTTGTTCCGGCCAGACTCCTTTTCAGACGGGCCACCGGGGCCTTTATAGAGATATTCTGCCTTGAGCCTGCTGAGCCGGAGGATTACAACCTGTGTTTCGCCTCTACCTCGACCTGCGTCTGGAATGTGATTGTAGGAAATAAGAAAAAATGGAAAGGCGAGCCGATAAAGTTGTATTTGCCTGAAAATCATGATGCTTCACTGGAGGCTATGGATTTGGAGGCTGTATTGGAGGGTGAGTCTGACGGAAAGGTCCAGGTGCGTTTGCGCTGGAGAGGCGGAGAGCCTTTCTCAAAAGTCATGGAGATGTGCGGAAAGGTGCCTATTCCGCCTTATCTTCACCGTGATTCGGAAAGTATTGACACAGAGAGATATCAGACTTTATATGCGGCATACAGGGGCTCTGTGGCGGCTCCTACGGCCGGTCTGCACTTCTCGGACAATGTCCTGAAAGGGCTGGACGTGCGTGGAATAGAGCGGGAGAATGTGTGTCTGCATGTAGGCGCGGGTACATTTCTTCCGGTGAAAAGCGAGGCGATATCCGGCCACACTATGCATTCCGAACCGTTTTCCATATCATTCGATACTTTGAATAGAATATATAACAACCTTGGTAGTAAGGATGTTATAGCTGTAGGTACAACCAGCGTGAGAACTTTGGAGTCGCTCTATTGGCTGGGAGCCGACTGTGCTCTGTCGGGAGCAGCCGACTGGACTCCATCGCCTGTCGGACAATGGGTTCCGTATGAGTCAGGAGCAAAGGATGTGCCGGTTAAGGATGCTTTCGGCGCATTGCTGGAATATTGCGGGCGGAATAATCTGGACCGCATAATCGACCGGACCAGGATCATCATCGTGCCGTCATACCGTTATAAGGTGGTAACCAATCTGATAACCAACTTCCATCAGCCCAACAGCACGCTGCTTCTGCTGATAGCGGCCCTTATCGGAGAAGACTGGAGAAAGGTCTACGCCTACGCTCTGGAACACGGTTTCCGTTTCCTCAGTTACGGGGATTCCTCCCTGCTTATACCCCGCGTATAGTTTGGCGGATAGGGCTTTTTTATGTACATTTGCCACTATGAAAGCTTTTTAGAATGAGGAAAATAAAAATAGTAACGGTTCTGTTGTCGTGCATTCTTGCATTCCTTGTGGCTGTGGGAACTTTTACTTTCCGCAGGGCCGGCAATGATTTTCCTACTGAAAAAGCTGTTCAGGATCTGAAGATTATATCATCCAAACCTCATTCCGTACTGCATCCCGAAGAGAGAGAGGCGGTCAGGAACTATCTCCATGACCGCCTGGAAGAGCTTGGAGGCAGTCCGGAGATACTCCGCTATGATACTGTCGCGAATGTCTACTGCCGCTTCGAGCCGGTCGGCAGGGATACTTCGGACTCATACCTTTTACTGGTGGCGCATCTGGATTCCAGATTTCCTGAGCAGACGCCCAAAGGCACTGTATGTTCATATGGTGCAGCAGATGACGGATATGGACTTGTAGTGATACTTGAATTAGTGCGGGGTGCATTGGAATATGCCGCTGACTGGAATCAGGGACTAAAAGTCCTGTTCACGGACTCGGAAGAGAGAGACCTGGACGGTATGAGGTGTGCGCTGGAGAGAAGCAACTCTCTGTTTGACAATGTCGGGCTGGCCGTCAATGTGGAAGCCAGGGGGGTGAAGGGCCCGGCCCTGCTGTTTGAGACTTCGGGCGGCAATGCAGCTTTAATGGACTTTTACACAGACTATGCGCATAGTCCGTACACATATTCCATGACCTCGGCTGTATATGAAGTGATGCCCAACTATACGGACTTTACTCTGTTAAAACCGCTTTTCCCGGGTTATAATTTCTCTGTGATTGACAATCTGCACTACTATCACAACGACAGGGACAATTTCTCCAATATTCATCCTGAGTCCATTGCACACTACGGAGTGCAGCTCGCGCCTATGCTGAGAGAATACCTGACAGGGAAGCAGTATTCTGACCCTGAATATTTCAGAAGTGATGACAGCCGGATAGTCTTTACTGTTCCGGGACTGGGAACGTTCAATTTTACAAGGACAGGCTATTATCTACTCAACGCAGTGGCTCTGGCCCTATTCGTGCTGACTATGAGTCTGTATGCCGCCATAGGCCGGGTGAGGATGCGCAATGTGCTTCGCAATTCATTGACTGTCACCTGTTGCGGCGTCCTTTTGGCGGCAGCGGTTACGGGTGTGGTTTACGCTGCGGCGCGGCTGTCCGGAGTGCCGTTCTCGCTTTTCTCCACCAAATTCCTTACCTGGGACTGGATTCTGTCGCTTGTGGTAGCCGGTCTTACAGCCTTCCTCTATATACGGTTTTTCGTATCAAAAGTCCGTAAGTCGGACAATTTTGTATTTGAGCACGTGCTGGGGCTGCTGCTGGTGATGCTTGTGCTCTCCGCAGTGCTGCTATTTACGGTTGGAGAGAATTTCTTCCTGCTGCTGCCGGCTCTCTGCGCTGTAGTGGCACTGCTGCTGCACTTGTTCGTGTATATGAATCTGATGTCTCTTCCTGCGTTGCTTCTGGTGGAGATTACCGGGGTGTCCTTTCTGTACAACCTCTATACAGCGTTGACTGTAGGCTCCTTGGGGATTGTTATGTTTTTGGCATATTTTTATTTAATCATAGCGGCCTCCCTTGTGAGGTGCTTTATGTATCAAAGAAGATAAGATGGGCAAAGATTATTCCAATATCAGACCTTATGATGACAGGGAGACTTCGCAGGCACTGAAGCGTGTTGCGTCGGCTCCTGAGCTTAAAGCTATTTCAGACTTTATTTATGGCCCCGGGCACGAGGAGGAGCTTCGTGACAGGCTGCGTAACCTGGACGGGATATATCAGTTCCAGGCATCTGTGATGGCCGGAGTCATACAGGCCATCATAGACAAGACTTCGGCAGGACTTACCGTAGAGGGGCTGGAGCATATCCGGGACGGAAGGAAGCATATGCTCATCTCCAACCACAGGGATATCATCCTGGATCCGGCTATTATCCAGCTGGTGCTCTTCAACCATCATATATCCACGACAGAGATAGCCGTAGGAGACAACCTCATAGCCAATCCGCTGATTGAGGACATTTTCCGCTCCAACCGCATGATAAAGGTCGTAAGGGGAGGTACACCGAGGGAGAAATATCTATCGTCATCCCTTCTGTCGTCGTATATGCGGGAGAATATTACCTCGGACAGGTGCTCCGTATGGATAGCGCAGCGCAACGGCCGTTCCAAAGACGGGCACGACGCCACCGAGCAGGGCCTGCTTAAGATGTTCGAGATGAGCGGAAGCGGGGACTTTGTCAAGGACTTCAGGGAACTGTCGATACTTCCTATAGCCATATCCTATCAGTATGAGCCGTGCGACTTTCTGAAAGCCAGGGAACTGTATATCTCCAGAAGGGAGCGGTATGTCAAGAAGCCCGGAGAGGACACGATAAGCATACTGACCGGTGTGAGGCAGGATAAGGGCCGCATAGCGTTTCATTTCTGCCCGGAAATCACTGAGCGGGAACTGACTGAGTGTGCCTCATACGAGAAGAACGAGCGCTTTAAGGCCCTGGCGGACATCATGGACGGCAGGATCTGCGGCAGTTACCGTCTGTGGGATACCAACTACATAGCATACGATATGCTTGAGAAAGGAGAGGCCTGTGCTTCCGAGTATACGCCTGAGAGCCGCGCGGTCTTTCTTGAGCGCATGAAAAAGGGCCTTTCCGCCATAGTGGAGAAAGAGCCCTGTATCGATATGGATGAGCTGACGGAGATATATCTCTCTATCTATGCTAATCCTGTACGTTCCGTACGTGAACGTCAAGCTGGGGATAGGGGAAGGTCATGCCCTGTTTAGGGAAATCCTCGTAGATGAGCTTGTTGATGTCAAAGTACAGGCCCCAGTAGTCGCTGTTCTTCGTCCATGCCCTGGCTGTCAGGATGATGGCGCTGTCTCCGAGCTGCGAAAGGGCTGCGAAGGGAGGCTCCGGTGTGTTCAGGACTCTGGGATCCTTGCTGAGATAGTCTTTCAGCAGCGCGATGCCCTTTTCCGCATCATCTCCGTACGATACGCTGATGTTCCAGTCTACGCGCCTGAGTTCGGATGTACTGTAGTTCTGGATGTTGCTGTTGGCGACGGAGCCGTTGGGCAGATGCACTATCTTATTGTCCACTGTGTGGATCTGGGTGGAGGTGATGTTGATGGCGTCCACGGTGCCGCTGAATCCGTTGGCGTCGATGTAGTCGCCCACTTTGAACGGCTTGAAGAGCAGCAGCATCACTCCGCCTGCGAAATTCTGCAGGGTGCCGCTCAGTGCCATGCCGACAGCAAGGCCTCCTGCAGCCAGAAGTGCCGCGAACGTGCTGGTGGGTACTCCGAGTATGCTGACGACAACTATGAAGAGAATCACCGTCAGCGAGATGTTGACAAAACTTACTGTGAATGTGGCGAGGGAAGGATCGACTTTCCTTTTGGTGAATACTTTGCGGAGAAGTTTCTTAACGCGCCGTATAATCCATGCTCCCAGTAGGTAGAGCAGTATGGCGGCAAGGACTTTCAGGCCCCATTTGATTATGCTCTCAGTAACGGATGCGAAGATATCATGGCCGCTCATTGTGGATAGTTTGTGGATGGTTTCGCTGATTTCCACCGCAAGTGTGTCGGATGGATCGGGGGTCAGGTCTATTTGAGGTATCATAAGATTGATATTTGTAATAATATTGGCAAATTTACTTAACTTTTATTACATTTGCTAATTGAAAATTTATAAAAACTATCTTTGATGAAAAAGGAAATATCATTGGATCAGGCCGTCTCCATGGTGAAGGACGGTATGACCGTCATGGTCGGAGGGTTTCTTGGCGTAGGCGCTCCTCTCCAGATCATGGACGCTCTTGCAGAAAGTGGCGTTAAGAATCTGACTGTTATCTGCAACGATACGGCGTTTCCTGACAAATCTCTCGGAAAGCTGGTAGTCAACAGGCAGATTAAGAAACTCATTGTCTCACATGTCGGTACCAATCCAGAGACCGGCAATCAGATGAATGCCGGAGAACTGGAAGTGGAGTTCTCGCCTCAGGGGACTCTCGCCGAAAGGATACGTGCCAAAGGTGCGGGCCTTGGCGGAGTGCTTACCACGACCGGTATGGGCACTCTCGTGGCCGAGGGCAAGCCTGTAGTCAATGTGGACGGCAAGGATTACCTGCTGGAGAAGCCTCTGGGAGCCGATATTGCTCTGCTGGGCGCATCCATAGCCGATGAGTCAGGAAATCTGGTGTACAAGGGCACCACTCAGAACTTCAACCCCGTAATGGCCATGGCCGCCGACCTCGTAATCGTAGAGGCCGAGAAAGTGGTTCCCGTAGGGGAGATAGCTCCCGAGGCAGTCCATACCCCGGGTATTTTCGTGAACTATATTTATAAAAGGAAGTAATCATGGGAGCAAAATCACTTATCAGAATGCGTATGAGCTGCCACGACGCACATTACGGCGGCAATCTTGTTGACGGAGCAAAGATGCTCCAGCTATTCGGAGACGTAGCCACCGAGCTGCTGATTATAAATGACGGAGATGAGGGGCTTTTCAAGGCTTACGACAACGTTGAGTTCATGGCGCCAGTATACGCAGGTGACTATATCGAGGCCGAGGGCGAGATTGTCTCCGTAGGCAACACCTCCCGCAAAATGGTCTTCGAGGCCAGAAAGGTGATAGCACCCCGTCCTGACGTGTCGGATTCGGCTGCGGACGTGCTCGCAGAGCCTATAGTTGTCTGCAGGGCAAGCGGTACATGCGTGGTGCCCAAGAAATGCCAGAGGAAATAACAATATCACTATCTTATATGGAAAAATTGATAATCACTGCCGCTATCTGCGGAGCGGAGGTGCTCAAGGAGCACAATCCCGCTGTGCCTTACACCGTGGAGGAGTGCGTCAGAGAGGCTAAGTCGGCTTATAATGCCGGTGCTTCCCTTATCCATCTTCACGTACGTGAGGATGACGGTACGCCTACTCAGAGTAAGGAGCGTTTCAGGGTAATCATTGAGGCGATCAAGAAGGAGTGCCCCGATGTGATCATCCAGCCCTCTACGGGAGGAGCTGTCGGCATGACGAACGACGAGAGGCTGCAGCCTACCGAGCTGCTTCCCGAAATGGCAACCCTCGACTGCGGTACTCTCAACTTCGGTGGAGATGACATCTTCGAGAACACTGAGAACACTATCAAGTATTTCGGACAGAGGATGATAGAGCGCGGCATCAAACCTGAGCTCGAAGTCTTCGACAAGTCCATGATAGACATGGCTCTCAGACTGCACCGCAAGGGATATATTCAGGCGCCCATGCATTTCGATTTCGTGATGGGAGTCAACGGAGGTATCGGAGGAGAACTCCGGGATTTCGTATTCCTGCGCGGCAGCATACCCTCTGACGCCACATATACGGTGGCCGGTATCGGACGCTACGAGTTTCCTCTGGCAGCTGCCGCAATCATCGACGGCGGTCATGTAAGGGTGGGTTTCGAGGACAATGTGTACCTGAGCAAGGGTGTCCTTGCAAAGTCCAACGGAGAGCTGGTGGAGAAGGTGGTCCGCATCGCCCGCGAGTTCGGACGCGAGATCGCCACACCGGCCGAGGCACGTCAGATCCTTTCGCTGAAACCACTTAATTAATAACTTTGAATCAGAATAATCAACAATCATAAAACTACAAAATTATGGCACAGAAACATGGAAATAAATACGGAGTTCACAGAGTGATTTCACCCAAAGGTGTGCTCCCTCAGCCCGCTGATAAGCTGGACAACAATATGGACGAGATCTACGACAACGAGATTCTCATTGACGTACAGACCCTCAATATCGACTCGGCCTCATTCACCGATATCTCCAACCGCGCCGGTGGCGACCCTGAGAAGATCAAGGAGATAATGCTGGATATAGTGGCAAAGCAGGGCAAGCACCGCAATCCCTGGACCGGTTCGGGCGGAATGCTTCTCGGAACAGTGGAGCAGATCGGTGACGCGCTAAAGGACAAGATCGACCTCAAGGTAGGCGACAAGATCGCGACTCTCGTATCCCTTTCCCTTACTCCTTTGAGAATAGACAGGATCAAGGAGATCCGTGCTGACGTGGACCAGGTGGACATCGACGGTAAGGCTATCCTGTTTGAGAGCGGTATCTACGCGAAGATTCCCTCGGATCTGCCCGAGAAACTCGCCCTTTCCGCACTTGACGTGGCCGGTGCTCCAGCCCAGACAGCCAAGCTGGTCAAACCTGGCGACACTGTCCTGATCATCGGAGCCGGCGGAAAGTCCGGAATGCTCTGCTGCTACGAGGCCAAGAAACGCGCCGGAGTCACCGGTAAGGTTATCGGTCTATGCCACAGTGAGAAGAGTACCAAGAGACTTCAGGATCTCGGATTCTGCGACTATGTATTCTCAGCAGACGCAACACAGGCCGTGCCTGTTCTCGAGAAGATCGAGGAGCTGACCAAAGGCCAGATGTGCGACATCACTATCAACAATGTAAATATTCCAGATACAGAGATGACCTCGATCCTCTGTACAAAGGATACCGGTATCGTATATTTCTTCTCCATGGCTACCAGTTTCACTAAGGCGGCCCTCGGAGCTGAGGGTGTGGGCAGCGACGTGACCATGCTTATCGGTAACGGTTATACCAAGGGGCATGCCGAGATTACTCTGCAGGAACTCAGGGAAAGCGAAAAACTCAGAAAGATATTCACGGAACTCTACGCCTGATAGTTTGCCATGGAAAACCGTTCGCGTAGAAAGATACTGTTCCCCGAGGTTACGGACGAGCAGTGGAATGACTGGAAATGGCAGGTCAAGAACCGCATAGAGACTCTTGACCAGCTCAAGAAATACATTAAGCTCACTCCGGAGGAGGAAGAGGGGGTCCGCAAGACCCTCTCCACCCTCAGGATGGCAATAACTCCTTACTATCTCTCGCTTATTGATCCGGACGACCCTCATTGTCCAATCCGCAGGCAGGCCATACCTACTGCTGCAGAGACTTTCCAGGCCCCCGAGGACCTGCTTGATCCCTTGCATGAGGACGAGGATTCTCCGACACCCGGCCTGACGCACAGGTATCCTGACAGAGTACTTATGCTTATTACCGACATGTGCTCGATGTACTGCAGGCACTGTACCCGCCGCCGTTTCGCCGGACAGAAAGACGCCGAGTCACCCAATGACAGGATAGAGAAGTGCATCGAATACGTAGAGAGGACTCCGGTTGTCCGTGACGTACTGCTCTCCGGAGGTGACGCCCTGATGGTCAGCGACGCCAAGCTGGAGTACATCATCAAGAGACTTAGGGCCATACCCCATGTGGAGATTATCCGCATCGGTTCCCGTACACCTGTCGTGTGTCCTCAGAGGATTACCGACGACCTGTGCAACATGCTGAAGAAGTACCACCCGATATGGCTCAACACCCACTTCAATCATCCCAACGAGGTTACTCCGGAGTCTGCTGCTGCATGCGCCAGACTTGCCGATGCAGGTATTCCTCTCGGAAACCAGTCCGTTCTTCTTCGTGGAGTCAATGACTGTGTTCATGTCATGAAGCATCTCGTGCATGAGCTGGTCAAGATGAGGGTAAGACCTTATTATATCTACCAGTGCGACCTGTCGATGGGACTCGAGCATTTCCGTACTCCGGTATCGAAAGGCATAGAGATTATCGAGGGACTCAGGGGACATACCTCCGGTTTTGCCGTTCCCACGTTCGTCGTGGATGCTCCTGGCGGAGGAGGCAAGACCCCCGTGATGCCCCAGTACGTCATATCCCAGTCGCCGGGCAAGGTGGTTCTCAGGAACTTCGAGGGTGTGATTACCACTTACACGGAACCGCCCGAGTATCATTCCGACTGTCATTGTCCTGAATGCGAGGCCAAGAGGGCAAAGCTGGAGGGTGTCGCCTCGCTGCTTGAGGGCGAGAAGATGACCATTGAACCTACTGTCCTCAAGAGAAGGGAGAGACATCACAGTAAATAACGTAGATTAGATGCCATTTGTCCATGAGCTGTTGAATTACCGGAGTGTAGCAGTGGTCGGAATGGAGAAGAATTGCGGCAAGACAGAGTGCCTCAATTACATTATCCGCCGTCTGCCGCTGCATGATCGCAAGGTGTGCGTGACATCCATAGGACTGGACGGGGAGAGGACTGATCAGGTCACAAGGACTCCCAAACCGGAGATAGTGCTCCGCGAGGGTATGTTCTTCTCCACATCCGAGACCCATTACAGGGCCCGCAGGATGGTGTCCGAGATTGTGGATATATCCGATGAGACAACGGCATTGGGAAGACTGATAACTGCGAAGGTGGTCTCGGAAGGGAAAGTCATCCTTTCGGGGCCTTCTTCGACAGCTTCCCTGAGAAGATGGATGAGCGGCATTGCCGGTTTCGGTATAGACCTTACGATAATAGACGGGGCGCTTTCGCGGAAAAGCAGCGCCTCTCCTGCTGTAAGTGATGCGATGGTCCTGGCGACGGGTGCCGCGCTTTCTTCCAGCCTTCCTACACTGATTGACCTTACGGCTTTTTGTGTCACTATGATACGCCTGCCGTTGGCCGAGACGCCCGGGAATGCCGCACATACCGTCACGGTTTCTTCAATGGCTTCCGATATCGGAATCGGAAATGATGTGGAAAGGGTGGAAGTGACTGGAGCTCTGACTGACAGACTGTTATCTCGTCTGATGCAGGAAGGCGGTGTGGACAGGTACGAGGTAGTGGTGGAGGATTTCACCAGGATATTCGTCACTCCCGGTCAATACCGCAGTTTTGTCCGTGCAGGAGGAAGGCTTGGAGTCCGCAGACGCACAGTGCTGTTGGCCGTATGTGCCAACCCGCTGGCTCCCAATGGTTATCGTATGGATTCGGAACTCTTGTGCGCAAGACTTTCCGACAAGTTGCAGATACCGGTATACGATATAAAGAGACATGAAGCTTAGAGATATCATAGATTCGCCCTGCGGTCTCAGGTACATGATAGAGACTCTTCCGGTAGCGTCCGGGTATTCTCTCAGGTATCTGATGGACTCTACAGCCTGCTCGGCCGAGGAGGAGGTTATGGAAAGCTATGCCGCTTTGCACAGTTTCCTTCCGGCAGCCTCTGACGGCAACCTGGTGGCTATGCTTCATTCTGAGCTTTGTACGCTTAAAAATATCTCCAGCACATTAGACAGACTGGAGTCGGCCTGTACTGTGGACGACATCGAGTTGTTCGAGGTCAAGCATCTTATCATGCTTGGCCGCAGAGTATCTGCCCTGCTGTCGGCTTCAGGATGGCCCGCCCTGTCTCCCGATGTGTCATTTACGGACAGTCCGCTGTCAGTACTTGATCCTGACGGTACCGGCATAGCCTCGTTTTACATTTACGACTCCTATTCAGCCGAACTGGCCGGTCTGAGACTGCGTCTGGGCCGGGAGACAGATCCCGATGCGCGGGAAAGTCTTATGAGAGAGGAACAGCAGGAGGAGAGCCGTATAAGGGCCGGTATATGTGAGGATCTCAGGCCTTCGGTTCCGGCTCTGAGGAAGCTGATGGAGTCATTGGCAGTCCTGGATATAACCTTTGCCAAGGCGGTACAGGTGAGGACAATGAACCTGTGCATACCGGTCTTGACTTCAGGCAAGACTGTATATAAAGGGATGTATCATCCTTATATAAAGTCTATTCTCGAAAAGAGTGATAAGGAGTTTACTCCCATAGACATAGACTTTGGAGACGAGCCGGTGGTCATAATAGGTGCCAATATGGGAGGCAAGACCGTTGTCCTGAAGATGGCGGCCCTTTGCCAGTATCTCTTCAGTTTCGGAATGGGGATTCCAGCCGAATCTGCGGAGATAGTGCTGAAAAAGCGTGTATTCTTTATATCCGGGGATGCTCAGGACATGGGGGCCGGCCTTTCCTCGTTTGCAGCCGAGATGACGGCTATCGACCAGGTTGTCCGTGCTTCGGAAACGGAAGGGACGGACATAGTGGCCATGATTGATGAGCCGGCAAGGAGTACCAATCCCATTGAGGGTACGGCTCTTGTGGAGGCTCTGCTAAGGCTGATGGAGGGCAGGAGCGCGGCTATGTTGCTTACGACGCATTACAATATATCCTCCGCATGCTGTCGCAGACTGCGTGTTGCCGGAGTTGAGAATGGAAAGATGAATTACCGGCTCTGCCCGGCTCCTGACGGGGCTGTGCCCCACGAGGCCTTGAATGTGGCGGAGTCATTGAATATTTCTCCCGAATGGATAGGGGAGGCAAAAAAACTATTGAAACATGAATAGCAAATTAGGATTAGATTCTAAGAAGGTGGCGTATGCCAGGCAGCTTGCGGCAAATGTGGCTGCCGATGTCCAGCGTTTTGTGGACGGATATACCACTGTGGCAGTGGAAAGGACACTTTGCCGTCTGCTCGGAATAGACGGAGTGGATGCCAATGCCGTACCTCTGCCCAATGTCGTAGTGGACAGTCTAAAGGCTGCCGGTGTGTTGGGCGACGGTGCGTTGTTCTATGTCGGCAATGCGATGGCTGTCACAGGCAAGACTCCTATGGAGATAGCTGAGGAGACAGCTGACGGCAAACTGGACATAACAAAATTGGAAATCCGCCCCAAGGCTGAGATAGACAGGGCTCTTGAGGCTCCGATAAAGGCTTCTGTGGAGAAGATAAAGGCCCGCAGGAAAAGGCGCGAGGACTATATAGAGAAAATAGGCGAGGGGCCCAAGCCTTATATATACGTCATAGTGGCCACCGGCAATATCTACGAGGATGTGGTACAGGCCGAGGCCGCCGCACGTCAGGGCGCCGACATCATCGCCGTTATCCGCACTACCGGTCAGTCGCTGCTGGACTATGTGCCTTACGGAGCCACTACTGAGGGATTCGGCGGCACTTACGCTACCCAGGAGAACTTCCGCATCATGCGTCAGGCTCTGGACAAGGTGGGTGAGGAGGTAGGACGCTATATCCGCCTGTGCAACTATTGCTCCGGCCTGTGTATGCCCGAGATAGCCGTTATGGGTGCCTTCGAGGGACTTGACGTGATGCTGAACGATGCTCTCTACGGCATTCTGTTCCGCGACATCAACATGCAGAGAACCATGATCGACCAGTTCTTCTCAAGGGTCATCAACGGTTTTGCAGGAGTTATCATCAATACAGGCGAGGACAATTACCTGACCACGGCCGATGCTGTCGAGGCTGCCCATACGGTGCTTGCTTCGGACATCATCAACGAGCAGCTTGCACTCATCGCCGGCCTGCCTGAGGAGCAGATGGGACTCGGACACGCCTTTGAGATGGACCCGATGCTGGAAAACGGCTTCCTGCTGGAGCTGGCGCAGGCCCAGATGGCCCGCGAGATTTTCCCCAAGGCTCCGCTCAAATACATGCCTCCCACAAAGTTCATGACCGGAAACATCTTCCGCGGCCATATCCAGGACGCCCTCTTCAACATGGTGGGTATCTGGACCAATCAGGGCATACAGCTTTTGGGTATGCCTACCGAGGCCATTCATACTCCTTTCATGTCAGACCGTTTCCTTTCAATTGAAAATGCCAAGTACATCTTCAACAATATGAAGAATATCGGAGACGAGGTGGAGTTCAAGGAGGGAGGTATCATACGTACACGTGCCAAAGAAGTGCTGGACAAGGCCATAGAACTGCTGGAGAAACTGGACAAGGAAGGTCTGTTCACAGCCCTGGAGAAAGGTATCTTCGCTGACGTGAAGCGCCCTCGCAATGGCGGCAAAGGGCTCGACGGCGTCACCCCTAAGGGGCAGAATTACATGAATCCGTTTATTAAGATAATGTTAGGAGGAAAATAATATGAGTGGCGGTTTATATTCAATGGAGGAGAAGGATTACGACAAGAATCTGAACCTCAAGGCAATCAAACCCTACGGGGACACCATGAACGATGGAAAGGTGCAGCTCAGCTTCACACTTCCGGTGCCGGCTGGAGACGAGGCCGTGGAAGCAGCTAAACAGCTCATCAAGGCCATGGGGCTGAACAATCCCCAGGTGGTATTCTATAAGGAGCTTACTCCGGGCTTCACGTTCTTCAACTGTTACGGTTCGGCCACTCAGACAGTGGATTTCACGGCCATTCATGTGCCTAAAGTCGAGTCAAACGTCATGGACATGCCCGCGACGGACGAGTACATCAGGGAGAACATAGGACGCAAGCTGGTAGTCGTGGGGGCAAGTACAGGCACCGATGCCCATACGGTGGGCATAGACGCCATCATGAACATGAAGGGATATGCCGGACATTATGGCCTGGAGCGCTACGATATGATAGATGCCTATAATCTTGGCAGTCAGGTACCTAACGAGGACTTTATCGCCAAGGCGGTGGAACTGCATGCCGATGCCCTTATAGTCTCGCAGACAGTGACCCAGAAGGACATCCACATCAAGAACCTGACCGAGCTGGTCGAGCTGCTCGAGGCAGAGGGCCTGCGCGACAAGGTCATCCTGGCTTGCGGCGGTCCCCGCATCACTCACGAGCTGGCCAAGGAACTGGGGTATGACGCCGGTTTCGGTATGAATACCTATGCCGACGACGTGGCTTCGTTCATAGCCGAGGAATATGTGCGCAGACACAATAAACAATAATCACTAAATACATTTTACAATGGACAAGAATCAGATCAGAGAGGTGATAGCCCGCAGGGCTGCCCTCGAACTAAAAGACGGTGATGTCGTGAATCTCGGCATCGGACTGCCTACCATGATACCTGACTTTCTTCCTGAAGGAGTGTCGGTAATTCTCCAGAGCGAGAACGGTCTGGTCGGCATGGGACCTACTCCAAAACCAGGAGAGGAGAACCCCGACCTCATTAATTCAGGTGGTGGATATATTACCGCCGTACCCGGTGCGTATGCTTGCAGTTCACTGGCTTCGTTTGAGATTATCCGTGGCGGTCATGTGGACGTGACTTTCCTCGGTGCTCTTGAGGTGGACGAGAAAGGAGACCTGGCCAACTGGATCATCCCCGGCAAGAAGGTGCCCGGAATGGGAGGCGCCATGGACTTGCTCGTGGGTGCGAGAAAGGTCATCCTGACCATGGAGCACACTGCCAAGGGCAATCCCAAAATCCTGAAGAAATGCCGTCTGCCTCTTACTGCCGCAGGACAGGTCAATATGATCATCACTGAGATGGGCGTTATGGACATTACCGATAAAGGCATCGTCCTGAGGGAGATCAATCCTGAGTTTACCGTGGAACAGGTTCAGGCTGCCACCGAGGCTCAGCTCATCATTGACCCCGATTTAAAACCTATGCGTCAGTAATATTACTGTAAGATGGATTATAATTTTCTCAAAATAGAGACTCCTGAGGCCGGCATCTGCATCCTGACCATCTCTCATCCGCAGTCGCTCAATTCCCTGAGCAGACCGGTGCTGGAGGAGATCAACAGTTTTGTACTGGACTTGCCTGAAGGTACTGCCGTGCTGATAATCCGCGGAGACGGCCCGAAGTCTTTCGTGGCAGGTGCCGACATATCCCAGATGGCTGGATTTGATGCTGAGCAGGGGTTGGATTTCGGCCGTTTCGGAGCCGAGGTGTTCCGCAGGATAGAGGAACTGCCGATACCTGTTATAGCGGCAGTGAACGGTTTTGCACTCGGCGGAGGCTGCGAACTGGCGATGGCCTGCGATATCCGCATTGCCTCGGAAAAGGCCAAATTCGGTCAGCCGGAGGTGAAGCTGGGTATCATTCCCGGTTTTTCGGGCACTTACCGTCTGCCCAAGCTGGTGGGACAGGGCTATGCCAAGGAGATGATCTACTCCGGCAGGGTAATCAATGCCGCAGAGGCTCTGCGCATAGGACTGGTCAATCATGTATTGCCCCCCGAAGAGCTGATGGACTATGCCCTGGGACTGGCCCGCGACATCATGGCCAATGCACCCATAGCGGTACGCAAGGCCAAGGCCTGCATCAATGCCAATTACGACATGGATGAGACAACGGCTCTCGCAACCGAGAACCGCGCTTTTTCCGAGTGCTTTGCAACGGAAGACCAGAAAACGGGCATGAAGGCTTTCCTGGAAAAAGGCAAACCAGAATTTAAGAACAGATAAAACACTGACAGTTATGACAATAGAAAAAATTTCCGTAATCGGAACCGGAACAATGGGCTCCGGCATCGTCCAGGCTTTCGCACAGGCCGGACGCAAAGTCACCATGAAGAGCCGCAGCGAGGCTTCCAACGCCAAGGCTATGGCCAAGATAACAAAGTCACTCAGCAAGCTGGTAGAGAAAGGCAAGATGGATCAGGCCGCCATGGACGCGACTCTGGCCAATATTACTCTGACCACAGATTATAAGGACATTGCCGATTCCGACCTTATCATCGAGGCGGCAGTGGAGGAGATGCACTTGAAGATTGAGCTTTTCAAGGAGCTGGATGCTCTCTGCAAGAAAGAGACCATCATTGCCACCAACACGTCATCGCTCTCCATTACCGGCATCGCGGCCAATATCTCAAGGCCCTGTCACGTAATAGGCATGCATTTCTTCAATCCTGCGACAGTGATGAAGCTCGTTGAGATTATCAAGGGACAGAGGACATCACAGGAGGTATTCGATGCCGTATTCGCTCTTTGTCAGGAGATAGGCAAGACACCTGTGGCGGTCAACGAGGCTCCCGGCTTTGTTGTCAACCGCATACTCATCCCGATGGTAAACGAGGCTGTGGGTATTCTGGCAGACGGAGTGGCTTCCCGCGATGACATAGACGCGGCCATGAAGCTCGGTGCCAACCATCCCATGGGCCCTCTCGCCCTGGCTGACCTTATCGGTCTGGATGTATGTCTGGCAATCATGGAGGTACTGCACAGCGAGTTCGGTGACGACAAGTACCGTCCTCATCCGCTGCTGAGGAAGATGGTGCGTGCCGGACTGCTCGGACGTAAAACAGGAGAAGGATTTTATAAATACTAAAATTTAAGAATATGGATTTTAAACTCACACCTACGCAGTCGCTTTTCAGGCAGATGATCAGAGAATTTGCCGAGAAGGAAGTAAAGCCTCTGGCTGCAGAGATAGACGAGCAGGAGAGGTTTCCCATAGAGACAGTCCAGAAGATGGCGCCTCTGGGACTTTTCGGTATACCTCTTCCCGTTGAGTACGGCGGAGCAGGAGGAGACAATATAATGTACACCATCGCAGTAGAGGAGCTTTCGAGAGTATGCGCCACGACAGGCGTAGTGCTCTCGGCCCATACATCCCTCTGCCTGGCACCTATTTTCGAGAACGGAACGGAGGAGCAGAAGCGCAAGTACCTGCCCAAATTAGCATCAGGCGAATGGCTTGGAGCATTCGGCCTGACCGAGCCCAACGCCGGTACTGACGCGTCCGCACAGCAGACCACAGCTGTTCTCGACGGAGACGAGTGGGTGCTCAACGGCAACAAGATATTCATCACCAATGCCGGACACGCACATGTCTATGTAATCTTCGCCATGACTGACAAATCCTTGAAGAACAAGGGTATATCCGCGTTTATCGTGGAGGCCGGCACTCCCGGTTTCGAGGTGGGCAAGAAGGAGCTGAAGATGGGCATCAGAGGCTCAGCCACGGCCGAGCTGATATTCTCCGACTGCCGCATACCCAAGGGCAATCTGCTCGGCAAGGTGGGTGGCGGATTCGCCATCGCGATGAAGACCCTTGACGGAGGCCGTATCGGTATCGCATCTCAGGCCCTCGGTATAGCCCAGGGTGCTCTTGACGAGACTGTCAAGTACACCATGGAACGCAAGCAGTTCGGCAAGTCGCTCTCCCAGTTCCAGAATACCCAGTTCCAGATGGCCGACCTGAAGACCAAGGTGGAGGCCTCCCGTCTGCTGGTGCGTTCGGCTGCCTTCAAGAAAGACTGCAAGGAGCCTTATTCGGCCGATGCCGCCATGGCCAAGCTCTTCGCTGCCGAGACGGCGATGGAAGTGACGACCAAGGCCGTACAGTTCCACGGAGGCTACGGCTATACCCGCGAGTATCCCGTGGAGAGGATGATGCGTGATGCCAAGATCACCGAGATCTACGAGGGTACATCTGAGGTACAGAGAATGGTGATAGCAGCCAGTATGTTTAAAAAGTAAAATCAGGAAAGTATGAATATAGTAGTTTGTATCAAGCAGGTTCCGGATACTACCGAGATAAAGATCAATCCCGTTACCGGTACTCTTATCAGAGACGGAGTGCCCAGCATCATGAACCCCGATGACAAGGGCGGACTGGAGATGGCTCTCCGTCTGAAGGACAAATACGGTGCCCATGTTACGGTCATCACTATGGGACCTCCTCAGGCCGACCAGATACTCAGAGAAGCTTTCGCGATGGGTGTTGACAGGGCAATCCTTTTGACAGATAGAAAATTCGCAGGCGCGGACACTCTCGCTACTTCCAATGCTCTTGCCGGTGCTCTCCGGACTCTCGAATGGGACTTGATTATTACCGGACGCCAGGCCATAGACGGTGACACTGCCCAGGTGGGACCTCAGACTGCAGAGCATCTGGATATTCCCCAGGTCTCCTATGTATGCGGCCTTGAGGTGGAGAAAGGCGGCCAGGCACTCAGAGTAACCAGGGAAACTGAGGACGGAGTGCAGATACTTGAGGCGCAGATGCCCTGCCTTCTGACAGTGCTGTCTTCTGCGGTAAAGCCCAGGTACATGAGTGCTCCCGGTATTGTAGAGGCTTACAATAAGAACGTGGAGATCTGGAGTGCGGACAAGATAGACGTGGACGAGACCAAGCTCGGTCTGAAAGGCTCGCCTACCAAGGTACTCAAGGCCTTCACCAAGGGGCTTAAGGCTCCCGGTGAGGTATTTGAGGTGGATCCAGAGGAGGCTGTAGGCATTATCATCTCCAGACTGAAAGAGAAATTTATTATCTAACACCGTAAATTTGAGCAATATGAATAAAAGTGACTATAAAAACGTATATGTGTTCGCGGAGCAGAGAGGCGGTGTTGTTCAGTCTGTCGCTCTTGAGCTTATAGGAAAGGCCCGCGATCTGGCCGATGCTCTCGGAGAGAAAGTGGTTGCCATCCTCGCCGGCTACAATGTAGAGCCTCTTATCCAGACTCTGTTCGAGTACGGAGCGGACGAGGTTGTGGTGACTGATCACCCGGAGCTGAAGGACTATGTGACTGAGGAATACGCTCAGGCTGTTTCTCAGATTATCGATGCAGTGCGTCCCAATATTGTGCTCTTCGGAGCTACAACCATAGGCCGTGATCTGGCTCCGAGGCTCTCAGCCCGTCTGGCAACCGGTCTTACTGCTGACTGCACCAAGCTGGAGATATCCGAGGACAAGCAGCTGATGATGACCCGTCCGGCATTTGGAGGCAATCTTATGGCTACCATCATGTGTACCGAGCATCGTCCTCAGATGTCTACTGTACGTCCCGGAGTGATGCCGAAACGTGACCCGGAGTCCGGCCGTACCGGCTCTGTTGTCCGTTTTGAGACCAAATTCGACCATTCCAAGATCAAGGTGAGACTCATTGAGGAAATCAAGGAGGAGAAGAATAAGGTGGATATCTCCGAGGCCAAGATTCTCGTGTCCGGAGGTCGTGGTGTCGGTTGCAAGGAGGGATTTGCCAAACTCGAAGAGCTTGCGGATGTACTTGGAGCTCAGGTGTCCGCATCCCGTGCGATGGTGGATGCCGGTATCATGCCGCACGACCGTCAGGTAGGTCAGACCGGAAAGACAGTCCGTCCTGACCTTTATCTTGCCCTCGGTATTTCAGGCGCCATCCAGCACCTTGCCGGTATGGAGGAGTCGGACTATATCGTAGCGGTCAACAAGGACAAGTTCGCGCCTATATTCAGCGTGTCCGATGTGGGTATAGTAGGGGATGTCAACAAGATAGTTCCTCTGCTGACTGAAAGACTCAGAAAAGAAATGCAGAAATAATGAGAAAATCCATGTATACCGTGCTTGCAGCGGCAATGGCTCTGATGCCTGTTGTCGCGCAGGCTGACGACAATATCGAAGGAGGGACTGCCGGAGCAGTTCCCTCTTTTGCTTTCGGGCTGTTTCAGGAAGTAGTCTCCAATGACGGTTCGGACGTAGTATTCATATCTCCCATGAGCGCCTCGCTTGCGTTGTCCATGACAGCCAACGGCGCATCCGGGAGTACTCAGCGGGAAATGCTCTCCGCTCTCGGATTTGACTGTACCATAAAGGAACTCAACGAGTACAACCGCAGTGTCATGGACCTCTTCGCGTCTGATCCTGAGGGGGTGGAGCTCAATGCCGCCAACTCGATCTGGGTATCCGATGTGTTTCCCCTGAAGAACAGCTTCTCCAGGAAAGTCAGGAAAAACTATGATGCGGTGGTGACCAATCTGGATTTCTCTGACCCTGCGTCTCCGTCTGTAATCAACCAGTGGTGCTCCGACAATACCGCCGGCCGTATTGACAAGATGATCGAAACGATAGATCCGGCTACGCAACTGTATCTGCTCAATGCGCTGTACTTCAAAGGACTTTGGACTACTCCCTTTGATCCTGCGCTTACCCGTGAGGATATTTTCCATGGTGACAGCAATGACTCTCAGGTCAAGTTCATGCACAACAAAGCTTATTTCCCTTATTATTCGGGTACGGAAGGCTCCATGGTTGAGCTTCCATACGGAGAAGAAGGGAATTTTGTAATGGACGTGCTGATGCCGGCTGATGGAATATCAGTAGATGATTTTGTCTCCGCACTTGATAAAGAACTCCTGGACAAACTGTCCGGCAGTCTCCAGACGGATGAGATCAGGCTGACCCTGCCGTCATTCAAAGCCGAATATGAGATCACCCTCAATGATGTCCTGCAGAGGCTGGGCATGAAGGAGGCATTTACCTCATCGGCGGACTTCTCGGCTATGTCCAAGGATAATCTGATGATCAGTGAGGTCAAGCAGAAGACATTTATCGAGGTCAATGAGGAGGGCTCGGAGGCCGCCGCCATTACATCCGTAGGCATGATGCGTACCTCCTTAGGTCCAGAGCCTTTCAGTTTTACTGTTGACCGCCCGTTCGTGTTCCTTATCCGCGAGCGTACCTCTGGCACACTCCTCTTCATGGGAATCGTCCGCAATCTGTAGCGGCTTCAATCAATGTAGAATCTATAGAATTGACTTCGTGGTTTCGCAGTGCACCACGAAGTCAATTTGTTAAAGAAAGTATGAGGAATATTCCGCGCATTGTCATAAAATTTGCGTAAGTTTGTAAGATAGTCGCTAGTTGCTATGGAAAAACGCATCGATATCGTACAGAGATTTTTGAAAAGCAGGGCAGTCCGCTTTATTGCCATGTTGTTCATATTGCTTTCAATCACATCAGTAGTGTTCTCTTCCTTCAAGGATTTCCAGCAGTATGGCTGGTTGTTCCAGAGTTTTATACATCTCGCGTCACTGGTATTCCTGATAGAGTATATGCTCCGGATTTATTCCGCACCCGCGCTATATCCGGACTTGCCGGCGTACCGCAGCCGCCTGAAGTATATTTTTTCTTTCTACGGGCTTGTGGACTTGGTGGCGGTCATTCCGTTTGTAATGACCTACTTTTACTGGGACACCGAGATCGTCCACATCATCATCCTGCCGTATGTGTTCGTGGTGTTCAAACTGATACGATATTCGACAGCCTTCCAGCTTATCCTGAAGGTGATGAAGTCAGTGCGTTCCGAGCTGCTGACGGCGTTTACCGCCTGCCTGATCATCATCTGTTTCTCCGCGATACTGGTCTATTTCGTGGAGAAGGGAGCTCAGCCCGAAGTCTTCAAGAACATCGGAGACAGTATGTGGTGGGCCGTCATCACATTCACCACAGTGGGTTACGGTGACATTTATCCGGTAACGCCCATAGGCCGCATCCTCTGCGCTTTCATCAGCTTCATCGGCATAGCCATGCTGGCCATCCCCACCGGTATCATCAGCTCGGCCTTCATCGCTTCCATGAAAGACCGCCTCAACAAAAAAGACTGACCCGGCAAGGTCAGCCTTTTGCGTAGAGCATCTGTGCTGCCGATTATTTGAGGCGGCGTCCGTCCGAAAAGGCGTTGCCGACTTTCTCACCGACTTTCAGGTAGATGTTGTTGAACGGGTCGAAGATGACGGGGGAGACCTTTGCGGGATCCACCTTGCCCTCGGGGGTGAGGACTCTCTCGTCCACGCTGACGTTGACTATCTCGCCGCGCAGGATGCAGGTCTCTGGATTGTAGTCATTCAGGCGGCATTCCACCGCTACGGACAGTTCCTCGATCAGAGGTGCGTCAACGAACTCCGACATGACGGCGTGGAAACCGGCCTTAGTGAATTTGTCCGGGGTGTTGTTGCCGGATACCAGACCCACGTAATCGCAGGCGGTGATGTGTCCGGTCTCGGCCATGCTGACCGTGAATGCTCCGCGTTTGAGTATGTTCTTGACTGTCTTGTGGCCCGCGCTGAGACACAGGCTTATCTCGTTCTGCTCGCTGATGCCGCCCCATGCCGCGTTCATGGCATCGGGTGTGCCGTCCTCACCGTATGTGGCGATAATGTACACCGGCTGGGGATAGGTGAGGGGCTTGGCTCCGAAATTCTTTCTCATAATGGATGATTCTATGGTTGTACGGTTATTTTACCCAGGCTTCGATATCTGCCCTGGAAGGATTG
The DNA here is from genome assembly GCA_944323785.1 of uncultured Bacteroidales bacterium. GTDB lineage: Bacteria > Bacteroidota > Bacteroidia > Bacteroidales > UBA932 > Coprenecus. The sequence continues at coordinate 4,209 of CALUTU010000002.1, read as the reverse complement.
TTCAGCAGCTTGCCGCTCTGCCAGTTGATGTCGGGGTACTGCTTCTTGAGCTGGGCGGCGGAGTTGGTGATGCCGCTGCCGCCGGATGTGGCGAAGGGTATCACTGTCTTGCCGTCAAAGCCGTACGCCTCGATAAAGGTATTCACCACTGTGGGGGCAAGGTTCCACCAGATAGGGAAACCGATGTAGATAACATCGTAGTCTCCGGCATTTTCCAGGTTCCTGACTATCGCCGGACGGAACGACAGGTCGTGCATCTCCACGCTGCTGCGCGATGATTCGTCCCGCCAGTTCAGGTCCGCGTCAGAGTACTCCTGCTCGGGAGTGATCTCGTAGAGAGTGCCTCCTGTAGCTTCGGCAATCATCTCTGCAACCCTCTCAGTAGTTCCGGTGGCTGAGAAGTAGGCCACAAGTGTGTTTTTACCATTCATAACTTTCTGGTTTTGAGCAGCGACAGATAAACAGACAACTGCTGCTGCCGTAATAAGTAAAAATATCCGTTTCATCTTATTTGAAATTTGATGTAAAATTACACTTTCTTCAGATGAATAATGTACCAATATTACAGAAGAAACAGCAGATTTTACCTGAAGTCATGCTTTCCCTCCAGGAATCTGTTATGATATGAGGAATTGATGAAGGGCGGTACCGCCGTCAATCGAGGGGCAGAACTCTTCCAGAACATGGAACATAGGTGCCCCATACGTCTCTATGCCGCCCTTGAGTGTGCTGAGTACGCAGATGTCACCGGCGATGCCGCACATGTCTATGCGTCCGATACCGAGCCTGTGCATCAGATAATCAATATGTCTTCTGGAGGTCAGGTTTCTGAATATGGAATATTCCTCTACGTTTTTCTTATCTCCTTTCTTGAATATCTTGACTTCTCCGGCCGTCCTGTACAGCGGCTCGACCATAGGAGGGTAGATACATGAACCGACAGTATGCTGTACGCAGTGCATTGGCCACTGTCCTCCGTTCTCCTCAAACGAGCAATGATTGAACGGATGCCAGTCTAACGTCACGGCCTTGCATGCGTATTTTCCGTCCATTTTCTCAATGTACCTGATAAGTGCATCCATCTTCTCCTTAGCACCTTCAACTGCCATTTCCCCGCTTATAAAGTCTATCTGCGGATCTATAATCATCAACATTCGTTTCATATGCAATAAAATTTGGAATAAAGATATTGCAAAAATTGTCTCAAAATAATAAAATGTTTATGAAATAAAATATTTTTTTATCTTTGCAGCCGCATTCGGGAAACAGGCGACGTATCGTACCCAAAAGAGTACCCAAACGTGCGAGCCCATCCGAATGACTATGGTCCGGTAGCTCAGCTGGATAGAGCAACAGCCTTCTAAGCTGTGGGTCTTGGGTTCGAATCCCAACCGGATCACAGATAAACATGATGCGCCTGACCTTCCGGTCAGGCGTTTCTGTTCTGAAACTGATATGACATGAACTTGTTCACGGAAAGGAAGTTACAGAACAGAAAGGCGGGCGGAGCCCGGCACATCATGTGCAGTTATGTAGGATCGCCCGTGGCGCAGGGCAAGGGAAAAAGCCTTTAGGCTTAATCCCAACCGGATTATCGAGATTGAAATAGTTGATAATCTCTATTTAGTTGCTCCTTACGAAGCGTATTTTATCAAGCCTGTAGTAGTGAGGCTGTTGTCCGAAGCATTTGCGAGGCCCAGTTTCCAAAGGCACAATAAAGCCCTGCGGTGCTTGTCGGCGCGCTCTCTCATAAGCTTCTTGAGGCTCCACGCTGCCCTCCCGATGTGCTTGCGGAAATAAACGAAAAAGAATCGTTGGCACGGAACAAATCGGGAACTGGCAGATAATCAGCCTGTTAGAAAGTTGCGTTGTGGAAGCTGGCTGTTTTATAATTGAGGTATCCACGGGCGCTGTTTGCAAATACTTGATGTACAGAGGCTTGCAAGAATGGGGTGTGCGGGCATTTCCTGTTGACATTCAGGCCTCCGGGGAATGACGGGTTCGGGCAGGGGGACCTTGGGGCGGGGCTCACCTAGGGATTTACTCCCTGTAGGCCGCACATCCCCGAGCGGTGGCGACAACCGGACTTCCTCGCCGGGAGATTTTCCTATCATTCTCTGCAAGGCTTTTATACATGAAGATAACTCTTTCTGTGTACTTCTGCAACAGTCTTTTCTCTTTACTTTTTGATTTCTACTACCCGTTGTCTGCCCATATAAGAGAAGCCTTTGCCGAGTTCAAGGAGGAATTTGGTGACATTGGACACCAAGGCATCCTCAAGGTCGCGCTCATCATAGTCTTCACGCATAGACAGGAAATCAAAAAGGTAGGGATCTTTGGTAATCTGCTGAGCCAAATCCCCCTGGATTTCAGGCAGTGTGGAACTGAAGTTGGTGATAGCCTTGTCTTCCCTCTCGTAAAGGTCTGTACTGAGCCAATTTACCAGCACGTTGCGACTCCAGTTGTTTTCGTGGGTTTTCTTTACAAAGAAGAGAGCTTTCTGGACATCATTACACACTTGTCAATTATACGGCGGTGATGGTCCCACGGGATTGACATGATTTCTCGGAGAGCCAAATCTGGACTTTCCCTGATTTAGGTTGACAGTTTTAGAGCGGATTAATCCCAACCGGATTGCATGCTATTCTGATAACTGATTATTTATAAGATTGGGGTCGCTATGGTGGTCGCCCCGATGCCCATTTTTATTGTATCGAAACAGCTGTCGTCAATCATTTGTATGTTACTATTTCTCCTCCCAATAGCCGCCTTTGTTCGGTCCAATCCTGTCAATAAGACCGAGATCCTTGAAAATCTTAAGGTATTTCTTTACTGTAGAGTCGGATAGGCCCAACTGTTCTGCGAGCATTTCCCGGGTAAGGGTAGGCTGGACAATAATAGAGTTGAGAATGGCTCTGGCAGTTTTGTTGAATGGCTCTTTCTTCGTATTTTCTTGGGTACTTTCGCCCTTAGAAGCATCTGTAGAACCGATTTCTTGGGTACTTTCTGCGGTTTCCCGGATACCTTTCTCAACATAAACAAGTGGAAGTGTCAGAGTTGTTCTTTCGAACTCTCCGATGCGTTCTGCTATCTGCGGTGCGTCATAGCCTGCGGAAGACCAGGCGGAGATGATACGGTGGATGCCACTACCGGCTCTTTCGCCTATGTGCAGCATGGAGAACATCTTGATGATAACGGAGTTTCTCGGGTCGGAGTGGCCGCCTTCAAGCATTAGGGCCTTGCCTATCCTGATAGTACCGGGATTCTCGAACACGAGCCGTTCACGGTGTTTTAGAATGACGACTCCACCTCTTCCGTAATAGTCAGCATTGACAAGACAGTTGGCGAGGGCTTCGCGGACGGCCTTGTGCTGGGGTGTGTCATCGATGCGGATGATACCTTCAAGCCTGAATGGCACTTTTAGATCCTGCACGAGCTTTGTGACTATCCTGCGGTAGAAGTCAAAAATGTTGCCGCTCCAGTCTCCTGATGTGGACCAGACGCGGTCTGTCCATTCGGTGATGTCGTTGACCATTTCGCGGAAGTCGAGGAAATAGTTGGGGTATTCGCGGACTATCTCGTATTCGTTACCGAACATCAGGAGTCCTGCGCCTGTAGGATGAAACTTGCCTGTCGTTGTATCCTTGGCCACAGCTCCTATTTTTACGAGGAAGTCCTCATCCGGGAGCTGGTCCCAAGGATGGGAGACATGTGTGTTGCGGAAGCTCATACGGAACGCATAAATGCTCTCCGAGTTAAGTGCAGACAGGTCGAATGTATCGAGGACTTTGGTATCGACCATCTCTGGAAACTTTCCGGAGATTCATTATCTGGTTGTTGGTAGTGCAGGCCGCGCAACCTTTGTGCAGTTCGTTGAGAAAGAAGTCCCGGTAAAGGGCAATGTCTATGTCTTCACTGAAACGGTCTATGAGATTCCAGCCTTTACTGAGGCTGGTGCCGCCTTTGAAGTACATATATGGTGCTGCCTGATGATGTCCGCAGGAGCAGATTGTTGATTACCCGGTATCTGTCTTTTGGTAGTTTGCTGAGAATATGGGCAACACGATGTTCGCCTATCCGGCCTTTCGATCTGCGGAGCCAAAAGCCGAGAAAAATGAAGATGGCTATTATGATGTAAACAGAAATCACGAGTGCACAGAAAATGGTAAGGAGAATGCACAAAAAACGGTAACAACAGTGCACAAGAAT
>CALUTU010000001.1 GCA_944323785.1 uncultured Bacteroidales bacterium | reverse complement strand
AATAAGCGGTTTTATTTGCACTTGTTTAGCTCTTGTTTTCATTTTAGGGCTTTACTTTATAAATCTGGTAAATTTAAATTCAAAGACAAAGATAATTCATTTATAGAATCATTATAAGAAAGGCGGCCCTACATGGAGCCGCCTGACAAAAAAGGTATGGTGGATGTTATTTCTGTTTTGGTCTTCTTGCAGCAAGCATTACATATGGAGCATTTATTATCTTTCCGTACCTGAGTTGGCCATAGACGTAGTTGATCATGTCATATCGCTCATTCCACTTCTCAAATTCGTCCAAAAACTTTTGAAAAGCATCGACATCCTCCGCAACCTCCGGAGGAAGTTCAAATGTGGATTTTTCCTTGATATATCTATCCTTGTATTTGTCTGTCAGTCTCAGTTTTCCCTCAACTTCCAGCACATCATCTTTTGCCAGCCCTGCCGGGAAACGACTGACCAAAGGCCCTAATTTCCGTTGTATGTCTTCATCGACACTCTCTTCGGCCCGTCTTCGTGCGCCAGCCCTTAGATACTCCGGCATACGGGTGCGCTGGATGTAATCCTCGACTTCGTTAATGGCGGCATCAAGTTCCGCTGATGCTCCTATTTTGACGCGGTGGAGTATTCCGTCCATGCCTGCTGGGAGCCCCAGGTCGGACAGGGTGACGGGGAATGTGTCAAGGAATACCTCAATCTCGCGTAATTCATCTTTAGCTGCGATAACCCTGTATGGGTCGGTGTAATAAACATTGTTCATTTCTTTGATTTTTAGTGTGTTAGCAAATTAAATTTCTTGTTCTTACTTTTGGTATTTCTTGGGCAGTTGCACCCCGTTTCTCTGAATAGCCTCGGCTATCTGAATGGCAACAGGCTCAAGCACGGCAAGGAGGTGCGAGGCTAAAGACGCCATGCCTATTGTAGCCTTGGAGTCAGGGTGGGAAAGGCGGTAGGCGTCTATCATCGAATAGCCCGCGACCATATAGAGGATGATGAACACTTCCTGCTCCGGTCGAAGCTGCCACTTGCGGCATATTTCTCTAATGCTTTTCGTCTTCTTCATTTCGACATCCTCCCCCTTAGGTCTTTAAACTTCGCTTTTTCCATGTCATATGGCCCGGCATAGCAAAGGGCGCCGCATCGAGCACGGTCTAATGTCGGCTGGCTCCAATCCCTTTTCTTGTATGGGGTGCAATCCGGAAACTTCCGGCAGTTGAGGCAAGAACGTTTCTCATATCTGTAAAATTCCGATACCGGGTAAAAGTTGTATGTCATCGTGTCTTCAGCCATAATTCTCGTATTTGTAGATTCAGTGAATAGTATTTGAGTTCATCCTCTTCGCTCATCCGGATGTGTCTGTCGGATATGTAAGACGTAAAGCCAAGAGCAAAAGGGATACGGTGCGGCTTCGGAACGGCATTTATGATACGGACAATCTCATCGTACGTGGTTTCGCTGCCTAGCCTGTCTGCGGCCTCACGTGCTTGCTGTACAATGCTCATCTCGCACCTCCTTTCTGCTGGTTGAACTTCATTAATGCCTCACGTAGTGCGATACGATGAAGTTCACTTCCGGTCATCACGGCCGGGACGTCCTTGGCTGTCAATGTTGGCACTGCCTGGAGTGCTTCTTCACGGGTGTATGTCTTGTATTGGTCAATTCTGTTCATGATATAATATTTTTGTTATGGTTTTAAAATCTGTTTATTATGACTACAAGGTGATGTATTTTTAAATTTCTCCCTTGTTGTTGGTCTGTTTCCGTGGTAGTCGGTGTGGTACTACCACGGTGGTACCCAATCGGGGTGACGGTATGTGTGGTAAAATATACTATAGTATATTTACCACGCTACCAACTACCACACTATATCTGAAGTTTACCAGTCAATTCATTGATTGTCAATTCGCTGCGAGACTTGCTGCGGCTCTTGTCCTTAATCCATCCTTTCGCGAGGTACATGGCCTTGTACATCCTTGCGGTTTTATCGGATACCTCGAAGTGACGTGCAACAAGTGCAGTGAAGTCCCGTCCTGTGTATATATCATGCTTATTCCGGAATGTTGCTTTTATAAAGGCTATATGCTCCGCGTCGTCGATGTATTCCGGAGCTTTTCGCTTGCCGTTCTTGGCCACAAGGTCCTCGAAATCCGTCCGTTTGCCCGTGTCGGTAAAAACGAAGTTCCGGCTCATCATCAAGTCCATTGCTGCGGACTTGTCGCGCTGGGAAATGTAGTTTCCTTTTACGATACATAAGTGCCGGATGTCGGGCCCCTGTGCGGACAGACGCAATTCCATGACCAGCCTACATTTGGCTTCAATGCCTTGCGAGCCTATGGAATTGTTCTTGCTTGGCGCAAGGTCTTCGCTGCGTTTTGAGGTGTGGTGCAGGAAGACGATCGGACAGGAGAAGCGATTTGCAAGATTTGAGAACTGCTGCAGGAATGACCGGACTTGATTATTTGCATTAAGGTCCTTTCCATTGAACAGGTCCCCGAGGGCATCAAGGATGATGATGTCTGCCGGGTCCCGCTGCATTTCAGCGGTAAGTTTCTCGATTAGATTCTCTGTGTCGAAAATGTAGCGGATATTGTCGAAAGCCTCATCCGGTGCTTGTATGTCAATGTTCTGGCGGTTTAGAAAAAAGGATGTGGCGGTCTCGTCATCTTCGGTTATGACGACAATGACTTTTCCCGTCTTCCCGTTCCATTCGCGGCCGAGAAATTTCATCCGTCCGGCCACGCATATAGCCAGCTGCCGAAGCGCCATGGACTTCCCTGTGTCGGAGGCCCCGACAAGTAAAGATATACCCACCGGAAAGAGGCCGTAAAGCGTCCAGATCTCCTCAACTTTCAGTCCTTTGATATAGGTGCCTGTTTTGACAAATGACGGGATTTTCGTACATTTGTTTTCGGGAACATCCATGCAGGAGCAAGTTATTTCCTTTACATCTTCTTCATTGAGGGCCTCTTCGGAGGCCTTAATTATTTCACCCATGGCTATCTCCTTGACCGCAAGGCGGCCTCTACTTCGTGAGAATAAAAAAACACTTTTCGCCCGACTTCAGAATATGGAATAATTCCCTTATTCTTTAAATCCTGAGCCTTTGACGGGGAACAATGAAGGTAGTTGGCCAAGCCTCGTATACCATGAATCACGGTCCCTTTTTCCTCTACACGCTGTGGGCAGATCCTATCCGCTATCTTGTCAGCCAAGAGGTCGTAATCAATTTCAAAATCTATCCTCATAGCAACTTAATTTTTAGGCAAAAATATTGTATGAGGAACTCTGATACTAATTCTGTAAAAGTTAAGGGACTGTCTGATAATCAAGCAAATAAAAAAGGGTGCTTAATTCTGCACCCTCATTTCAGATACCTATCGGTTAGGTTTGTATCAAATAGATTATTGATGAACGATAACGGTTCAGGAAAGTCCTCCGGATATCGCTTTACATATTTATATATTGGCTTTACAAGTCCTGCTATCCGTTTGGTTACTCCGCTGCGGTTCCGTCCGCCACGATAGTAGAAGATTGAATGGTCTTCCTGTATCTCATGGTCGATAACTGAGCATATCTCCATGAAGTTTTGGCTATTGTTTGGATTCAGAGAAAGGACGCGGATATCCTTGTATCCGGTTTCAAATTCCGGGAAATGCTTCACTTTCACCCAGATAGATTCCATACATATCCTACCTATCTTAAACATGCTTTTTAGGCTGATATACCTTGTGTCGGATTGGCTGTCGGTATAGATTAGCTGTATGTCTGAAAGGCTGTATTTAGCATCGAAAATGAACTTGACTCCCTCATATCTTCCATGCAGGTTTAGGGCCGTTTCCAGCATGGCGGACAGGCCCCTGCGAATATCCAGCATGAAGTCTCCGGCCTGTTCCTGCCGGGCCATTGCCAGCAGGAACTCCACGTCGGAAATGACCGCCTCATACTCCTTTTCGACATACGTCTGGTGCTTGTCCGGAATAGTCGCTTTACGTTCCCTACGATACGCCAATTTATTCACAAAAAAGCTATTATTCATCATCGTCTTCTTCCGGATTAGTAAATAGAAGCAAATTTATTTTCATTCGCTTTTTAGGGGATATTTTGCCTTGATACCCAGCTAAGACAGAACCGTCCGTATGTCCTACCATATCGTCTATAAACTTGTCTGATATCCCGTGCCAGGTCAATGTAGTTGTATAACTATTTCGCGCCCATGATGCACTTATCCTAGGAATACCTATTTCATTGCATATCTTTATCAATCCCTCACGAATACCAGCAAGAAAGTCATGTATTCTGTTTACCACCGCCCTATCAGTTTTTGCATCCAACAGGATTTGCGGAAATACCCTTTCCCCTTTCACCCTTGGGGACGCATACGTCTCAAGGTAGGGAGCCAGCAACGAGGTGATTGGGATGTGAACCGTTGAAGGGGATTTATCTTCAGTTTTTGATCTAATGAAAGTAAATTCACTCAAGCAGTCATCCGGCCATGTCAACCTTGCAATATCCGCCATATTTGCGCCATTGCAAAGGTAGGATATTATCCACCAATCAGCATACTCCTTTAAGGGACCTTGATAGTCCCTCAACTTCAGGATGTCCGGCACCGTCAGAAAGGAGTCGTTGCGGCGAGAAGACTTTGGAATCACTAAACGTGGAACATTATGAATGATATTATCATCCTTTAACTTTCGACAGACCGCACGGAATACTCGCAAATATATGCTCTTTGTGGAGGCACTGTTGCCACAACTTTCCATGTAACGGTTCCACCGTTGAACCATTGTATCTTCAAGACTATCCGGCATTGTCTCAAGCACCCTACCTGTCAGAACCTTTCGCCTTCCTTCCATTCTGAATCCAGCTCCGTTAGCAAGAAAGAAACTTCGGTATGCCTGTTTATAATTGTCTCTGGTTTTTATTTTTTTCTTCTCTTCTGCCATCTCCAACCAAAGAACTGCAAGTGTTTTGCTATTACCATTTGATTGCTTTCTCTCTCCTTTAAGAACCTTTGAAAGGACAAAACAACCTGTCTTCTTGAGTTCTATAACCCTATCGCAAGTAGCATCAAAATAATCTTCCATCATGTCACGTATTCTCTGCTTCTCCTTGGTTCTACAATCTCCATTTGCAATAGTATTGTAATCGGTTTCCGTAAGAATAATACCTGTATTCCTTTGTGTACGTTGATTTTTATTGGTAACACGTATAACTACAGGATACTTAATATTCTTCATTTTACCGTCATTACCGATGTCGTAATCCGCAATAGTGTGCGGTCGCTTGTCAAGAGTGATATGAATCTTAACATCATCCACTGTACCCTTAAATGCAAATGTTTTTTTCTCCATGGCAATATATTAATTTTTTCACTGATTTTTCACTGCTATATCATAACAACACAAAACTAATAAAAACGAATGATATTGACAAATATTTATTTCTCAATTAATTATATAACATAGATACAACAGCACAAAATGTGGAAAAACATAATAAATATGCTTTGGGAGCAGGGGGTCGAAGGTTCGAGTCCTTTTACCCCGACTACAGGGCCAGAGAGCCGAAGGTCTTCATGAACTGAACCCTTTCGTACATGGCGGGGTCAGGGATGGATGAGTAGCTCAGGCGGCCGCGGATCTGGGAGAGGCTTTCCACATTGTTCTTTTCGAGGAAAGCAGCTATTTTCCCGTTGAATTCCTTTATGACGGCGGGTCCGTGCTTGTAAATCACAGAACATACCTGAACGGCATCGGCACCGGCAAGAATCATCTTGAGGGCACTTTCAGCACTGTGCACGCCTGTGGTAGTGGCGATGTCTATCTTTACTGCTGAGGCAAGAATGGCGGTCCAGCGCAGGATCTCGGCATACTCACCCTCATGTGAGAGGGGAGCGGCCGGCACCAGGCAGAACTTCTCCAGGTCGATGTCAGGGGTGAAGAAACGGTTGAATATCACCACTCCCTTGGCTCCGGCAGAGGCTATGCGGTCCACGAAATTGACTATGCTGGTGAAATGGGGGCCTATCTTTACGGCTACGGGAATCTTAAGCTCCGAAACTATCGAGCGGACTACGCTGACATAGCCGTCCTCGATGGCTGCAGGAGAGGTTCTGGGATCCAGGGCCAGGTCGTAAAGGTTGATCTCCAAAGCATCGGCTCCGGCAGCCTCGATCTGACGGGCATACTCGACCCACTCACCGGGACTGTAGCAGTTGATGCTGGCTATGACAGGTATTGAGACGGCATCTTTAAGTGCGCGTACCTTCTCGGTATACTGCGCGATGGAGTTGGAACGGATGTAAGCATGGAGATAGTCGTCCATCTCCGGATAGGAGTGTCCCGCTGAGGCCATGAACTCCACCTCACCGCGGATCTGCTCCTCGAAGAGGGACTTCATGACCACGGCTCCGGCACCGCAGCTTTCCATTTCCTTAACTTTGTCGACATCGGCTGTCAGCGAGCAGCTGCTCACTATTATAGGACTCTTGAGGTCCAGGCCGAGATACTTCACGTCTGTTGTTGCCATAGCTGTAGTTTTTTGTTATCCTATTTTGTTCAGTTTTTTCATTACGGTCCTGAAATCCGTCCTCTCGCGGATAATCCTGCCGACCTCCGCTACGGGTATGCGCTCCTGGGACATGGTATCGCGGTCGCGGATGGTCACGCAGTTGTCCTCCTTGGTCTGATGGTCCACGGTGATGCAGAAGGGTGTGCCGATGGCATCCTGACGGCGGTAGCGCTTGCCGATGCTGTCCTTCTCGTCATACTGGCAGTTGAAGTCAAACTTCAGGTCATCGATGATATCGCGGGCTATCTCAGGCAGCCCGTCCTTCTTGACCAGAGGCAGTACTGCAAGTTTCACCGGAGCCAGCACGGGAGGAATGCGGAGGACTACCCTCTCCTCTCCGTTTTCCAGTTTCTCCTCGCAGTAGGCGGCTGAGAGCACGGCCAGGAACATCCTGTCCAGTCCTATGGATGTCTCCACTACGTACGGAGTGTAGCTCTCGCCGGTCTCGGGGTCGAAGTACTGTATCTTGCGGCCGGAGAACTTCTGATGGTTGCCCAGGTCGAAGTCCGTGCGGGAATGAATGCCCTCGAGCTCCTTGAAGCCGAAGGGGAATTCAAATTCAATGTCAGTGGCGGCGTTGGCGTAGTGGGCCAGCTTCTCGTGGTCGTGGAAGCGGTACTTCTCATCGCCCAGGCCGAGGGCCTTGTGCCACTGCAGGCGGGCTTCCTTCCACTTGGCGAACCACTCGAGCTCAGAGCCGGGACGCACGAAGAACTGCATCTCCATCTGCTCGAACTCCCTCATGCGGAAGATGAACTGACGGGCCACTATCTCGTTGCGGAAGGCCTTGCCTATCTGGGCGATGCCGAAAGGTATCTTCATACGGCCGGTCTTCTGGACATTCAGGAAGTTGACAAATATACCCTGGGCGGTCTCGGGACGGAGGTAGATGATGCCGTCCTCTCCGGAGATGTTGCCGAGCTGGGTGGAGAACATCAGGTTGAACTGACGCACCTCAGTCCAGTTCTTGGTACCTGAGATGGGGCAGACGATGCCGCAGTCGATGATGATGTCGCGCAGACCCTGAAGGTCGTTGGCATTGAGGGCGGCCGTCATGCGCTCACGTACCTCGTCCATCTTCTGCTGATTGCGCAGCACGTTGGGATTGGTGGCGCGGAACTGAGCCTCGTCGAAGCTCTCGCCGAACTTGCGGCGGCCCTTCTCCACATCCTTCGCGATCTTCTCCTCGAGCTTGGCGATATAGTCCTCGATGAGCACGTCGGCGCGGTAGCGCTTCTTGGAGTCCTTGTTGTCGATCAGAGGGTCGTTGAAGGCTCCCACATGACCGGACGCCTGCCAGATCTTAGGGTGCATGAAGATAGCGGAGTCGATACCGACTATATTCTCGTTGAGGCGCACCATGGCGTCCCACCAGTATTTCTTGATATTGTTCTTGAGCTCAACGCCCATCTGTCCGTAATCATAGACGGCGCTGAGTCCGTCGTAAATCTCACTTGAAGGGAAAACAAAGCCATACTCCTTGGCATGGGCGGTAAGTTGTTTGAATACTTCTTCCTGTGTCATGTGTTTATTGGAATTAATCACGCAAAAATAAGAATTATTTCATACTTTTGCCCGAAGAAAATCTACAATAACACAAATATGAGACTCAAAAGAACTGTCATGGCCGTCTTAGCCGGCCTTATAACCCTGTGCGCCAGCGCCCAGGGAGTAATCTCAGTAGACTCGAAAGCCTCCGTCCTGCCCGACGGGAACGTCGAGCTGCTCTTCACCGTCAGCCTCGAGCCGGGCTGGTACATGTACAGCACCGTGCCGGTGAGCGGCGGCCCGATGGCCACCTCATTCACCGCCGACGAAAGCTCCGCCTTCACCCTCTCCGGAGGGCTGCAGGACGTTGAGGAGGCCCACGTCAAGCTGGACGAGGGCTTCGGCATCGACGTCAAGTACTTCGAGGGCACTGCGCAATTCCGCCAGGTCATCGTCCCCGCCTCGCAGGAGACCTTCACCGTGACCGGATACCTCGAGTACCAGACCTGCAACGGGGCCGAGTGTACCCTCAACGAGAGCGAGGTCTCCGTCAAGGTGGACCCCACGGCGGCGCCGGGAGAGGCGTCCGCAGCCCCCTCCAAGGGCGGTAAGGCCGCCGGCCAGGGCTTCTGGAGCTTCCTGCTCATAGCCTTCCTCGCCGGACTCGCCGGAGTCATCACCCCCTGCGTCTTCCCCATGATACCCATGACCGTGGGCTTCCTCATCGGAGGAGGCAGCACCAAGCGGGCCGGTGTCCTCAAGGGCGTCATCTTCGGCCTCTCCATCATGGTCATCTACACCATCCTCGGACTCGTCGTGGCCCTCTTCCAGAGCACCGCGGCCACCGACGCGATAGGCACACACTGGATACCCAACCTCATCTTCGCCCTCCTCTTCCTCGTCTTCGCCGTGTCGTTCCTCGGCGCGTTCGAGATAACCCTGCCCTCGGGCCTGGCCAACAAGGCCGACCGCGAGGCGGACAAGGGCGGGTACGTGGCCGCCTTCTTCGTGGCCCTGGCGATGGTCATCGTCTCCTTCTCCTGCACCGGTCCCTTCGTGGGCTCGATCCTCGCCGCCGCCGTCCTCGACGGGGTGGCCCTCAGGCCCATCGTCGGCATGGCCGTCTTCGGACTGGGATTCTCACTGCCCTTCGTCGTCCTCTCCTTCTTCCCCGGAGTGATGAAGAAGCTCCCGAAGTCCGGCGGCTGGCTCAACATGGTCAAGGTCGTCTTCGCCTACATCATGCTGGCCTTCGCCATGAAGTTCCTCTACAACATCGACGCGTACTTCGGATGGGGCATCATTACCCGCCTGGGCTTCATCGCATCATGGGTTGTGCTCGCCCTGCTCCTGGGCCTGTACTTCCTCGGGGTGTTCCGCACCAGCCACGACTCGCCTACTGACGGCATCGGCTGGGGCAGGCACATCGCGGCGATAGTCTGCATCACCTTCGCCTTCTACCTCATCCCCGGCCTCTTCGGCGCCCCGCTGCAGAGCATCTCCGGCCTCATCCCGCCGATGGACGGCTCGACGCTGACGCTCTCCTCCGGCGGCACCGCGCAGGCAGCATCCGGGGACAATGCGGCTGCCACGGGCTACTCGACGCTGAAGTACCATACGGACCTCGACGAGGCCCTCGCGGAGAGCGAGGCCACCGGCAAGCCCGTCTTCGTGGTGTTCAAGTCCCACACATGCAGCGTGTGCAAGCAGATGGAGGCCACCGTCCTCTCGTCGGCGGCCGTCATGGACAGGCTCTCGGATGAGTTCGTCATCGCCCACCTCTACGTGGACGACAAGACCGAGGACGCGGAGTTCCGCACCCTGGGCCGCCGCTACCGCGACCTGGAGATGAGGCAGTTCGCCTCGGCATCGCAGCCGCTCTACGCGGTGGTGGACGCTGAGGGCAGCACTCTCTCCGGCCCCGTCGGAAGCTGCTCAGAGGAGGAGTTCCTGAACTTTCTGAATTTCTAAAAAGGAATCAGTATAGAATCTGCTTCAGCAGACGCTTGGCATAATCCCTCTCCTCGATCTGAGGATGAGGGATTTTTAATGTCGGGGTATCTATATGACGGTCTCCATACAGGACGATGTCGATGTCGATAGTCCTGGAGTGGTAGATACGACGGCCCTCCGCATCATACTCCGGCTCACGGGCTATACGGCCCAGCTTCTGTTCCACCCATTTGCAGATCTCCAGCAGAGGCTCGGGCGGGACGGTGGTCTCAAAGGATATGGCCTGGTTGAGAAATGGTTCGGAACCCGGCGCCATGCCCCATGGCTCGGTCTCGAGCACCTCAGATTCACGGATATCGGAAAAGAGCCAGGGAGCCAGCTGAGTGACCAGAAGCGATACGGCGGTGCTGAGGTTGCGCCGCCTGTTCCCCATATTGCTGCCGAGGATGAGATATACCCTTACGGGCTGAGATTCCGGTGTCATAGCAGTCCCAGTTCAAGTAAAGCCTCATCGCTCATCCGGGACTTGTCCCAGGGCGGGTCGAATGTTATCTCTATAGCCACGTCCGTAACTCCCGGCGTATCGGCCACAGCCGTGTGCACGTCTTCTACCAGAGTGTCGGACATGGGGCAGTTGGGCGCCGTCAGAGTCATCTTGATGTGAACCTTGTGGTCGTCATCTACGGTCATGTCGTAGATGAGGCCCAGGTCGTAGATATTGACCGGTATCTCGGGGTCGTAGACCTGCTTGAGGGCCCGCACTACATCGCGGGTGAGAGTCGTTTTGTCCATAACTTACTGTCCTTTGTACTTCAGGGCGTCCTCACGTATCTGCTCCATCATCGACACCAGTCCGTTGGCCCGGGTCGGCGACAGATTCTCACGGAGTCCTATCTCCTCGATAAATGAATTGTCTGCGGAGAGTATCTCGTCCGGGGTCCTGCCGTTGTAGACCCGGATGAGGAGGGAGATGATACCCTTTGTGATGATGGCATCGCTGTCCGCCGTAAACCACAGCCTGCCGTCACGGAACTCGCTGTCGAGCCACACCCGGGACTGGCAGCCCTTGATGAGGCGGTCCTCCTGCTTTTTCTGCTCGTCGATGACGGGCAGGGAATGACCCAGCTCGATGAGATACTCGTACTTGTCCATCCAGTCCCCGAAGGCGGTGAACTCGTCCACTATCTCCTGCTGAACCTGCTTGATAGATGATGTATTGTCTGTCATTGTCCTGTATCTTTTATTGAAATGAATTCAGTTTATCTCAACATTGCCAGTACCCTGCGCAGAGCGTCCATGAACGCCTCGCACTCCTGCATCGTATTGTAGGCCGCCAGCGAGACCCGCACCGCTCCCGTCAGCCCGAACTTGGCCAGCAGCGGCTCCGAGCACATCTGCCCGGAGCGGACAGCCACTCCCATTTTGTCCAGAAGGGTGGCGATGTCACTGTGATGCGCCCCTTCGATGGTAAATGATATCAGCGGGGCTTTCTTTCCGCCGCTTCCGATAATCCTCAGACCGGCCACAGCATTCAATTCCTGCATGAGATAATCGGTCATCCGCTTTTCATTTTCCCTTACTTGCGGTACATCTACTGAAGTGACAAAATCGATAGCGGGCTTTAAAGTAGCAGCTGCTATGAAATTAGGTGTTCCGGCCTCGAATCTCAGCGGAACCGGAGCGTACGTGGTCCTCTCATACGTCACCGTGTCCACCATCTCCCCGCCTCCCATCCACGGCGGCAGGGTCTCGAGCAGGCTGCGGCGGCCGTAGAGCACTCCTGTACCGGTCAGCGCATAGAGCTTATGCCCGGAGAAAGAATAGAAGTCGCAGGGTGTCTCCTGCACGTCAATGCCCTCGTGGACTATCCCCTGCGCCCCGTCCAGATGTATCACGGCGCCGTACCGGTGAGCCAGCACGGTAAGCTCCCCTACAGGATTGACGATGCCCAGCACATTGGAGATATGGGCGGCAGAGACTATTTTCACCTTGCCCTCAGCCAGGATCCGCTCCGCAGCCCCGAGGTCCCACTGCCCGTCCTCCCCTACTGGAAAATATCTCAGGCGTGCCCCCGTCCGGGCGCAAAGCATCTGCCAGGGAACAATGTTGGAGTGATGCTCTCCCTCCGAAAGGAGGATCTCATCCCCGGGACGGATGTACTTCTGTCCGTAGATATTGGCCAGCAGGTTGATGGAGGCGGTGGTACCGGAGGTAAGGACTATCTCGTCCTTCGAGGCGGCGTTGATGAGTCCGCGGACGGCCTCCCTCCCGGCCTCGTAGTGTTCGGTGGCGGAGGCGGCAAGACCGTAGATGGCGCGGTGGACATTGGCATTGGCCTCCTGCAGCCAGCGGGAAGTGGCGTCAATGACGGCCCGGGGCTTCTGCGTGGTGGCGGCATTGTCGAAATATATCAGCTGCCTGTCCCCTCCCCGCGCACACTGGAGATAGGGGAAATGGCTCCTTATCTGGTCTATATCCTGTATCATGGCTTTTATTTTTCAAATATCTTACAAAAGTAACTAAATTTGCAGAAACTTATCAGAAAAAACGTCATGTACGACTATATCAAAGGAACGCTCGAGGAACTCTCGCCCGCGGAGGCAGTGGTAGAGTGCCACGGCATAGGCTTCAAGCTCCAGATATCCCTCAACACCTACGACCGCCTGCAGGGGCAGAAGGAGGTCAGGCTGTACGTCCACCACCACCTGCGCGAAGACGAGGAGACTCTCTACGGCTTCTGTGACAAGGAAGAGCGGCGTATCTTCGCGCTCCTCATCGGAGTCTCCGGCATAGGTCCCAACACCGCCCGGATGATGCTCTCGTCCCTCACGGCCGACGAGGTTTCCACGGCCATCGTCTCCGGCGACGTGAACCGCATCAAGGGAGTCAAGGGTATCGGGCTGAAGACCGCCCAGAAGGTCATCATCGAACTCAAGGACAAGATTTCCAGGGGAGGAGCGGAACTCGACCTATCAGGAGGATCGTCGACAGCCAATACATCGGAGGCATGCTCGGCCCTTGTAATGCTGGGATTTACGAAAAATGCTGTAGAGAAAACCGTTGCCTCAATCGTCAAAAAAGAACCCGGCCTGTCTCTGGAAGACATCATCAAAAAAGCCTTAAAAATGTTGTAGACTAGAAAGCTTTTTAATACATTTGCACCAGTTTAACAATTAAATATAACCGGTTATGAACATACCTAGCAATTTGAAGTACACCAAGGATCACGAGTGGGTAAAGGTTGACGGCGATGTAGCTACCGTCGGCATCACCGATTACGCTCAGGATCAGCTCGGAGACATCGTCTTCGTAGACATTCAGACACAGGGCGAGACCCTTGACAAGGAAGAGGTTTTCGGAGCCATCGAGGCTGTTAAGACAGTTGCCGATGCCTTCATGCCTGTATCCGGCGAGATCATCGAGGTCAACGCTGCTCTCGAGGGAGCTCCCCAGACCGTCAACACCGATCCTTACGGAGAGGGCTGGATGATCAAGATCAAGCTCACCAACCCCGCTGAGCTCGATGAGCTGATGGACGCCGACGCATACACAGCCATCCTCTAGTCTGAAAAGTGTACACATAACAGCACAGGCCGGGCAGGAATGTCCGGCCTTTTTCGTATCTTTGTCAGAAACACTAAATTCTTATGCCTATGTTACAAGAAGTCGCCCACATCTACGACCTCCTGACCAAGCTCGAAGAGAGGTTTCCGGACAAACAGGATATGCTCTGCCGCCGCAGCGGTAAGGAATGGATCCGATTCAGTGTCAAGGACTACGTACGCTATTCACATCTCATTGCCTACGCCCTCTCATCCATGGGATACGGCAAGGGCGACAAGGTCGTGACCATCTGCAACAACCGGCCCGAATGGAACTTCACCGACATGGGCCTGAGCATGGCCGGCCTCATACACGTACCCGTCTACCCCACCCTAAGTGCCGACGAATACCTCTATATATTCAACCACAGCGATGCCAGGATCATCATCATCGGGACCATGAGCCAGTACCGCAAAATAGAGCCGATAGTACGGAAGATGGAGCATCCGGCACGGATAATACTCATGGATGACTCGGACAACATCCAGTGTTTCAGGGATTTATATCAGACAGGAGAACGTGTGGAACTTGTCCAGAAGCCTGTGATAGAGAAGATTAAGGCAGAAACCGGTACTGACGAGCCCGTCTCCATCATCTATACCTCAGGCACCACCGGCACCCCCAAAGGCGTAGTCCTCTCCCACCACAACCTGATGTTCAACGCCTACGGCCATGCCGTCAAGCAGACCGTCCGCTCTGACCAGAAGATGCTCAGTTTCCTGCCCCTGTGCCACGTCTACGAGAGAAGCATGAACTACGAATACCAATATATCGGCATAAGTATCTATTACGCAGAGAGTTTGGGCACTTTGGCCAGAGATTTGGCCGACTGTCACGCCGACGGATTCTGTGCTGTGCCGCGTGTTTTAGAAATGATGTACTCGAAGCTGGAGGCGGCCGGCAAGCATCTGAAAGGCTTCAAAAAGACTGTCTATAGACTCGCCTGGAACTTTGCCAACAACTACGACAACTACAATAATAGTCTGATATACAGAGCAAAACGCAACCTATACGACCGTCTCGTCTACAGCAAGTGGAGAGACAATCTCGGCGGTCACGAGATGCTCATAGTATCCGGCGGCTCTTCTATACAGGCCAAGATCATCCGGCTCTTCAATGCCGCACGCCTCCACATCTACGAAGGCTACGGTATGACCGAGGCCTCCCCCGTCATCGCAGTGAACAATCCGGTGGAGGGCATCAACATCATCGGCACCGTCGGCAAGCCGATGGAACGCACAGAACTGAAGTTTGCCGAGGACGGCGAGATTCTCACCAAAGGGCCCCACGTCATGCTCGGTTACTACAAGAATCCTGAGGCCACCAGCGAAGTAATCGATTCAGACGGATTCCTCCACACCGGAGATATCGGCCGCCTGGTAGACGGCAAGTACCTTCAGATAACTGACCGCAAGAAGGAAATCTTCAAACTCTCCCTCGGCAAATACGTAGCCCCGCAGGTCATCGAGAACCTTCTCAAGGAGTCACCGTACATCCAGAACTGTTTTGTCTTCGGGGAAAATCAGAAGTTTGCCTCTGCCGTCATCATCCCCGATTTCGACCATCTGCGCCACTGGGCCCAGGAGAATGGACTAGGAGAACTGGACGACAAACAGCTGGCAGCTGACCCCAAGGCAGTCGCGTTTCTCCACAG
Organism: uncultured Bacteroidales bacterium; assembly: GCA_944323785.1. Lineage (GTDB taxonomy): Bacteria > Bacteroidota > Bacteroidia > Bacteroidales > UBA932 > Coprenecus. The sequence goes on along the minus strand of CALUTU010000001.1, from coordinate 167,218 downwards.
CATCGTAGATCAGATCAACTCCAAACTGGCTCCTCACGAACAGATAAAGCGCGAGCGTATCGTATGCGATGAATGGACTCCCGCCAACGGCCTTTTGTCCCAGACTCTGAAACTGAAGCGGGCAAAACTTACATCCAGATACAGCGGCATCATAAGTGAGATCTACCGATAACATACCTGTCCTCCGCCGCCTTTGGAAGCAGTGTTTCGAAGCAGACTCCTCATTTCTGGATCTGTTCTTCGGACAAGGATTCCGACTTTGCAGGACATACACTCTGGAGAGGGAGGGGAAGACAGTCTCTGCCCTCTCTGTTTTTCCTATCTCATACAAAGGACACACGGGAGGCTACGTCTACGGAGTATGCACCGATCCGGCTCAGCGCGGGCACGGCTACGCAATCAAATTGCTGCAGGAAGTCGAGCGGCACTGCATGGAGAATGAGGGCATGGAATTCTTCCTGCTGAGGCCTGCAGACCCGACACTGTTCGGATATTATCAAAAGCAAGGTTACTCCTATAATATATACAGGCATCGGGAGACACTTCCACTGCCCATGATACCGGCAGAAATAGAGACAAGCCCACTGTCCGCTGTGCGCTACCATTCCCTCCGTCGTAGATTCTACAGCGGGACAGGACTGGTAGAGTGGCCGGAAGAGACCTGTGGATACATTTTGTCCTATATCGGTTACTGCCGGGGACATGCCGTAGAGATCAACGGCGGTGAGTCATACCTCCTATCCTACCCCTCCCCCGAAAACAACGGCGTCATAATATGCGAAGAGGCCGGCCTCGACATCGAGATGACATCCTTACCGGTCATTCTATCTGCCCTCCGCATTCTGTATCCGGATTCTGTAAGCGTCCTTCTATCCACTCCAGCACAAGACTGCGGAGAAAAGTACTTGCTTTGCAAACCATTCCCGCTCCTACCCGACAGTTCCGCAGTCTTCAGTTTTGCGATGGAGTAATACGTTCCACGTGGAACAACTACCTGCCAAAATACACAAGAAGTACTGAGATGTCAGAAGGAGATACTCCTGGAATACGCGAAGCCTCAGCAATCGTTCTTGGCCGATGTCGTGTAAGTTTCATCCTTGACTCAATCGAGAGAGACTCAATACGCGAATAATCGAAATCTTCAGGAACCTTCAGACCCTCCAACTTCTTCAACTTCTTTGCAAGTTCAGCCTCGCGTTCAATATAGCCTGAATACTTAATGGCAATCTCTGTTGAGGTAACTATATTAGAAAAAATAGACGGACTCTCCGGACAAATACTCTTAAATGTTTCCGGGAGTGGAGTCGAAGGTAAGAAGTCTGGAATAGATAGTGGAAGTTGCGAAGCATGGATAGTCTCATCGATTGTTCCACGTGGAACAAATTGTAGGACATCTGATAAAGAAATCTGAGGTCTAGTAACAAGAGATGTAATAGACTTTGGGGTCGTTAGCAGCGATGTTGCATGAGCATCCAAAACAGGATTAACATCTACGACTGAAGGACGGGCCTGGGAACAAGCATTAACTAGAGCGATGACTGAAGTCCGCTTAATTTCCAAAAGGTGCATTCTGTAATCCGAAGCTAAACCTATTCTATGAGACAGAGGAGTAAGACGCTCGTCCGCATTATCCTGACGGAGAAGTATGCGGTATTCTGCTCTGGATGTGAACATCCTGTAGGGCTCATCAACTCCTTTGGTAACTAAATCATCAATTAGGACACCGATATACGATGAATCACGGGTGAGAATAAATTCCTCTTGTCCTCTATTACGAAGTACAGCGTTGATTCCTGCAACGATTCCTTGCGCTGCAGCCTCCTCATATCCGGTTGTTCCATTGACCTGGCCGGCAAGATAGAGATTGGGAATGACCTTCGAGCGAAGCGTATGGTCGAGCTGTATAGGATCAAAATAATCATATTCGATGGCATAGGCTGGACGCAAAAGATGGACGTCCTCGAAACCCTCGACATGAGATAAAGCCTCAAGCTGTATCTCGAAAGGAAGAGAAGATGAAAAACCCTGAAGATAATACTCAGTAGAATTCCTTCCTTCGGGCTCCAGGAATATCTGATGAGAGTCCTTGTCTGAAAATGTTCGGAGCTTATCTTCAATACTTGGACAATATCGGGGTCCTATTCCGGTTATCTTACCCGAGAAAAGCGGGGACTTGTCAAAACCGGAGCGCAGGATTTCATGAACCTTCGGACTGGTGTGCGCGATATAGCAGTTCATTTGCCGAATATCATGACGCTGCGCTGAAGAAAGATACGGCAGGTATGAAAACTTTTCCGGCGACTCGTCACCAGATTGGAGAATAAGACGCGAAAGATTCACGGAACGTACATCAACACGGGGCGGAGTACCGGTCTTCATTCTGGACGTCTGTATCCCCTGGTCACGTAGCTGGGATGAAATCAGATGCGATGATGGCTCGGCCACTCTCCCACCCTCGGCTGTACGGTCTCCGACGAAAATACGTCCGTTTAGAAATGTACCGGCAGTCAGAATGTAATGGCCAGCAGTGAACCTACCGCCCAGGGATGTTTCAAGGGAAATTATTTCCCCGCGTTCAGAGAAAGTGAAATTACTGACAGTATCCTGCCAAAGATACAAACCGGGAGTATTCTCGAGAATCCATCTCCAGTTCTGCGAATACGAGTTCCTGTCACACTGAGCGCGGGGACTCCACATTGCCGGACCCTTTGAACGGTTGAGCATACGGAACTGGAGCGTACTTGCATCCGTGATTATTGCAGACATGCCTCCCAAAGCATCTATCTCTCTGACTATCTGCCCCTTAGCAATTCCGCCAATAGAAGGATTGCAGGACATCTGGGCTATCTTGTTGAGATCCATGGTAATGAGCAGAGTGGACGCTCCCATGACAGCTGAGGCATAGGCGGCTTCACATCCTGCATGTCCGGCCCCTATGACAATAATATCGTAATGACTTTGCATCTTACTTAGTTGAATGATAAACCTGGTCCTCGCCCAAACCGAATTGAGGAAGCAACTTCAAAGCCTGTTCCTCAGCATCCCGCATCAGAGCTCTCTCCTGCTCAGTATGATCATCGAAATCAAGAAGATGTAGGATACCGTGTGCCATAACTCTGTAAAGTTCAGTAGAAAATGTCGAGCCGTACGTCGAACTGTTGGCAAGGACAGTATCCAGACTGATTACTATGTCTGCTGAAAGGATACCTTCCGAACGCCTGCCGGCTGACGGGACTTCATAGTCGGACGTGTCAAAAGTGATGATGTCAGTATAGTAGTCATGCCCCAAGTACTGCCGGTTTACGTTTAGTACATACTCGTCGGACGCAAATAGATAATTTACTGAGCCTGTTTTGCGATTTTTACTCAGAATGATTTCATTAATCCAATTTTTAATTGCATTTTTGCGTCGCAAATTGAAGGTTGCATCTATGACTTCAAATCTTATCATGCGGTCTGATTTTTGCTTAAAAATTTTTGTAAAATTAATAAAATTACAACTATGTCAAAAGTTAGTGTTATCGGAGTTGGCAATGTAGGTGCAACCTGCGCCAACGTACTCGCAAGCTGGAACATCTGCAAAGAGGTCGTACTTCTCGACGTTAGAGAGGGTTTCGCAGAGGGCAAGGCCATCGACATCCAGCAGTCTGCCAAAATAATGGGTATCAACACCAAGATCACAGGAGTGACCAACAACTACGAGGCCACAGCAGGCTCCGACGTAGTAGTCATCACCTCCGGTATGCCCCGCAAGCCGGGTATGTCCAGAGAGGACCTCATCGGCACCAACGCAAAAATCGTAAGCGAGGTTGTAGCCAACGTGGTAAAGAACTCCCCCGAGGCATTCATCGTTATGGTCTCCAACCCTATGGACACCATGACCTACCTTACATACAAGACCAGCGGCGTAAAGAAGAACCACCTCATCGGTATGGGCGGTGCTCTGGACAGCAGCCGTTTTACATACTATCTGAGCCAGGCTCTCAACGTGCCTATGTGCGAGATTGACGGCATGGTTATCGGCGCACACGGCGACGCAACAATGGTTCCCCTGATGAGCAGCGTGCTCTACAAGGGCGGTAAGATCGAGAAGCTCCTCACAGCAGAGCAGCGCGAGAAAGTGATAGCAGACACCATGGTAGGCGGTGCAACCATCACCAAACTGATGGGTACCTCAGCATACTACGCACCCGGCGCCTGCGCAGCAAGCATCGTCCGCGCTATCCTGCACGACGAGAAGAGAATCATCCCCTGCAGCGTGCCCCAGAACGGTGAGTACGGCGAAGACGACATCTGCCTCGGTGTTCCCGTAGTTATCGGTAAGGACGGCGTTGAAGGCATTGTAAAAGTTGAACTTACAGCCGAGGAGGAGAAGAGATTCCACGAGGGTGCCGAGAAGCAGAGAAACACCAACAAGATTCTCCACGAACTCGGACTTATCTAAAGTTTTTAACAGTTTTTTCAACAATTTTTGTGTTAATTCAGAAATTATTCCTACTTTTACACTCGGAAAATTAGAAAAAACACAAATAAGATGGAAGTTAAAAAATCTCCTAAAGCGAACCTCGAGAACAAAAAGATGTTCTACAGAGAGTTAGGTCTTATCATAGCTCTCGGAGTCATACTTTGCGCTTTCGAGTGGAGCACCAGTGAAAAGACAGAGTCCGTCATCCAGCAGGAGGAAGCGGCACCAATTGAAGTAGAGCAGGTACCCGTAACTACAGAGGCCCCTCCCCCGCCCCCCGAGGCTCCCAAGGTTCCCGTACTGTCTGATATGATTGAGGTCGTTGATGATGACATCGTTGTCGATACAGACCTTTTCATCAGCCTTGAGGATGAAGCTGACATGGGAGTGGAGATTATGGACTACGTAGCGGAAGTTGCAGAAGAGACCATCGAAGAGGCTCCTATACCCTACACCCTCGTAGAGGAAAAACCTTCTTTCAACGGAGGTGATGCAAATGAGTTCACCAAGTGGGTATTCTCAAACATGGTTTATCCTGAAGTAGCACGAGAGAACGGTATTTCCGGACGTGTAACCCTCCAGTTCACAATTGAGGCAGACGGTTCACTTACCAACATCAAGGTGCTCAGAGGTGTTGACCCCTCACTTGATCAGGAAGCCATCCGCGTAGTCTCGATGTCTCCGAAGTGGACACCTGGAAGACAGAGGGATAAAGCAGTACGTGTAACGTATAACTTCCCTATCTACTTCCAGCTCAGAAACTAAAACGGTCAACTGTTAACTTAGATGAGGCTGTCCCTGAAAAGAGTCAGCCTCATTTTTTTGAGAATATGAAACAGGTAACAGAAGAATTTGAAAGAATAGTAACGGTATCAGTCATACCTCAGGGAACCGATGAGAGAAGGATTAAGGAGAATCTGGACGAACTGGAATTCCTGGCACTCACAGCAGGTGCAAGAAGTGAGAAAAGGTTCACTCAGAAAATGGAAAGGGCAAACTCCAGGACATACGTCGGATCAGGTAAACTGGAAGAGATAAAGGCGTACATCGAAGAGCACGAAATCAAACTCGTTATCTTTGACGATGAGCTCAGCCCTTCACAGCTCAGAAACCTCGAAAAGGAACTGGGATGCAGAATACTTGACAGAACTAACCTGATACTGGACATATTTGCCCAGCGGGCAAAGACCGCATACGCAAAGACACAGGTAGAACTTGCACAGTATCAATACCTTTTGCCCAGACTTACCAGAATGTGGACACACCTGGAAAGACAGCGGGGAGGTATCGGTATGAGAGGTCCCGGAGAAAGCCAGATAGAGACTGACAGAAGAATCATTCTGAATAAAATAAGTCTCCTGAAAGAGCAGCTCAAGAAGATAGACCGACAGATGGCCTCTCAGAGAGGAAACCGCGGCTCTCTTGTAAGGGTATCGCTTGTAGGCTACACGAACGCCGGAAAAAGCACCCTGATGAACCTGTTGTCCAAGAGCGATGTATTCGCTGAGAACAAACTGTTTGCAACACTGGACACAACGGTAAGGAAGGTAGTTATAGAAAATGTGCCCTTCCTCCTGTCCGACACGGTAGGATTCATCAGAAAGCTGCCTACAGAACTGATTGAGTCATTCAAAAGCACTCTTGATGAAATAAGGGAGGCAGACATACTTCTCCATGTAGTGGACATATCCCATCCTGACTTCGAGGAACAGATCAGGGCAGTGAACTCCACATTGATGGACATAGGCGCGAAAGATAAGCCTATATTTATGGTTTTCAACAAGATAGATGCGTACAACTACAAGGAGAAATCAGAGTACGACTTTGAGGAGGAGAAGCCCGAGAACATTCCGCTTGAAAGACTTGAGAAAATGTGGGTTGCAAAAGAGAATTCTGCCTGCATATTTATTTCCGCAAAAGAGAGAATAAACATAGAAAAACTCAGGAAAGACCTATACAGCATGGTGAAATCCATACATGAGGGCAGATACCCGTTCAACAACCTGCTGTATGAAACCTACAGCAGCGAAGAAACCAAGTCGTAGACTGCCCTGGGATTCTCTACGTGGGTATTATGTCCTGTACCGGGTACGATTTCATGACGGCAACCGGGTAAATCATTCATGATCTGCTGAATCCGGGATAAGGGCGCATATACGTCCGAATCACCGTATATGAACATCACAGGTACTTTAGCGGACGAGAGAAGAGCTACATTGTCATCACGTGTCATTAATCCCCTGACGACTGCAGCAACCCCTTCCGGGTCATGTGTTTCGCAGATTTCGACTGTTTCCGCAACCTTATCATCGCAATTCCTTAGATTTGCCTTGGAATACATGTTCGGAATGGCTATCTGCGCCAACTGAACCAGTTTTCCATTAAGTATGAAGGATATCTCCTTTTCCCTGTCCTTTACCTTTAGGGGATCATCGGCATAAGGATTGGAATTGACATTGACCAAGGCAGATATACGGTCAGGATAATCTCTCAGAAAGCGCTGCCCGACGTATCCACCCATGGAATGCCCTATTATCAGAGCTTTGGAAATAGACAACTTGTCGAAAAGGGACACGAGAACCATGGCATCGTATTGCATGGAATTGACCTCAGGTGCCGAACCGGAGAGTCCGAGGCCTGGAAGATCGATAGAAATAATATGGGAAGACTCAGGAAAAAGAGCCCTGAAGTCTTCCCATATATACAATGTTTCGAGATAACCGTGGAGCAAAACTACTGCTTTGTCACCTGATCCTGTCTCAGAGACATGTACCGGAATCCCGCTACAGGTGACAAAGTACTCCATGACGGCTAGTCTTTTAACTTAGCGCAGAGGAACTCGCGGTTGAGGCGGGCAATGTGGCTTACTGTGATGCCCTTAGGACACTCACTCTGGCATGCCTGGGTGTTGGTGCAGGCACCGAATCCGAGCTCGTCCATCTTGGCTACCATAGCCTTGGCCCTGCGTGCTGCCTCAGGACGTCCCTGAGGAAGGAGTGCGAGCGAACTTACACGTGCTGCTACGAAGAGCATTGCAGAGCCGTTCTTACAGGTGGCTACACATGCTCCGCAACCTACGCAGGCTGCTGCGTCCATACTCTCGTCAGCCTTCTGCTTGGGAATAGGAATAGCATTCGCATCCTGAGCAGAACCAGCATTGATGGAGATAAATCCACCGGCCTGAAGTATCTTGTCAAAGGCACCGCGGTTTACTACCAGGTCCTTGATGATGGGGAAACCTGCGCTTCTCCAAGGCTCGATAGTGATGGTATCGCCGTCCTTGAACTTACGCATGTGGAGCTGGCAGGTAGTAATCTCGCTGTCAGGTCCGTGGGGATGACCGTTGATATAGAGCGAGCACATACCGCAGATACCCTCGCGGCAGTCATGGTCAAATGCGATAGGACCGGAATTCTTGCAACCCTTGTTGACAGCAACAGGTTCATTGCCCTCACGTATCAGCTGATCGTTGAGGATATCGAGCATCTCGAGGAACGAAGTGTCGGGCGATATATTGGACACTTTATATGTTTCGAAATGTCCTTTTGTCTTGGCGTTAGGCTGACGCCATACTTTCAAAGTAAAATTCATAATAATATCCCTCCTTAGTCTTTATAGTTACGTGTTGAAGGCTTAACAAATTCAAATACAAGGTCTTCCTTGTGGAAAATAGGTTCCTTGCCCTCGCCGGCATACTCCCATGCGCTGACATACTGGTAGTTCTTGTCATCACGGAGTGTCTCACCGTCGGCAGTCTGCATCTCTACCCTGAAGTGACCTCCGCAGGACTCGTTGCGGTTGAGAGCGTCACGGGCCATCAGTTCGCCGATCTCGAAGAAGTCGTCTACACGGAGTGCTTTCTCAAGCTCCTGGTTGAACTCATCATTGGAACCGGGAACATATACGTCCTTCACATACTCAGCGTGGAGGTCGTGAATCTCCTTGATAGCCTCCTCGAGACCCTTCTTGTCACGGGCCATGCCGACTTTCTCCCACATGATGTGTCCGAGTTTCTTGTGGTAGTAGTCAACAGGCTGTGTACCCTTGTTGTTGATGAAGTAGTTGATACGCTCCTTGACAGCTTTCTCCGCCTCATCGAACTCAGGAGTGTTGGTGTTGACCTTGGGCTCCTGTATCTTATGCGAGAGATAGTCTCCGATAGTGTAAGGAAGGATGAAATATCCGTCAGCCAGACCCTGCATGAGGGCGGAGGCTCCGAGACGGTTACCGCCGTGGTCGGAGAAGTTGGCCTCACCGATGGCATAGAGTCCGGGGATGGTGGTCTGGAGGTTGTAGTCTACCCAGATACCGCCCATGGTATAGTGGATGGCGGGATATATCATCATAGGCTCCTCGTAGGGATTGACGCCTGTAATCTTCTCGTACATCTGGAAAAGGTTGCCGTAACGGGCTGTGATGACGTCCTTTCCGAGCCTCTGGATAGCAGAGGAGAAATCGAGGAACACTGCGAGTCCGGTCTCGTTCACACCGTATCCGGCATCGCATCTCTCCTTGGCGGCGCGGGATGCCACGTCACGGGGAACGAGGTTACCGAAAGCGGGATACCTGCGCTCGAGATAGTAGTCGCGGTCCTCTTCAGGAATCTGAGAGCCCTTGATCTGCTTTGCACGGAGTTTCTTTACATCCTCCATCTTCTTGGGAACCCAGATACGTCCGTCATTACGGAGGGACTCACTCATCAGGGTCAGCTTGGACTGCTGGTCACCGTGCACGGGAATGCATGTGGGGTGAATCTGGGCAAAGCAGGGATTTGCGAAGTAAGCGCCCTTCTTGTAGCAGTGCCATGCGGCTGAACCGTTGGAGTTCATGGCATTGGTTGAGAGGAAATAAGTATTTCCGTATCCTCCGGAAGCCAGCACTACGGCGTGGGCTCCGAAACGCTCGATCTCACCGGTTACGAGGTTGCGGGTGATGATACCGCGGGCCTCACCGTTGATGACCACGAGCTCGAGCATCTCATGACGGGGATATGATTTGACAGTACCCTTAGCGATCTGACGGTTCAGGGAAGCGTAGGCACCGAGGAGGAGCTGCTGCCCGGTTTGACCGCGGGCATAGAATGTACGGCTTACCTGAGCGCCTCCGAAGGAGCGGTTGTCGAGCAGTCCGCCGTAGTCACGTGCGAAAGGAACGCCCTGTGCCACACACTGGTCGATGATCAGATTGCTGACCTCTGCGAGCCTGTAGACATTGGCCTCACGGCTGCGGTAGTCGCCTCCCTTGATGGTGTCGTAGAAGAGACGGTACACTGAGTCATTGTCATTCTGATAGTTCTTGGCGGCGTTGATACCTCCCTGGGCTGCGATAGAGTGGGCGCGGCGGGGAGAGTCGCTGATGCAGAAAATCTTGACATTATAACCGAGTTCACCGAGAGTGGCGGCTGCGGATGCACCGCCGAGGCCTGTGCCGATAACGATAATGTCGAGCTTTCTCTTATTGGCAGGGCTGACTACACGGATTGCGGCTTTATGCTTTGTCCATTTTTCAGCCAAAGGACCTTCGGGTACTTTGGAAATTAACTTATCCTCCATAATGTATCAATAGAATTAAAATTTGGTGCAATTTTACTCACTTTTCAGCACTTTTGCAAAACTTTTGTAACTCAGACCTTATATCTCTGTATTCCTCACTTCTGTAGACCAGTTCATAGACAAGTACAATTATCAGTCCGCCCACAGCAACCTGGATAATCAACAGCAGCCATGGTTGTATGTCGAGATTATTGAACAAGTTGACAATCAAGGCCATAAAAAGTGAAATTAAGAAAATGGGAAAGATATCGGACAACTGCCTCAGCACACTGTAATCAATGAGTCTGGAAACATACCATGCATGTATGATATAAAGAAGCGCTGAAGTAAATATCATGCTCCAGAGCATCGCGTCAACACTTATGAAAATTCCGAACAGCACCGGTACTATCCCGAAGAGCACCTTCAGCACCTCAAGCCTGAGAGTAATGTCAGAACGGCCGTCCGCATTGATTACATTGACACAACTCAACATAAGAGGGAGAAACAATCCGGAAAAACACAAAATCCGCAGGTAGCCTACGGCCGGCAGCCACTGCTTGCCGAACACAGTAACCATAAACGGCTCTGCTACGGCCCATAACCCGAAAATTGCGGTAAAGGATAGCAATACAGTAGTTTTGAATACTTTACGATAAACCTGTACCTGACGCTGGCTCTCGTCCTGTACTTTGGACAGCACAGGATAGGAGACTCGCTGCATTACCATTCCGATATTGGAAGTGAACATTGCCTTCACTTTCTCAGCCCGGGAATACAGTCCTAGAGTAGCCGGTGTATAGACCTTACCTATTATCAGAGAATATATCTCAGACCATACTGTACTCATAATGGACGTTATCAGCAGACGGCTCCCGAACGCAAACATCTCCTTGAAGCTTGACATGGAAAACCTGAAACCGGGATGCCACCCGGATACCGCCCACAATAGTATACTGCTTACGGTAATCCTCACAAGCTGCAGAATGACCAGACTCCACAGACCCATACCCTTAAACGCACATATTATGGATATCAGGGCAGCAGTCAAAGAGGATACAAAAGAGATCCAGGCCTGAGTCCTGAAATCTATACTACGGTAGAGCAATATTTTATGTACTATGCCGAATGCATTAATAATCAAAGAAAGACTTAATATCCTGATCACACCAGTAAGAACTTCCTGTCCGAAAAATCCGGCAATATATGGTGCTGTGAAATACAGCACTGCATAAAGAAAAGAACTGACGGTCAAATTAAAATAGAACACTGTATCCAGATCCTTGGGCGTAACTTCTTTCTTACGGGTAAGGGCATTGGCAAAACCACTGTCAACCAGAGAATTGGATAATGTGAGAAAAATAGCAGTCATTCCGATAATACCGAAATCCTCCGGAGAAAGAATATGAGCTAGAATAATATTGGCAACACCGAAAATACCTGATCCTAGGATATTTTCAGTGAAGCCCCACCCTATTCCTTTTGCAGTCCTGGCTTTAAGATCGTCCGCCATCGCAAACTTCATTATAAATTCTGATCATCCCGGATACATTGTCATTCCACTCATAAAACCTGCATACGCGCTCGCGTCCAGCGGCTCCCATTCTGTCCCTGAGCACAGGATCGTTTATGAACTTCTGTATTGCGGCCGCTGCTGCAGACGGATCACGCTTCGGCACTATAAAACCGGTAACACCGTCCTCAACAACTTCAGTAAAGCCGTCCGCATCCGAAACTACCACTGGACAGCAGCAGGCCATGGCCTCAACTGCCACGACACCGAAACTTTCACTGTCAGATAATGACACTGATACTGAGAAAGAATTGTAATACCATAAAAGCTTGTCGTTTGGTACTTTTCCGATAAACTTGACATCATCTTTCATGCCGAGTTCCTCTGCAAGCCCGATATATTCATTCCTGCACGGACCATCACCTACGATTACTAATACTGTCTTAAGATTCGGGTTGTTGTCCTTCACCATTCTGAATGCCCTTATCAGAACATCGATACCGTACTTCGGTGAAAGTGTCTTGACATTTCCTACGACAAATGTATCATCCTTCTTGACCGTAATCTTTTTGAACTTTTCTATATCGACTCCAAATGGCGTGACCGCTATTTCCTTACCGGTAAACCTGGATGTCCTGCGTGCCATGACATGACTGGTGGACAGTATTCTGTCAGCCCGTCTCAGTACGTATTTCACCGACAAACGGTTGATTAGTGAAGAATCCGGAAATTCATAAACATCACTGCCCCATACAGATACTAGAAATGGCCTGAAACCTGCAAGCGCTGCAACGAGTCCGAAACTGGTCACATAATGGGCATGAAGTATATCCGGACTCTCGCTCCTTATCAATTTCTTTAGTTGACTGACAGCAGCTGCATGTCCTGACAGCATACCCGTCAAAGCTCTGATACCTCTGTACTGCTTGTATGTGAAAAGATCAAACACATGCAGTGCTATATCTTTTTCAGCAAAAAAATTATCCGGTGACGGATAGAGAGAAAAGAGAACAATGCCTATTCCACGCTCCTGCAGCGATACAGCCCATCTGCGGGTATGAACGCTCCTGGCATCAGCCACCATCAATACTTTCATAACGACTGAAATAAAGTATCAGGAGCATACCTGTCCACACCGAGATGATCATAAGCCAGATCCGTAGCTTCCCTTCCTCTCGGAGTACGGTGTATGAAACCTTCCTTGATTAGATATGGTTCATATACTTCTTCCACAGTTCCGGGATCCTCCCCTATGGCAGTAGCTATGGTTCCGAGCCCCACGGGACCTCCCTTGAACTTATAGATAATGGTATTAAGTATCTTGTTGTCAATAGAATCAAGACCTCTCTTGTCTATGTTCAGTGCATCGAGGGCATAAGAGGCTATTTCCAGGTCCACATATCCGGAACCTTTTACCTGAGCGAAATCCCTTACCCTGCGAAGCAGGGAATTGGCGATACGCGGTGTTCCGCGGCTGCGCATCGCTATCTCCATAGCCGCACGGTCCTCTATCTCAATATTCAGTATACGGGCGCTCCGCACAATGATATTTTTCAATACAGACGCATCATAATACTCCAGATGGGCCGTGATACCGAATCTGGCTCTCAGAGGGGAAGTTATAAGTCCGCTCCTGGTTGTCGCACCTATGAGAGTAAAACGGTTCAATCCTATCTGCACGGATCTTGCACCGGGTCCCTTGTCTATCATTATATCGATAGTAAAATCCTCCATTGCAGAATAAAGGTACTCCTCCACAATATGGGAAAGCCGGTGTATCTCGTCAATAAACAGAACATCGCCCTCTTCCAGGCTCGTAAGAAGACCGGCCAGGTCTCCGGGTTTGTCCAATATAGGTCCGGACGTTATTTTCATATTGACTCCCAACTCATTGGCTACAATATGAGCCAGAGTCGTCTTGCCAAGTCCCGGAGGTCCGTGAAGAAGAATATGGTCGAGCGCCTCACCGCGCAGAAGAGCAGCCTTGACAAAAATCCTGAGGTTCTCGATAATTTTATCCTGACCCGAGAATTCTCCGAAATCCTGAGGCCGTATCTTTCCCTCGAAATCAGTGTCCTTAGCCGAACTTTGACTTCTGGCGTCGAAATCTTCGTTGTTCATCATACCTTAAAAAACAGAATACAAATATAATATTTTACTTCTTAAAAAATAAGATGATTATTATTTATATCTGTCAATATGTTGATAAATGTTGTAATGTAAAATAAATTAACTTTGTAGCCCGAACAGTGGATTGATAAAAACATGTGGATAACTTTTTGAAAAAAATTTAAAAACTTATGGGCTCATAATTTTGAAATTTTAAAAAGATATCCGGTATATGGAATTTTTAAAAAAAGAAAAAAACTTATCATAAGATATAAACAAAGATATTGAAAGGATATGAACAGGATTATAGAAGGACTGTTGAAAACTTCAAGTATCCTTAAATTACGTGAGGCAGTTGCGGATAAAGATGTTAAGAAGATAGAAGTAAACGGGTTATACTGTTCCGCAAAAGCCTATGCCGTCGCGTATGGAATAAGCCGTGGAGTTCATCTTGTAATATTGGACAGTAAGGATGACGCCGAGGGCTGTGTAAATGACCTATATAATATAATAGGTGACGAGAATGTGTATTTCTTTCCTACATCGGATGTAAGGACTGTAAAGGGTACCATGAAGGATATGTCTGCCAAGGTGCAGCGTACGGCAGCGATAAGTGCCCTCTCAGATTTCAATGAAGGTATATATAAAGGTGAGTATCTGGTAATAGTCGGATACAGTGATTCTGTGGCCGAGTTTATACCCGACAGAAATCAGATGGAAAAATCAGTGCTGAGGGTGGTGAAGGGTACGGATATATCTTTCGAAGGTCTTCAGGATGAACTGTACAGGATGGGTTTTGAAAGGGTTGACTTCGTTTCCAGACCGGGTGAATATGCTGTAAGAGGCGGTATCATAGACTTGTTTTCATATAATAATGACAAACCGTACCGTCTGGATTTTTTCGGAGATGAGATAGAGGCTATACGGATGTTCGATGCGAATACACAGCATACTTCAGGTGACGTGCTGGATGTGTTGAATGTCTATCCGGCCATGTCCAGGGAAGAGGAAGAGGAGAAAGGATGTCCGGTATATTCGGCCCTGCCTGAGGATTCGATAATATGGATTTCAGGACTGCAGGATTTCAAGGAGGAAAATGAAAATGCGGACGGCCGCATTCATAAGCAGGTTTTCCTGTCGCCTCTGCACAGTATAGGGTCAGCAGACGCAAGAGTGGATTTCAATACATCTCCCCAGCCTGCATTCAACAAGAATTTCGAGCTCCTGGCGTCTGACATCAAGTCGCGGACCGGTTCGGGCTACACCGTATATATCATGAGTGAGAACCGGAGTCAGATAGAACGTCTCCGGAATATTATGTCTTCCTATGATCTCAGCGTAAAGTATATGGAATATACTTTACAGGAAGGTTTTGTGGATCATGACGGAAAAATATGCCTGTATACTGACCATCAGATATTTGACCGCTACAGACGCATCAGGCTCAAAAGAACTGTAGAGAGGAGTGAGAGACTGACGATGAATGATATAAACTCATTCAAGGAGGGGGACTACATAGTTCATATAGACCACGGCATAGGCCGTTTCGGAGGACTTGTCAAGAACCGCATAAATGGCAAGGTCCAGGAGGCCATAAAGTTGATTTACAGGGACAATGATGTACTTTTTGTATCAGTTCACGGGCTTCACAGGATATCCAAATACCGTTCGGGTGATTCGACGAAGCCTCCAAAGATCAATAAGCTCGGTACCGGTAATTGGGAAAAATTGAAGAACAGCGCGAAATCCAAGGTCAAGGATATAGCGGAGGACCTGATACGTCTTTATTCCCAGCGGAGAGTTACAAAGGGTTTTGCATTCAGTCCTGATTCTTATCTTCAGCAGGAATTCGAATCTTCATTCCAGTATGAGGAGACACCGGATCAGATCAAGGCTGTGGAAGCTGTGAAGAAGGACATGGAAAGCAGCTGGCCTATGGACCGTCTGGTATGCGGAGATGTGGGATTCGGCAAGACGGAAGTGGCTATAAGGGCGGCATTCAAAGCCGTGGCCGACAGCAAGCAGGTGGCCGTACTAGTGCCTACGACTATCCTGGCATTGCAGCATTTCAATACTTTCCGAGACAGACTCCGTAATTTCCCTTGCAATATCGACTATATAAGCCGTCTCCGGACACCCAAGGAAGTGGCGGACATTACAGCAAGACTGAAAGAGGGTAAGATAGATATTATAATAGGTACTCACAGGCTTCTGGGTAAGAGTATTGCGTTCAAGGATCTGGGGCTGCTCATCATCGATGAGGAACAGAAGTTCGGAGTTGCTGCCAAGGAGGCTCTAAGGCATCTGAAACTGTCAGTGGATACCCTTACCCTTACGGCCACCCCTATTCCGAGGACACTTCAGTTTTCGTTGCTCGGTGCCAGGGATCTCTCCATCATCAATACTCCTCCGCCCAACAGGCTGCCGATTCAGACGGAGATAATAGATTTCAACGAAAATACCATAAGGGATATAATCAATGAGGAGATAGGACGTGGCGGCCAGGTCTTCTTCGTACACAACAGGGTTAAGGACATCTACGAAGTGGAGGATATCATCCGCAGGACAGTACCGGGAGTCAAGACTTGTGTGGCACATGGCCAGATGGAACCTAAAGTATTGGAAAACAAGATTATTGAGTATATGTCCGGAGACTATGACGTACTCATAGCCACTACTATCATAGAAAACGGCATAGATATTCCGAACACCAACACCATCATCATCAACCAGGCACAGAACTACGGTCTGAGCGACCTGCATCAGCTCCGCGGCAGGGTGGGGCGCTCCAACCGGAAGGCTTACTGCTATCTGATCGTGCCTCCGATGACATCGCTTTCGGATGATGCCCGGAGGAGACTGGATGCCATAGAGGCGTTCTCGGATCTGGGCAGCGGTTTCAATATAGCCATGCGCGATCTTGATATCCGCGGAATGGGCAATATGCTCGGAGCCGAGCAGAGCGGCTATATAGCCGAGATGGGTTTCGAGACCTACCAGCGTATCCTGGCCGAAGCATTCGAGGAGATAAAGGGAACAGCGGCGGACATCCCCGGAAGAAAGGAGGAGGACGAGGTATACGTTACGGACTGCGTGGTGGATACGGACCTGGAGATTCTCATTCCGGACTCATATATAAACATTACCGCCGAGAAGATACGTCTGTACAAGGAACTGGACTCCATTACCGACGAGGCTTCCCTCCAGCGCTTCATAGCAGACATAGAAGACCGTTTCGGGCCTATACCGGAACAGTTCAAGCAGCTTATATATGTTGTCCGTCTGAGAATGGCCGCCCGCGAAAGGGGATTCGAGAAGATAGTCTTGAAGAACGGCACGATGGTGATGTATTTCATCTCCAATTCGATGTCCCCGTTCTACCGCAGCAGCCGTTTTCCCGAGATCATCAAGGCTATTCAACAGAAGGATTCCGGCAGGTACATGCTCAAGGAAAATAACGACAGGCTATATATCACTGTTAAAAATGTTAAAACAATAGAGGGAGCATATAACTTGATACAGAAATTGTAACTATATTTGCCGCCCTTTCCTCTATTGTCGGGATAATGAAGAATATACTGGTAGACATAGGAAATTCGACGCATTGCAAGGCAGCTGTCACGGACGGGGACAGCATACTGTCGGTGCGCCGCATACCCAGGAAGGACCTGCGTATGGTAATGGAGGATGAGGTGTCAAGGCGCGGTCCGGCGGATGTGCTGTGCGTATCATCTGTTGCCGGAGAGGAAGACAGTCCCGGAAACTGGTGTGCGGGAATGTGCAGGAAATATGTTCAGGTCAGTGCTGATATCCGTCTGCCCCTGCAGCTGGATTACGGAACACCGGGGACTCTCGGAGCAGACAGGATAGCCGCCGCTGCGGGTGCCGCTGCTGTTTTTCCGGGAGAAAGCTGTATGATATTTGACTTCGGAACAGCTCTGACAGTGGATTTTGTAACAGCCGGCGGCATGTTCTCCGGCGGCAATATTTCTCCGGGGCTCAGCATGCGTCTGAAAGCCATGCACGAGTTTACCGGGAGGCTCCCGCTGGTCGAGGCCTATGAGCCGGTGCGTCCGATAGGAAAGACAACAGCGGAGGCTCTTGTCAACGGAACGGTTTCGGGCATGATGTTTGAAGTGGAGAAGTACATTGAGAATAATCCTGGAAGCAGAGTAATTTTTACCGGCGGTGATGCAGTTTTTTTTGCAAAGATGCTAAAAACCCCGATATTTGTAGTTTGCAACTTGGTTTTTATAGGTTTGTCCAAAATTGCACAGTTGAATGGTTAGAAGAACAAAAGTCCTTTTTAGGGTGGTACTCGCGGTCACGCTTCTGGTATGTCCGCTGTATAGTGCCATAGGTCAGTCCATTGACGCACTGGGTTCCTACTCACCCTACTCTATGTTCGGTGTCGGGCGCATCGCTTATGAAGGTACAGCCTACAATCATTCCATGGGAGGCATAGGTATAGGAATGAGGGATAACCGGGTGATAAATTTCATCAATCCCGCAGCGATAACGGCCCGTGATACACTCTCGTTCATGTTTGATTTAGGAATCAACGAGAAGAATTCCTATTTCAACGACAATATCACCAAATCGGCCTACAATATCTTCAATGTGCAGAACGTGGCCTTTACATTCCCTATCTACAAGTCATCTGCATTCATTGTAGGCATAGCTCCGTTCAGCGACGTCGGATACAAGTTCCAGTCCACGGAGACAGCTACTGACGTGGAGGCCGACATGGGTGACGTGAAATATCAGCAGTACGGAACAGGCAGTATCTACCAGCTTTTTCTAGGAGCCTCGGTCATGTTTTTCGACCGCATATCGCTCGGTGCCCAGGGCATATATTATTTCGGATATATGAACAAGCACAACGATCTTCTGTTCAACTCCTCTTCCTCGTATAATACCGTGTATACGGGATGGAACTATAAAGTCCACTCATTCAGCGGTAAGTTCGGCCTGCAGTATATCCAGCCGTTCAAGAAGAACAACTCCCAGCTGGTCATCGGAGGAACGTACCGCCTGGGTACGTCCATGAAAGGAGAGACATCACGTTATGCGTATACGGACATAGATACTGTCCTGAACAGCAATATATCCTCCGGTACTCTCCGCATAGCGGATGAGTTCGGAGTAGGAATATCCTACAGGGTCAATGGGAAATGGGCTGTGGGAGCGGACTTCATTCAGCAGAACTGGCGTACCGACATGTTCCCCGACGCTGTAACGTGGACCAATTTCGGAGCCGGGGTTTCCAGGCAGTACAAAGCCGGATTCGAGCTCACCCCCAATATGTACGACATCCGCTATTACATGAAGAGGGTAACATACAGGGCCGGAGCGTATTTCGAGCAGTCATACGTGAGGGTAGACGGAAGGCAGGTGAATGCATTCGGTATTACATTCGGTGCCTCGTTCCCCTTCTACAGGTGGTACAATGCAGTGAGCGTGGCTGTGGACATCGGACAGAGAGGATCGCTGAGACAGGGACAGATCAGGGAGAATTACATTAATTTTATCCTGAACATTAATCTTCACGACATCTGGTTTGTCAAATATAGATACGACTAATAACTATTATTAATTCTAAACATATGAAACGAATTCTATTAGCAGCAGCAGCAATTATGATGTCCACGCTTGTCTTCGGACAGGGAAGATATGGTGCGGACAGCGCGGAATGTATTAAGTATCTTTCATTCTACCAGCAGTATGTAAAGCAGAATAACCTTGAGGACGCCGCTCCCAACTGGAGAAAGGCCATCAAGTTCTGCCCCCCTACTGCAAGTCAGAACATGCTTCTTGACGGTATGAAGATCATGAGAAAGGAGATCAACCAGTTCCGTAACAACCCCATCAGGAAAAAAGAACTGGTGGATACTCTGATGATGCTGCATCAGATGCGAATCGACACCTATCCCAACTATGCCACCACAGCAAAGACCAACAAGGCCGTAGATATGATGAACTACGCCGAGCCCGGTACTGAGATGGATGTCTACAATGCTTTGGGAGAGGCTCTTGACGCAGCTAAAGCTAAATCAAATACAACAGTGGCCGTGAGGTATCTGGACTATGCCATCCAGCTGTACAAGGCCGGCAGACTGATGGACTCCGATGTGTTCTCGGCTTTCGAGAAAAGTGTGGAGACCCTCGAGCTTGTGAAGGCCGCAAAGCCCTCGAAGATGGTCGATGACGCCATCGCCGATGTAGAGAGCCTGTTTGCAGGAAGCGGTGTGGCAAGCTGCGAGAACCTCGTTACAGTGTTCCAGCCCCGCTATGAGGCTTCTCCTGAGGACGAGACCGTGCTCTCAAATATCGTGACCCTCTTCTCCTCTACAGGATGTACCCAGGAAGACCTCTTCCTCCAGGCTGTGGAAGGTCTTTACAAGGTGGATCCCTCTTCGAACTCGGCTCACCTGCTCTTCCAGCTCTACTCATCGCTCCCTGACGGAGGCGACCAGGCTGTCAAGTACATGAACGAGGCCATCGCATTCGAGGATTCAGATGCCGAGAAGGATGCAGAGTACTATTTCGAGCTCGCAACCTATCTCTTCTCCAAGCTCGACCGCAAGGCTGACGCCGCAGCCGCAGCCAAGAAGGCCGCAGAGTCCGCAACATGGCAGGCAAGGGCATACTTCCTCCTCGGTACTATCTGGAGCACTGTCAAGTGCGACGGCAACCCCATCGAGAGCCGCGCTCAGTTCTGGGTAGCTACAGACTACATGCTCAAGGCAAAGAATACTGACGCCACGATGGCTGGAGAGGTAGACAAGCAGATAGCTACATACCGTCAGTACTATCCTCTGCAGTCCGACGCCTTCATGTATGATATCGTGGACGGCGACCGTTTCCAGGTCAACTGCAACGGTATGAACGAGACTACCACTGTCAGGACACAGAAATAGCGATGATTTTAAAAATACCGCATTATTGTACGGTTATCAGAATGGTAGCGGCCCTTTGGACCGCTACCATTGCTGTATCATGCGGTAACAAACTCAAGAATATAGATGCGGAAAGTATCTCCGAGGCCCCGACCCAGGTAGTGCTGAACATGGATGCGGCGCAGACTGAGAACGGCATGATGCAGATGAGGCTTACGGCCCCCCGGATGGAGAGATATGAACGGGGCGAGGGCGAGTCGTCGGAACTGTTTCCGGACGGATTCAATGTGCTTGCTTACAACGAGGAGGGACTGCTGGAGACACAGATAGTATCGGAAAAGGCCGAGCATACTGTAAACGACTCTACGGAGCAGTGGTCCGCTTATGGAAATGTTGTGATTACCAATTATCTGGAAGGCCAGAGAATCATGACGGACACCCTCTACTGGGACCGTGAGCAGCACAGAATCTTCACCGACTGTCATGTAAGGCTGTATTCTCCTGACGGTTTCATGCAGGGTTATGGTCTGGAGTCTGACGAAAGAGCCAGAAATGCCAGGCTTCTGAGAATTTTTGACAGTTACGGAATAGTCCAGAAGGATTCAGCGGGGACGGACTATGTCGATACGGTTAATTTTATTGGACCCAGATACCGGAGATAAAAATAAAATTACTATCTTCGCACCCTATTTTCAGAACGTTGTAAATTGATAAAATAAAATGGCAGTATTAGAGAAAATTCGAGTCAAGCTCGGTATTCTTATCACAGTGCTCATCGCGGTGGCGCTGTTATCATTTATCATCGACCCCACTACTCTGGAGACTACCCTCAGTTATTTCTCGTCGAAGTATGACGTCGGCAAGATAGACGGAAAGAAAGTCCGCTATCAGGAATTCCAGGAAGCGGTTGATTATTATACCAATATCTATACTCTCACCACCGGCAGTCAGTCCGTATCGGAGGAGGCCATGCAGACCATCAACGAGACCGCCTGGCAGAACTTCATCTCCCAGTGGTACATCATCCCCCAGATGCAGAAAGCAGGTATCAAGGTCGGTGAGGACGAGCTTGTGGACCTCAGCCAGGGCAAGGAGATATCTCCCATTCTGGCCCAGGATCCGGTTTTCCTTGATGCTTCCGGCAATTTCAGCCGCGAGAAGCTTCTGGATTTCATCCATGCCATTCCCGGAGATGCCTCAGGCAATCTCGCGCAGTACTGGAGTTTCCTGCAGCAGAACATGACTTCCCAGCAGTATTTCATCAAATACACATCCCTGATTACCGGCAGTGACATTCTTACCCCTGTGGAACTGCGCAGGCAGATAGAGGAGAACAACACTTCCTCGAATGTGGAGTTTGTGCTCGTTCCTTTCGGATTCGAGATTGACTCTACCATCACTGTCAGCGACAAGGAGGTTCACGATTATTACAACGCCCATAAGGAGAACTACCGTCAGAGGGCTTCCCGTGACATCGAGTTTGTAGCCTATGAGGTCGTGCCCTCCGAGGCCGATATACAGGCAGCCAAGGATGAAATCGACGGTCTTTTCGAGGAATTCTCCACTACTGACAATCTCAAGAGTTTCCTCTCCCTGAACTCCGATACTCCTCTGCAGGACTATTATTTCAAGCAGGGAGAGCTTTCCGCACAGTTCCCCGAGGTGGATGAGTTCGCATTCAGCCGCAGGCCCGGCGTGATGCCCGTGTTCCAGAAAGACAATACTTTCTATGCAGTACGTGTCAATGACGTGAAGAATATGTCGGATTCGGCATACGTGCGCCATATTCTCCTTTCCTTCGATGCCGGTGAACTGGCTGACAGCCTCATCAACGTTCTCAATCACGGCGGCGACTTCTCTGCCCTGGCCGCACAGTACTCCATGGACCAGAATCCCAACGTGGCCAACCCCGGCGATATCGGCTGGATGACACAGACCGCGATGATACCCGGAATGCAGGATGTCCTTTCCATGAGGCCCGGAGCCATCGCAAAGATGGAGACAGACTATGGTCTGCATATTGTCTCGGTAACTGACCGGACGGCTCCCATGAAGAAAGTGCAGCTTGCCATCCTGTCCAAAGAGGCTCTGGCAAGCAAGGAAACCTTCCAGGACTACTACGCACAGGCCAACGACCTGGCTTCCCGCTGCGAGGGCAATATAGAGAATTTCGACAGAATCACCCTTGAGGAGGAGCTTCCCGTAGTGCCTGCAAACAATGTGCTGGAGAGCGCACGTCAGCTTTCGAGGTTCGATGACGTAAGGGAGGTTATCCGCTGGATCTACGATGACAAGACCAAGGTGGGCGATGTATCCCCGATCATCACCGTCAACAACGATATCTTCTTCGTAGTGGCCCTCAAGGCTGTACGTGAGGACGGATATGCCCCTGTAAACAATGTGGCTGCCTCCATACGCTACATCCTGACCAACGAGAAGAGGGCTGAGAAGGTAAAAGGTGAGGTAGCCTCCAAGATTCAGGGTCTGACAGACATGAACTCCATCGCCGAGGCTCTCGGACAGACGGTCAGCACCCGTGACGGCATCACATTCGGCAGCATGACCTCTACATCCACCGAGCCCGCCTTCATCGGTGCAGTGGCAGGTGCCGAGCCCGGCGTCGTCAGCGGTCCCGTAGCAGGCAATATCGGAGTATACGTCTTCAACGTACTCAGCCGCGAGACCGGAGCCTTCTATACCGAGGACGATGCCAAGATCCGCGCCGCCCAGGTGGAGGCATATCAGATAAACAACCTGGCATCTATTTTCAATGAAAGAGGCGGGATAGTGGACAACCGGGCACGTTTCTTTTAGGAAATAATGTATTTTTTCATATTATGTAGCGGACGGCCGGTTCCTTCTTCGGGGACCGGCTGTCTTATTTTCGCCGCGTGGGGATTTTTTGCTAAATTAGCCGGAAATCTGATGAATTATGTGGAGAAAGCATGCGGTATCGGTACTGGCCTTGCTGATGGGGATTATGTGTTCAGGCGGGGTCGTGAGGGGGCAGGAGAGCGTCAGCCCCTATGTCGCTTTCTGGAATCTTGAGAACTATTTCGATCCCTTCGATGATTCTCTGACGGTGGATGAGGAATTCACTCCCGCCGGAGAGAAACACTGGACGTGGAAAAAATTTCTCGTAAAGCGTAATCTTATAGCGAAAGCCCTGCTGTCAATGCATGACCGGTATGGGGAATGGCCTCTGGCTGTAGGTTTTGCTGAGGTGGAGAACCGGATGGTGCTGCGGCAGCTGACGGAGCAGACACCGCTGGCAAAGCTCGGTTATGGGGTTGTGCACCGCGACTCGCCGGACAGCCGGGGGATAGACGTGGGATTCATTTACCGGGAGGAATATATGACCGTCCTGGAGGTGGAGGCCCGGGCAGTGCTGACGGGGAGAGAGCGGCCTACACGGGATATCCTCCAAGTGACGGCCGGACTTTATCTGCCGGGCGGGCAGCCGGATACCGTGCATTTTTTCATCAATCACTGGCCTTCGAAGTTCGGCGGCGAGGAGTACTCCCGCCCTTTCCGTCAGGCCGCCTCCGATACCCTACGGAGGGTGGTGGAGGCTCTCAGGGACTCCGCTTCCGGAGAGCTGCCGCCGGTGATTGTCATGGGGGATTTCAACGATACTCCGGAATCTCCTCCGGTGATGTCGCTGCAACTGGGGACGGGCCTGCTCAATACGGGATTGTCCCTGCATGAGAGAGGGGAGGGGACCCTCAAGTACAACGGCCGGTGGGAGTTGATTGACCTCTTCCTCATCAGCCCGTCCCTGGAGAATGCCCGGATGGAGATATATTCTCACCATCTACTGCTTGAGGATGATGAGAAGTTCTTGGGACAGAAGCCGTTCAGGACATACTACGGGCCGCAGTGGCACGGAGGGGCGAGCGACCATCTGCCTATTGTCCTGCTGCTTCCGTCAGACTTTTAATGGAAATTCATTACCTTTGGCGGACGTAAAATTTAAGCAGCCATGAAGCAGTATCTGGATCTTTTGCAGCATATCCTGGACCACGGGACGGTCAAGTCGGACCGGACGGGGACGGGAACCAAGTCGGTGTTCGGTTATCAGATGAGGTTCGACCTCGCGGAGGGATTTCCCCTGCTGACAACCAAGAAACTGCATCTGCGCTCGATTATCTACGAGCTGCTGTGGTTCATCAAGGGCGATACCAACATCAAGTACCTGCACGACCACAAGGTCTCGATATGGGACGAATGGGCCGATGAGAACGGGGACCTGGGGCCGGTCTACGGGCATCAGTGGCGGTCCTGGCCCGCTCCCGACGGACGGACCATCGACCAGCTCTCCCAGGTGCTGGACTCGCTCAAGCGCAGCCCGGACTCGCGGCGGCACATCGTCTCGGCCTGGAATCCCGCTGAGGTGGACCGGATGGCCCTGCCTCCCTGCCACACCCTCTTCCAGTTCTACGTGGCCGACGGGCGGCTCTCCTGCCAGCTCTACCAGCGCAGCGCGGATGTCTTCCTCGGAGTGCCTTTCAACATCGCCTCTTACGCCTTGCTGACCATGATGGTGGCCCAGGAGTGCGGCTATGTCCCCGGGGACTTCGTGCACACCTTCGGGGATGTCCACATCTACCTCAACCATTTCGACCAGGTACACGAACAGCTCTCCAGGACTCCCAGAGAGCTGCCGCGCATGGTACTGAATCCCGAGATTCACTCGGTCTTCGATTTCGATTATGATGACTTCAGGCTGGAAGGCTATGACCCCTGGCCTGCCATAAAGGCCCCGGTATCGGTTTAATTAAAACGGTAGGCGGCCTTGCGCATATCGTCGGGAGTCTTGAAAGGCTTGTTGGGCTTCAGGTACTTCTCCAGGAACTTGTAGACGGTGAAGCGGATATCGGTGGCCTCCTTGGTGTCGATACGGTCGAAGGAGTGTCCTCCGGCTGCTGCCTCGTATATCTTGTACTCGAACTTCTTGCCGTCGGCTTTCAGGCTCTTGATGAGGTGCTCGACTTCCAGTACGTCCACGTCATCGTCTATCGTGTTGGAGTATACGAGCAGGGGAGCCTTGAGCTTGTGGGTGTTCCATACAGGTGAGCGGCGCTTGTACTCCTGTACGTTCTGCGATACAGTGGCTCCGATGTGATATGAGGCCGAGAAGAGATCGCGGTAGCTGTCGGTGGCGATACCCATCCTGGCGATGAGGTCGGATACTGGCACTCCGGCATAGCCCACCTTATAGGCGTCGGGGTACTCGAAGAGGTTCATCAGCGTTATCATGCCGCCGTGGCTCCAGCCCATGATGCCCACGCGGTTGGGGTCCACGATATCGTAGTTCTCCACCATGTAGTCACGTCCGGCCTTGACATCCGAGTTCTCGCGTCCGCCGTAGTCGATGGCCTTGTACATACCCTCACCATAGCCTGTACTTCCCCGGTATTCGGTGGCTATGACGATATACTCCTGAGCCATCAGCTCGCGGATGATGTGTGCGTAATAGGTGGACATGTCGGCGTGAACTCCGCTGTGAGGAAATACGATGAGAGGGTATTTCTTATTCGGATCCACTGTCTTGGGGATGAAGACATAGTTCCAGAACTTGAAGGGGTTGTTGTACCCTCTTGAAGTGGGGCTGCCCTGTTTGGCTTTGGGCTCTCCTGTCAGATATACCTTGTCGATATAGGCCACATCCCCGACTTTCTCGTACCAGAGAACATCATCGATATTCTTGATTATCATGTCGAATGTGTGCTGGAGACTGTTGTTGTAGGCCTTCAGTCTCTGGATTTCCTTCATCAGGTCCTCGTTGGTCTGAGCTGTGGAAACTGTGCAGGCGCCCAGGAAAATGGCAGCAGCTGCGATGATAATTTTTTTAAATCGTCTCATAGGTAAATGGAATTTGATTATTGAGTGGTTTGGAAAAAAAGTTCGAATCTCGTAATGCCGTCCTCCCCGGTGCCGAGGCTGAAACGGATGCCTGAGCGGGTCAGGATCTCGTGGATGACTATCAGGCCTATGCCCTTGCCGTCCGGCTTGGTGGAGAAGAAGGGGGTGAAGAGGTGGCGGGCGGTCTCCTCGGGGATGGGGGCTCCGTTGTCGGCCACGCACCAGTAGCCGAGGCGGGCGGTGACGGTGATGCGGGCGTCGGGCGAACCGTCCGGGAAGGCCTCCACCGCGTTCTTGACGATGTTGGTCAGCACCTGCTCCATCAGCACCTGGTCTATCGGCACTTCTCCGGCTTTCTCATCTATCCCGGTTACGAACGCTATCTGTTTCTGACCCCTGAGGCTCTCCAGGAAGGGCAGCACGCGGCGCATGAAGGCACAGGCGTCCACCGGCCTGCATACCGGGTCGGGAATCCTGGCCATCGAGGCGTAGTCGGTGATGAAGCGGCTCATCCGGTCTATCCGCGAGAGCAGTATCGACAGCATCGCGGCGGTGTCCCCGTCCCCGGAGTCCGTGGAGGTCTGCTGTATGGCGTAGAGGGCCGAGGTGATGCCGGCCATGGTGTTGTTGACCTCGTGGGAGATGACGCGGATGACCTTCTTGTAACCCCTCTTCTCGGCCTCGTACAGCTCTTCGGTCAGGGGCTCGACCATGTAGAAAGGGTGGGGGAAGCCCCGGTCCATGAAGGACGAGAGGGTGCAGCGGTAGATGTGCAGGGGGTCGGTCTGGAGGATGCGGCCCTCGTCCGGCTGCAGTCCGGCGAGCAGTCTGAGCAGGGGCAGGGGGCTGTCCTGCAGGAGCTGTCCGCGGTAAGGCTCAATGCTCCGGACTCCGAGCATCCGGTCCAATGCCGGGTTGGACGAGTCGATGCGGTGGCCGATGTCCATGATCAGCACCCCGGCCGGGGAGGCGGCGATGAGCTGGTCGAGGAAGTGGTTCTGCTCCTGAATCCGCAGCTCCTCGTTGTGCAGGCGGTCGCTCATGCGGTTGAACAGTTCTATGATGCGGTCGGCGTCCTTCTGCCCCACGGGTCTCAGGCGGGTGGAGAAGTCCTGCTCCTTGATCAGGTCGATACCTCCGGAGAGGGTGTTCAGCGGCTTTATGGTCTTTTGATACAATATCACTAAGAGGACAACGGCAGCTATCAGCAGCACCTGCGCCGCGACGTATATCCAGTTGCCCGTCCCCTCGTCCGCCATCTTGAGGGCAAATCCTATGGAGGCCGCCACGACCGCCACGAGCAGCACCGCTATGAGCCGGAAGTATCCTCTTGATCCCATGGTCCTAAAGGTTGATTTTGAATTTTTCGATGCGGCGGTAGAGGGAGGCCCGGGTGAGGCCTAAGGCTGCGGCGGCGCGGGAGACATTGCCGTTGCAGTCGCTCAGGGTGCGGAGGATGCGGTCCCTCTCCATCTCCTCGAGGGTCTGGGCCGGGGTGTCTGAGTCCTTGGCGGCTGTTCCGGAGGCAGCGCCGTGCTCGTCGGGGGCGCCGGTGCAGCGGACCACGTCATCGCGGGAGATGGTCCCGCTGCCGCCGAGGATGAGGGCACGCTCGACGATGTTCTTGAGCTCGCGGATATTGCCCGGATAGGGGAGGCGACTGAGGTATTCCATCGCCTCCGGGGAGAATGCGGCGCGGCTGCCGGCATTGCGGGTAAAATACTGCACTAAAAGGGGGATGTCCTCCCTCCTTTCCCTCAGCGGCGGCAGGTGTATGGGGATGAGGTTGAGCCTGTAGAACAGGTCCTCGCGGAAGAGGCCCTGGCGGACCATCTCCTGCAGGTCGCGGTTGGTGGCCGAGACCACCCGGACGTCGGTGCGGCGGGGGATGCTCTCGCCCAGCGGCTCGTAGGTGCGGTCCTGGAGCACGCGCAGGAGCTTGACCTGGCAGACGGGCTCCAGCTCGCCTATCTCGTCGAGGAAGATGGTGCCCTTGTCGGCCAGTTCGAACCGGCCCTTGCGGTCGGTCCAGGCGTCGGTGAAGGCGCCCTTCTTGTGCCCGAACATCTCGCTGTCGAAGAGGCTGGAGCTCAGGCCGCCGAGATTGACCTTGACGAAGGGACCGCTGCTGCGGGGGGAGTTGAGGTGGATGGCCTCCGCGATAAGCTCCTTGCCCGTGCCGCTCTCCCCGGTGATGAGCACCGAGGCGCCGGTGGGTGCCACGCGGGTCACTGCGTCCAGCACCTCCTTGATCTGGGGGCTGTTGCCTATGATCTTGTCGAAGCCCTTGCCGGTAGTGCCCGCCTCCTCCTGCCGTTCTGAGTTCAGATGCAGGGCGGTGCGGATACGGTCCATAAGGGCCATATTGTCCCAGGGCTTGGTGATGAAGTCGAAGGCCCCGAGGCGCATGCCCTCCACCGCGAGGCTGATGCTGCCCCAGGCCGTCATGAGGATGACGGGAGCCGCCGGGGCGAATATCTTGATCTTGCGCAGCAGTTCCAGCCCCTCCTCCCCGGTAGTGGACAGGGAGTAGTTCATGTCCATGAGGATCAGCTCAGGCTCCTGCAGCCGCACCTCGTCCAGAGCCTCTTTCGGACCCGGAACGGCCTTGGCGGTCAGGCCCGAGCGCTTCAGGAGGAAGGTCAGGGATGCTCTTATGGCGTCGTCGTCGTCGATTATCAGTATCATAACCTTACAAAAGTAGCACAATTTCCCGAAAATTTTCCTTAATTTTGAACTTCATTTCAACTTATCAGAATCGAGCCTATGATATCGCTTATCGTCGCCAAAGCCGCCAACGGCGCCATCGGAAAGGGCAACCGGATGCCCTGGCACATCTCCGGCGACCTGAAGTATTTCAAACGGGTGACCACCGGCCATCCCGTCATCATGGGCTACAATACCTGGCTCTCGCTCGGAGAGCGTCCTCTTCCCGGACGGCGCAACATCGTGGTAAGCCGCTCGCACAGCGCGGCCCCTGACTGCGGGGCGGAGTTCCAGCCCTCGCTGGAGGCCGCTGTCGCTGCTGCCGGTGCGGATGCTGCGGGCACTTCGGAGGAGGTGTTCGTCATAGGAGGCGGGCAGCTCTACCGTGCAGCCATGCCCCTTGCCGGCCGCCTGTATATCACCGAGGTGGAGACGGTCATCGGGGATGCGGAGGTATTTTTCCCGGAAGTGGACCCTGAGCTGTGGAAGGTGGAGAGCCGTTCCGAGCGTTATTTTGATGAAAAGACCGGACTTTATTATTCATTCCTAATACTTATCAAAAAATGAGAGACAACTTCAAATCCTCCTTCGGCGTGCTCGTAGCCATGGCCGGCTCGGCTATCGGACTGGGCAACCTCTGGCGCTTCCCCTATCTTATGGGTACCAACGGCGGCGCGGCATTCATCATCATCTACCTCGTGCTGGTATTCCTGCTGTGCCTGCCCATCATGATGTCGGAGTTCGTGGTCGGACGCCGCAGTCAAGTCAATGCTGTGAAGGCCTTCAAGGTGCTGTCACCCAAGGGACACTGGGGACTGGTCGGTGTGCTCGGCGTGCTTGCCTCGGTGGCTCTGATATCCTTCTACTGCGTGGTGGGAGGCTGGACGATAGACTACCTCGTGCATGCCGTGTCGTTCACCCTGCCCGAACAGGGCTCGTCGGAAGGCTTCTTCGCCGCGGCCGTATCCACACCTGGGAGGACGATACTCTACACCTATATCTTCCTGGCTCTGACATCCCTCGTGCTGCTGGCCGGCATCAAGGACGGTATCGAGCGCTATACCAAGGTCATGATGCCGCTGCTCTTCCTGACCATCATCATCATCGCCATCCGCTCGGTGACCCTGCCCGGAGCCGGAGCCGGTCTGGAGTTCCTCTTCAAGCCCGATTTCTCCAAGGTCACCGGAAGCACCTTCCTCAACGCCCTCGGCCAGGCCTTCTTCTCCCTGAGTATCGGCTGCGCGACTATTCTGACCTACGGCTCGTATGTCAAGAAACAGGAGAAGATCGTCAAGCTCTCCTCGCTGACCGCCATCTCCGACACCTTCTTCGCCATCTTAGCCGGACTGGCCATCATGCCCGCCGTATTTGCCTTCGGCATCTCCCCCAGCGAGGGCCCCGGCCTGCTCTTCGTGGTGCTGCCCGACATCTTTGACCAGATAGCCGCCGGCGGAGTCATCGCGATACTCTTCTTCTTCGTGCTCTTCATCGCGGCCATCACCTCGTCCATCTCCCTCTTAGAGGTGTCCGTGACCTATCTGATAGAGGCCTGCAGGATGAAGCGCCGCATGGCCGTGCTGCTTTCCAGCGCCGTCTGCCTGGTGCTCTGCACCCTGTGCGCCCTCTCCGGCAGCGTGCTCTCCGACGTGCACATCCTCGGCAAGACCTTCTTCGACTTCTTCGACATGATATCGGCCAACCTGCTGATGCCCCTGTGCGGACTCTTCATTGTGATATTCGTCGGCTGGAAACTCGGCCGGAAGGAGTTTGTGGACGAGCTCTCCAACGGCGGCACCCTGCCCAACAAGCGGCTGTACAACGCCATCTTCTATCTGGTGCGCTACGTGGCCCCGCTGGTGATAGCCGTCATCATGATTTTCGGCTGGCTGTAGAAAAATAATTTTGTAAATAGAAAAATTACCGTATCTTTGCGGCACTTTTTCATAATAGTGGAGGGGCATTAGCTCATTTGGCTAGAGCGCGACACTGGCAGTGTCGAGGTAACCGGTTCGACTCCGGTATGCTCCACTCGGGACACAACTCCTTTCGGGGTTGTGTTTTTTTTATATGTCCCAGGCCCAAAGACCCATCATATCAGAAGATGTATTTCAATAGTTTGTCCTCATGTATTTCCGGATTCACAGCATATATTGCTCTATTTTGCTCATCCACTGCGAAATATGCTATGGGGGTATCCAAGTTCAGCAGTTGTAAGGGCTCGCCGGTCCAGGTGTAGACCTCTATGGATGAGGAGTGGTTGGCTTCCGTATCATCAAGCCGCTTGCCCGAATAGAGGGCATAGATATAGTCCTTTCCCGCATAAACATTCTCGTATGTCACTATATTCCGGTCTATACTGAATTCTGTAGAGGTATCATCTCCATACAGATGAAACTTTGGCGGCTGTTTTGCTCCAGTGAATTCCGTCAGCTGTATTTTTCCATCTATGACCTCTCCCATCTCAAGTCGGTCAATGAAATTGTAACTTATAACAAAACGATTGTCCGAAGCGGATATAAGATAGTCATCGAATATCGAGTAATAATTCTTTCCCATCTTGTGCGGCAACTTCGGGAAGGAGTTGCCTATGCTGTCCATCATCGTACCGTTATACAGATTCCACAGTTCACGCGCTCCCGTATTGTAACCTTGATGCTTTACAAGTAGTAAGGAATCCTCGATAACATTTATTTCCCAGAAGAAACGGTTTATGTCCGGAGTCTTGAATGTCTTGCTGAACTTCAGATGCGCAGCTGTATCCGAAAGTTCATAAAAGGCAATGACGTCGGTGGCGTGGTCCCTGAGCCCGATTACGTTTCCATGCGTATTCTTAATGACAGAAGGCATCAGGTACTCCTCCGGTCCCCGTCCGTTATGGGCGAAAGAATATAGAAACCGGATATCAGGATATGAGTATACAAAGTAGAAATAGTCTCCGCCATCACCGGTGTTCTGCAGGACTATATAATTTTCAAGTTTTATGATATTGTTGATATTCAATATTTCAGATATTGGAATTTGCTCTGCCTTTAAATTCTTAACAACATCAAATGTCTTGACAGCTTTGCTTTTATCTGCGCATGATAATGTTGCTGCCATAGCAAAAGACAGCAGCAACAAGTTAAACCATTTCATACCTACTTGTTTAATTGATTGCATTACACCATTCATAGTGCAATTATAATGATAAAAAACGACTTAGACAAGTTTTACGCTGTTCTGTATCCGGGTCTGGTATTTCTTCCTGAAGGCGTTGAGGGAGGCGTGGGTCATGTAGCCTGAGGACTTTACTTCGACGGGGCATATCTTGCTGCCTCTCGTCAGCATGAAGTCTATTTTATAGAAGTGCTTGTCGTCTTTCTCGAAAGTATAGTAGAACAGCTGATTGCCTGCCGCTGTAAGCATCTGCGCCACTTTTCTGTTTCCCCGAAATCTTGGCGGCTCAGCGGGTGACGGTCCGGATTTTTTACTCTGCCGGCGCGGGTGAAATCGGATTTATACTTAAATTTGCAGAAAAAGGAGGAAGATATGGTTTATTATGGAGATGAAGTAATCCGCTTTGACTGGGCCATGAAGCGGCTGCTGCGGCAGAAGGCCAATTTCGCTGTCTTGGAGAGTTTTCTGAGCGAGCTGCTCGGAGAAAAGGTCGTAATCAAGCGTATGCTCGAAAGCGAGGGCAACAAGGAGACCCCCGACGACAAGTTCAACCGGGTGGACGTGCTCGCCGAGAATTCCAAAGGTGAGCTGATCATTATCGAGATACAGAACAACGCCGAGATTTACTATTTCCAGAGGATGCTCTACGGGACGTCCAAGGCCATCACTGAGTACATCTACGATGGCGATGAGTATTCCCAGGTGCGAAAGGTGTACTCCATCAGCATCGTCTACTTCGACATCGGTCAGGGCAGCGACTACATCTATCACGGGAAGTCGGTATTCAAGGGGGTGCACACGGGAGACACCCTGCGACTCTCCGTAAAGCAGCAGGAGAAGTTCACGAAGCATGATGTGGGAGATCTTTTCCCGGAGTACTACATACTTAGGGTAAACGAGTTCAACCAGCACGCTGTGACTCCTTTAGATGAGTGGATCAGGTTCCTCAAGTCTGGAAAGATCGACGAGAATACCCAGGTGGAGGGTCTCCGTCTTGCCCGCAGGCAGCTTCAGATATCGTGCCTTTCGAAGGAGGAGCGCAGGGCCTACGAGCGTCACATCGAGAACCGCCGCATTCAGTGGGACGTGCTCAACACTGCCCGCGAAGAGGGACTGGACGAGGGTGTGGCTCAAGGCCGGGCTCAAGGCCGGGCGGAAGGCAGAGCTGAAGGTCTGGCAGAAGGCAGGACTGAGGCCATTTACGACATCGCAAGGAATATGAAAGCGCAGGGCCTCCCCTTGGAACTGATTACACGGACTACCGGTCTATCTCCGGAAGAGATTGACAAGTTTTGACTACAGCACCGGCGTCATGTACACCGGCAGATACAGCAGCCCGCTCTCGCCTTTCTGCAGGTCCTTGGTATAGAGTACATAACTGTTCTGTATCCGGGTCTGGTATTTCTTCCTGAAGGCGTCGAGGGAGGCGTGGGTCATGTAGCCTGAGGACTTTACTTCGACAGGGCATATCTTGCTGCCTCTCGTCAGCATGAAGTCTATTTCATAGAAGTGCTTGTCGTCTTTTTCGAAAGTATAGTAGAACAGCTGATTGCCTGCCGCGGTAAGCATCTGCGCCACAAGATTCTCGTAAAGATATCCGAGATTGGCCTCCAGCTTGTCGGACAGCAGTTTCTGATAGATGATGTTCTCCGCAAAGCCTTTGTCCCAAAAAGCCATCGTGACGAACAGGCCGGTGTCCGCGGCGAACAGTTTATATCTGGAGGTGTCTTTTGTCAGCGACAGGCCCACGTTAGGGTCATCGGAATGATATGATACCAGGACGGCCTTGCTGTCTTCGAGACTGACGAGCATTTCCTCTTCTTTGTCGTTGTCCACACTTCCTACTACTGCACTCATGTAGTACCGGGAGGTTTTCCTGCTCAGCTGGGCGGGAATGGACATGAACAGTCTGCTCAGCCTGCCTGTGGCGTCTATTTTGAGGAAGTCCTCGGAATAGAGCTGGATGATACGTCTCTTTGCGGCGTCTACCTTCGCGAGATTGTTTGTCTCCAGATATTCATTGACGGCCTGCGGCATACCTCCCACCAGCATATACAGCCGCAGGTCTCTCTGCATGGATCTGTGTGCGGCACCCAGCGGCATCCGCTTTTCAAAGAAGGTCCGGATAAGGGGGACTGACGCGGTATCGCCCATGGCCCACCTGAATTCCTCGAAGTCCATAGGATACATGTCCATGCGTTCCTCCTCGCTCGGGATGGTGATGTTTTTTGTATTTTTCCTGATACTGATGAGGGAGCCGGTCTCGATGTAGTCATATCTTCCGTCCTGAACGAGGTATTTGATCGCCTCGCGGGCTTTGGGGCATTTCTGCACCTCATCGAAGATGATGACTGACCTGCGTCTTTCCAGTACGACACGGTATATGGTCTGCAGCTGGAGGAAAATGAAATCCAGGTCCGTCAGGTCATCGAACAGGGCTTTTACATCGGCGGAGGCCCTGTTGAAGTCAATCAGCAGGTATGAGGAGTATTCATTTTTCGCGAATTCCTCTACGATTGTCGACTTACCGATACGTTTTGCTCCTTGTATCAGAGCGGCGCTTGTTCCGCCTGACTCCTGTTTCCACTGAAGCAGCCTGTCGTAGATTTTCCTTTTAAAAACCCTATTTGCCATCATTACAGATATTTGTCTATGCAAAAATAGACAAGTTCTTCATTTCCCCAAAATCTTTTGAGGCAAAATCCCTATTTTCCCCGAAATTTAAAAATGGCAAAATATGCATTTCCCCAAAATCCTGCCGAGGGTCATCTGATAGCGGTGCGGTACCATTCGGGTACGCCTAGGATGTCTTTGACTATGACACGGGTGCCGGGGCGGACGATGAATTCGGCGGGGCCTGTCTCAGTGCCGGTTTCCGCGTTCCAGTCGTAGGTGTAGCCGAGGCGGGTCCAGGGGTAGGGGGTGTCAGAGAAGTAGGCGGTCTGACGGTAGTCCTCGAACCATGCCCGGTATCGCGGGTCTACATCGTTCCGGAAGTCCAGAAGTACCTCACGGTCATATATCTCCGGGTCGGGTGCGGGACGGAAAAGGCTGTCCTTCTCGGCCCAGAAGAACACTATGCGGTCGTATCCGCAGTCGGGCGGAAGGCCCAGCATCTGGATGACGCGCATCTCTATTCCGGCATCCTCGGTCTGGACTCCTACTGATTGGAGCCGGGCTGTCAGGTCGTAGGGCAGGGTGATCCACGGCAGGCGGTCGTCCAGGATGAATCCGCTGTCCGTCCCGCTTCCATTTTCCCAGTAGCGGCTGTCCTCCCCGCTCATGACCGAGCCGACCAGCACGAAGATCCGCCCGTCCCGCTCCAGCCATTCCAACAGGGGGCTTTCCTCCGGGGAGATGATGGCTGCCAGGTCCGGGTCCATCTCCTCGGACGTGGCCTCTTTGGCGTCCTCCACTGCGGCCATGTAGTCCTGCCAGAGCCTGTCGGTATCCTCGTACCAGGGCAGGTCCTGGGCAGACTGGCAGGCACAGCAGCTGAGTATCATGCCCAATGCTGCTGCAGGAATCATATGAATGGCGGGAAAGCGTTTCATTGCTGTAAGTCAAAATTCCCGATGCGCAGGGCCGTGTTGCGCCTCAGGTGCTCTTGATACAGGGTCAGTTCCTGCAGGTGGTAGTTGCCGAGGGGAAACATCGGGGACAATGAGGGCAGGAAATAGGCTTCGGGATCGAGGCCGTCCACTATCAGCAGGTGGTTCAGGGTGTCGACGGTGACGGTCACCGAGTCGTTGAGGGCAGCCGGGACGGCATCGGTAGTCCAGTTCACCGGGTTGATGCAGAAGTCGGAGGGGGAGAGGACCGCACATGCCGCTTCGGGGGAGGCTACGGAGTTGTAGCTGATGATGGTGCCGGTGCCGGTCGAATCGGTGGCGGGGTGCAGTTGCGGGTACTGTTCCACTTCCTCGTCAGAGATGCGGTAGCCTATTGCGTATGCGGCCACCATCCGTCCGAGAACCTCTGCCGGAGCGTGTTTTACCAGTTCGACCACAGCCTTTCCTCCCTGGCTGAAGCCGGCGAGGACGAAGGGCCGTCCTTCATTGTAATTGTCCAGATAATAGTCGAATGCCGCACTGACATCCTCCATCGACAGGGGGAAGAGCTCCTCCACCGCCGCCTCGCCGTCCATCCAGACATTGAGGGAGATCTGCCGGTAGTAGGGGCAGTAGAACCCGTATTGTCCCTGGGCGAAAATGTCCTCCGCGAGCTCCACGGAGGGGAGGAATGCCTCGATATGGTCCGTGCGGGTGTAGTTGGAGTAGCGGCAGGACTGTCCGTCCTCAGTGGTCCAGTCCCATACACAGGTAGGGAGGATGTAGAAAATGTCCGCTGCGGGGGAAGCGGTATTTCCGGTATTTTCCCCGGAGGGAGTGGAAATGTACCACGCCGCAGCGTCGGACCAGTCGGGAGGTGCGGGTATGAAAGTATCTGTCCCGCCGCTGTGGTTGCGGCAGGACGATACTGCGAGTGCTGCGGAGAGGACTGCCGGGACGTAGAGTGCCGTCAGCAGCCGTGCCGCGGATTTACTTTGTACTAAAGAGAACATCGGGACCCTGAATGAAGAAAATGTCCTTGGGAATACCGGCTGCGTTGATGCGGTCGAGGTCGGCCTGGAGGGCGGGGGTGATGCCGCCGTTCTTCTCGCGGAACTCGGTGGCGAACTTGACGTCACCGTTGCCCTGGGTGGTCAGGATGAGGTCGGCCCATGCGTTGATGGCGCTCTTGGCCTTGGCGTAGTCGATGACATAGAGGCCGTCGGCGTTGCGGGTAAATGCGCCCTGCTGCTCCATGAAGTTGAAGCACATCATGTTGGCCTTGCCGTGGGAGGATGCGGCTCCGAAGCGTACCGAGCGGAGGATGCCGGCGATGTAGGTGGTGATGGCGTCCTCTACGGAGATATTGGTGATCTCGCCTTTCTCTATCAGGCGGGATACCATGAAGAGTCCGAGGATGTCGGCTTTGGCCTCTTCCCAGGAGGTCTTCTCAGTACCCATTGCTGC
Source organism: uncultured Bacteroidales bacterium (assembly GCA_944323785.1). Taxonomy (GTDB): domain Bacteria; phylum Bacteroidota; class Bacteroidia; order Bacteroidales; family UBA932; genus Coprenecus. The sequence goes on along the minus strand of CALUTU010000001.1, from coordinate 129,956 downwards.
GTCCACGCTGCCCTTGCCGTTGATGGTCTCCTTGATGCCGAGGCCGTGGGCCACCTCGTGGAAGGTCACGTTCCAGAAGAAGGCGTCGAATTTCAGGTGCTCGTGCTCCTCGGGAGCGAGGATAAGCTCTCCGATCGGGAGGAGAATCTTGTCGAACTTGGCCTGCATCGAGTTGCGCAGCTGGAGACGGCGGGTGCCCTTCATGGCGTGTACGCGCTCGTCGTTGGGCAGATTGATGGCGATGGTCTTGCTGCCGGCGTTGCAGTCTCCGGCGTAATAGACTACGTCATAGACGTTGAGGTCGGAGGATGTGCCTGGCACGAAGGTCTTGTACTCGGGCTTGCAGGGCAGCTCTTTCTGCAGGGCGGGAAGCATGGCCACGAACTTGGCCAGGTCCTTGCTGCGCTCGGTGTCCTTCAGCAGGATGAATGCCTCGTAGGAAGTCTTGGTCTCCTGGAACTTGTCGTCGTAGCTCTCGATGGGACCGACCACGAAGTCTATCCTGCTGTCCTTCATGTCCATCCAGGCCAGATCGCTGGCGAGGTAGTCATCGGTCCTGAAGGCCTTGATGCGCTCCAGCAGGTATTTCTTCAGACCGGGATCCTCGGCCAGGTCGGCGGCCTGCTGCATCAGCTCGCACATCTTGTTTACCTCTTCGGCGTACTCCTCGTGATACCATACGGTCTTCAGCTTTCCGTTCTCATCGCGGCGCAGGACTGTGTACCAGGACGACTTGTTGGGGTCGTCGAAGGCGTTGAACTCCTCGAGGGTGATGTCGGCAGGATAATAGGTGCATACGTCGGGCTTGGCACCGTAGCCGTCGATGAAAGGCTTGTTGTCATCGAGACGGTCCCAGGGGCCGTAGTTGATGTAGGCGAACTGCTTCGCATAGGGATCAGCAATCTGATCCATGAGGCTCTTGTCCCCGAATGTCTGCTGCCAGAACAGCCCGTCGGCTATCTGTCCTATCTGGAAGAACAGCTCGACGATCTGCCTCTCATTGTCGCTCAGCTGGGCTGCCAAGGGAGAGGACAGCTCGAATGGCGCATATTCCTCAACTTTCTGTTTCATGGGTGATTCTGTCTGATTCTGATTGCCGCAGGAAGATGTTCCTGCTACTGCCGCCGCCCCTATCAGGGCCGCGCAGATGGATTTGGCTGTGGTGTTTACTTTCATTTACAGTAGTATTTATTCATTTTTGCAAATATATGGATTTCGAAGCAAATGAAAAATTTTTGAGATTCTTTCCATTATTTTATAAATTGGAAAGAATCTGCTCAAAGGAATCGCTTTTGATATATGCCCTTTTTACCTTGTTCACGGCAATTTCTTTCAATAATCCGAGCCGTACAAGCTTGATGATGTCAGATTTTGCAGTTGTGGGAGTTATTCTGAACTTGACCTGGACATCTTTTACAGTCATAACCTCATTCGGATTGTCATCAAACATCTTTATGATTTCAGCTTGTCTTTCGTTGATGCCTGACTTCCCCAGATATTGATGAGCGGCTTCCCGCTCTTTGGTCTTTCTTTTTATGTATTCCTGCATATCCCTGAATGCCAACTCGAGAACTCTCATATGGTATGTTATGAAATAGCCCAGATCATTGTTCTCGATTTCCGCGTACAGAAAGGATTTTTCGTAAAAGGGTTTGGAGCGGTAAATGATGCGGGATATTGACAGATATTCCATCAGCCAATAACCCTGACGCAGCATATACCAGTAAAAGATTGCCCGTGCAGTCCGTCCGTTACCGTCAACGAACGGATGCATGTATGCAATCATGTAATGGATGATAATTCCTTTTATGATAGGGTGGATATATGGTCTGGATTCATGGTTGTTGAAAAAATCACACAATGTTTCCATGAAATGAGGCAGTTCTGTATATGTCGGAGGTGTGTGTACAATCTCATGGGTAATGGCATTCTCCACGACGACCTGGTCATTTTGACGGAACCGGCCGGAATCTTCAGGATTGTCCAGCGTGCTGTCAGTCATCAGCCGGTGAACCTGAAGCAGCAGTTCTGTTGTAAGCGGCTCCGACTTATGCGTGACGATAAACTGAATTGTCTCATAGTTGTTGAAAATCATCTGCTGGGACTTATCAGCGGGGGACATTTTCTTGCGCAGCATTTCCTTGGCTATCCTGCGTGTTGTAGAAGCTCCTTCCATCATACTTGAAGATATGGCCTCTTCCATAAGGGAACTTATAAGATACCGTTCCTTTGTTTTTTCAGGTATAGTGGTTTCATACTCCCATCTTCCCCCGAAGTTTATATCAAAAGAATGACATTGCCGCTGCATTCTGTCGGTCAATGCGAAGTGGATATTGTATTTTCCCCAATTTTTGACAGATACGTTGGAAATGAATCTCTGGGCTTTTATCAGAGCCCATAACTCATTCGGAGACTTGTGGAAAGAATTTCTGATATACTTTATTCTATCCCAATATCCGTATTCATCATTCAAGTCTTCTATAAAAGAACGCAGCTCGTTATCTTGCTGTAGTTCCACAATGGCTTGAAGAAGGCTGTGCTGAGGTATGTCAGGGGCTTTTTCCATACTTTTAAGATTTTTACAAAAATAGAAAATTCTTTCCAATCTGTAAAACAATGGAAAGAATTTATAAGCAATTGCCATGATTTTGTGTACATTTGCCGCCGTTATGAATAATAATGCAGAGCACATCACCGGCAATCTGGAGTGGGACGGTCTGTCCCGCCCGAAGATTTACTATGCGGTGGCCTCGCTGTGGTGCGGGATTTTTCTCTCGGTGATGGACGGCAATATCTGCAATGTGGCCCTGCCTACCATCTCGCAGGAGCTGGGGGTGTCGTCTGCGGACTCCATCTGGGTGGTCAACTCGTTCCAGCTGGTGATCATGATGACCCTGCTGTCGTTTTCCTCCATCGGAGAGCTGCTGAGCTACAAGCGGGTGTATGTCTCGGGGACGGTGCTGTTCACCGTCGGCTCGCTGTTCTGCGCCCTGTCGCATACGCTGCCGCTCCTGGTTGCCTCAAGGGCGTTTCAGGGGCTGGGTGCGGCGATGATGATGAGTGTCAATACCACTCTTGTGAAAATCACCTATCCCAAAAAGTACCTGGGCAGGGGAGTGGGGCTTAACGCCACGGTGGTGGCCCTTGCCTCGGTGGCCGGTCCTACGGTTGCGGCAGGTATTCTTTCGTTCGCCTCCTGGCCCTGGCTCTTCGCAATCAACATTCCGGTGGGAATAGTGACGTTCTTCATGGCATTCAAGCATCTGCCGGACAATCCTACCCACATCGAGGGACGGCATTTCAATATCCGGGACGGCCTGCTCAATGCCGCCGTATTCGGCCTGCTGATAGGCTGCATCGAGATGTATTCGCACGGGGCGAAGTCTGTTACGGTGCTTGTCGGGGTCGCCCTGCTGGTTGTCCTGGGCAGTATCTACGTGCGGACCCAGCTCCGCCGCAGCTGGCCCATGCTGCCGTTCGACCTGCTCCGTATCCCCGTATTCTCGATGTCGGTGCTCACCAGTATCATCTCTTTCACGGCCCAGATGACGGCAATGGTGGCCATACCGTTCATGCTCCTGCATACTTTCGGGATGAATGCCGTAGAGACCGGACTGCTGATGACTTCCTGGCCGCTGGTCATCGTGTTCGTGGCCCCGCTGGCCGGCTCGCTCATAGGCAGGGTGCATCCCGGAGTGCTGGGATGTTTCGGTCTGCTGCTGATGAGTGCCGGCTGTTTCCTGCTTGCATTTATTCCTGAGAATGCCTCGCATCTGGACATCGCATGGCGGCTGATGATGTGCGGGGCCGGATTCGGTTTCTTCCAGTCGCCCAACAACCACATGCTTCTGAGTTCCGCGCCCAACCACCGTGCCGGCAGTGCGGGAGGCATGCTTGCAACGGCCCGCCTCGTAGGCCAGTCCACCGGTGCGGCCCTCGTCGCCCTCTTCTTCCATCTTTTCGGGGACGGTGCTCCCCACGATGCCATGCTCCTGGCCGGCATTCTTACCATCTGCGGCGCCCTTTCCTCTGTCAGCCGCCTCGGGCTGCGTTCTCCCGTAAAGTAAATTTGCGTACATTTGCCGAAGTCACGCAGTAAAATGGAAGAAGAAAGGATCACCGGCAATCTGGAGTGGGACGGTCTGCACAGGCCGCAGCTTTTCTATGCCATGGGCGCGGTGTGGTGCGGCATCTTCCTGTCGGTGGTGGACGGCAATATCTGCAATGTGGCCCTGCCGGTGATAGCGCAGGGACTCGGTGTCTCGCCTGCTGATTCGATATGGGTGGTCAATGCTTTCCAGCTCGTGGTGATGATGGCCCTGCTGCCGTTCTCGACACTCGGGGAGCTGTACAGCTATAAAAAAGTGTATCTGTCGGGAGTGGCCGTGTTTACGGTGGCATCCGTTTTCTGCACGGTTTCACACAGTCTGCTTATGCTCGTGGCATCCAGGGCATTCCAGGGGCTTGGGGCGGCGATGATGATGAGTGTCAATACCTCCGTGGCCAAACTGGTGTTTCCCAGGCGGCATTTCGGCAAGGGGGTGGGAATCAATGCTACCGTGGTGGCCCTGTCGGCCGTGTCCGGTCCGTCGATAGCGGCCGCCATACTGTCTTTCGCCTCCTGGCCATGGCTGTTCGCCATCAATATCCCGGTGGGGATAGTGACATTCCTGATGGGGTGGCGTTTCCTCCCTGACAATCCCACTCATATCGTCGGACGCCGTTTCCATGTCGGGGACGCCCTTCTCAACGCCGCCGTATTCGGCCTTCTCATAGGCTGCATCGAGATGTATTCGCACGATGTCAGTCCTGCGGTCGTAGCTGTGGCAGCTGCCGTGCTGCTCGCACTGGGTTTCCTGTATATCCGCAGTCAGCTCCGCCGCAGATACCCGATGCTGCCCTTTGACCTGCTGCGTATTCCGGCATTTTCCATGTCGGTGGTCACCAGCATTGTCTCCTATACGGCCCAGATGATGGTGCTGGTCGGTATGCCTTTCATGCTGCTGCATACCTTCGGGATGAATCCCGTGGAGACCGGTGCCGTAATGACCGCCTGGCCGTTCATAGTGATGTTCGTGGCGCCTCTGTCCGGCTCGCTGAGCGGCAAGATCCACCCGGGCCTGTTAGGTGGTTTCGGTCTGCTGCTTATGAGTGCCGGCTGCTTCCTGCTCTCGCAGATGCCGGCGGATGCCTCCCCCTTTGCCCTCGGCTGGAGACTCGCCCTCTGCGGCGCCGGTTTCGGATTCTTCCAGTCGCCCAACAACCATCTGCTCCTGAGCTCCGCGCCCAACCACCGGGCCGGCAGTGCAAGCGGCATGCTCTCCACCGCCCGCCTGACAGGCCAGGCCACCGGCGCAGCTCTCGTCGCCCTATTCTTCCACCTCTTCGGAGACAAGGCTCCGCATGACGCGATGCTCCTTGCCGGCATACTGGTCGTCTGCGCCGCCTTCTTCTCCTTTCTCCGTCTTCGTTCCAGATAGTTCCGCTATTGCTTCAGGCAACCGATGGGGACAATGTAGATGCCGTCCTCTTTCCGTCTGTAAGCTATATCCCCGATTCCGGTAAGAACCATCAGGAATGAGGGGGCTTTCATTCTGTCAGTGTCTATGCGCTCACTTAGGGTTTTAAGAGTCCTGCATCCTTCGGATATAAGATGTGTGCCGCCCAGCTTTATCTCTACCAGACCGTAGGAGCCGTTGCGCAGATGCACCACCGCATCACATTCCAGCCCGGATGAGTCACGATAATGGTATACAGTTCCCATAAGTGCCTCTGCGTAGGTACGCAGGTCACGCATACATAAAGTCTCGAAAAAAAGTCCCATGGTCTTGATGTCTGCCAGAAGTTCCTCCGGGCCTGTCTGAAGTATTGCCGTACCTATTGACGGATCAATATAGTATCTTGTGGCAGAAGTACGTATTGCAGTTTTTGACCTTAGATTGGGATTCCATGCCTGCGCCTCCTCTATTACAAACAGTCTGCCGAGAGCGGTGATATATGCGGCAACTGTATCAGAGTCCAATGTGGTTGTGTCATTGGATTTGATATCGGCGCAAATGGTCTCGTAAGACGCCTGTGAGCCTTGAAGGCGTGCGTATGAGCGCATAAGCCTTTTCACACGCTCTGGGTTGCGGTTGATGTTGTCTACCTTGGATATATCCCTGTTGGTAATGGCATCGCAGTAATCAAATGACTGGTCCAGTGCGATGTCTTTATTTTGGTCAATGGCTTTCGGCCATCCGCCACGGCATATCAGAAACGCTATGTCTTCCATTGAAAGACGATTTTCAGCATAGATGCTTCCGGGGGCTGAGAACAGGTCTTCCAGGCTTATATCTCCGGAAGATTCTCCAGACTCGTACAATGCCATAGGGCGCATTCTGAGCCAAGCGAAACGTCCTGTTCCGGAATGCTGAATATCCTTGTTGTCAACGGGAAGGGATGAACCGGTCAATATGAAGTGGCCTGTTCCGTCTCTATGATCAGCCTCATATCTTACAGCATCCCATAACTTGGGAGCAATCTGCCATTCATCGATCAACCTTGGAGTCTTGCCTTGCAGTAACAGTGACGGATTGATATCCGCCCGTATTTTATTCTGCTCAATATGCTGAGGATCATCCATATAGATGGTGCTGGCCGCTTGCTGTTCAGCAGTGGTCGTTTTCCCGCACCATTTTGGGCCTTCTATCAATACAGCCCCTTTACCTGCCAGTTTCCTTGCAAGAAGTGCGTCTGCCGCTCTTTTTCTATAATACATAATGAATATCAGAGTTTTACTGCAGCAAAGATAGCAAATTCGGTTATTTGTCGGAAAATTTTTCGGTTATTTGTCGGAAAAATTTTCGGCTATTTGTAGACGTTGGCGTTTATTATCAGGTCTCCGAGCCCGTTCATGGCATTGATGAGGTGGATGCGGGGGAAGCGGGGAAGGTCCTCGGGACGGATATCGGCTTCGCGGAGGAGGCCGGAGTCCAGCAGGTGCTGTCTCATGGTACCGTGCAGCAGTGGAGTGGCAGGGGTGAGCAGAGCTCCGGAGCTGTCCTCGCACACAATGTTGGTGAATGTGGTGTCGGTTATAATGCGGGAAAATCCGACTCCTTCCGAAGGAGTGGGAAGTGGGTGACGGTGGGGGTGATGCTGGAGGTGACGGTGGAGTGAAGGGCAATACTGGTGGTTGAGAATATGCGCGTTTATATGGAAAAAGAGTATATTTGCAAGTTGCAATAACTTTCGACGGAAAAACGGAATACGATGAAGATAAATGAAATACTCAGGAAGGCCCTGCCGTATGTGCTTATCGTGGTGGGGTTTGTAGTGATTGCGTATGCCTATGCGCCTCAGGTGCTGCAGGGCAAGGTGGTGGACCAGTCGGATATCTCTTCATGGAAGGGAATGTCGCACGAGATACTGGAATGGAATGAGGGGCATCCGGACGACCCGGCACTGTGGACCGGCTCGATGTTTGGCGGGATGCCTGCGACACAGATATCCGTGCCGTACAAGGGTGACGCGACGACTCCGCTCTACGACCTGCTTTTCTGGGGGCAGCGTCCGCCCAGCTATCTGATCATCTCGCTGCTCGGAGGCTTCCTGCTGTTCCTGGCCTTCGGGGTCAATCCCTGGCTTTCGGCGGTCGGGGCCATTGCGGTGACTTTCTGCTCCTACAACATGCAGATTATCCAGGTCGGGCACAATACCAAGATGGTGGCTATCGCATTCATGCCCTGGGTGCTGGCGGCTCTGGTCTATGCCTACCGGCGCAAGGCCCTCCTCGGTGCGGTATTCTTCGCCCTCGCCCTGAGCTTTCAGATAAAGGCCAATCATCCTCAGATTACATACTATCTGGCGTTCATCGTCTTCGGTTACGCCATCGCGGAGCTGTGCGGGGCGGTTGTGGCCCAGAGGAAAATGAAGGCCGCGACGCCTCCTTTCCGCGAGACACCGCTGGGCCGCTGGCTCATGGCCTCCGTCCTGGTGCTGGTCGGCGGCCTGCTGGGCATCGCCACCAACGCCAACAAGCTGCTGCCCACCTACGAATACGCGGAGTACACCATGCGCGGGGGCTCGGAACTGACCCACGACGAGCACAACCAGACCGGTGACGGCCTCAAGCTGGATTATGCGACGGCCTGGTCATACGGCATCAATGAGGTGCCCAATCTGCTTATTCCCAACTTCAACGGCGGTGCATCCTCCGGTGAGCTTTCCCGCGGGTCGGCTACCTACAAGGCCCTGCAGTCAATGGGCGCATCCAATATCGAGTCCCTTCGCAAGGGCATGCCCCTTTACTGGGGACCGCAGCCTTTTACCGCCGGCCCGATGTATCTCGGTGCCGTGTCTCTTTTCCTCTTCGTATTCGGCCTCTGCGTTATCCGCGGCCGCTACAAATGGTGGATAGCCGGAGTTTCGGTCCTGGCCCTGCTGCTGGCCTGGGGCTCGCATTTCATGTGGTTCTCCGAGCTGTTCTTCAAGTATGCCCCTATGTACAATAAGTTCCGCACCGTTTCCATGATTCTGGTCATCCTCCAGGTGACCGTCCCGCTGATGGGCATTCTCGGTCTCAATGCCGCCCTTTTCGGCAAGGAACCTCTCCCGGAGAAGAAGATAAGGAACGGCCTGCTGACCGCCCTCGGGGTTACCGGCGGCATATCCCTGCTCTTCGCCCTCTTCCCGGGTCTGGCCGGTGACTTCTCCTCGGCGAGCGATGCAGCCGTATTCGGGGCCAATGACCTGCTCATCAGTGCTCTCCAGGACGACCGCCGCAGCCTTCTGCGGGCCGATGCCTTCCGCTCTCTGATATTCATTGTCCTTGCGGCAGGTGTGTTCCTCGCCGCATGGAAGAGGAAGCTGAAGGCTCTGCCGGCCGTGGCAGTTATAGGAGTCCTGCTTCTCGCGGACCTGTGGGGAGTGGACAAGCGGTATCTCAACAAGGAGCATTTTGTCACCGTGCGCAATTTCGATGCCCAGTTCAATCCCCGTCCGGTGGACAATGCCATACATCAGGACACCGACCTCTCCTACCGCGTCCTCGACCTGAGCGTCAATACCTTCAACGACGCTATCGTCAGCTACCACCACAAGACCATAGGCGGATACAGCCCTGCCAAGCTCCAGCGGTATCAGGATCTGATAGATTTCCATATCGCTCCGGAGATGAGCCGCCTGGCTTCGGATATCAATGCCGTCATCCCCACGGCCTCCACAATCGCCGATCTGGAGGAAGGCCTGCAATACTATCCTGTCCTGGCCATGCTCAACACCAAGTATATCGTCATCGACGGCAACAGCTATCCCCTGACCTACGGACAGCGTCTGGGCAATGCCTGGTTCGTGGAGCGCTCCCGTACCGCACCGACCGCTGATGCGGAGATGGCCGCACTCGGGCAGATTGACCCCGGAAAGGAGGCCGTCATCTTCGACGCGCAGGCCGCTGAGGGTACTGTCGCCGAATATCCCGGTGCCGCGGAGGGAAGCATTGTACTGAAGGAATACAGTCCCAACCGTCTGAGCTACGAAGTCTCCGCCGCTGCCCGCGGACTGGCGGTCTTCAGCGAGATATACTACCCTGCCGGATGGAGGGCATTCATAGACGGAGAGGAGGTTCCCATCCTCCGTGCCGACTACACCCTCCGGGCCCTGCTGATAGACGAGGGGGACCATGAGGTGGAATTTGTCTATGACCCCGGTTCCTTCACTCTCGGAAAGAACATTTCCCTTGCCTCCTCCCTTGCCATCATCCTGGCCCTGGCCGGATGCATCCTTTATTCATTTTTCTACGGACATAAGAAAAGACAACCCCGATGACACCGCATAAGGACAGGCTGGTCTCTCCCGGCTACTGCTTCATCCTCGCAGCGAACTTCCTGCTGTATTTCGGCTTCTATCTGCTGATGCCGGTTTTCCCGTTTTATTTAGTAGAAGAGTTCGGAGTCACCGAGGGGGCTGTGGGAGCGATTCTCGCCTGCTACACGGTGGCCGCTCTGGCTGTCCGTCCGTTCTCGGGCTATCTGCTGGACACATTTGCCCGCAAGCCGCTGTACCTGATAGCATTTTTAGTATTTACCCTGATTTTCGGAGGCTATATCGTCACCGGGACGGTGCTGATGTTCATCGTCCTGCGCATAGTGCACGGATTCTCGTTCGGGACCGTGACGGTGGCGGGCAACACGATAGTCATCGACATCACGCCCTCGTCCCGGCGCGGGGAAGCCGTGGGCTACTACGGACTGGCCAACAACATAGCCATGTCCCTCGGCCCGATGACCGGTCTGTTCATGCACGACCACGTGTCCTTCGACATCATCTTCATCACCGCCCTGGGCTGCTGTATGGCCGGCCTTATCTGCGCCTGCTGCATCAGGACGCCCAAGAAGCAGCCGGTTCCGCGCACAGCCATCTCCCTGGACCGTTTCATACTGCTCAAGGGCATCCCCTTAGGCATAGACCTGCTGCTGCTCTCGATACCCTACGGCATGACCACTACCTACGTGGCGATGTACGCCAAGCACATGGGTATCACAGGAGGTACGGGCCTGTTCTTCACCTGCATGGCCGTCGGCCTGGCCGTGTCCCGTCTGTTCTCGGGCAAACAGGTGGACCGCGGTCACATCACGGAGGTGATACACATCGCGTTCTATCCGGTGATACTGTGCTTCCTGAGCCTCTTCCTGTGCGAGAGGGTGGCGCCTCATTCGATAAGGGCGGCGGAGATCATGCTATATACCACGGCACTGGTGCTCGGCGCCGGATTCGGTACGATGTTCCCGGCCTTCAACACCATGTTCGTCAACCTCGGCCGGCACGACCAGCGCGGCACGGCGACGTCAACCTATCTCACCTCGTGGGACATAGGCATCGGTATCGGTCTGGTATTAGGAGGAATTATAGGGGAGCGTCTGTCTTTCTCCTACGCCTACCTGGCAGGTGCCGTCCTAAGCCTCGTTTCCCTTCTCGGCTTCGTTTTCTACGCGGCTCCCCATTTCCACCGGAACCGGGTGGAATGATGGCTTTGCCGGGCATAATCATAGGCAGCAGCACGATAAGCGCCGCATAGGAGAAGAGCATACCGCCCATGGTGCCTATCGCGAAGGCGAACCAGAAGACTTCCTCCTTGCCGTCGAGCAGGAAGGGCACGAGTCCGAGGACTGTCGAGAGTATCGTCAGGGATATCGGGATGATCTTGTGGTTGTAGGCCCGTATGAAGCTGCGTCTGTGAGCGGGCATGCGGTTGTACTCGTTCACGATGTAGATGCCGGCGTTGACCACGATGCCGGCGAGCATGATCATCGACGCGAAGCCTCCCTGGTCAAAGGTGGTCTCCGTGAGCCTGAACGCCAGGAATATCCCGATGAACGAGACGGGTATCAGCGATATTATGGCCAGCGGCTGCAGCAGCGACTCGAAGAGCACGGCGCATATCATGTAGATGATGGCGGTTACCAGTATCAGCAGAAGCCACTGCCGCTTGGCCTGCTGCATCCAGTCATATTCGGGAGAGGAGGCCTTGAATCCCATCGGGAGCACCGATGTGTTGAGCCGTTCGATTTCCGATTCCATCAGGCGCTCTTCCAGCTTGTAGGAGCCGATGAAGTTGTACCTGACGTGAAGGGTGTATTCCTGATTGCGCCGGTAGATATTGTTGCCTGAGTTACGGCTGTCTATGGAGCCTATCTCGGCAAAACGGATGTCGGAACTGTCGATGGCCAGGTATTCGTTCTCCAGATGCCATACGTCGAATTCCTCGCTGTCGTCCGAGACCAGTCTTACTTCTGTCCTCATGCCGGTGCTGTCCGTGAAGTATCCGACACTGCTGGAGTACAGCCGCTCGCTGAGTGTGGAGAAGGCGGAGACGGGGCTGATGTCATAGAGCGCCATCCTGTCATAGTCGTAGGTGATGAGGTATTCGCGGGCAGATGCGGCCGAACCGTAGTCGTAGGGACCCTCGATGGAGATGTCGTTGATTCTCGGGTTCGATGACAGTCTGGCGGCCAGGTCCTCACAGTAGCCGTAGAGCATGTCGTAGTTGTAGCCGGTGATGATTATGTTGCCGCTCTTGTAGGAACCGCTTCCGATGAAGTTGCTGAAATTCTGGTCATCCACTCCGCTGACTCTCCAGTTGGCGCCTCCGTAGGCAATTGCCTTGCGGATGACCTGCTGCTTGAGGATGGAGGGGAAGGGAGTCTTGAGGGCCTCGTCTGTGAACTCTACTGTGATCTGTCCGGAGCGGTAGGAACTGATGCTGGTGCGGAACATCTTTATCTCGTCGAATCCCGCCAGGAAATTTTCCATATAGACCATGATATCGTTGAGCTGCTGGACGCTGCAGCCTTCCGGCATGCCGGAGGAGATGTAAAGTACGGGGCGCTCGGGCTCGCGGAACATGGATGCGAAGCCGTCCAGGCTCTTGCGGAAAAGCAGGAACGAGCCTGCGAAGGCGCCCACGAACAGGATGATGACTGCCCAGTTGAATTTCTTGATATAGAAGATGAATACGGCGTACCACTGGGAGAAGCGTACTATCCTGCGTCTGCGCTTTATGGAGAATGCGATGCTTTCGGACTTGACGGGCAGGTAGTCCAGAAGGGCGGGGACGAAGAACAGGGCCACTATCATCGACACGCTCAGATTGATGATGATCACCGAGGAGAAATCCGAGAGTATCTCTTTCTGCTCCTCAGGCAGGAAGAATATCACGGCCAGCGAGCCTATCGTGGTCAGCAGGGCTGCAAGTATGGCCAGGAATACTTTCCGGTCCCTGTAGTAGGAGTAGTGTGAGACCATGATGATCGAGTTGTCGATGATGATGCTCAGGGATATGGAGATACCGGCCAAGGAGTAGACATGCAGGTCTATATCCAGGAGTACGTAGAATATTACGGCTGTTATGATGTTGACCAGCAGGGTCAGGCCTATAAGGAAGGTGTACCGCAGGCTCAGCGAGGTAATGAATATGAATATCAGGAGGATAAGTACGCACAGCAGGCTTCTGCGCACGAGTTTGTCCACCTCTTCCTGGATATCTGTGGAGACATCGTAGGATTTCAGGGCGGAGAATGATTCCGGGAAGCCGGCCTCGAGACGGTGCATGACGGACTCTATGGTGGCGCAGAGCTTGATGGTGTTGACGGACTCTTCCGGGTATATGCTGATGTTGATGGTGTTCAGTCCGTTGATGCGGCTGTAGGAGCTGGGAGGCATCTGCTGGATCTGGATGTCCGCCACGTCCATCAGGCGGATGATGCGCCCGGAGGAGTTGGCTACGGGCAGCAGTTCGAAGTCCATTGGAGCGTTGTGCAGGATGATGTCAGGCTCCTCGTCAGGATTGAAGGCGGGGGCGCTGCCTATGACGCTGCTGCCGGTAAGGTAGGAGGAGACAGCCTGAAACACCTGGTACGTGTTGATTCCGGCCGCGCGTATCTTCTCGGAACTGAGGGTTATGTGCATGTAGTCCGGTGTGGCTCCGGAAAGTTCCACTGAGTGCACCCCGTCTATAAGGGCCAGGTCCTTGATGATGTAGTCATTGACGTACTGCTCTATCCTGTTGGTGGGCAGGTCGGCGTTGATGGTGTACATGAGCACCGGGTCGAGCTGTGTTCCCGAGGCCGATACGGACAGTTCAGGGTAACTTACTTCCGCTGGCAGCTTGTCGTACAGGGAGCGGATGGCCGAGGATACCTCGAAGCGGACGGCGTCTACGTCTTCTTTTTTCTTGAGTGTCAGGGTGATGGAGCCTCTTCCCTTACGGCTGTCGGATACGATTTCCTCTATGCCGCTGATGGAAGAGATATAGCCTTCTATCTTGGAAGTCACCTCGCTCTCGATGACACGCGCCGAAGCGTTCTGCCAGTAATATGAGATGGAGAGCTGCTGCTGCTTGCTCCGGGGCATGTACTGCAGATTGAGCGACGGGATCAGCGCCGCGCCTACGGTGATGAGCACGGCGAAGATCAGCAGGACTGAGAACGAAGGTATCTTGACTTGCTTCATCACCGGTTTCTGTCTTGCTTCTTATATATCAGATAGTAAATCAGCGGAATACCGAAGATGCTGACGATCAGGCCGACCATCATACCGCCTATCATCACTATCGACAGGGGGAACTGCAGGTCCGAGCCCATGTCTCCCTTGGTCAGGAAAGGTACCATGGCCAGTACCGTGGTGAGGGTGGTCATCAGGATGGGGTTGAGTCTCCTGGATCCTCCGGTCATGATCGCTCTCAGGAGGTGGTATCCGTTCTCCTTGCGCAGGCGGTTGATGGTGTCCACCTTGAGAATCGAGTCGTTGATGACGATACCGCTCATGACCACTATGCCGATCATCGACATGGCGTTGATGCCTCCGCCGCATATCCAGAGCAGCAGAAGTGCTCCGAAGATGTCCACCACGATCTCCGAGAGGATTATCAGAGGCTGAATAAGGGACTCGAACTGGGCTGCCAGGATGAAATACAGCAGCAGTATGGAGACTACGGCTATGAGCATCAGCTCATTGATGGTGTCTCTGCTGGAGAAGTACGACCCGTTGAATGTCACGTCCCAGCTTCCGTCCTCCACCGCCAGTTCTCTGGCTGCGGCTATGACTTCCGGTACCTGCTGATCGGGGATATTCAGGTCGAGAGGGTAATAGTTGCCGGACATGCCGGAAATGATGGTCTTCAGGTCCCGGCTGCGGCCTTCGGTGATGAATGTGTTCAGGGGAATCTCCGTTCCCTCGCGGTTGAGCACGCTTCCCGAGAGCAGTCCGTTGCCGTCACCGCCGTCTCCCATGACTACCGGGATGGAATAGTCTCCGGTGGCAATGGAGAAGATGTGGTCCTCCCGGGTGAGCTTTCTCAGGGTGCTGAGTACTTCGCTGTAGGAGATGTTGTACAGGGACATTTTCTCTACATCGAGCATGAGAACCACCTGCTCCTGCCAGCGGACGGGAGCGGCCTCCAGCCCGGGAACGGCTTCAGTGATGGCGGCCAGGATGGAGTTGAGCTTGTCCGGGGGAGGGGTCTTCCCGTCTCGGCCGCTTATCTGGACTGTGAGTTTCGCGGAGTTGTCGGAGAACATGAGGGTAAACAGGTTTCCGGCGTCCGAGAAGCTGAATGCCGCTTCAGGGTGGTGCGTCCTCAGATATACGGCTGCCTCTTCCATGAGGCTGTCCAGTCCTGCGGGAGAATGGGCAAGGAAGTAGACCTGGGCCTCGCTCTGGCTCATGTCCCTGGTATGGGGCATCAGGAACTGCTGGGTTCCTGACATCTGGGTAGTCTGGGCGGCATGGTTGCGGAGGGATGCGGCCAGGGCCTCCGTGCGCTTGTCGTTCTCCTCTATGCTCAGGGGACGGTTCCAGTCTATGTTGAGGATGATGTCGCTCTTGGTGACGGGAGGGAAGGTGCTCTTGTCCAGTTCCATGAACAGCAGCACGGAGAGGGGGATGCTCACGGCCATCAGGGCTATGACTGTCTTCTGGTGGCGGAATGTCCATTTGAGGGCTTTCTCGTATGCGGGACCCAGCTCGGTGTACCGGGCTATCTTCGCCAGGTAGCGGTTGTCCATCTTCCGTCCTCTCTTGCGGTACAGGGCATAGTAGTAGACGGGTACGACCAGAACGGCGAAGAGCAGGGAGGAGAACAGTCCCACGGTGATGGCCACGGCCTGGTCGAAGAATATCTCTCCGGCTATGCCGCTTAGGAAGACCAGCGGTACGAATACGGCGCAGTTGGTGAGAATGGAGCTGAGCATTGGCGCGAATACCTCTCCGGAACCGATGGCCACCGCGTCCTCGAGGCTCTCGCCCCGCTCCCACCGCTGGGAGATATTGTCTATGACGATGATGGAGTTGTCCACCATCATGCCGACACTGATGATGAGGCCGGCAAGAGAGATGATGTTGATGCTCAGTCCCATGACATACAGGGCAAGCATGGAGGTGAGCAGCGAGACGATGATGGTGGGTATGATCAGCAGCGAGAAGCGGAAGTTGCGCATGAACAGCAGGATAACGATACTGGCCAGGATGATGCCGGCCACCAGGTTCTGCTCCAGGTTCTCTATGGTATAGCGCAGCAGCTCGGTCTGGTCCCTGGTGATGGTGAACTTCACTCCAGGATAGTCGTTGCCGAATTCCTCAATCCTGTCGTACAGCTTTTCCCGCAGGGTGTTCATCCTTGCGTCGCTCTGCTTGATGATGGCCATGCTGACCGCCCTGGAACCGTCGGAGCGGATGATGCAGTTGTCGCTTCCCGGCTGCTCGATAACCTTGGCCAGCTCTGAAAAGAGGTAGATGCGGCCGTTGACATTGAGCCTTATGCGCTCGATGTCCTCCTTGGAGTTGAGCTCTGACTGGAAGCGCACGTTCCAGTGGTACTGTCCGTCCCGGATGGAGAGGTTGCCCAGCTGGACGTTGTTGGACTCGATGGCTGCCGCGAGGTCTGCGGGACTGATGCCGATGGCCGTCAGTCTGTCATTGTCCGGAATGATGAGCAGCTGCGGGAACACCAGTCCGCTCAGGTCGACCATGGCCACCTCAGGTATCTGCTCTATGCGCTTGGAGATGACGCTGGAGGCCAGGCGGCTGAGCTCCATGATGCGGGATGAGTCCGCGACGGTCATGTTGATGAAGAAGGCGGGGATGTCCGTCGCACTGGACTTTATGGCCTTGGGTCTTTCGGCTCCTTCAGGCAGGGATGACAGCGAGCGGTCGATGCGCTCGTTCACGTCAACGAACGTGAAGTCGATGTCGGTTCCGTATTCGAAGCTCATGCGTATGATGCCCACTCCGCTCTCGGACTGCGAGCGGATGTCTGTCAGTGAGGGGATCTGCATCAGCTCGCGGCGCAGTCCCTGGAGGTACTGGTCCATCTCCCTGGCGGAGCTGCCGTCTACCTTGACCTGGACTGTGATCTGAGGAATGTCCACGTCGGGCATGAGCGATACCGGGATGAGCTTGATGGACACTGCTCCCAGCACCGCCACGGCGAAGAGGACCATCGACACCGCTACGGGACGTTTTATGAGCTTGCGGATCATTGTCTTACTATGACTTTAGATTCGTGTGCGAGGTTGAGGTTGCCGGATATGATGACCGGGTCGCCCAGATTGAGGACGGCGGTGCGTTCCTGGTTGGCGCGCACTACGTGGCTGTCACTGTTGGACATGAGTATGTCGACATAGACCCAGCGTGAGGAGCTGTCGGAGGGCTCGTAGACGAAGAGGACCTCCTGGTTGTCACGCATGACCACCGCGCTCTTGGGGATTACCTGCTGGCCGGGAATGATCTCTTCGACGAGGACCCTGACATTCATGCCGTCCATCAGGCGTCCGTCTCCGGTATTGGTTACAGACGCTGTGATCTGTATCTGTCCCTTTTCGTCCACAGTGGGGTTGACGGCGGTGATGTGACCGGTATAGGTCCGGCCGGGGTCGTTGAACGGAGACAGCTTCACCGAAAGCCCTGTGCGCACCGAGGCTATCTCGGATTCCAGCAGGGGAAATGTCACTTCGAAGCGGCTGTCGTCTATCACGGTACAGAATTCCTCGGCGGGAGCGTTCTCGTAGACACGGCCCTTTACGCTGGCCACCTTGCCGTCGAAAGGCGCGGTGATGCGGGTACCCTCATAGTCATAGCGGGCCTTGCGCCAGTTCTGCTCTGCATCGGCATATCCGGAGCGGGTGCGGGCTATGGCCATGACCTGGGCGGGTACGGAGGTGGTATCAGAGTTTCCATAACCGAAGCCTATGAGCACATCGTTGAGGTCTATCTCTGCTTTTTTCAGGGCGTTCTCCGCCTGTGCCAGGGTTATGGAGGCGGCTTCGGGATCCAGACATGCTATGAGGTCTCCTTTTCTGACGCTCTGCCCGTTGGTGAAATTAACTTCGGAGATGGTGCCGGAGGTGTTGAAACGCAGGAGACTCTTGCGGGCGGCCACCAGCTTTCCGTTGCTTATGGTCTGGCGGCGGAAATCGGTCAGGCGGAGTATCATGGTATCGACGTAGTTGCCCTCTACGGCCTGGGACAGGCGGGTGAGGGTATCCTCTTCCACTTCTTTGTTTCCGCAGGATGCTGTGACGAGCAGGGCCGCGGCTACGGCTGCTCCTAGAGCTATGGCGTGGTGTTTTTTCATGGGGCCGGGGTGTTAGTTATCGATTATTTTATCAAATTCTGCGTCCAGGTCAGTCCCGTAGATGTAGTCGTACAGGGTGTCCTTCCGCAGGCTGTAGTAGTAGTTCCAATAGTTGGCGAGTTCCTCGATATACTGGGATGAGGCCTCGTCCCGCTCGTTCTGAGCAGTGTTGATGTCGAGGATGCTGATGCTGCCGTTGCGGAAGCGCTGGAGGGCCAGTTCGAAGCGTTCGGCAGCTATCCCGTCGGCCTTCTGCGAGACATCGCACTGCTTGGCCTGGGCATTGAACTGCACCACCCTGATGTAGATATCCTGGCGGCGCTCCATGATCTCCTGCTCTACCTGAGTGAGGATGACCTCCTGCTGGGCCTTGGCCATCTGCACCTTGCCCTTTCCGAGACCCCAGTCCACGATGGGAACGCTGAGACTCAGGCCGACGATTTCCTGGTCGATAGGACTGCGGTAGGAGGACACGAAGTCGCTGCCAGTCTGGGTCAGACCGAACTGGGCTGTAAGAGTTGCGCTGAATCCGCGCTCGGCCTTGGCCTGGGCTATGGCGGCTTCGGCCTCTATGAGGCTGATCTCGTTGTTGAGGCTGAACGACGTGTTCTGCAGGCTGCGGGTGACGGCGTCCTCCTCGTTTATGGTGATGTCGGAGTGATGGGGAGGGGTGATCAGGGTAAATTCGGTGTCGTCTGTCAGTCCCAGGTAGGATCTGAGGCTGAGCATTGACTGCCGGAGTTCCACTTCCGCGCTGGCCACGGCGATATCGGCGTTGAGCAGCTGAAGCTCCATCTGCAGCAGCTCGTCCTTGGTGTAGGTGCCGATGCTGAACCTCTCCTGGGCTATGGCATAGAGCTGCTGAGTGCTCTCGTAGCGGCTGCGGGCCATCTCAAGGCTTTTCTGGCTGCGGAGCACGTTGAAAAAATATGTGGTGGCCGTTACGGCGATGTCCTCCATATCCTCGAGATATAACCGTTTGGACATCTCGTAGCGTTTGGGCTCGGTCTTCTTCTCCCATTTGAGGCGGTTGTACTGGAAGATGGGCTGCTGGTAGTAGATATTGACGGGGTTGGAGTTGTATGTGAGGTCTCCGTAGGGGGAGAACTGGTCGAAGCGGTTGAGGTATGTGTTCAGGGATATGATACCTCCGGTGAACGGGATGTTCTGGTCGATGGACAGCTGCAGGGAGTTGTTCATGTTGTCGTTCTGCACGTAGTGGGTCTCGCCGGTCTCGGCATCCTGCAGGGCCACGATGGACCGGTTGTACTGCCCGAGGTCTGCCCCGAGGTTCAGCGAAGGCAGGAACTGCGCCCTGTAGGACCGGAACTGCCAGTAGCTGCTGATGAACGAGTACCGGGCTACCAGCGCCGGCAGCGACTTGCTCTGAGCCAGGACTATCACGTCCTCCAGGGTGAATTCCCACTGCTTCGCGGCACTGTCCGGCCGGGATGCCGCAGTACTGTCCTGAGCGTGCAGCGGCACCGCTATCAATGTATTGAGGCTCAATGCAATGAGACATGTGGAAAGGGATATGCGCAGTTTTGTCATGTCGGTTATATTACGTTAAGCGGTGTAAATATAGTAATAATTTTTCTTCGTCGGTCATGCAGTAAATTATACTGTCTGTCGGATCGACATCGAACGATGTGATTTTTTTATCCGGGATGATACGGGCCACCGCCTTTCCGTTCCAGTCGAATACATGAATCTCGCTGCAGTATACACCTCCATCCTCCATCATCCCGTCCAGTGTGCGTCCTATGTATCCGGCGTATATGTACGAGTCTGTCGTTCTGAGTGTCCCGTAGCATATCTTGGTGGATCCGGATACAGGATGCCCGATGACATTTTCCCATCCGCTGTCCTGCATGGGAGAGAGGAGCATACCTTTTCCATGCATATCCAAAATCTGAACTTGGTCCGCATAGCTGTACGTCAAGCAGACCTTGCCCAGTGTCGGGTTGTAACTTAAGTTGAAGGCTGCCGTCTGCCTGTACTCCGGACTGATGTTCCTGTATATCTGCATCCCGTCCAGGGAAAGTGCGCCTTCCTCCTGCACATACAGCGAGGATATTGTCTTGCCATCGGAGTCGATGTAATAAGGATAGCTGTCATATCCGAGGCCGCATACATCCTCAATGACGTCATCGGTCCTGTCCAGGGACTCAGTTATGTTTATCTTCAGAACCTTTGAAAGTCCCGAATCGTAGAAATACGCCACGATGTCCCCGTCCTCGTATTCATATTGTCCGTTGTAGGCCGGATAGAGCACTTCCGACGGGCCGCGTCCGTGCCTCAGCATGGATTTTATGAACTTCCCGCTGTGTCGGCCGTACACATTCCAGAAATACCCTGCAGTCTGATTGTTACCGGTGACGATAAGAAGTGAGTCCACGACATACACCCCTCCTCCGCCGAATACATCCATCATCTCCCGTCCTCGGCTCAGGGCACAATCCTTTTCAAACTCCAGCCCAAAGTGTCTCTCCCCGTTAAAATATCTGTCGCTGCAGGATGCAAGAGCGAGAGGCAAAAGCAGAGTGAGCAGTGCTTTTGTTCTCATAGCCATTCGGATAAGTCGTAGCAGTACATTTTCTCGTCATCGTAACTGAGTACAGTGACAACGCCTTTCTTCGGATTACCGGTCATTGTGTCTCCGTTGATGGGAAGTCTGTACCGCTTTAATGGAGACAGCTTCCTGTCAAATACCATCAGGTATGAGCACTCGTCTTCTACGGATTCGTATAGAGCCACGATAGTATCTCCTATAAACACGATGTCGTTGAATGATCCTATTTCGCTGTCGTAAAGTCCCATATCCGGCTCTTTGGAGATGTAGACAGTGTTGAGGCGCTTCCCGTTCATGTCATGCAGGATTAAAACTTGATGACTGATGCTGTATACGGCAAACAAATTGTTGTCAGGGCTTATAGCAGAGAGGGACTGAAATGTGGGGACATAGGTGGAAGACAGTTCTACAGCCTCGTTAACTTCATCACCCCAGCCTTCAAGATAGTGTTCCTGGCCATTCTTTTCCAGAAAATAGTACCGGTTATTCTCGGCGCTGCAAATATAGCGTCCATCATCCAGTGCGCTAACGTAGCGCATTCTCTTTCCAAAGTCTTTTAGTTCCGAGATGTGCACGTCTCCGTTGTTTTTGTTCACGGATGCGTTGTAAAGCCGTCCCTTGCTCCAGTCATAGAAACAAACGTCAACTGAGTCAGTCCCGGAGGTGACTTTTGACAGCATAGGTGACAGAAACTCATTCGGGCCATTACCTTTTCTGCCAAAGCGGGTAATTTCATTGAAATTGCTGTCAAGCAGTACAAAAAAAGGTTCATCTCTGAGTCGGTAGACCCAGTATCCGTCAGTCCATGTAATGCTGGACAGAAAGTACTCAGTGGGGTTATACGGAATTTCCATGACTAGTGTGGCCTCTCCTTCCTCGGGGAAAGACTTGACAACGTCATAATCCTTGTCCGTACAAGAACTAAGTACGGACAAGGCTATGAAAGCAGCTGTTATAAAAATAAAATGTTTCATTGTACTATTTAAATTAGTTAAAATAAAGTGTCCCATAGATAAATAGGCTCAGTGCCACGTCTATAGAATTCATACGGATCCGCAGCCGGACAGAAGCAGCGGCAGGGTTACCACTGCTGCAGTCAGTATAGTTTTCATGTGTTATAATTTATCATCAATAGTGGACATATCGTAGTATCTTATCAGTTCCTCGTCGTAGTTTACTGCCATCATTAACCCGGAGTCGCTGTTTATGGCAAAATCATTCATATTCTCCACATTGTATGCTATGACCGGATTCAGGTCTCTGTCAAATACGAGCAATCTGTTTTTGTCAGCATCACCAGCCCGTTCCTCTCTGTAGAAGGCTATGAAATGTCCGTTGTAGAAACCGGCAACTTGAAAGTATGCGCTTATTTGTTCCTTAATAAGTTGTTTTTGATTGTGAAACAGGATTTTTTTATTCATCAATCTACCGTCTTCAATGGAGTGCTTGTATATTATGGGGAAGGCGAGACTGTATACGTACAGGGCAGAGCCGTTCTCGGACAGCACTTGGCTTGTCTGGTTGTCGGGAATAAACCATTCATTGTTCTCAACGGCCTCATTGAATTCCTCATCCCATCCTTCAAGGTATTCTGTTTTCCCGTCAGGTCCGGCAAAATAATATCTGTTGTTGTCACCGTTGCACAGGTAGGAGTTCTCTCCGAGTGGGTAAACCGCTCTCATCGGTTTTCCGAAATCTTTCAGCAGAGAGGTGCTTGTCCCTCCATCGGAAAGGCATACGGATACGTTGTAAAGCCGTCCCATGCTCCAGTCTCTTATATTGACGGAGAGGGAGTCTCCCGTGAGGGAGTTGAACCCTGAAAAGAAAGGAGTGTTGAACTCATCCGGTCCTCTTCCCTCTTTGCCGAATTTGGCAATAATATCAAGATCAGTATTAATGACCGCAAAGCAGTTTTCGCCGCCATGGACAAGCTTGCATACCCAAAGACCATCTGTGGCATAATCAATAGTCATAATGTTGGTTTTTAAGGGGTCGAAATGCACGGTTTTCACAGGCCACAGCAACTCTTCGTCCGGGAATTTGCGGATGAGTGTATTCTCCTTGTGCATGCATCCGCATGGAATGAGCGCAAGTAGGAAAATTTTTAATATGCGTTTCACTGTACTGTCTTTTTAATTAATCAAAATAAAGTGTCCCATAGAATAAATTGGCTCAGTGCCACGTCCATAGAATCCATACGGATCCGCAGCCAGGACTTTCGGTAAGTATATGGTGATGAAATAGTTTTCATGAGTAGGTCGTTTTAGTTGTGTCAAATATAACTCAAACATTTTAAAAATCAAAGGAAGTTGTTATCTTTTTCAGTGCAGAAACTCGGGCGCATGCAGTCATGGCAGTCCGTTCAGGTCAAAAAGATATACAGTCTCGTCAACGTAACTCAGGCATGCAAGGATGGATTTGTCTGTATTGAATGTCACGTAGTCTGCGGGAGGTATGGCGTAGGCGTTCTTTAGTTTCATGTTCCGGTCGAACATCATAAGGAACGATTCTACTTCACCGGAACGTACATCCATATTGCAGTATACTGCTGCTGTGTACCCGTCTCCGATATATGCTCCGGCAAAGTAATCCATTCTGTCATCGCTCATGAGTGCATCCAGATTATTCCCGATGCATATCCTATATCTCAGGCTGCCGTCATCCAGGTCATGCAGGTACAGAACCGGTACCTCCAGCCCGTATATAATGACTTGGGAGGAGTCCGGAGACAATGATTCCAGAGTCTGGATTTCCGGAATGAACAGACTGTTGTTTTCCGCTGCTTCGTGGATGTTCTCGTCCCAGCCTTCCAGAAAAGTTCTGTCACCAGTTGTTTCATCGAGCAGGTAGTACCGGTTGTTGTCCCCATTGCATAAGTAGGTGCTGTCACCCAGCCTGTATATTGCCCTCATCGAGATACCGAAGTCCTTGATAAGGCTGACCTCATATCCTTCGCTTTCGAGGTTTACCACAGTCTTATACAATTTCCCCTCGGGCCAGTCTCTTACCATGACATAGAGAAGGGAGTCCGCATCGCTTTTCTGAAGCCCGGCAAAACAAGGAACCAGCCATTCCTGCGGTCCTCGTCCAATCATGCCGAATCCGGTAACGGGCCGGAGGCGGCTGTCAAGAACGGACATGCAGTTGTCGTTTCCATGCCTGTTTGTAGTTATCCACCAGTCCCCTGCATAGTTGAGTGTGGCCATATTACATACCACAGGGTCATATCTCAAGGCCTCGTAAGCGAGTGTATCGGTACTTGGAAAATGCCTGATGACTCGTTCCTTCTGCTCACCGCAGCCTGCAAAAGCAAGACAGACAGCGGCTGTCATGAGCAGTCTACTGACCTTCCGGACTTTTGAAGGACTCGCAGCGTTCGTGTTCTCCATGGCCTATATTGTTGTATTCTTTTTCACACGTGCCGTCTTCATTGCATTTTATAACAGTGGCTCCAACTCTAAATTGGTAATCATCGAAACAATATATGTCGTCATCCTTGTCGGATTCTCTTGCAAGAAGTGCAGCATTGGCATTCAAAAACTCATCGGAGGAGACGTGTGCCAAAAGGACTGCCCCTCCGGCGCAGAGCAGCAGTGAGATGGCTGCTGCAAAAATTAACTTTTTCATAAGGTTAAAATCAATTATTAATTAATAAAAGTTGTTTTATATGCATATCTGTCTTACCGCAGACATGAAGAGGTCCCACATGCTTTTCGAGACGTAGGGGTCTCCGATGAATACCGGCCTGCCGTCATTGCCTGTCAGAAAAGTGTGGAAGCGGCTGTCGTCCGGTATGAAAGAGTTGGACTCCCTCATCTGACGCATCGTGCTCTTCACGTCGTGACGGGAACCGCAGCCGGACAGAAGCAACGGCAGAGTTACCGCCGCTGCTGTCAGAAAGTACATTGTTCTCATAGCCATTCGGATAAGTCGTAGCAGTACATTTTCTCGTCATCGTAACTGAGTACAGTGACAACGCCTTCTTCAGGATTGCCGGTAAGGATGTTTCCGTCGATGGGAAGTCTGTACCGCTTTAATGGAGACAGTTCCCGATCGAATACCATCAGGTATGAGCATTCATCTTCCACTGACTCGTATAATGCCACTATTACATCTCCTAGAAACGTGATGCCGTTGAATGATCCGACATCACTGTCGTAAAGTCCCATATCCGGCTCTTTGGAGATGTAGACAGTGTTGATGCGCTTCCCGTTCATGTCATGCAGGATTAAAACTTGATGACTGATACTGTATACGGCAAACAAGTTGTTGTCAGGGCTTACATCAGAACGTGACTGAAATGTGGGGACATAAGTGGAAGACAGTTCTACTGCTTCGTTCACTTCATTTCCCCATCCTTCCAGATAGTGCTCCTCTCCATTCTTTTCCAGAAAATAGTACCTATTGTTCTCAGCGCTGCATATATAGCGTCCGTCATCCAGAGCGCGAACGTAGCGCATGCTCTTGCCGAAGTCTTTTAGTTCCGAGATGTGCACGTCTCCGTTGTTTTTGTTTACGGATGCGTTGTAAAGCCGTCCCTTATCCCAGTCATAGAAGTAAATATTCACTGCGTTAGAGTCGCTTATCACATTGGACAACATAGGAGACAGAAACTCATTCGGGCTATTACCTTTTCTACCAAAGTGGGCAATTTCGTTTAAATCCCTATCCAACAATATGAAAAATGGTTCATCTCGTAGTTCATATATCCAATATCCGTTAGCCCACGAAATATCAGCCAAAAAATATTCTGTAGGGTCATACTTGATTTCTTTTAGGAGTATGGCATCCCCCTCCTTTGGAAAAGAATGGATGGTGTAATATTCCCTTTTAGCACAAGAGTATAGCGCGAATATTGCTACTATAATCCAGAAGTATCTTTTATTCATCTTTACTATTTTCACTCTTGATTAAAGTTAAGTTGACATGTCATCATTTTTCCGATACCTGCTGCATTAATATATCTCCTACAGTCAAAGCAATAATAGAATGAATGCCCCATTTTGAATTCGGTTTCCATGAAACAATTGACAGTTATATCTGGAAGGCTCCTGCTTTCTAAGAGAGCCTCTGCATTTGCGTTCAGGAAATCATCAGAAGTGATGTGTGCCTTGATAGCTATTCCGCCTGTGCAGAGTAGGAAAGATATACTGCTGAAAATAATTAAATTTTTCATAAAAGTGATTGTTGGTTAATGATGTAATGTTGTTTATAAATAGATTTGTCTTACTGCTGCTGTTAGTAAGGTATAGTTTTCATAGCCATTCAGACAAGTCGTATACACGAATTTCCTCGTAATCATATCCGAGCATGAGAAGTATTCCTGTCTTCCGGTTGAGAGTAAAGCCTTTGTTTTCCCCTTGGAGTGAGAGTCTTGCCTTGGGATTCAGGTCTTTGTCGAATATAAGCAGCCATGAGCTGTCAGTTTCCCCCATGTCATCGGATTCGACATACATAGTAACGATGCTGTCATCGCCCAAGTATGAAGCGCCTAAATGTCCGCCCCTATATGTATCGCGATCCAAATCTTCGGGACCTTTTCCAATATAGACATTCTTGACAAGTGTTCCATCAGTAGAGTGAACCCATAAGGCAGGAGAATTCCTGTCGTTAATCAGGAGTCTCGAGCTGTCGGAATTGAAGGTTTCTGTTGACTGGATGTCAGGAATGTACCATTCCTGATTTTCCACGGCTTCGTTTATGTCATCTCCCCAGCCTTCGAAATACGTTTTATTCCCTGAGTTGTCTGTCAGGTAGTAACGGTTGTTATTGTTGCTTATTAAATATTTTCCATTTCCAAGCGGATAGTATGCCCTTGTCCATGGGGCGAAGCTGTCTGTCTCGGTTATCTTGCTTTTACCTGATTTAAGGCATACTGCAGCGATGCAGCGGCGTCCTTTGAGCAGGTCGTGTACGTAAAACTTCAAAGTATCTTCAGACACTGAAATCAGGCCCCTGAATTCAGTGCTCAGAAACTCTCCGGGCCCGTTGCCTAAGCGGCAAAGTCTGCTTATCTGGTTGAAGGACTTATCCGTGACAGCAAAACCGAATCCTGTATCACTAAATAAAGACAATAGATAAAAATCTCCGATTTCGGCAATCTCCCAGATAGGGTAGTTTACTACGTCATATTCGATTGTCTTTACTGGCCCGATACTATTTTCCACCGGAAACTTCTTGATCACTTCAAAGGAATGGTTGCTGCACCCAGGCAGCAACCATATCAACAGCATAAGGGGAATAAGCCTGTTCATCATAACTTCAGTCTGTGCCTCCTCCACCATCTATTACTACACATTCTCTTCTTTTTCCGTCCCCTTTAGCACCGGTTATTCTTTCGCATTTGCCGCAGTCATAATAAGAATCTCCAGACTTGCCGGTATGATCAGATTCTGAGTAGCAGTCGACGATATTGTAGTTCACGCCACGTGTATCAATTAGTGCCTCTGCATTTGCATCGAAGAACTCATCGGAGGAGACGTGCGCCCAGAGGACTGCCCCTCCGGCGCAGAGCAGCAGTGAGATGGCTGCTGCAAAAATTAACTTTTTCATAAGGTTAAAATCAAATAGTCAATTAATATTGTTTTACAGGCAGATTTGTCTTACCGCAGACATGAAGAGGTCCCACATGCTTTTCGAGACGTAGGGGTCTCCGATGAATACCGGCTTGCCGTCCTTGCCTGTCAGGAAAGTGTGGAAGCGGCTGTCGTCCGGTATGAAAGAGTTGGACTCCCTGAAACTGCCGGAGTAGTCCAGGTACACCGGGTGAGGGTACCTGCGCTTCATCAACAGAACCTGTATCTCCTCTACTTCGGCAGGTTTCGGAGAGAAAACCACCAACACTTCGAAATCAGGGAAAGTCCTTTCGAGTCCGAACAGCGTATCCAGCTGAGCCAACTTGTCGACCCTGCAGCTGCCGCACACCAGCGAGTCATAGTAGATAACCAGGGCGGCGTCCTTGCGTTCTGGCGGGGCCTCGGAGATGGAATATCCGTCAATCCGGCGCAGGTCGGCGGGAATGACCAGCTCGGACTCCCTCATCTGACGCATCATGTTCTTCACGTCGTGACGGGAACCGCAGCCGGAAAGAAGCAGCGGCAGGATTACCGCCGCTGCAGTCAGAAAGTACATTGTTCTCATAGCCATTCGGATAAGTCGTAGCAGTACATTTTCTCGTCGTCGTAACTGAGTACAGTGACAACGCCTTCTTCAGGATTGCCGGTAAGGATGTTTCCGTTGATGGGAAGTCTGTACCGCTTTAATGGAGACAGTTCCCGATCGAATACCATCAGGTATGAGCATTCGTCTTTCACCGAGTTGTAGAGTGCTACGATTGTGTTTCCTATAAAAACAACGCCGCCGAATGTCCCGGTTTGGCTGAAATATATTTGAGGGTTAGGCTCCTCACCGATGTATACGGTCTTGATGTGCGTCCCGTCTATGTTGTGCAGTATCAATGCCTGTTGGGTGATACCATATATAGCAAGCAAATTGTTGTCTGGACTAATAGCCGAGAGGGTTTGGAGTTTAGGGGTGTATGTGTAGGATAGTTCCGCAGCTTCATTCACTTCTTCTCCCCATCCTTCCAGATAGCGTTCTTCTCCATCCTTTTCCAGAAAATAGTATCTGTTGTTAAATCCATTGCAGATGTAGCACCCGTCATCGAGAGGATGTGCTTCACGCAAGTTCTTTCCAAAGTCTTTTAATTCCGATAAATGCAGATTTCCGTCATTTTTATTGATGGAGGCATTGTAAAGCCGCCCTGTCTCCCTGTCTAAGAAGTAAATATCCACAGTGTTGGTATGAGCAGTTGTTTTTGACAGTATGGGAAATAGGAATTCTCCTGGCCCATTGCCTTCTCTCCCAAAGCGTGTTATCTCATTATAATCCTTATCCAATAGTACGAAAAATGGTTCTTCTTGAAGTTCATATATCCAGTATCCATTGGTCCATGTGATGTTACCTATAAAATACTCAGTGGGATCGTATGTGACTTCTTTTACCAGTGACGCGTTACATTCTTCTGGAAAGGACTTAATGACATTATAATCTCTGTCCGTACAAGAGAATAGTACGGACAGAGATACGAAAAATCCTAATATGGATTTAGTGTTCATAGTTATCCTTGATTAGTATCTGGGTGACAGGTGCGCGTATTACCTGTCCCAGCATGGTTTTTATACCTTTGACAATTACCGCAATCCCAGTAAGAAGCTCCGAAACTGAATACGGATTGTGAGAAGCAGTCAACAATCCTGTCTTCCACTCCGCGTGTTTCTATGAGCGCCTCGGCATTCGCATCTAGGAACTCATCCGAGGAGACGTGTGCCCAGAGGACTGCCCCTCCGGCGCAGAGCAGCAGTGAAGCGGCTGTTATAAAAATAAAATGTTTCATTGTATTGTAATTTTAGTTAATATAAAGTGTCCCATATCAAAATAGAGGTTGTGATTTTCCTGCACGGTAGCTCAGTACCGTGCAGGACGTTGAACTGCCCTGATGCAGTGCCACGTCCACAGGACGGAGATGTTACAATGTGAACTCGCCATAGTATTCTCCTCCCGGACCGTTTATTATCAGCGTGAAGAATCCTTCTCCTATGCCGGAGAGGTCGTAGAAGTATTCCATGCCGTTGGCAGGCAGGGCTGACTGGAAGACGGTCTCTGACATGCTGTTTTCAATATGTAGGGTGTAGAGACCGTTGTAGTCGAATGAGATACTCAATATATCAGTATCTGTATTAATGTATGCTTCCGGGCATTGTGAGGTACTGCGCGTCAGGTGCTCTGCCTGCTGAATAAGAATTTCATAATTGTCAGCGAATAACAATGAGGATGTTAATAGAGCAATGATAACACTAATGGTTTTTTTCATATCGGCTATGTTTTTATTAGGTTTTAATATACGCAAATGTAAATAATGTTTATGAGTTATACAAGTTTTGAAGTCTTACAACTTGTTTATAATATATTGATCCTCAGATGTAAGAAAATTTATAAACTTACATTTACAAAAATATTGATGCACATATTATTTATGTTAGTCAAAATAGCTGTCTGAAAGATTATTTTTTAAGTTCAGCGTGTGAAACGAAGATAATTCGGTGTTTAAGAATTCGGAAAAAGATTCTCCACATCCCGTCTTTTGAGCAATTCTGCTCTTTGCCGTGTATATTGCGCTCTCACTCCGTTTGCTTATTATGGTAATACTTTTTGTAGATAATTCGCAAAGTTCAAGGGAAATAATGAACAGATCTCCTTCGGTCAGCATCGGGTACTTTTTCTGTATCGCATCCATGAATCCTGGATGTAAGATTTCAGATAATTTGACGATTGTCGAACGTATATCTTTTCCTTGGAAAATTTCACTTATTAATTGTCTGGCTTTCTCCTGAAAATTTTCAGGAAGCTTATGGCTTTTGTACGATGTAAGCAGTTTGTCTGATAATTTTAGGAACATCAAACTTAATTCTTTGAGCTCTCTTTTTTGTTTTGAATTGACTTTAAGATAATGTAAAGTGACGGCAAGGCTGCAGGTTATAAGAATGAGTATGAAAGAAAGATACAGTATAGCAGAGGTTTTGCGGCGGTTCTCGGCCTTTAATTTACTGTTCTGTGCATCATAGTAATTCTCCAAATTTTCCATGCCCAAGGCTTTGCCATTTTTGATAAGAGTTTGTTCCAAATTTGCGGAGGAGTCTCTGTATTTATAGGCAGTTTCCCAGTCTTGCTCGAGTTCAGCCAGTCTGTATTTGATAGTTAAATAATTGGTTGAAAATCCTGTATTTTGTGTTTCTAGAAATGGAAGCAGCAGTCTGGCGGAATCAGGTTTGTTCAATGAAACGTAACCTAATGAAGCAATGGTAATGAGCTGTGTTTTTGTGGACTGTAGAAGTGTGTCCGATATAATGAGAGCGTCAGTAGATGTACGAACGGCATCCTGGTACTGTTGAGTCTGGAGATAATACCATGAAAGTAACTCATAACCGGAACCCAGTTGCAGTGGATCATTATTGTTTTTGGCTTGTTGAATACCGAGTGTAATGTATTGTAGAGCAGAGTCAGCAGAATCAACTAGTAAAATCCTTGCAAGAGCCATATATGCAAGTGCTTTTCTGTTGTTTACTCCACCCTTCTCAAAACATTCCACAGCCTTCCGGTATCTGTTTATTGCCGGTCCTCTGTCGACAAATGTCATCTGGTACAGCGACCCTATCCTGGTGTGAAGCAGGCCGAGCTGTTCCAGGTCTCCTTTCTTGGCAATCAGCGGTTCTGCCTTTTTGAATGCCTCCAGGGCTGCTGCCGGATCCTCTCTTTCCTGCAGTACTGCTCCCTGCATCATGAGTGCCCTGGCGTAAAGTTCCTCAGGGCCTTTTCTCCTGAAAAAGTCAGCGGCCCGGAATATCGATGTGTCGGAGTCCACGGGCAGCCAGCATTTGTACCGGGCTTCTGTCATGAGCAGTGTGTATGCGGCCCTGTCCCTTTTTCCTGTCCGGCTGAGTGCGGTGCTGTCCAGGGACTGCAGGGTGTCCAGGGCTGACTGAGGCTGAACCGCCATCAGCGAATCTGCGGAGTCGAGGATGGCTCTGACCGGCGACGGACGGTCAGAGCAGGAGGCGGAGCAGAGCAGCGTTGCGGCCGCTGCGGCAATCAGGAGTGTTCTCATTTTTCTATCTCAATGTTATCTTGAAGAGGGTGGTGGCGCCGTCCTCGGAGAAGCGGGACCAGTAGAGGACATTGTCCTTGACATACTGGGGCATGATGCGGTATGTCTCTCCGCCGTGGCGGAAGAGGAATCCCTGATCCTCCCCGTTTTCCATGTCTTCCGCGGTGTAGATGCTGTGAACGGCGTGTTCGCCCGTGCGCGTGTTGACGGCTTCGTAGAAGACGCACATCCCCTTTTCGTAGTAGAATTCAGCGAGATACCAGTCTCCGCAGATGTCCTCAACGCCCGGGAGAAGGTATTGTGATTCCTCTGTTTCTACGACAGTGGCCTCATCCTCAGGCTGTGCGTACCGGCCCAGCTCGACGTGCAGGTAGGGTGCGCCGTCCAAAGTGTAGTAGGTGAATCCACCAATGGGCTTGAACATCGGAGTGGAGTTGTAGAGCAGGACGGGCTCCATGGCGATGAGGCCTTTGGTCGAGAGCTGGCTCTTGTTGTATATGGGCAGGGCCTTGCCAGTGATGTTCAGGTCCCGGTCCAGGTATATGATGCTGCTGTCCCGCTCCGTGTTTGACATCTTTGTGGCTGCGTAGCGGTCTTCGGACACGGCTATGATGTCACCCAGCACGCCGGTGAGGCTGTTGCGCACCTCGTCTATGAACCGGCCGTCGCTGTCCATACGTATGACCTTGTTCTGCCCGTCATAGACCAGTATCTCATGATTGTAAGGGTCGTAGGAGAATACCGGCCAGACGTACTCGCCAGGTCCCCGTCCGACCTTGTTGTAGGCGTGGAGCAGGGTCCCATCCTCGGAGAAGATCACCAGCTTGTTGTCGGCTGTCCTGCCGAACAGCCGTCCGTCATAGTCCGCGAAGATTCTGATGTCGTAGAGGCTGTCGCACTTCAGCTCCACTGTCTCTACTTTCTGCATGATGCTCTCAAGGCCGGCAGTATAGGGTTCCGTAGCGGGAATGTTTTCGAGGTTTACTGTCCTTCCGGCATTTCTGTCGCAGGAAGCGGCAAGCATTGCGGCCGCCAGCAGGATGATGGGCAGATGTTTTTTCATTGTTACAGGTTTTATGTGATAGTGATGCTTTCTATGTATGACGCTAATATACAAAATATGTTACAAATAACTTTGCTTTTGCATAGTCACGCGGGACGAAAAAGACTCCATTCCTACAGCAGGATCTCTGCATAGCGGCCGGCGAGGGAGCGGCGGGTGTAGGCGGAGATGGCTCCGGCATCGGGGGCAAATGAGAGGGTGCGGGTGTACAGGGCTGTAAGGTACTCCTTCAGCGGGCCCTCCTCCTCCCAGTCGAATATCCGTCCGGTGCGGGTGGCGGCGAGGGAACGCTCGAGGACGCTGCCGTGAGGGCCGAATGCGGCTATGGGGCGGCCGGCGGCGAGGTATTCGAAGTATTTTCCTGTGAGAATGCCGGCGGCCTCGGGCTCCTCGCGCAGGGGCAGCAGGAGCAGGTCGGCGGCCTTCTGCAGGCGGTTGGCCTCGTGGTGGGGGATGTAGCCCCGGTCGGTCAGGCGGTCGCCCAGACCGGCCTCACGCACTGCGGCGAGGATCTCCGGGTCAGTCTTTCCGGCAAATGTCAGATGCAGGTCGCGGCCGAAGCCCGGGAGGTCGCGGCAGAGCTCCGCGAGGACCTTCCAGAGCCTGCGGGGATTGCCCTCCGCGGAGAAGAGGCCGGTGTGCACGAGGTTGAATCCTGCCGGGAGCTCTGCGGCAGTGATGCCGGTGAAATCTGCCTCGTCGTAGCCGTTCTCGATGACGTGGAATTTGTTTTTCTGCTCAGTCACAGAGCTGTCACCGGCAGTCTGCCGTCCTGAGGCGCCGCGCTTTTTATCTGCTTCCAGTTCCTCCAGGAAGTCCCGTACCATATTGTCCGTGACGGCCACCACATGGTCTGCCTCGCGCAGCACCGAGAGCTCCATGGCGGCGTACCTCTTCCGGCTCCGGCGGGTCAGCGGAAGGTGTTTGAAGTAGAATATCCGGGTCCACGGGTCGCGGAAATCGGCTGTCCAGGGGATGCCGGTCGAACGGTGCAGGGCCCTTGCTATCAGGTGCATCGAATGGGGCGGGCCGGTGCTGACGATGGCGTCGACGGGATGCTCGCGGAGGTATTGTTTCAGGAACCTGACGGAGGACCGGATCCACAGGAAGCGGGGGTCGGGGACGAAGACATTGGCCCTGAGCCATAGGGATAGGCGCATCAGGGGAGACTTGTGGCCGACGGCGTTGATGGGGTTGACGGCACCCGAGCCGGCCGAAGCCTTCCCGGAATTTTTCCCCTTATTGCCTGTCAGAGCATTGAATACAGCATACGGTTCGAGGATGGGCCGCTTGATGACCTCCGCTTCCGGAGCGATGTCCCTAAGCAGGGATTCATCCGTCATGCCCGCCTCCGGATTCTCAGGAGTATAGATAACCGGCTGCCACCCGTACTGCGGCAGATATTTCGACATCTTCAGCCACCGCTGCACGCCCGAGCCGGCTGTCGGCGGCCAGTAGTAGGTTATGATCAGTACCCGTTTGCTCATTTTATATTTTCCGAAAAATTTAAAATCTTCAAAAGTAGTGATTATATCTTAATTTTTCCTGGGAGCGTCCGGTATTTTCATACCTTTGATACAAATCGGAGTTACTATGGAACTGGAAACTATCAGGAGTATGATTTATGAGGTGCGCGGAGTGCGTGTCATGCTGGATTTCGACCTGGCAAGGCTTTATCAGGTGGAGAACAGGACTTTGAAACAGGCGGTGCGCAGGAATATGGACAGATTTCCTGGGGATTTTATGCTCAAATTGACTAAGGATGAGGCTAACGAATTGATATTGATAGGGATATCACAGAATGTGATATCCCCTGGCTATAATCCTGGGCCAGGGTAGGTTTTTGCTTTTACAGAAGAGGGGGTAGCCATGCTGTCAGCTGTGCTGAGAAGTCCTGTGGCGATGAATGTCAGCATAGAGATTATGCGTGCTTTTGTCGAGATAAGGAATCATCTTGCTGCGACAGGCCGGCTGTCGGTTGAGCTTGCGGAGTTGCGTGCCAGGATGGATCTGTTGCCAGAGGATCAGCCTGTGCAGCGGCGGAGAATCGGATACGTGAAGGATTAGTGCAGCCACTCGGAGAGGTCGTAGAGGCTGATGGTCTCCTCGTTGTAGGAGATGGTGGCGAGGATGCCGGTAGCGGGGTCGATGGCGGAATAATTGGCCGGGGCGATGCTGTAGGATGCTTCGGGCTTCAGGTCCAGGTCGAATATGACGATACGTGAGGGGACGGGGCTGTATCCGCCTTCGTCGTTGATCATGCCCACGATATGGTGGCCCAGATATTCGGCAGGGTTGTAGGAAAGGTCGGCTGAATAGTTGCTGGAATGGATGTCGTCGGGGCCGTAGTCTACGTACACTTCAGCCAGACGCTCTCCGGTGTCGAGGGAGTGCAGGTAGAGGACCGGCCATGTGAGGCTGTAGACCAGCAGGCGGGAGCGGTCGGGGGAGACTGTCTCGCTTGTGAGCTGCGGAGGCTGGTAGGTGATTTCGGCTTCGAGGGCTTCGTTGACGCCTTCGCCCCAGCCTTCAAGGTAGGTCTTGACGGTCCCTTGGGAGTCGGTCGTGTAGTATCGGTTGTTGTCCGCATTGCAGAGCCAGCGTCCCTGGCCGAGCGGATGGATGGCCCTCATGCTCTTGTGGAAGTCCTGGATGAGCTCTGTGCGGTAGCCTCCGTCCCCGGTGTGGGCCGTCAGCCGTATCAGCCTGCCCATAGTCCAGTCCCTCACCGTGATGACTATAGAGTCGCCCTTCATGCCTTCATATCCGTGGTACGATGGGCCAATGAACTCCTGTGGTCCGCGTCCCCACGTGCCGAACTGCACCACAGTCCGGAAGTCCCCGTCCAGCAGCGAGAAGCATTTGCCCGACTCCCCGCTGTAGTTCTGTATGTTCTGCGATATCCACCAGTCCCCGGCCCTGAACAGCGCGAGGATATTGCTCTCGACCGGGTCGTAGTGGATGACCCTGACCGGCTCAAGGGCCTCCTCCACAGGGAATTCCTTCACTACTGTGTATCCCTTTCCGTCCTGATTCTGTCCGCAGCCGATGACTGCGACAAGAGCTGATGCGAGCAAAAGAAGTCTTTTCATCATTTTTTTGTGTTTTATCCGTAAAAATAATAAAAGTTTTCCGTTTTCGGCATTGCCCCTCCGTCCCGTTTCCACAACGGCAGCAGATTCCGCGATTCAGTGCCGTTGCGGAATCGCATTCCGCTTGGCCCCTTGCCACAGGCTCTCTCATCATACACCTTATCCTCCTTCCACCTTCCGAAGGTGTGCAGAATAC
The DNA here is from genome assembly GCA_944323785.1 of uncultured Bacteroidales bacterium. Lineage (GTDB taxonomy): Bacteria > Bacteroidota > Bacteroidia > Bacteroidales > UBA932 > Coprenecus. The sequence continues at coordinate 94,261 of CALUTU010000001.1, read as the reverse complement.
CCGTGTTTTTGTCTCACCTTCCGAAGGTGCGTGGAGTCGCCACAGCTTCGAGAGCGCCCTGTGCCCGTGTTTCTCCTGCCGCCGTGCATTTCCCACCTTCCGAAGGTGTGCAGAATTCCCGTGTTTTCGTCCCACCTTCCGAAGGTGCGTGGAGTCGCCACATCTTCGAGAGCGCCCTGTGTCCGTGTTTCTCCAGCCGCCGTGCATTTCCCACCTTCCGAAGGTGCGCAGATTTCCCCCTTTTTCGTCTCACCTTCCGAAGGTGTGCAGTTTCAAAATGAAAAGGCCGGATGCGCTTTGTCGTAAAACATCTATCGCGATTACGCGGATTTTAGTATTTTTGCCTCTCTTAAATCGGAAGTGACTCGAAATGGCAAACAAGGAAAAAAAGGAAAAGGAGGATACGCCGCTGATAAAGCAGTACTACAAGTTCAAGGCGGCTTGTCCGGAGGCCCTGCTGCTGATGCGGGTGGGGGACTTCTATGAGACGTACGGGGAGGATGCGGTGACTACCAGCAAGGTGCTGGGCATCGTGCAGACCCGCAAGTCGAACGGGGACCAGGGCTATATCGAGCTGGCGGGGTTTCCGCACCATTCGCTTCCGAGCTACATGCCCAAGCTGGTGAGGGCCGGGTATAAGGTGGCTGTGTGCGACCAGCTGGAGGATCCGAAGCTGGCCAAGAAGCTGGTCAAGAGGGGGGTCACCGAGATTGTCACGCCGGGCGTGGTCTACAGCGACCAGGTGCTGACCCAGAAGGAGAACAACTATATCGCCGCGCTGTGTTTCTCGAAGGACCGGGGCGGTATCGCGTTCTTAGACGTGTCCACCGGAGAGTTCAAGGTGGCCGAGGGCGACCTGGACTACCTCGATCTGCTGATAGCCGATTTAGCGCCCAAGGAACTGCTGGTCCAGAAGGGTTTCGAGAAGGGTGTAAAGGAGAGGTTCACCAACCCGGCCTCGAATATCTACATCTCCACGATGGAGGGCTGGGCCTTCGTTTTCGAGTCGGGGTACCGCAAGCTGATCAAGCATTTCAAGACGGACTCCCTGAAGGGGTTCGGGGTGGAGAGCCTGAGACTGGGCGTGACTGCTGCCGGAGCCCTGCTGTTCTACCTGGAGTCGAACCGTCTGGAGGACACCGAATACATACCGGGCCGGACATTGGCCCAGATAAGCACCATATCCCGCATCGACGAGGGAGGCTTCGTCTGGCTGGACCGCTTCACCGTCCGTAACCTCGAGCTGGTGGAGCCGGCCGCTCCGGGGGGCGTGACCCTTCTGGACGTGATTGACAAGACCTCTTCCCCGATGGGCGCCCGCCTGCTGCGCTCGTGGCTGACCATGCCGTCGAGGGACTTAGCGGAGATATCCACACGGCAGGACAGCGTGGAGGCCCTGCTGAACGACAGGGAATTGTCCTCGGAACTCTCGCAGAGGATAGCCGCGATGGGCGACCTCGAGCGCATCCTCTCCCGCGCCGCCTCGGGCCGCGTCTCTCCCCGCGAGGTGATGCAGCTGCGGCGGGGCATTGACCAGTTCCTGCCGCTGAAGGTATTGCTGACGGAGAAGACCGATAAGAAAGGCCCGCTCGCCCGTATGGCCAAGGAGATAGACGACTGTCCGGAGCTGAAGGCCGAGCTGACGCGGACGCTGAGCAAGGACCCGGCCGCCCAGATTGGCAAGGGCGAGGTGATAGCCCAGGGGGTGGACGCCGAGCTGGACGAGCTGCGCGGCATCGTGACCCACGGCAAGGACATCATCGCCGGCATCCAGCAGCGCGAGATAGAGCGCACCGGCATCACGTCCTTAAGAATCAGCTACAACAACGTCTTCGGCTACTACCTCGAGGTGCGCAACGCCCACAAGGACAAGGTGCCCCCCGAGTGGATCCGCAAGCAGACCCTCGTCTCGGCCGAGCGCTACATCACCCCCGAACTGAAGGAGTACGAGGAGAAGATAGGCGGGGCCGAGGAGAAGATATACGCCATCGAGTCCCGCATATTCAACGAACTGATATCTCGCATCCAGGCTGCAATACCCGCCGTGCAGAAGGACGCCGCCCTGATAGCCCGCCTCGACTGCCTCCTGTCATTTGCCCAGGCCGCCGCCGACTACGGCTACTGCCGCCCGTTAGTGGACGAGGGCGAGATCCTGAAGATAGAGCAGGGCCGCCACCCGGTCATCGAGCGGATGATGCCCGCCGGAGAGGAGTACGTGGCCAACGACCTGTATCTGGACAGCGAGAAGCAGCAGATCATCATCCTCACCGGCCCGAACATGTCCGGTAAGTCCGCCCTTCTGAGGCAGACCGCCCTGATAGCCGTGATGGCCCAGATAGGCTCGTTCGTACCTGCCAAGTCCGCACACATCAGCCTGTTCGACAAGATATTTACCCGCGTCGGTGCCTCCGACAACATCTCCCGCGGCGAGTCCACCTTCATGGTCGAGATGCTCGAGACCGCCGCCATCCTCAACAACATGACCCCGCGCTCCCTGATTCTGCTCGACGAGATAGGCCGCGGCACCAGCACATTCGACGGCATGTCCATAGCCTGGGCCATCGTAGAGTACATCCACGAGCGGGGCGGCGGGGCCAAGACCCTCTTCGCGACGCACTACCACGAGCTGAACGAGCTGGAGGAAAATTACAAAAGGGTAAAAAACTTTCACATCGCAGTGAAGGAATCTGACGGAAAAATCCTATTTTTGAGGAAACTTTGCGAAGGCGGGGTTGCCCACAGCTTCGGTATCCATGTGGCGAGGCTGGCCGGGGTGCCGCCGGAAGTGGTCCTCTCGGCCGAGAAGGTGCTCAAGAAGCTCGAGGCCGGGGCATCCGGGGCCGGGGACTCGTCCATCAAGGGCAGGGTCCAGTCCCTGAGGCAGAAGAAACGGGACCGCAGCGCCGCCCAGGAGGAAGTACAGCTTTCCATTTTCCAGCTCGACGACCCTCTCCTGGTGAGCATCCGGGACACTCTCAAGGCGATGGACCTCAACTCGATGACGCCGATGGACGCATTCGACACGCTGCGGGAGCTCCAGCGCAAGGTAGGTATAAACAAATAACTATAGTTCAGACGTCTTATGAAAAAATTCGTGAAAGAGCTGAGGATAGTTGTGGGGTTGATCGCGGAGAGCGCCTCTTTCGCTTTTTTCTCCATCAAGTCTGACAAGCTCAGGACTTTTCTCTCGCTGTTCGGAGTCACTGTCGGCATCTTCTCGATAGTGGCGGTGTTCTGCGCCGTGGACTCGCTCAAGTCCAATATCATGGAAGGTGTCCGGTCCTTCGGGAGCGACATCGTCTACATCGACCGTTTCCCCATGACTCAGGAAGAGGGGGAGGACGGAGAGCCGCTGCAGTGGTGGGACTATCTTCAGCGGCCGGAGATTACTGAGGAGAATTTCGAATATGTCGCCCGCAACGCCACTCTGGCCGAGAGCGTGGTCTATGTAATCCTCGGCAACGGCAATGCCTCTTACCGCCGCAACAATTATTCCAACGCCTTCCTGGTCATCACCACCGACGGGCTGGAGAATGTGATGAGTTACTCCCTCGCCGAGGGCCGCGACTTCTCCCAGATGGAGATCCGCGGAGGGGCCAATGTGGCTATCCTCGGGTACAATGTCGCCCGGGAGCTCTTCGGGGACTCCTACCCCATCGGCAAGAAGGTCAAGGTCAAGGGAGGCAGTGCAATAGTCATCGGTGTCCTGGAAAAGCAAGGTGAGAGCATGGCCTCTATCGTCAATACGGACGATGCGGTGGTCCTCCCGCTGCAGTTCGGCAAGACGGTGCTGGCCTCGGCGTGGGGCTCGGGGATGATGATGGCGGCACCGGCGGAGGGTGCCGCCCGCGAGGCCTTCATAGACGAGCTGCGCCTGCTGCTGCGTTCCTGCCGCGGCCTCTCCCCCTCGGAGCGGGATGACTTCGCCATCAACGAGATGACCTTCTTGCTCGACATGCTCGACTCTGTCTTCCGCGGCATCAGCAAGGCGGGCTGGATCATCGGAGCCTTCTCCCTGATCATCGGCGGCTTCGGCATCGCCAACATCATGTTCGTCTCCGTCCAGGAGCGCATGAGCCAGATCGGCATTCAGAAGGCCCTCGGAGCCAAGCGCTACGTGATCCTGACCCAGTTCATGGTGGAGGCCTCCTTCCTCTCCCTGGCCGGCGGCCTGGTGGGCATTCTCTTAGTCTTCCTCATTTCCATTCCGGTCAATGCCGCCTCGGAATACTTCACCATCACCCTCTCCCCCGACAACGCCCTTGCCGGCATGCTCATAGCCGTCGTCCTCGGCATCCTCTCCGGCCTCATCCCTGCCTGGAAGGCCGCTACGGTCGATCCCGTCCGCGCTATCAATGGGTGAGCAAGAAAAGATAACTCGCTTAAAATAAATCGATTGGTTGGATTGCTTAAACGATTGATTAGAGGTACTTAGGGGAAAGAGTTTTATTACTTTTGTAGAATTTTTAGATGTTATTTCATGAAGCAGTTGTGGCAATACATCAAGAATCCTCATGAGAATTGTCCTTATGATTTCAGCATAAGGGTGATGCTGTTGTCAGTCATGCTGTGTCTGTCAGTACCACTGTTCTTTGAAGTTCTGACTGCATCCGTATTTGTCATTGCAGGAGTTGATTTGCCTGCAATGACATCTGATAAATCTGTTTTGCCTCTATGCTTTTTGATTATTATACCCCCAATAATTGAAGAACTTGGATTCAGATTACCATTGAAAAGAAGCAGATTTAATCTATACATATCGGTAGCCGTAATAGCCTTTATCTTTTCTAAGGTAATTTTCGCAGGAGGACTCTATTCGGAACATCTATTATGCCGGATAGTATTTGCAATAATTTCATCAGCTGTCATAAACCTCATTTGGGGCAAATGGCTTCTGCAAGTACGATTCAAGGATTTCTTCTATTCAACAGCAATCCTTTTCGCTATGTTGCATATAGTTAATTACAGCCATCAGACTTTAGATGTGTCACAGTGGTTGTATGTTGTTTGTTATGCTTGTGCCAAGATTCCCGGCTCCATATTATATGGATATGCAAGAATAAAACATGGAATGTTATTCAGCATAGTTGTACATATAATCAGCAATTTGCCGGCAATGATTATTTCTCACTTTACATTTTTTCAAAAATACAACATCTTGTTAATCAAATAGTTGCGATATAACTAAAATGTAAAGTGATGACGCCGGCGGACGTAAACGGCTTTAGGGGTATGTAGTTTCATTCCTTGACTTCTCCTGTTTTCTGCTCGGATGTCTTAAAAACTGAATGTCCGCTTCTTAGCAGAGGGCCAGTCCGCGCCATTAATGGGGAAGATTTGAACATTTTGCGGGATAGATTTGAACATTTTGTCGGCATAAATTGAATATTTTGTAATCAAGATTTGAGTATTTTGTATATCTTTGTCTCAAAATAAACAGGCAGTTATGTTCAAAAGACCGCAATTCAAAGAACTTGCATCCCGCATATCGGAAGACCGCAACAAGCTTCAGGCCATGGTGGGCCCGCGTCAGGTGGGTAAATCCACTCTGGTCAAACAGGTGCTCCAGGAGACCGAAGTCCCCAACATGATGGTGTCGGCTGACGGTATCCCGAAGGAAAATACCGCGTGGATAGGAGAGGTGTGGGATACGGCGAGGGCCAGGATGCGGCTGGGCGGACACAGGGAATATCTGTTAGTGATAGACGAGGTGCATAAGATAGACAACTGGAGCGAGGAAGTGAAGAAACAGTGGGATGCGGATACCTTCAATGATGTCAATCTGAAGGTGGTGATTCTCGGCTCTTCCCGTCTGCTGCTGAAAGACGGGCTGACGGAGTCCCTGGCCGGACGTTATGAGCTGATCAGGATGCCGCACTGGAGCTGGAAGGAGATGCACGGGGCATTCGGGCTGGATCTGTCTCAGTATATCTACTTCGGCGGATATCCTGGAGCGGCCAAGTTCATCGGAGACGAGTCCCGTTGGCGCCGGTATATCAAGGACAGTATCATCGCTCCGGCCATAGAACAGGATGTACTGATGACCCGGACTGTCTATAAGCCGGAACTGATGAAGCAGCTTTTCGAACTTGGATGCACTTATTCCGGCGAGGAGATTTCACTGACCAAACTGCTCGGGCAGCTTCAGGACGCCGGCAATGTGACCACTTTGGCCAGTTATCTTACCACTCTCTCGGAAGCTCAGATGCTGACGGGTCTGCAAAAATATGCCAGCGACAGTGCGAGAAAGTACAATTCCGTGCCGAAGCTGATGGTCTACAACACTGCCCTGCTGAGTGCTCTTGCCGGGATGAGCTTTGAGAAAGTGTACACGTCTCCTGCCCTATGGGGACGCTGGGTAGAGAGTGCCGTAGGGGCGCATATCCTCAATGCCGCCGAGGAACTGGACTATAAGGTTTATTATTGGCGGGAGCGGGATGACGAAGTCGACTTTGTCATCGACAGCCGCCGCCGTTGTGTCGCGGTAGAGGTAAAGAGCGGCAGCCGGACTGCCGGCCGCGGCCTCTCGAAGTTTGCTGCCGCCTTCCACCCTGTTCATTCGCTCGTCGTAGGTACCGGAGGAGTGCCGCTTGAGGAGTTCCTGTCCTGGGATTTGAGTGCATTGTTTGAATAGTATATTATCTCTGGTCCGTAATCTGCTTGTAATCCTGGATGCTGTCGGCGCTGCGGCGGACGTTGACTTTCTTTCCTCCGGAGAAGTTCCATGTGATCGTGAGCTCGGCGCGTGTCTCTTTGGTCCTGTTCCATACGGACTGCATGTAGACGGGTGTCTCTATGATGGTCCTGCGTCCGTAGCGCCAGAGGGTGAAGTCAAGGCGCAGCTCGAGGCGGTCGTCGAGGAATGTCTTGTATAAGGAGCCGTTGACCTGGGCTACCGGTTTCCAGAGGGCGTCGAGCATGCGGCTCTCGGGTTCGTAGTAGGCGTTGAGGGTGCCTCCGAAGGTGGGGGAGAAGGAGAAGTTGTTGCTGAGGGAGAATTTCCACATGGCCTGGTTGCTGACCGTGTACCGGCTGGTCTGGGCGTACTGCAGCAGCAGGCTCACCATGGGCTTGACGGTCCACCACTTGAAGGGCTTGAGGTTGCCCTCTACTCCGAATACTGCGAGGGAGTTGTATTTTCCGTTCTCCGGCATGTTGTAGCTGACGTCTGGCTGCTCCGGGTCTACGTATGTCATGTAGATGATGGGGTTGCTGAGGTGGATGTATCCGGCCATGACGGTCAGTTTGTTGAAGAATCCGGCCATGAGCATGACCTCGTCCTGTGTCTCGGGCACGAGCTCGGGATTTCCGACCACGTAGGAGTGGGGAGAGGAATACTGCCTGAATGAGGATATGGCGCTGTACGGCAGGTCGTTCATCGTGCGTTTGTACTGGAGGGCTACCGTATGCCCTTTCTGAGGATTGATCAGGTACATGAGGCTGGCCATGGGCAGGATGCCCCACTGCAGGTTGCGGTTGTGCACGGATTCCGCCGTCACGTCCATCCAGTTGATCTGGGCCCGGAGTCCGGCCTCGTAGCTGAAGTTCTTGACGGAACCGGAGTACTCGGCGAATACGGCCGGCTGCCATCCGGTCATGACCGTGTGCAGTCCAGCGGGTTGCATCTGTGTGGTGGAGAGGTCGCGGAAGTAGACGTACTGGACGTCGGCTCCGGCGGAGATCATGCCCTTGCCTGCGGGATAGTTGAGGGTAGGGCGCACGCGCACCATGTCCGTGGTCTGGAAGGTGTGGCCGTGGTCTTCCTCAGGCCCTCCTTCAAGGGTGAGGAACTGGTCTACGGTATTGTTGGTGCGGAGGTAGTCGGCAGTGACGGCCAGCTTGCCGCCCTTGTCGTTGATATTCCAGGTGTAGTTGAACACTCCCTGGTACTTGTCGGTGCGGGAGGGGGCGTAGAGCTGCGAGGTGCTGTCGGAGTCGGTGTAGAAAGTGTTGGTATATGGAGTGTTGCGGTAGGTGTGGATGTAGCCGGAGACTCCGAGGGAGTGATTCGGGTTTATCTCGTATGAGAGATTGAGCCTGTCGGAGAGGTATCCTCCCCAACTGCGGTACTCCTCCCTGGAGAGGAGGTCCGAGCCGGTTTCCTTGAAGAGGTATTCGCTCTCGTTGTCGCTGAAGTAGCGTTGCCTTACGTATGCGAGGGTGTTGTAGATGCTGAGGTTGCCGGTCCTGGCCCTGAAGATGTTGCGGGCGGACTCACCTCCGTAGCCGTACATGTTGGCGCCCGCTGAGGCCTGCAGGTAGCCGGAGAATCTTTTCAAGCAGTTCCCGGTCATGTGACATGGCACGAATGATAAAGGGGAGAAATAAAAAATTATTAAAGCGCATTCATCGCTTTTTCGAAAACATTCTGGAAATCCTCCGTCCTGTCGGCTCCGAGATAAACACCTATGATATTTTTACATGGATTGACGTATAGAACCTGCCCGTATAGCCCGAAAGCCCAATGGCCGCCTTGGTGAAGAATAGCTCTCGCCCTGTCATCTTCCTGCCGTTGCCAGCCACAATAGGTTACATTCTCAGGCAGATTGTGCGGGTCCTGATAGTAAGCCTTAAGACTATCTGTATCTGAGAAGCTCTTCTCTCCCATAATACCCCAATACCAGGAATAAGAATAAGTATATCTGCGCTTTTCACCGCTGACATGTGGGCTTAATGAACGTGCCACGAAAGCAGAATCAATAATTTGCGTTCCGTTCCAATTGCCTGCATTCAGATACAGACGTCCGATTTTCGCCAAATCCCTCACATTGCTTGTAAGGCCGGCATAGCTTTTTGCCACCCTGTGTTTTCTGCTGTCCAGTCCGATAAGTGCATTTTTCTCCATCCCTAACGGTTGCCATACCTTTTCGGAAAGATATTGTGCATACGGCATTCCTGTAGCCCTTTCTATTATGATTCCCAAAATTTGGGTCGTCATTGAATCATAATGGTAGTATTCGCCGGGTTTATGGGAGAATTTCATGCTCTTGACAACTTTCATCGCATCGTTGCCCATATACAGATGTGCCATTTTTGAAAAAGGATTCCAGCTGTAGTTCTCTTTAAACTTCAACCCGGCTGTCATATCAAGAAGGTGCTCTATCCTTAACGAATCAAATAAAGGGTCTTCCTTTTGAAGTTCAGGTATATAATCAGTGACCGGATCGTTCAGACTCTTGATATATCCTTCTTTGAGCGCAATGCCGCAAAGCATTGATGTTATGGTCTTGGTTACAGAGAAGATACATGATTGGCTATCCTTGTTCCAGCCACCGTAATAGTGCTCGAAAACTATCGTATCATTTCTGATGATAAGTGCAGCTGCCGGCTTACCGCAACTCTCCATTGATTCCGGGATACTCATCCTGCATACGGAATCCAGACGGGCCAGATAAAAATTCAGTTTCATTGTGTCCAGCACCCTTTCTGTTTCAGGCAGTTCGGGAAAAGTGAAAGTCCGAGGACCTCTGTACACTGTATCCTGTTCAAACACCGTGTAATCATCGACTGCCGCATTACCGTATTTGATTCCCTTATATACAATACATGAATCCAATGACATTATGCAAGCCAGTATAGCAAATGCTTGTATGAGTTTTCTCATTTCTGTTTTTTCTGGTGCAAAGGTCGCCACTGCAGCCGGCGCGGGCAAGACACAAAAGTGTCTATGTGCTGATTAAGAGTGATTTCGACACTTTAGTGTGTAATTGGCTAAGGCCTGATGAAAAACACTTTTGTGTCTTTTTTATTTTAAATATTTGGTTAATGGGGGGGATATCTTATATTTGTAATGTATCAACATTTGAGTCTGTATTTATGTTAGATACTGCCGAAGTCAGAAAGTCCGATTTTTTCACCTCAAGCAACGCGGTGAGCCCCGTGCCCGACAGCGAGTATGCCCGTGTGGAGTCGTACGTGGAGATGCTCGAGTGCATGTCGCGGCTGACGTACCAGTCGATATATGTGATAGACTACTGGAAGAAGAATTTTCTGTATGTGTCGGATAATCCGCTGTTTCTCTGCGGCCGGACACGGGAGGAGGTGCTGGCCAAGGGGTATGACTTCTATTTCGAGGTGTGCGAGCAGTCGGAGCTGGCGGCGCTGGTGGAGATCAACGAGGCGGCTTTCCGCTTCTACAACCGGCTGCCGGTGGCGGACCGCACGGCCTACAGCATCTCGTACAATTTCAATATCCGCGACAGCGTCAGCGGGAAGTCCCGCCTGATACACCACAAGCTGTCCCCGATGCGCCTGACTCCGCAGGGGGAGATGTGGCTGGCCCTGTGCTCGGTGTCGCTGGCCTCGGACGGCTCGGAGCTTCAAGCCCGTATCGTCTGCGAGAGCAGCCCCAAGGTATGGAACTACAGCTTTGAGGGCCGCCGCTGGAAGGAGGGTGAGGAGGATGTGCTGACGGACATCGAGAAGGCCATCATTTCGTATTCGAACCGCGGGATGACCATAGGTGAGATCGCCGACCGGCTGTGCAAGGCGGTGGATACGGTCAAGGGCTACCGCAAGGTCCTGTTCCAGAAACTGGACGTGACGAATATCTCGGAGGCCATCGCCTGCGCGAAGTCCCGCAGGATGCTTTAGAAACATTTTCCCAGGTACAATTCAACACTTTTGTGTCTTGTCCGGATTCCGGATGCTGCCGACCTTTGCGAAAAAATCGGAAATCATGGGACGTTATGACAGGAACCGGATCTATATCTCCGCCGGACAGCAGGAGAGAATCCGCAGTTACCGGGTGTTCATAGGAGGGGCCGGTATCGGCAGCCTCGTGGCGGAGTGTGCGCTCAGGCTCGGCTTCGAGCATATCACCGTCGTGGATATGGACTCAGCGGAGGCAATAGGCGGCAGGCTCAAGACCATCAACCCGGATGCGGATATCGTAGTTAAGAATACGGCGATGACGCACGATAACGTGCGGGAACTTATAGACGGATGTGACGCAGCGGTCAATGCGCTGGATTTCACGACTGACATTCCGTTAGAGTTCGACGACGTGTGCTTGGGCCGCGGCATACCGGTACTGCATCCCTACAATATCGGATTCTCTTCCTGCGTCATGGTGCTTAATCTCGGCTCTCCGACGCTCCGGGAACTGCTGCGGGAGGGGGCCTCGCCGGCGGGCTTCGAGAAGAGGGCCGTGGAGCATGTAATCCGGCATTTTGACCGGATCGCCGAGCCGAAGCTGTACCTGGACCGCATCCTGTGGAAATACGAGGAGGAGGGCGGTGTCCTTCCGCCTCCCCAGCTGTCCGTAGCCTCGAGCATGCTCGCCGGGATGTGCACTGACATCCTTTTCCGGCTGGCCACCGGCAGCGTGGTCAAGACCTTCCCCAAATTCTATTTTTATTCGATAGCGGACGACGTACTGTGAAGAGAGTATGCGTGATTGACGTCAGAATATTGCAAATTTTCAAAAAAATGCAAGATTTATATTGCAAATTTGATATATTTGCAAAAAATTATTGATGGAGACACTGTTAAGAACATTTCACCAGAGGCTGAATGAGACACCGGCCGGTTTTGTACGTTATCTGCATGACGGCATTGCCTGGGAATCGCAGTTAGTGGCGATACTTGGGGCGCGTGGTGTAGGAAAGTCTACGCTGATGCTGCAGCATATCAGAATGCATGAGGATATCGGCTTGACATTGTATGTGTCGGCTGATGATATCTATTTCAGCAGCCATAATCTGACGGAACTGGCCCACGAGTTTTACGTCCGTGGCGGCAAGGCATTGTACATAGATGAGATACATCAGTATAAGGGTTGGTCGACTGAGGTGAAGAATATATGCGATACCTATTCGGGACTGCGGATTGTGTATTCCGGCTCCTCTATACTCGAGTTGGAGAAAGGCGGCGGAGACCTCAGCAGAAGAAAACTGGAATACAGGCTGCCCGGACTTTCCTTCAGAGAGTATCTCGCTTTGTCCGGAAATGCTGATATTCCAGTACATACGCTTGAGCAGGTGCTGAGCCATAAAGTGGAATTTCCATACGGCCGTCTGCGTCCTGTGGCTATGTTCAATGCATATATTAAGGAGGGTTACTATCCCTATTTTCAACAGACTGGTTACACCCTCCGTCTTCAGTCTGTCATCAACCGTGTTCTGGAGAATGATATCAGGGATTTTTCCGGAATGTCAGTCTCCACGGCGAGAGCCTTGAAAAAACTGATGTACATCATATCGCAGTCAGCTCCGTTCAAGCCGAATATAAGCAAGATAGCGATGAACTTAGGTCTTAACAGGCAGCTTGTGTCCGATCTGCTGGTTTACCTTGAGAAAGCGCAGCTGGTGAGTATACTGCGGGACAGTACCGGAGGTATAAGCGCATTGGGAAAAGTGGATAAGGTCTATCTTGACAACACAAATCTTGCATACGCCCTGGCCGGAGATTCTCTGGATACAGGTAATGCCCGGGAGACGGTGTTCCTGTCCATGATGCGCCCTCTGTTTGACATAACATCTGCTCCGTCGGCTGATTTTAAGATAGGCAAATACACCTTTGAAGTCGGAGGCCGGAACAAGAAACAGCATCAGATCAGCGGAATAGACAATGCTTTCATAGTGAAGGACGACATCGAGTACGGTTATGCCAATGTCGTTCCGCTATGGGCGTTCGGGCTGTTGTACTGAAGAAAAGGCCGGCCCTGACAGCGCGGGACCGGCCTTGACGTGTGTTCAGGCGGGATGCCTGTTATTTCTTGTAGGCGAAGTGGAAGCCGTCGGTCTTGTCCCAGTCGCCGCGGGTGAAGTCGGGCACTTCTACGGGCATGTTGCCGTGGAACATGGAGACTGCTCCGAGCTCGCCGACGCAGGACCACTCGGCTGCGTCATAGACGTCCATGTCGAGGGGCAGGCCGTTGCGCAGGCAGTAAACCAGGCGGTAGTCCATCACGAAGTCCATGCCGCCGTGGCCGCCGACCTTCTTGGCTATCTCACCCACCTCGCGGTGAATCGGGTGCATGTATTTCTCCATGAGAGCCTTGCGGGCTGCCTCAGGTACGAAGCTGTGGGAACTGAGGTCCTCGTGGTCAGGCACCTCGTCCGAGCTGATGTTCTCAGGCTCGAATGCGAAGCCCTCGACGGGGTACTTGTTGGCGAAGCCCTCGGTACCGGTCAGCTGGTACTTGCGGTCGTAGGGGCGGGGGGTCATGACGTTGTGGTGTACCTCGATCATCTTGCCGCCTGCGGTGCGCATGAGAGTGATGGTGTAGTCACCGTTGGCGCACTCATCGAGGCCCATCTTCTCCTGCACGAGCTTGAGGCCGTTGACCGACTTGGTGTCGAAGGCCACGAGGGTCTGGAGCCTGTCGCCGCGGTGGATGTTCATGGCCTGGCAGATAGGGCCGAAGCCGTGGGTGGCGTAGACGTCACCGCGGTGGTCCTGGTTGAAGTCGAGGCGCCAGTTGCCCTGGTACTCGTCCCAGTAGGGCTCGAGGTTGTGGATGTATCCGCCGGCACCGTGGAGGACCTCACCGAAGAGACCCTGCTGGGCCATGTTGAGGGCGGTCATCTCGAAGAAGTCGTAGACGCAGTTCTCGAGCATCATGCAGTGTCTCTGGGTGCGCTCGGCGGTGTTGACCAGAGCCCAGCACTCGGCGAGGGAGGTGGCTGCGGGCACCTCGATGGCCACATGCTTGCCCTGCTCCATGGCGAAGACTGCCATCTCTACGTGATTCTGCCAGGGGGTCACGATGTAGACGAGGTCGATGTCGTCTCTCTGGCAGAGCTCCTTCCAGCCTTCCTCACCGCTGTACTCCTGGGCATGGGGACGGCCGGCCTTTTTCAGGATCTCCTGAGCGGCGGCGGCTCTCTCGGGATAGAGGTCGCAGAGGGCCTTGATCTCCGTGCCCTCGATGTGGGTAAAACGCTCCACTGCGCCGGGGCCTCTCATGCCCAGGCCGATGAAGCCTACGCGCACTACTTCCATGGGCTCGGTGGTCAGTCCGAGAACGGATTTCTGGCCGTCAACCCTGGGGGGTACCTGGAATACTATCTTCCCATTCTGGATGTCATAGGGAATGGAACTGTCGCAGTGCTGGACCGAGTCGCAGGATGTAGCGGCTGCGAATGCGGCGGTCAGTGCCAGTGCGAGGTAACTTAGTCTGAATCTCATGTCTGAATAATTTATTGTTTGGTATTGGTAAGTAAATTCGTCAGTGCCGTGAAGTCCTCCACCGACAGTTGCTCCGGCCTCATGTCCAGCAGTGGGGAGGCGGGGTCCGTCAGTGCAAGGCCGCTCCCGAGGAGGGGCTTGATGGAGTTGCGTATGGTCTTGCGCCTCATGTTGAAGCAGGTCTTGACGACCGCCTTGAAGAGTTTTTCGTCGCAGCCGAGGGACGTCCGGTCATTGCGCCTTATCCGGATTACCGCCGAGCGCACCTTAGGGGGAGGGGTGAACGAGCCGGGCTCCACGCTGAACAGGTATTCGATGTCGTACCATGCCTGCAGCAGCACCGAGAGGATGCCGTAGGCCTTGTTGCCCGGAGGCGAGGCGAGACGGTCCGCCACCTCCTTCTGGATCATTCCCACTGCGAAGGGGATATTGTCCTTATGGTCGAGGATTTTGAAAAATATCTGGGAGGAGATGTTGTAGGGGAAATTGCCGATGACTGCGAGCCTGCCGGGGAATATTTTCCCGAGGTCCATCCGCAGGAAGTCCTCCTCGTAGAGCCGCGGCCGGATGGAAGGATAGTTCTGGATGAGGTATTCGACCGACTCCTCGTCTATCTCCACGGCCCTGAAATCCAGGCCGTCCTCCTGCAGCAGGTATTTGGTCAGCACGCCCATGCCGGGACCGACCTCCAGGACAGAGCATTCCGCCCCTCGCGGATCCATCTCTAAGAGAGACTCCACTATCCTGTGCGCGATGCCCTCGTCGTTGAGAAAATGCTGCCCTAACCGTTTTTTCGCCCGTACTTTCATTTCGGCTGCAAACTTAGGGAAAAATGGCGGAATTACCGCATAAAAGCGCAGATTTGTGCCTGATGTCAGAATGGGGAAACGGTGCGGGTGCGGAAGGACTCCCGGGCCTTGCGGACGTAGAGGCGGAGGACGTCTTCGGGCAGGCGGGTCCGGGAGAGCAGGGAGCGGACCGTATCGGGGTATTTGGCGAGGGCGGTGGCCATCAGCCAGGCCATGGCCATGCGGACGTAGTAGGGCGGGCGGCCGGCGGCGGTTCCGGGGCAGAGGTCGGGGCTGTCGCGGTCGGCTTTCCCCTGTCTGTAGTCGGAATGGATGTGCTCTAAGTCCAGCCCTTCCATCAGCCGGAATATCTCCGGCAGCGAGCCCTCCTCCATCATGCGGGACATGTACAGGATCAGGCCGTAGCGCACCTCGAACTCCCTGTGCGAGGCGAGGTGCTCCAGGATGAATGCCCATGTCAGGCGGTCTCCCGGGCGGGCCCACTTCGCACCGGCGCAGACATGGTCGCACACGGCCCAGTTGTCGATATGGGGGACGAATGCCCGCAGTCTGTCGAGACGCTCTTCCAAAGGCATCTTCATCCGGTTGAGCATCATGCCCCAGACCATGTACTCCTCGTAGTACAGGCTGCGCTTGGGGGCAGCCTCGAACTGCCTTATGAGTTCCGCCGCACGGTCGGCTGAAGATGTCAGCTCCGCAGCGGCCTTCCTCATGTCGGGAATGTGCAGCCCGAGCACCCGTGTCCCCGGCAACGGGTTGATTACGCGGATGTGTCCCCTGCGGTACCGGGCATCGCTGACGAATCTCTCCGGGATGTATGGTCTAAGTATTTGCTCTATCATGCCGGCAAATGTAGTAAATTTGCGGACATGAAAGTACAGTACGATACGGCGTACATACGGGCCCTTATCTCGGAGGGCGAGCATGTCCGGCAGGATTTCAAGTTCGAGATATCGGACTCGCGGAAGATTGCGCGGTCGCTGTCGGCGTTTGCCAACACTGAGGGAGGCCGGCTGCTGATAGGGGTCAAGGACAATGGCCGCATAGCCGGGGTGCGCAGCGAGGAGGAGATGTACATGGTCGAGGCTGCGGCTCAGGTCTACTGCACTCCGGCGGTTGAGGTGGACATGCGGGTGTACCGTCCCGAGGGCCGTTCGGTGCTGGTCGCCTCGGTCGGGCCGGCTGTCCGCAAGCCGGTGCTGGTGAAGGAGGAAGACGGGCGCAGACTGGCCTACGTGCGTATCGCCGACGAGAACATCCTGGCCTCGCCGGTGCATATCGGGGTATGGCGGTGCGCTGCTGATGCCGTGCCCTCCGAGGCCGTCAGCTTCACCGCTCAGGAACGCGAACTGCTCGATGTCCTGACCTCCGCCGGCAGCCTTACCCTGTCTCAGATATGCCGCCGCGCGACCATCCCCCGACGCCGGGTCGTGCACCTGCTCTCGCTTTTCGTCCACTGGGGTCTGGTCGGAATCCGTCACGACAGCCGCGGCTTTTTCTACTGCGCTCTGGATTAACGGTAAGTACGCGCGCACCCCTAAAATGTAATCACTCGCTGATCAGGATGTTACCAAGGCAATGTGTGCTTTTTGGCCGGTTCGGACGCATCCAAAAGATCACTCTACATTGCTAACCCGCTGATCAGTGAGTGATTGCAAAACACCCCTGCTGCACTGCTTACCGTTACAGAAATGTCTCGGGGTCCCGGCGGGCGGAGCAGTGCTCGTGGAGGAAGGCGGTGAATGGAGTGGTGTAGGTGCGCAGTCCGGCGGGGCAGGCCCTGACGCAGGCGCAGCAGCGGATGCAGAGGGCCGGGTCAGTCAGCACCTTCCGGGCATTAAGGTCAATGCTGACGGCTCCGGTCGGGCAGACCCTCGCACATTCTCCGCAGAGGGGGCAGCCGTCGGCAGTTTCTGGAACGGTTTGATTTCCGGAGTGTTTAACTTCCTTGTAAGGCCGGTTGCCCTTGATGTGAAAGGGGGCAAATGCTCCGGAGCTGTCCAATTTCCGGGCACATTCTCCTCCGAAAATACGGGCATCGGCCAGGTCCAATGTGTCGGGACGCCCCTCGGCCACGGGCATCTCCGGGGTGCTGTAGCTGTGCTCCCCGATGAAGGCTCCGGCTGCGAAAGGGCTGAGGCCCAGCGAGACGGCCAGGTCGTAAAGTTCGATGAGGGCATCCTCGTAGTCGCGGTTGCCGTAGGTGACGGTCAGCACCGCGGGGACGGAGGCTCCCGCCGCCACCTGTATCCGCCTGAGCCGCCGTACAGCCTCGGGAGCCACCCTGCCGGCATATACCGGGGCTCCGAGCACTACGGTCTCTCCGGCCCTGACAGTTATCGGGGAGTCCGAGCGGTCGAGGGTCAGGTCGACGGTCCGGATGCGGGCTGCGTTCATTCCGGCTGCAACAGCCTCCGCTATTGTCCTTGAAGTGTGTGTCGGTGAGAAGCATATCACCGTGATGTCGTTCAGTATATCCATAATGCTGTGTTTTATTTTCTCTGTTCCAGTTCCAGGAGGAATTGCTTGGCTCTGAGGCCCCCGCCGTAGCCGGTCAGGCGGCCGTCGCTGCCGATGATGCGGTGGCAGGGGAGGATGATGGAGATGGCGTTGGCGCCGTTGGCATTGGCCACTGCACGGACGGACCTGGGGGATCCGATGGCAGCGGCCAGCTCTCCGTATGATGCGGTCTGCCCGTAGGGGATGCTGGGGAGCTGCTGCCAGACGCGCTTCTGGAAGTCGGAGCCGGCCAGCAGGAGGGGGATGTCGAAGTCCATGCGCTCTCCGCGGAAGTATTCGTCCAGTTCCCGGACGGTCCGCTGCAGGACATCGGGCATGGAGGTCCTGTATTGTTCCTGCCCGCACTCCTCGAATTGTGCCTTGAGGATGGTCCTGAGCCGCTGCTCCACCCTTCCCGGATGCAGTTCCTGGGTCCAGTTGCAGAGGCAGAGCCGGTCGCCCGCCGCTCCGAGGAGTATTTCCCCGCAGGGAGAGTGGTAGCGGAGGGTGCGGATGGTCCGTGGCTTGACGAAGAGCCAGTGGGGCATCTCGGCGCCGCGGTAGTGCTTGACCATTACCCCTGCCTGACGGGTCATGCCGTTGCGGAGGGCCACCTGCTGCGAAGGGAGGTTATTGTCCCGGATGATGGAGCAGACCAGGGGGGAGTTCAGGGTGCCGAAGGCGTAGTCCATGCAGGCGCGGGCGGCCTCCGTGGCGTAGCCCTGATGCCAGTGGGAGCGCTGGAAGAGGTAGCCGGCCTCCAGCATTTCCCGGCCGTTCCACTGCTGGAGGGTCAGACCGCATTGGCCTATCATCTCTCCGGTGGCCTTGAGCACTACTGCCCAGAGACCGTAGCCGTACTGCCGGTAGCGGGCGAGCTGCCGCTCCAGCCATTCATCCACTTCCTCATCCGAGAACGGGCCGTTGTAGGCGTACATGACTTCGCTGTCCTGCAGGATGCGGCACAGGGCGGGCCGGTCGGCAGGGGTCATCCTGCGCAGAAGCAGGCGTGGGGTTTCTATGACGGTAGCTGTTTCCATATTATTTGCAGTACGAAGATACGACATTCTGAGTAATTTTGCGCCCGGTTTAATCGAAGAGTTGAAAGACATGAGCAATATCAGGAGAAGCAGGGCGGAGTGGTTCCGGCGCTACTTGAGTTTCGTGGTGATCCTGTTCGTTATAGCATTCGGTACATCCCTGTCCATCAGGGCCAATCTCGGTTCGTCGCCTATCTCGGCGCCTCCATACGTGCTGTCATTAGTGCCCGGGATGAGCCTCACCATGGGACAGCTCACGATATGCATGCACGTGTTCTTTATTCTGTCCCAGATACTGCTGCTGCGCAAGGACTTCGAGAAGCGGCAGCTGACTCAGATACTTGTCTCGTTCCTCTTCGGGCTGTACACCGATGTGACTATGTGGCTGACCGGTTTCCTGCAGGTGCCTTTCGACATCAATCCGGCGGTGGGGTATCCGCTCAGGTTTGCGGAGCTGCTGCTCGGCGGTGCCATCTTAGCCTTCGGTATCGCGTGCGAGGTACGCTGCGACTCGCTGATGCTGGCCGGTGAGGGATTTCCGCTGGCGATAGCGAAGTTTCTGAAGAAGGATTTCGGTAAGGTCAAGATATTCAGCGACACTTCGTTAGTGACCATAGGTGCGGTCTTCATGCTCATCTTCTTCGGGTACTGGGACTGGAAGATGATCGGGCCCGGAACTCTCGTGTCAATGTTCTATGTGGGCTTTATGGTGCGGGTGTTCTCGCCCCGGATCGGGTGGCTGGACCGTATATTCATTCCCCGGTCCGAGCGTGCGGCCCGGGCTTCCGCTCAGGCTCACCAGGCAGCCCTTTGGGCTTCTCACCGCGTGATTACCATCGCCCGTACATATGGCAGCGGTGGCAATGAGGTGGGCGAGAAAGTGGCCCGCCGTCTGGGCTGCCCCTGCTACAGCCGCCAGCTCATAGACCGGACCGCCGAGCAGATGGGACGCACACCCGAGTTCGTGGCAGAGAACGAGCAGAATATCTCCACCGGCAAACTCTGGGAGATGATATTCGAGGACAGCGGCATACCTGTCTCGATGAACCCGTCGAAGGACGACGCTATCTATGTCAGCCAGAGCCGTACAGTCCGCGAACTGGCCCATCACGGACCGTGCGTCATCATCGGCCGTCTCGGCAACTGGATCCTTCGGGACAATCCTCATGTCCTCCGGGTCTTCGTCACTTCCGGCCCCGGTTCAGCGGCATCCCGTGTCGCTTCCCGGTTCAATATCTCCGGGGAAGAGGCTGCCCGGAAAGTCGAGCGGATCAATTCAGGCCGTGCCAACCACTACCGCCGCTACACCGGCCGCCAATGGACCGACATCGGCGAGTACGACCTGGTGGTCAACACTGACCGCGTGGTCATCGACGGGGCGGTCGACACCATCCTCCGCGCCTCGAAGGACCTCAAATAGCCCGAGCAGCTGTCTGCTTGCCACAACGGCAGCAAATTCCGCGATTCGGTGCCGTTGTGGAAAGTCCTTTTCAGCAGTACCCTTCCTGCAGGCCTTCTGGACGGCATTGCCCTTCTGTCCCGATGCCACAACGGCAGCGTTTCCCGTGATTCGGTGCCGTTGTGGAAAGTCACTTTCCCGCCGTGCCTTTTGAGTCAGCCCATTTCCTGGAGAATTGTTATATTTGCCGGAGTCTTGAAAAAATAAAAATGGAAAAAGCATTGGAATTTCTCAAAACGCACAGGGACGTGGCGCTGGCGACTGTCGAGGGAGACCGTCCGAAGATCCGCGTGTTTCAGATTATGCTGCAGGAGGGCACGACTTTGTATTTTGCTACTTCGGCGAAGAAAGAGGTATACCGTCAGCTGCAGCAGAACCCGAATGTCGAGCTGCTGGCAATGGACGGCGACATCTCGGTCCGCGTGACCGGCCGCGCATGCTTCGATGTGCCGGACGATACTGCCCGCCGTATATACGAGTGGAACGAAGTCCTGCGGCGCCTCTATCCCGGCTACAAGACAATGGTGTATTTCCGTCTGCCTGTCATAGCTGTAGACTATTACGACCTGGCACCTACTCCTCCGGTGCTGGAGCATTGGGAACGGTAGTCTGGAGCCATTCAAAAATAACGGATGCCGGAATATCGAGTTTCGAAAAGGCGAAGAGTTTCTTGCCCAGGTCTTTAAGGGATGCTCCTATGTGGTATACTTCTGAGCCGTCGATGATTAGGAAACGGTCATGGGACTTCGTGCAGGTTCGGACCTCGATGGGTGGATACTGCGAGTTGAACCGGTCTATGTCAAGCCGGAGCTGATGACTTATGAGTCCGGTGTAGACGGTCGCAGAGACGTCCACGTCCCTTTTGCTGAGCATCAGCAGGACTGACTCGTCGATGTAGTTGTCGATAAGAACTATGGACTGCCTGGCCGAGCGTATTCGGTCTGTAGCGAACTTATAGGCATCGAATATCTGTCCGTTGAAGAAGATGCCCTCGACCGGAGGCAGGGATGTCCGCACAAAGAAATCGATTTTCTTCGAGTGTTCGGCTACGGTATGCTCCAGTTCAGTAAGTCGATGATTCATGGAGTTGTTTTGCAGCAGATATTCCTTCAGCACTTTATTTGCCCATTGACGGAACTGAGTACCTCTTATGGATTTTACCCTGTAACCTACAGAAATAATGACATCAAGATTGTAGCAAATGATTTTACGTTTGACAGTGCGTCTCCCTTCTTTTTGAACTGTCAAGTATTCCTTGACAGTTGAATTTTGCGAAAGTTCACCTTCTTTGTATATGTTGCTGATGTGTAGGCTGATATTTTGTTTGCTGGAATTGAATAACTCTACCATCTGCGCCTGTGTCAGCCACACGGTCTCATCCTCCATGCGCACCTCCAGCCTTACTTCCTCGTCAGGCTGGTACATTATGATCTCTCCCTTGTTTTCCATGCGCGAATATAAGAAGACGGCCTGGGATTATCCATACTCGAAACGGTTATAAACGGCTATAATCGTTTATAATCGGTTAGCATAGAACCAAGTTCAGGTAATTCAGGCACATTTATCAGTTATGCGGGTAGCCGTAGGTAAGTTTGGAAGTGCTATTTTTGCGGCGTATTCTGGTGAAATGTTTAAAATACAAGATATGAGACGCGCAATGATTACAGCTATGATGACGGGCGTGCTGGCGGCAGGGTCGGCGGCATGTGCCCAGAATGCTCAGAAGGCTGAGCCCGTGCCCGGAAAGGACGGCAACAAGTACGTGCCCTATGAGGAGCGTACCGGGAACGAGTCGATTGTTTATTTTACCCGTGACCTCAGCCCGGAGGGACTGAGGAAGGCCTACGAGGCGGTATGCGGCGACATCGTGGGCCGTGTAGCCGTGAAGCTGCATACCGGCGAGCAGAACGGCCCTAACATTATCCCGAGCTCCTGGGTGAAGGAACTGATTGAAAAAGATATCCCCGACGCCACTATTGTCGAGACAAATACCTACTACACAGGCGACCGCTACACCACTGAGCAGCACCGCAAGACGCTGGAAGTCAATGGATGGACTTTCTGTCCCGTGGACATCATGGACGAGGAGGACACCCTGACCCTGCCTGTTAGAGGCGGCAAGTGGTTCGACCGCATGTCGATGGGCAGCCACATCACCGACTACAACTCAATGGTCGTTCTCACCCATTTCAAGGGACATTCCAAGGGTGGTTTCGGCGGCAGCAGCAAGAACATCGGCATCGGCTGCGCTGACGGCCGCATTGGCAAGGCCTGGATCCACACCACTCCCGGTCAGGACGACCAGTGGGATATCTCCGAGGAGGAGTTCATGGAGCGCATGACCGAGTCCAGCAAGGCGATAACGGACTATTTCGGCAAGCACATAACGTATGTCAATGTGATGCGCAACATGTCCGTCTCCTGCGACTGCGAGGGTGTGGCCGCCGAGCCGGTAGTGACTCCCAATGTGGGTATCCTCGCCTCGACCGACATCCTGGCCATCGACCAGGCCTGCGTGGATATGGTATATGCCATGACCGAGGAGGAGCATCACGCTCTGGTGGAGCGCATCGAGTCCCGTCACGGCCTGCGGCAGCTCTCCTACATGAAGGAGCTCGGCATGGGCAATGACCGCTATATCATCATCGACCTGGACAACGGCGGCAGGCGCATCACCGTCGGGGAGGCCGTCAAGGATCTGAAGCCCTTCGTCGCGGAGCAGAAATAAGAAATAATTGTGCTATATTCGCCGCATGAAAAAAGCGGATATAGTATTTGCTTGCGCGGTGGTGGCGGTGTTCCTGCCCTTCGTGCTTTCGGAGCCTGTCTACGAGGCCTATAAGAGTTTCAATGCCGCTCACGGGATGATCGTGAGCTTCATCAAGTTCGCTGTGCTCTCGACCGCCGGCGAGATGCTGGGGGCGCGTATCACCACCGGACATTACTACTACAAAGGCTTCGGCCTGATATCCAAGATGCTCGTCTGGGGCATCCTCGGCATGGGCATCAACATGGCGATGATCATCTTCTCGTCCGGCACTCCGGCATTCCTGGAGTACATGGGACTGACCGGCGCCACGGAGTTCCTCGCCGGGCCGATGTGCTGGCAGAAGGTGCTGGTGGCCTTCTGCGTCTCGGTGGCCATGAACTCGATATTCGCTCCGGTATTCATGACCCTGCACAAGATATGCGACATCCATATAGCGGATTACAACGGCTCGGCGCTGGCCCTGATCAGGCCCTGGAAGATGGGCGAGCTCTTCTGCCGCGTCAACTGGAAGGCCCAGTGGGGCTTCGTCTTCAAGAAGACCATCCCCCTGTTCTGGTTCCCGGCCCATACGGTGACCTTCCTGCTGCCGCCCTCCGGCCGCGTTCTCTGCGCCGCCCTGCTCGGGGTCGCCCTCGGCGTGCTCCTGGCCCTGGCTGCCCGCAAAAAATAACCGAATTGTCGGGAAATGTTTGGATTTGCAGGTTATTATGCTTACCTTGCACCTGCTTATTTTTAAAATTATAACAGTTATGGGAAAGATTATCAAGTTTCTGCTTATCTGCCTTGGCTTTAAATCGTTGACAGCCTGCGATGTGGAGATATGGAACGGGACAGTGGAGTATGGGACGCCATACGCGGAGTATGAGGTCAAGGGCAGGGTGTCGGATGCGGAAGGCACTCCTATACAGGGCATCAGGGTAAGTATGGGCGAGTCGCAGGACCGTTATATGGATTCCGTGGCCGTCACGGATGCCGAAGGCCGTTTCCACGTCATTCACGGAACATTCCCGTTCAGGGACAATACTTTTGACATTCAGTTTACGGACATAGACGGAGAGGCCGGAGGCGGTCTCTTTGATGAGCAGACCGTCACCGTTCAGGCCGAAATGACAGAGGAAGGCGACGGCTGGGACGAGGGCGACTATGCCGTAAAGAAAGATGTGAATGTAACGCTTGAGCTTAAAAAGGACAGCGAAGAGTAGTCATGCGTTCTTTGTCCGTCAGGCAGAAGCTGGCACTGGAGCTGGCCCGTCCGCTGCACAGGAAACTGGCTGAAAAGCACGTTCTGCGCGACCTGTTCTGGGAGTGTACTCTAAGATGCTCCCTGCGTTGCCGTCACTGCGGCAGTGACTGTCACACTACAGCATCGGTAAAGGACATGCCGTTCGAGGATTTCGCCAGGGTCCTGCGCCGCATATCCGAAAAATACGATCCGCATAAAGTTTTCGTCATAGTTACAGGCGGTGAGCCGTTGATGCGCCCCGACATATCCTCGTGCGGAAGGGCCATCTACGACATGGGCTTTCCGTGGGGTATTGTCACGAATGGTATGCTGCTGGACCGCAGGCGGTTTGACTCTCTGCTCAAGGCCGGCATCCACAGTGCGACGATAAGCGTGGACGGGTTCGAGGCCGATCACGACTGGATGCGCGGTGTCCCAGGCAGCTTCAGGAAGGCCACGGAAGGTGTCCGGATGTTCACGGAAGTGGAAGATGTGATATTCGATGTCGTTACATGTGCCAACCGGCGCAATCTGGCGTCGCTGCCCGAGTTCAAGGAGTTCCTTATATCCCTTGGCCTCAAGCGATGGAGGATATTCACTGTGTTCCCGTCAGGCCGGGCTGCAGATGACCCTGAGATGCAGCTCTCCCCGGAGCAGTTCGACTCGCTGATGGAGTTTATCGCAGCGACCAGGAAGGAGGGACGTATCCGGCTCAATTACGGCTGTGAGAATTTCCTCGGAGGCTATGAGGGTCTCGTGCGGGACAATTTCTTCAGCTGCAATGCCGGTATCACCACCTCCTCGATTCTCGCGAACGGGGACATAGCGGCCTGTGCCAGCATCCGCAGCGACTATGCCCAGGGCAATATCTACCGAGGGGACGATTTCATCGACGTCTGGGAGAACCGCTATCAGGTGTTCCGGGACCGCAGCTGGATGCGGGAGCGAGGAGATGAATGCGGCCGCTGCAAGTATTTCCGGTACTGTCTCGGAGGGTCGATGCATCTGCGCGAATCCGACGGCTCACTCCGTCCCGGCACCTGCCGGATGTTGCGGTAAATCAATTGCTTTAGTAAGTCAGAAAAGGATGTCGGCTATCTGAGATGGCCGGTCGACGATGTGGGCCGGAGAGTAGGAGGCGAGTTCTTCCCGGGTGCGGCAGCCCCAGGTGACGGCTACGGCCTCGATACCGGCATTGACAGCGGTCTGCATGTCCACGCCCGAGTCCCCGACGTACAGAACGGACGGGCGTTCGTCGGGGAAATTCCGTCCGGGACCGTCTACAGCGGGGCAATGTATCTCTGCCTCGCGGAGAATGTCCCATACTATCACCGGCTCCGGCTTGCGGGGTACCCCCTCCCTCTCTCCGAATACGGCACAGAAAGGTATTTCAGGAAAGAAATGCCGCATGAGCCTGACGGTCGCGGGGTGGTATTTGTTCGAGGCGACGGCGACCTTGATGCCCTGGCGGCAGATATCCGACAGGAGTTCCGGTATGCCCTCAAAGGGCCTGGTCATATCGGCGCAGTGCTCGCCATAGTAAGGCAGGAACAGGCTCCGGATGCGCAGAACTTCCTCCTGACTGCGGCTGGCTTCCGGCAGGGCGCGTTCAAAGAGTTTGTTGATGCCGTTGCCGATGTAGGAGGCTATCTCCGCTTCGCTGTGGACGGGATAACCGCAGGCGGCCAGGGCCTGGTTGGTGGCCGCCGCGATATCAGGAACGGTGTACAGCAGGGTCCCGTCCAGATCGAAAATTACAAGTGATTTCTTCATAACTGCCGCAAATTTAAGGAAAAATATTCTATAGGTATCTGGCGGCGGCTATGATCCGGCGGATGATGGCCGGGGCGTCCTGGAGCGGATGCTCTTCCGGAAGGGCGAGGGATGAGAGTTCGAATACTTTTGAGATACCGAGGCGGAGATATTCCGCTTCGGTTATTTTATTCTGTCCGGTGACGACCCACAGCGGCTTGCCGTATTGCCGGCACATCTCCGCTATGCCGGAGGGCAGTTTCCCGGAGAGCGAGGAACGGTCGAAGCGGCCTTCGCCAGTGATTACCAGGTCCGCAGAGGCTATTTCCTGTTCCAGCCCCAGGGCCGAGGCGAAGAATCTCCATCCGGGGACGAACTGTGCTCCCAATGCGGCTTTAAGGGCATAGCCGGTGCCGCCGGCAGCTCCGGCACCGGGGAAGTCCGGATGGCCGATGACTTTTATCCAATTTTCCAAAGCGTTCTCAAACAAAGGGATATCCTGTCTCTTGCATCCTTTCTGCGGCCCGTAGACCGCAGTGGCTCCTGAAGGACCGAGCAGGGGGCTCGTTACGTCACTGGCCACGAGGATCTCTGTCTCCTTAAGATGAGGACATACGCTCTGCACGGAACGGTCCGAGGCCGAGTCTATGCCGCTGATGAATGTAGGGATGTTCTTGTTGCGGAACGGACTGCTGTTGGAGAAAGACCATCCGAGGGCAGCGAGCATTCCGAAGCCGCCGTCATTGGTCCCGCTGCCTCCGATGGCCATGACTATCCGTCGCGCACCGTGGCTCTCTATGACGGACCGCATGACCGAGCCCAGCCCGTAGGTGGTCGCACGCAGCAGATTGCGCTTGTCCCTCGGTATCATGTTGAGTCCGCATACTGATGCCATCTCTATGAAAGCGGTTATGGTGCTGCCGTCCGTCTTGTACATCAGTACCGGAGCCAGGATGGGAGAGCCCAGATGATTGACGCTTTCTATGAATATTTTCTCATACTGCACGTCCTTTCTGTGGAATGCTCTCTCCATCACTCCCATACTGCCTTCGCCTCCATCGGCCATAGGGCATAGGAGAATATTGTCCGAGGAAAGTATTGAATTTGTTGATAATCCGTCTTTTATGGCCTGAGCGGCTTCTGCTGCCGTCATCGAGCCTTTGAATTTATCCGTCGCAACAACGATTTTATTACATCTCATGTGGCAAAGATAGAGCCTAATTATTTATATTTGTGACCAATTTTTGAATTTTAATAAACAACAATAATCAAAATCAATACAAAATGAAGAAAATTAAACTTTTGAGCTTGATGCTGCTGCTTCTGCCCCTGACTCCCGTGAAGGCCGACGAGGGCATGTGGCTTCTGCCTCTGCTGGAGAAGATGAACAGCGGCAGGATGACTGAACTGGGATTTGAGATAACCCCTCAGGAAATATACGACCTGAACAACACTACGCTGAAGGACGCCATAGTCATTTTCGGCAACGGCTGTACCGGTGAGATAGTCTCGGATCAGGGACTTGTCTTCACCAATCACCACTGCGGTTATGCGTCCATCCAGCAGCTCAGCTCCGTTGAGCACAACTACCTGAAGGACGGTTTCTGGGCGATGAACACCAACGAGGAACTTTATGCCGAGGGTCTTACGGTCAGCTTCCTGGAGAGTTTCACCGACGTTACCGATCAGGTGGAGAAAGCCCTGAAGAAGAGCAAGACCCAGGAAGACAAGGCCAAGGCTCTGGACAAGCTGCAGGACAAGCTTTGCAAGAAGGCCGGCTGCGACGACAAGTTCATCGTGGGACAGCTGACCTCGTTCTACGGCGGCAACACATATTATTTCATAGTGTATAAGATATTCAGGGACATCCGTCTGGTAGGCACTCCTCCTTCCTCTATAGGTAAGTTCGGAGCCGATACCGACAACTGGATGTGGCCCCGTCATACCGGTGATTTCTCTATCTTCCGCGTATATGCCGACAAGGACAACAACCCTGCCGAGTACTCCGAGGACAATGTACCCTACAGCCCCGAGAGACATCTTAAGATATCTCTGGCCGGCTATGAGGAGGGCTCTCCGGCCATGATTATGGGCTATCCCGGTACCACCAACCGTTTCATGACGGCTTCCGAGCTCGGGGAGACCAGCGAGAGGAACGATGTGGCCATAAAGGTCAGGACTGTCCGTCAGGATGTGCTCATGGCCGACATGCAGGCAGATCCGAAGATCATGATTCAGTACGCCAGCAAGTACGCCGGCTCTTCCAACGGCTGGAAGAAATGGATCGGCATGAACGAGACTTTCGCAAAACTCGGAGTGCAGGAGCGCCGTGCCGAGGAAGAGAAGGCATTTACAGAATGGGTCAATGCCGGCGGTCAGGAGAGGATAGACCGTTACGGCAGTGCGCTGAAGGACATCGATGAGGCTGTCGCAGGACGCAAGGCGGACAATCTGCTGCTGACCTATATCCGCGAGAGCGTGGGCAGCATCGAGCTGGTCAATGCGGCCGCTTACGGCAATATGGTAAAGAAAGCGTTTGAAATCAAGGATCAGGAGGAGAAAGACACCAGGCTGGCATCCATAAAGGCCGGTCTGGAGAATTTCTACAAGGATTACTCCATGCCTACCGATAAGAAGGTGGCCGTGGCTATGATCAGTCTGCTGAAAGAGAATATCCCTGCGGAGGAGCTGCCTTCATTCTACAAAGAGATAGCCAGCTGCTTCGGAGGAGATGTCAACGCTTTTGTGGAGAATCTCTACGCTGAGTCCGTGTACACATCCCTGGACAAGGTCATGGCCGCTGTCAATGCCGGTGATGTGACTGTGCTGACAGAGGATCCCGCCAATAAAGTGCTGGTTTCTTATATAGAAAGTTACAAGCCCCATCAGCAGGCCTTCAATAAATATTCGGCTCAGTTTGCCCAGGGCAAGAAGGATTATATAGCCGGTACTCTTGAGATGCGTGAGGGTGAGGCCATCTATCCCGACGCCAACTTCACCATGAGACTTACTTTCGGTCAGGTGCTGCCGTATTATCCCCGTGATGCCGTGTTCTACAACTACTACACCACCCTGGACGGAGTGATGGAGAAGGAGGATTCTTCCAACTGGGAATTCGAGGTGCCTGAAAAGCTCAAGGAACTCTGGAGAAATCAGGACTTCGGACGCTATGCCCTCGACAACGGCAAGATGCCGCTGGCCTTTATCTCCAACCTCGACATCACCGGCGGAAACTCCGGCTCGCCCATCATGAACGGACGCGGTGAGCTCATCGGTCTGGCCTTTGACGGCAACTGGGAGTCCATGAGCGGAGACATCATCTTCGAGCCCGAGCTCCAGAGATGTATCAGCGTGGATATCCGTTACGTGCTCTTCATCATAGAGAAGTACGGCGAGGCTCACAATCTCATAGACGAGCTGGATATCGTTGAATAATCATTGCTGCAACTGAGATGATTTTAGAAACACTTTCAAAGATCATTCACCCGGCGGCGGAGAAAGATATCGTAACCCTGGGTCTCGTCGAGGACATCAAGCTCTTCGACGGGAACGGGGCTGCCGTCGAGCCTACGGATCCGCAGGCTGGAGAGAAGGCCGTGCTGGTGCGCTTCAAACTGGTGGTACCCTCGCCCGATCCCCTTCTGGCTTCGATTAAGAAGGAATGTGAACAGGCTTTGGCCGCCGAGTTCCCTCATGCCAAGATTTCCATCATAGAACTGGTACGGGAGCGCAAGCCTACCAGGAAGACGGTCAACGAATTGGACGACACCCAGCTCCGGGGCATCGGCAAGATCATAGCCATAGCTTCCGGCAAGGGCGGAGTGGGCAAGTCCACTGTCTCGGTCAACTTAGCCGTGGCCCTCTCCCGTAAAGGATACAGGGTCGGCCTGGTGGATGCGGATGTCTACGGACCCTCCATCCCCAAGATGACCGGCACAGAGGGACAGGTACCCTACATGGATGAGGAGAAGGATCTGATCGTTCCCCTTGAGAAGTGGGGCATCAAGCTGCTTTCCATCGGTCACCTCGTGGCACCCGAGCAGGCCCTGATATGGCGCGGCCCCATGGCCAGCAACGCCATGAAGCAGATAGTCATGCAGGTTGCCTGGGGCGAGCTGGACTACCTGCTCATCGACCTGCCTCCCGGAACGGGCGACATCCACATCTCGATGGTGCATGACATTCCCCTGACCGGAGCGGTTATCGTCACCACTCCCCAGCAGGTGGCCATTGCCGACGTGATCAAGAGCATCAACATGTTCCGTCACAAGGACGTGAATGTCCCGATACTCGGTCTTGTGGAGAACATGGCCTGGTTTACTCCCGTAGAGCATCCGGACGAGAAGTACTACATCTTCGGCAAGGACGGCGGCAGGAAGATGGCCGACGAGCTGCACATACCGCTGTTGGGCAGCATACCGATCTATATGTCGGTGGAGCAGGGCGGAGATGCCGGACAGCCGGCCGCTTTCTCAGACGGCCCCGACGCCGCAGCCTTCGCGGCCATAGCCGATAAGCTGTAGCGTCGTGCCGTTATAGCCCGGTTACATGTCTGCGGATATGTCCCGGGTGTTTATGACTCCGGTCCAATTTCCGTCCCAGATGTGCCCTGCATCGTCTGTGAAGGCAAAAGATACAGTATGAGTTCCGTCCCCGTTGTCGGTGATTGTCATATCTCCGGATACAGCGGGGGCGATTTCATTTTCACCGCCCAGATATAGGGTACCGCCTGTATAATCGCCCATGGCCCAGCCGATGAGGTATTGTCCCGGGGAGGGGAAATCCACTACACCGGTATAGGTGCCCGAGCCGATACCGTCGGAGTAGCTGGTGCCGGAAGTTACGAAATCGGTCTGGAAGCTGTCGCTGCCTGTTGTAGAAGTGATTGTCAGCCGCCAGTTAGAACCGCCGGTTCCGTAGTAGTCTCCGCAATAGTCGGCTGTGGCTTCGGCCTCCGTCAGATCAAGGGTGTAATCGCCGGTGAGCGTGGATATCGGGTCCGGAATGGCCGTTACACTGAGCGGCCCTCTCCAGTCAGCGGTAATGCTGTAGCCTTCGGCAGTGGTAATAGAGCACGATATCACGCAGTCGCCTGCTTCGGAAGAGATGCTCATGCAGCCGTCGGCAGCAAGTCCTATGGTTACCGAGCCGTCCTCTCCCATTTGCTCTGCGTATGTTCCCATGTAGATTACTCCGCCCATGAACTCAGCTGTCTCACCGGGATAGATGGTGGACGGGGTGTACACATCGGATGACATCAGGTACTGGCCTGCGGTTATGGCTCCTGTCTCGTCAAAAGGCATGAAAGCTTCAATATGCAGAATTGTCTGCTCGTCCTCAAGGGAAATGTTCACCTCCATGACATCGCCGCTTCGTGAGGCGTACATGGCTGAGGCGTACTGGACATCGAGATTGATGTCATGGTCTATCACCGGGGTCGTTATGCTGTCCTCTCCGTCGGTATGGAACACGGCTTCACCGCTGTATCTGATGTGATGCGTCTTGGAGTCGGCATCGGTAAGGAAGGCTTCTATAGTGATGGTGCTGCCCTCGTAGGATACGGATGCGGTACCGTCGGTGAATACGGTATTGAATATGTAATCACCGTCCTCGGTCAGCATGGCGGCTTTCGAGAAGTCTTTCGAGAATGTCATCTCGGACGTGGAGCCGGATGTGCCGAGGGTGTATGTGCCTGAGGGGAGCGAGGGATTTTCCGGGTCGGAGGGCACTCCGGCGAAGAAGTCCAGCATATAGTATGTTCCGCCGGGAGTGATGTAGTCTCCGTTGCCCTCCAGCTCTTTGTCGGATATGGTGATATTGTAGTTGTGCTCTCCGTTGATGCCGTTGATGTCTCCGTAGTATATGCCGTAGAATTTGTCCAGTTCCAGAAACTCGAAGTCGTAGGGTATCTTGCCTTTCTGAATGGCATTGATCTGCTTTGTGACGGTCTCTGTTCCGGCCCAGGTGTATGTGAGGGTGATGACAGCGCTTCTGTCCTCTGTGTCTTCGTTGGGCAGGACTGTGAAGGCTACGGTGCCGTCCGTTCCGCAGTCAAACCCGTCCAGCCAATCCTCGGAGGCCGCCGCGCTCAGCTTGCCGTCATCTGCGTGGCCGGCAATGCTGTATGCGATTGAAGCCGGACCTCCTTCCGCCGGCAGAAGGAGGCTGCCGGTAATGTCCGGTATGATTTCCGGCAGGGGAGAGTCAGTTCCCGGCTTACTGCAGCCTGACAGCAGGACTGCCGGCAGGATTGATGCCGCCGACAGTATGTACATTCTGAAATCATTGAATATTCTGGCCATAGTGTTTTGGATTTAGATTGTTCGCCAACAAAATTATTATCCGCAGCACATAATAGCAAATTCTTTTTTTGATACTTTGTAAATTAAAGAATAGTTAATCCTCTATGGAACTGCGTTCTTTTCTAAGCCGCCGTGCCTCATCCCTATATTGCCCCGGGGAACATCCGGTCTCGCGCTTGAACGAGCGGTAGAAGACCTGCACGGAGTTGTATCCTACCGTGTCCGCTATATATTTGAACGGTACATTGCCTTTCTCGGATTCGTCGGACAGAATCATTACAGCCTCTCTTATCCGGTACATGTCCACATAGTTGAAGAATGTCTGGGAGGCGCAGGAGTTGATGGCCTTTGACGCATAGGTGCGGTTAGTGGAAAGTATTTCGGCCAGCCGGTCAAGGGAAAGATCTTTCTGACGGTAGATTTTGTCTTTTCTCATTAGATCCTCAATGCGGGCGAAGAGCTCCCGTTCTCCCGTACTGCCCTGGTTTTGTGTGCCGGTGTCCGAGGCATCATGCTCCTCTTTGACGGTGTGATTATTCTTGTCCATCGGAAGCAGACGCTGCATGTATGTCTCGTACTGTGTCACCAGCAGCCGGTTTGTCCTCCGCTGTCTTATATAGAGAATATAGAGCGAGAGGGCTATGATGACGACTATTACAGAGATAAATATGGCTGTGGAGCTTTTGCGCCTGGCCTGTAGCAGGGCCAGTTCCTTGGCCTGTATCTCGTGTTCGTGCTCGATCTGGGAGTACCGCAGCAGCTGACTGTTGAATTCCTGTTCTTTCTGCAGGCTGGAGATGCTGTCAACGTAGGACTTGTACAGATAGGAGTATTCAGCGGCCGAGGCTCTGTCCCCCAATGTCTGATAGGTGTCGGATATATTGCTCAGCAATTCCCGCCGGAACTCCAGGCTGTTGTTTTTATAGGATATCCCAAGGCCGGCCTTGTACTGTTCCAATGCCTTCCCCGGCATACCGCGCATACGCAGGAAGTCTCCGTAATCCAGATAAATCATGGTCGCGGTACCGGCCTCGGCGTATTTTCCCCACCGCATGGCTTCCTGATAGTTGCGTTCGGCCTGGAAGTAATCGCCGTTGCTTTGATACATATTGGCGTAGAGCAGTCGGCAGATGGAAATAAGGGATATGAACTGATGCTCCTCAATCATTGTACGTGCGTCGTTGAGATATGCTGCCGCTTCCTGTGTACGGTCGGAAAGCAGCAGCATCTGGGCCATGAGCAGGTGGGCCTGGCACCTGGGGAAGTCCTCTACGGCCTGGTCACGTGAGATTGCATAGGCTTCTTCGGCATATTGAAGTCCGTGCCTGTCTCCCCTTACGTAGAATATGTGCGCGATATTGGCCAGCAGTACGATATGGTTGTCAGGGTCGTTGCCTGCCTCCGCCCACTTGCATCCTTCTGTGAAGGATTCGAGGGCAAGGGAGTAGTTGAGTTCGGCTTTCAGATGTGTGAGGCCTTCCACTATGAACAGTACGGTCTGGAGACTGGGGTCTTTCTTGCCTCCTTTCCTGTACGGACCGATAAGGTTCATATAATGACGTACCGAGTCCATGCTTTCCATGGTCAGAAAGGCCTGGGCTGTATACGCGCCGGTGAGGAGTACGGTCATAGTGTCCTGCCCGTCAAGAGCTTTCATCAGTATGGGACGGGCAGTGGATATTATGGAGTCATATTGGCCCTCCACATTGAAATATCGGAAACTTTGGCGCAGTGAGTCCAGCTCCTCCCGTGTCTGCTTGCCGGCATCGGAGAGCTGTTCCCGCCGGCAGCCGGTCGGGCACAGCATCAGAGCGCACATCAGCACGCACAGTATGAATGATTTAGGATTGTTCTTCATTATGGGTTGATAACCTGGTTACACTTTGAATCGGGCAAAGTTAATAAAAGCAGAATTGAATTATGCAAAACGAATTATTCAATTTACATAATGCTGTGGGGTGATTGCGGGTATCTACTTTTTTCTAAATTTGCGGTACGAAAAAACATAATCCTTACTTCTGAACTGAATATGGACAGAGCACACACAGCAGGACTCCGTATATGGAGTGCAATTATTCGTACCGCAGTCGTATTTATGATGTTGTTGCCGTTTTCATTTACGGCTTTCGGGCATAGTGAAGACACCACGTCACCGGAGAAGGAAAGGACACGCGGAGACTTCACGGTCAATCTCAATCTGGCCTTCCCGGTGTTCAGCAGCGGGCCTGAGACTTACGGCTATGAGGCGGTGGGTTTCGGATATACATTCCTGAACAATAATCTTGAGGCAGGAATCAACCTCGGCGGCCTGGTCACGAAAGGTACGCTTTATACGGATTCCCGCATGAGGGGCATGGTGATGGGCACGGCCTATCTTTCCCTGCTCTTCGGCAACCAGACCGGCAAGCTCACTCTTTGTCCTACGATTGAGACAGGCGTGGGTTACGGTACTACCAATGGTGTCAGGGAGTCTACCAGGGCCGTTTTTGGTGTCGGCACGACACTGCTTTACCGTCCCTTGAAATGGTTTCATACGGGTATTGACCTCAAATACGTATTTCTTTCCAACAGCGATAACCGCTGGCTGATGCTCGGTTTCAAGTTCGGAGTGGACTTTTAGCTGTCAGGCGGGCTCAGTGAGGTTATTTTTTCTAACTTTGCATCTGCAAATTTTCTACAAGTTATGTACAGGACACACACATGCGGCGAGCTTCGCCTTGCAAACGCCGGACAGAAAGTTACTCTGGCCGGTTGGGTCCAGAGGGTCAGGAAGATGGGCGGTATGAGCTTCATCGACCTCAGGGACCGTTACGGTATCACACAGATTGTCATCGACGAATCGGCTTCTGCAGAGCTCAATGCTCAGGTGGAGAAACTGGGCCGCGAATACGTAATACAGGTTTCGGGTACAGTTCTGGAGCGTCAGAGCAAAAACTCCAGAATCGATACCGGTGACATCGAGGTGCGTCTCGACTCCCTTAACGTGCTCAATGCGGCTGCCACTCCTCCGTTCACCATTGAGGACGAGTCCGACGGCGGTGATGACCTGCGTATGAAGTACCGCTATCTCGACCTGCGCCGCAATCCACTGAAGAAGAATCTGATGCTGCGTCACCGTATGGCTCACGAGATACGCAACTACCTGGACAGCAAGGGCTTTATGGAGATAGAGACCCCTTATCTGATTAAGTCCACTCCCGAGGGAGCCCGCGACTTCGTGGTGCCTTCGCGCATGAACCCCGGCCAGTTCTACGCCTTGCCCCAGAGTCCCCAGCAGCAGAAGCAGCTCCTCATGGTGGCCGGTTACGACCGCTACTTCCAGATCGTGCGCTGCTTCAGGGACGAGGACCTCAGGGCCGACCGTCAGCCGGAGTTCACTCAGATTGACTGCGAGATGTCTTTCGTGGAGCGCGACGACGTGCTGGAAATGTTCGAGGGCATGATCAAGACCCTCTTCCACAATGTGCTCGGCAAGGACTTCTCTGAGCCTTTCTACAGGATGCCTTACTCCGAGGCGATGGACTCATACGGCTCGGACAAGCCCGATATCCGCTTCGGCATGAAGCTGCACGAGATTACCTCTCTGGCCAAGGGCCACAGCTTCCCTGTCTTCGACTCAGCCGAGTATGTGGGCGGTATTGCGGTGCCCGGATGTGCCGGCTACTCCCGCAAGCAGACCGACGAGCTGACAGAGTGGGTAAAACGTCCCCAGATAGGAGCGAAGGGTCTGGTCTATATCAAGTGCAATGAGGACGGCACCTTCAAGTCCTCGGCCGACAAGTTCCTGACTCCCGACGACCTGGCCGCAATGGCCGCAGCCGTTGAGGCTCAGAAGGGAGACCTGATCCTGATTCTGGCCGGAGCACGGAACAGGATGCGCACCGCCCTTGGCTCCCTGCGTATCGAGATGGGTAACCGTCTGGGCCTGCGCGACCCGAAGGTGTTCGCCCCCCTGTGGGTGGTGGATTTCCCCCTGCTGGAGTGGGACGACGAGACTTCCCGCTTCTACGCCATGCACCACCCCTTCACCGCTCCCAAGCCCGAGCATTTAGATTGGTTCTACAGCGACAGGAAAGAAGACTTAGAGCGTGTGTGCGCCAATGCCTACGACTTCGTGCTCAACGGCACCGAGGTGGGCGGCGGCTCCATCCGTATCCACGATTCCAGGATACAGGAGCGTATGTTCGAGGTCCTCGGCTTCAGCCATGAGGATGCGGACTACCGCTTCGGCTTCCTGATCAACGCTTTCAAGTACGGTGCTCCTCCTCACGGAGGCATCGCATTCGGCTTTGACCGTTTCTGCGCCCTCTTCGGCGGACAGGAGAGCATCCGCGACTTCATCGCATTCCCCAAGAACAATCAGGGCCGCGACATGATGCTCGACGCTCCTTCCCGCATCGACCAGGTGCAGATGGACGAGCTCTTCCTGCAGAGTACCTATAAAATTTAAAAACAGAAAATATGTCACTGGAACAACATATACAGTCCGACATCAAGGCGGCGATGGTCGCCAAGGACAAGGTCGCTCTTGCAGCCACCCGTGCGGTGAAGGCCGCAATCCTCCTCGCCAAGACCTCCGAGGGAGGAGCCAAGGACAGCCTCGAGGACTCCGAGGTGGTCAAGATAGTCCAGAAACTCGTAAAGCAGCGCAAGGAGAGCGCGGAGATCTACTCCCAGCAGAACCGTCAGGACCTGGCGGACAACGAGCTGGCGGAGGCAGCCGCAATGGAGAAATATCTCCCGGCCGCCCTCTCCGAGGCTCAGGTCGAGGAGGCCGTCAAGGCCATCATCGCCGAGACCGGCGCCACATCCATGGCCGACATGGGCAAGGTGATGGGCGTTGCCACTAAGAAACTCGCCGGCCAGGCCGACGGCCGCCTCATCTCCGTGCTTGTCAAGGAACTTTTATCAACCAATTAATAACTAAAGCATGAAAAGAATCGCTATTGTCTGCGCATTGATGTGCGTTTTAGGTGTGACGACATTGTCCGCTCAGAACCAAGGAGATATGTATATTTCCGGAAGTATCGGCATGTCAGGATCCAACAGTACTGAGATTGCAGGAAATATTTCTGCAAAGCAGCCTGGTGGCTTCTCACTCAGCATTGCTCCCCAGTTCGGATATTTTATAATAGACAATCTGGAGATTCATCTTGGTCTGGCTTATAACTATACAAAAGTACCTTCCGGTTCGACTGACAGGACGAATACCAATATGTTTTTTATTCAGCCTGGAGTCAATTATTATCTCAATGTATTTGACAACAGGTTCTTCTATACTCCTGGACTCGATCTTGGAATAGGATTCGGAGGCCAGAATTACAAGACAGACAACACGAAGGTGAAAGTGGCAAATATTACCCAGTTCTCCATTTCGTTGCAGCTGCTTTCGTTTGAGTTCAGGCCGGTTGACAATTTCGGTATCTCATTCCGCGCCGGAGACCTTACCTATACTTTCAAACAGGAAGCTGATCCTGCGGATAAGAGTTTCAAGACCAATACGAACAGTTTCAACTTCGGTCTGAATCTCGGAGCCTCCCTGGGCTTCAGATACTACTTCTAGAAGCTTCCGTACCTGGGTGCACCATTGGATTGATGTCTTTAATTGACTATTTTAGCGGAGCGAGGATGATGACGTTGTTGTCTTCCTCGCTTATGTTTTCCAGGATGTCTGAGATACGCTTGCGGGCGGAACTGCTGAGGTTTCCTTTTTCCAGTGCTTCGGAACCTGCTTTTAGAAAATAGGAAGCACTGTACATGTTTACCATATATCCGTCCCTGAAAGTGGGATTAGATTCATTCTTGGCCATGAAGTCGTTGGTAAAGTTGCGTCGTGATACTTCACCGGTTCTGCGGTCCATTACAACACTGGGTTGAACACTGGTGGTAAAGAAAATATGTGCGTCTGGACCGGATTTGGAGTCTGTGGTTTCTATCCTGTTTATGGTCATGACGATATAATTGGTCAGAATGTAGGGGTTATGAAGGTAATAGCCCTCGCTTATATTAAGCCTTCCGGGTGCTGTGACTTCTCCAAAATCTACTGTCAGTAACGGTTGAATCTTCTCATCATTGATTGCGAACAAGGTGTCATGCTGAGTATTCATGGAGTTATAGCAGATGTCTAAAGTTCCCTTGACGTTCAACATTGTATTGATGCGCAGCATGGGGTTTGCCGCAATAGTTCTTGTTTTGGGAATTTCCCACAGAACATTGCCTTTATAATCCTGACACCATGCTATGACCGGGCATCCGTTATCGAACGGTACATCGGCAATGGTAATGGTCTTACTTAGGGTGTCAACCATGAAGACGTATCCTTGATTTGGACTTCCGTCTGATTCATGGGCCAGGGGAATGTCTTCGGACAGTTTACCGGTTTGGATATCATATGAATGTATTTTATTCATCAGTCTTGTGCTGATCCATATTCTGCCGCAGCTTTCATCTATCTGAGCCATGGAAATATACCGATACTCTCCCGGGCCGCGTCCGATGTTGCCGATATTGCGCAGGAACTTGCCGGTGGCTCTGTCGAAGAGCTTGAAGGGTGTTTCCATAGGCGAGTATATTCCGATGTAGCGGTCAGAGACGGTAATCTCTCCGCCGTCGATAAGTGCTTCGGGATCGCTGCTGTCCAGGGCGATGAACTCAGGCTCGCCTACCCAGTCGGAGAGGAGAATGTCCTCTCCCTGCGGCAGCCTGTCGTATTGTACTGAGATGAGGCCTCCGTCCCATGCCTGCTGTTGTCCGCATGAGGAGACGGTCAGCAACAGGCTGATAGAGAGGAGTATGGAGATTTGTATGTGTTTCATAACGGTATGTGCCGGAGGAACTGTTGTCAGGCCTTCTTGTAGGTGATGGTGCCGGTGGCTTGGTTGGTGGGCATGACGAGGACCTCGGCGATCTGCATGTACTCGGGGGCGCTGGCGGCGAACCATGCCACTTCGGCGATGTCGGCTCCGGTCAGGGGTCGGATGCCTTTGTAGACGCTGTCGGCCTTGGCCTTGTCGCCACGGAAGCGCACGACGGAGAAGTTGGTCTCTACGAGGCCGGGCTTGATGTTGGTGACTCTCAGCGGGGTGTCCACGAGGTCGATGCGGAGGCCGTCGGAGAGGGCCTTCACTGCGGCCTTGGTGGCGCAGTACACGCTGCCTCCGGGATAGGCGGCGTCACCGGCGATGGAGCCGAGGTTGATGATGTGGCCGCGTCCGCGCTCGACCATGCCGGGCACTACGAGGCGGGTCATCGAGAGCAGGCCGCGGATGTTGGTGTCGAGCATGATGTCCCATTCGTCAAGGTTGCCCTCATGCTCCTTGTCCACGCCGAAGACGAGACCGGCGTTGTTGATGAGCACGTCTATGTTCTTCCATTTGCCTTCAAGGGGGCCGAGGGTTGCGATGATCTGGTCCCTGTAGCGGACATCGAAGGGCAGGACGAGGGCATCGGCTCCCAGTCCGGCCAGCTCGGCCTTCAGGGCCTCTCCCTTCTCGGGCTTGCGGCAGTTGATGATGA
Organism: uncultured Bacteroidales bacterium; assembly: GCA_944323785.1. GTDB lineage: Bacteria > Bacteroidota > Bacteroidia > Bacteroidales > UBA932 > Coprenecus. The sequence continues at coordinate 54,760 of CALUTU010000001.1, read as the reverse complement.
TGTCATAGCCGCCTGCTGCGAACTTTTTCGCGCAGGCCTCGCCGATACCGCTTGTGGCACCGGTGATAAGTGCGATTTTTCTTTCCATATACTTTATTTAAGTGGTGCTGTCATGAGTATGATGTTGTCGTTCTCGGTCAGGCCGTCGAGGATGGAGGATATCCTGGTGCGGGCGGCTTCGCTGAGACTGCCGTCGGCCAGGGCCTTGGCTCCGGCTTCCCGGAATGTCAGGGCATCGTAACTGTTTACGAGATATCCGTCCGTGAAGCGGAAATTATTGTCGTTCCATGTCATGATGTCGTCTACGATGTTGCGCAGGGATACTTCTTTCGTCCGTCTGTTCATGACTACGTTGGGCAGATACTCATAATCTATGATGAATTCCGCTCCTCTGCTGGTCACTCCTGCCGATCTGGATATCTCGATGACAGCGTATTCGGGGAGGAGACTTGAAGTGCGGAAGAGCCTGTCATCGCTGAGGTCGAGATATCCCGGCTCCGTTATACCATCGAACTGGACGGTGAGCAGAGGCTTGATTTCACAGTTCTCTATTACGTACAATGTATCCTGCATGGTGTTGATGCTCTCGAAACACAGGTCCATGATACCCGGAGTGTTGCGTCCGGTCTTCATCGTCAGGAAGACATTCTCCTCCATCGTGTAGGTCTTGGGAATCTCCCACAGGATGTTGCCCTCCATGTCCTGGCACCATGCGGCTGCGGGACATTTGTCCTTAAAGGGCAGCGGCACGACGGTGATGGTGCTGGACAGGCTGTCTACTAGAAAGTTGAAGCCGTTGTTGGTATTGTTGTCGGCCTTGTAGGGCAGCTTGATGTCCGCTGCAAGCCGACCTGTGGAGATATCGTAACTGTAGATTTTGTTCTTGCCTATGGTGCTGATCCAGACCTTTCCGCCGGCTTCGTCTATCTGTGCCGACGATATGCCGGTATATTCGCCCGGCCCGCGTCCGATGCCGCCGATGTTCCGTAGATATTTTCCGGTAGCGCGGTCAAACAGCTTAAAGACACTTTCATCATTCTTTCTGTATGCGCCTATATAATGGTCCGAGACGATCAGCTGTCCGCCGGTCACTAAAGCCTCGGGCCGGCTTTCCAGGGCTATGAACTCCGGCTCGCCGACCCACTCCGATATAAGGATGTCCTCTCCCTGCTTCAGATCGGCATAGTTGACGGAGACGAGTCCTTCCGGGTTGCGGTGAGTGGTGCTTTTCGGACCGCATGACACGGCACTCAGCAGGACGGCCGCCGACAGCAGGACGGCACTGGAGCAACGTGCTGCGTTAATCAGTAAAGTTTTCATGTGTTAATGTGTTAATGTCTTTCAAAGTTAGCAAACTTTTTCCATTTCATATTCTTGTTACAATTTTGTAACACTTTTGTAACATCACAGCCATACTTTTGCAACCGAAATTTATACACAGTTATGGAGTTTTTGTATATAGGAATCATCATTTTCCTTTTCTGCCTCGCCATTTCGGACATTATTGTCGGCGTGAGCAACGACGCTGTAAACTTTCTCAACTCCGCGGTAGGTTCCAAGACCGCCAAGTTCCGCAACCTAATCATCATCGCCTCCATCGGAGTCTTCCTCGGAGCGTCCCTGTCCAACGGTATGATGGACATCGCCCGCCACGGCATCTTCCAGCCGCAGTATTTCAGCTTTGCCGAGCTGATTACCATCATGCTGGCTGTAATGGTGACCGACGTGATACTCCTCGATGCATTCAACTCCAGGGGCCTGCCCACCTCGACCACTGTCTCTCTCGTATTCGAGCTGCTCGGAGGTACGGTGGCCCTCGCCATGATAAAGAACATCCAGACCGACGGAGCCCTGACATTTACCCAGATGATCAATACAGACAAGGCTCTTTCGGTGATACTCGGTATATTCCTCTCGATAGCGATTGCCTTCGTCTTCGGTATGATAATACAGTGGATAGTCCGAACGATATTTACATTCAACTATAAGCCCAGGATGAAATACCTGGCTGGAGTCTTCGGCGGCATAGCAGTGACCGCTATCGTGTACTTCCTGCTGATCAAGGGTCTCAAGGACTCCTCTTTCATGACCGCCGAGGCAAACGCCTGGATTAAGGAGCACACCGGGATGCTGGTGCTCTGTCTTTTCGTGGGCAGTAGCATCATCATGCAGATACTTCACTGGTGCAAGGTCAATATCCTGAAGATCATCGTGCTGATGGGTACTCTTTCGCTGGCCATGGCTTTCGCCGGCAATGACCTGGTGAACTTCGTCGGCGTACCTCTCGCAGGCTTCTCCGCATGGCAGGACTACTCCGCCAACGGAATGGGCGTGGGTGCCGATAACTACCTGATGGGCAGCCTTCTCGAACCGGCCCACACCCCGATGATATTCCTGATACTCTCCGGAGCCACCATGGTATTTGCCCTGGCTACTTCCAGAAAGGCCCGCAACGTGATAAACACTGAGGTTAACCTGACCAACCAGAACGAGTCCGAGGCCTCTTTCGGCACCTCCGCCACCGGCCGCCGCCTCGTGCAGATAGCCAACTCCTTCGCCACATGGCTGGAGAAGGTGACCCCTCTGAGAGTCCGCAACTGGATCGACAGCCGTTTCAACAAGGATGAAGCCATCCTCGTCAAGGGTGCCGCATTCGACCAGATGAGGGCCGCCGTCAACCTGGTGGTCTCCTCCCTCCTGATTGCCCTCGGAACCTCTCTCAAGCTGCCCCTTTCCACCACCTTCGTGACATTCACCGTGGCCATGGGTACCTCCCTGATGGACCGCGCATGGGACCGCGAGAGTGCCGTCGGCAGGGTGACCGGCATGATGTCCGTGATGGGCGGCTGGCTGCTGACAGCGGTGATAGCATTCGCAGTCTGCTTCGTGATAGCCCTCGTGATGCACTACGGCAGCTTCATCGCGATGATACTCCTCAGCCTCTTGGCCCTGTTTATCATTATCCGCAGCAACATACAGTTCAACAGGAGATCTCATGAGAAGGAGAAGAACAAGACCGTGTTCGAGCAGATGATGTCCGCTGAGCCTGAGCAGGTATGGGCTCTTCTCAAAGGCCAGATTAAGGACAATACGGTCAAGGAGCTGGACTATGTGTCTAATTACTACACCACGTTTATCGACTGCTTCGAGAACGAGAACCTCAAGTGCCTGCGCCGCAACTACAATACGCTGCATGGGGAGATAGAGGGCTACAAGTCCGTGCGGAGGAAGGAGATCCTGGCTCTCAAGCGCACTGACCCCGCCGTGTCAATGCAGGCCGGCACCTGGTTCCATCTGGAATCCAACCATCTTTCCCAGCTGCTGTACAGCCTCAAGCGTATCTCCGAGCCGTGCAAGGAGCACCTGGAGAATAATTTCAATCCTCTGCCGAAGGACTGTGTCGAGGAGTTTGCTCCGGCCAGCGAGGCATTCCTGGTACTTCTCAGGAGGACGTCCGAGTATGTGGGAGCAGAAGCCGACGACGCCAAGTCAAAGGCTATCATCAAGGAGATATCGGCATACAAGAAACAGGTGGCCGTGCTCCGCAAGAATAACGTGGACCGCTTCAATTCGGAGTCAGACACTTCCAACTTCAATATCTACATACTGTACCAGACCATCCTTCAGGAGACCCAGCAGATGGCCGATGACCTCAAGCACCTTATAAGGGCATATACTTATCTTTCGACAGTGAAAGGCAAGGAGGCGTAGGTAAAAATATTATATTTGCGTATGCAAAAGATACTGATAGTAGACGATGAGGAGTCTATCTGTGAGATACTGCAGTTCAATCTCGAGATAGAGGGCTACGAGGCCGATGTGGCCTATAGTGCGGAGCAGGCGCTCAAGATGGATCTGAAGAGTTATTCGCTCATATTGCTCGACATCATGATGGGCGGGATGAGCGGTTTCAAGATGGCGCAGATGCTTAAGAAGGATCCTGATACGGCATCCATCCCCATCATTTTCTGTACCGCCAAGGATACGGAGGACAACAAGATAGCGGGTCTTACCCTCGGGGCGGACGACTATATCTCCAAGCCGTTCTCCGTGCGGGAAGTGGTGGCCAGGGTCAAGAGTGTGCTGCGCCGCTGTACGCAACAGCCCCAGGTTCAGGTGCAACCGCAGCAGATTCAGCCCCGGACTGAAATGGACGGAGACAGCATCACATACAACGGTCTGCGTCTGGACCTGCTCAAGCACAAGTGCTATATCGACGGGCAGGAGGTGCAGCTCACCAAGAAGGAGATGGAGATTATGGTTCTCTTCCTGCGCAATTCCGGCAGGGTGCTTTCCCGCGAGGAGATCCTGCACAATGTCTGGAGCGACGAGGTTGTGGTCCTGGACCGTACCATCGATGTGAATATCACCCGCCTGCGCAAGAAGATAGGCGAGTACGGCAAGTTCATCGTCACCCGTCAGGGCTACGGTTACGGATTTGACGTATAGGGGCCATGCTTAAGGACTTTCTCTATAGAAAAAGTATTCTGGCCCGTCTGGAGGAGTTCGTCTATATGGCGGAGAAGGGCAATCCTTTGGACAAGCTGTTTCCGTCTTTCCCGGATACAAGGGAAGGCCGGCTGCTCAACCGCCTTGTGCGGGTCTACACCAGGGATATGTCCGACAGGGACACTCTGTCCGCTGCAAGAGAGCTCGTAGTCCGCGAGTCACAGGACAATATCCGTCAGAAAAAACAACTGACCCAGAACATCAGTCATGAGCTCAAGACTCCGGTCAGCAGTATCAACGGCTATCTGGAGACTATCATCAACAATCCTGCCCTCAGTACTCCGCAGAAAGAGATGTTCCTTCGCAAGTGCTACGAGCAGTCCCAGCGTCTGTCCAACTTGCTGACGGACCTGTCCACCATTACTCGGATGGACGAGGCCAGCGACAAGATAGAGAAAGAGAGGCTGTCGCTTTCCGATGTGGTCGCTGAGGCGGTGTCCGATATGGAGCCGGTGGCCGGCAAATATGACGGTGTGTCCGATCAGGAATACAAGGCAGGTCCGTCTGACAGAGGCACTATGCACATAGTCAGCAAATTCCCCTCCGGCAAGGAAATCGTGGGCAACCGCAACCTGCTATACTCTGTCTTCCGCAATCTTCTGGAAAATGCCATTTTTTATTCCAAGGGTACTACTGTCACTGTCTCTCTGGACAAGGAGGACGGATGGCAGTACTGGATATCGGTGGAGGATGACGGTGTGGGCGTGGACAGTGTGCATCTGACCCGTATATTCGAGCGTTTCTACCGGGTGGACAAGGGCCGCAGCCGCAAGATAGGCGGGACAGGACTGGGGCTTTCGATAGTCAAGAATGCCGTCAATCTGCACGGCGGCAGCATCAGGGCCGTATCGGCCAAGCCCTCGGGACTCAGGTTCGAGTTCACTCTGAGCAAGGAAGGATTAGAATAACTCCGGATCGGGAAGTATCTTGAATGACTTGCGGTGCAATGGGGTGATGCCGTACTTCCGGACGGCTTCGCGGTGCGCTTTCGTAGGGTAGCCGCAGTTGATCTCCCACCCGTACTGCGGATACTGCGCGGCGGCTTCTCTCATGAAGTCATCCCTGAATGTCTTTGCAAGTATGGATGCGGCTGCTATGGACGCATATCTGCCGTCACCCTTTATGAAGCACGTTAACGGGATGTTCTTGTACGGCTTGAACCGGTTGCCGTCCACGATTATGTGTTCCGGTGTGATGCTAAGTCCGTCCAGGGCTCTGTGCATGGACAGGATGGAGGCGTTGAGGATATTGATCCCGTCTATCTCCTCCGGGCTGGCCGAAGCTACGCACCAGGACAGGGCTTCCATTATGATGATATCTCTCAGGCGTTCCCTTTCGCGTCGCGACAGTTGTTTCGAGTCGTTTAGCCCGGGGTCGTGAAAGTCCGCAGGAAGTATTACCGCTGCGGCATATACCGGTCCCGCGATGCATCCGCGTCCGGCCTCGTCTGTTCCGGCCTCCACAGTGCCGGGTATGTCATAGCTCTGCAACATGAATGCAAAACAACTAAATTTTTTTCAGAAGTTCGGCCTGAAGTTCTATGATTTTGTTCTTGTCAGCGATGATAGCCTCCAGTTCTGCTATCCGGCGGTCTTTCTCGTGGAGTATTTCAGTGTATCTGCTTAGATCGTATCCCAGAACCAGCTCTTCTTCCGGCAGGTCCAGGATGGAAGCTATCTTGGGCAGGTGGTCGCTTATCAGATGGGTGCTGCCCTTCTCTATCTTGTAGTATGCGGTCTGGGAGATCGACAGTCTGTCTGCCAGATCAGCCTGCGAGAGCTGCTGCTCCTTGCGCCTTGCCAATATCCTTTTTCTGATCTCCTCATTGTTCATATAAACAAAAGTATTATCAAAAAAAGAATTTAAAAACTAATGAATAGTTGTAGAAAATAACTTTTAGAACATCATGAATAAAGGGTAATTGTAAAAAAACGTAAAAATCGCCCCATGTTTCTTTATTTTCGAGGGTATAACACGGCTCTATTATAACTTTAAGTTTTCAAATACAACTAATATGACCAATATGATGTTCGCTAAATCGGTGATGTTGCACCGGCATTCGAGAAGAAAGGAAGTAATGGCAGCAAGACTTATGTTCGCCAGGCAGCTTATGGTAAGGTACGGTGTCCCTTATGACTGTGTGTGGTCCTTGTCCGGTTTCTCCTCCATCAAGGATATGGAGCGGCACTGGAACGACCTGTTCTAAAACAAAAAGCCGCACCGGTTGGTTCCGATGCGGCTTTGTTCCTGATGGCCGGGTCTGCAAGCAACCAGTTTGGATGCTAAGCAGACGGAGGTGCGTCAGAATGGGTGAAATGCGAGGCGTTGAGGTTCATGGCGAAGGAGTTTACTCCCGTAAATGACTGAGCCGTGATACCGAAAACAACGAAGCAGTTCGCCCGTTATGACGTGCCGAAGGGTTATTCGTCTTTCTCTTCTTCCTGGTAGGCCTTCAGCAGCTTCTCCTGAACATCGGCAGGTACCTGCTGGTACTCGGCCATCTCCATGGTGAAGGAAGCGCGTCCTGAAGTCAGGGAGCTGAGGGTGGTGGAGTACTTGTAGAGCTCTGCCAGAGGCACGCGGGCCTTGAGTACCTCGAAGCCCTTGACGCTGCTCATGCCCTCGATCATGGCCCTGCGGCCCTGGAGGTCGGACATCACGTCGCCCATGTACTCACCGGGCACCATGATCTCGATGTTGCAGATAGGCTCCATAATCTTCGGACCGGCGTTGCGGAATGCCTCCTTGAAGGCGTTGCGGGCTGCCAGCTTGAAGGAGATCTCATTGGAGTCCACCGGGTGCATCTTTCCGTCGTACACGTAGACGCGGATGTCACGGGCGTAGGATCCGGTCAGAGGACCTTCCTCCATCTTCTCCATGATACCCTTGAGGATGGCGGGCATGAAGCGTGCGTCGATGGCGCCGCCGACGATACAGTTGTAGAACTCGAGCTTTCCGCCCCAGTCCATGGTGTATTCTTCCTTGGACTTGATATTGAGTACCATCTCCTTGCCGTCTACCTTGAAGCGGTTGTTCTGGGGAGCTCCTTCCACGTAGGGTTCCAGGAGGAGGTGAACCTCACCGAACTGACCGGCACCGCCGGACTGTTTCTTGTGGCGGTAGTTGGCTGCGGCCACTTTGGTGATGGTCTCGCGGTATGAGATGCGGGGAGCCATGAACTCGATCTCCATCTTGTTGATGTTGTTGATCTGCCACTTGAGAGTGTTGATATGCTGCTCGCCCTGTCCGCTGAGGATAGTCTGCTTGAGCTCCTTGGCGTACTGTACGATGTAGGTGGGATCCTCGGCTGCTGCCTTGTTGAGGATCTCGCCGAGCTTCTCCTCATCCTTCTCGTCCACTGCCTTGATGGCTGTGCGGAACTTGGCCTGAGGATATACGATGGGAGCGAAGACTATCTCCTGTCCGGGAACGCAGAGGGTCTGGTTGGACTTGACGCTCTTGAGCTTGACTGTGCAGCCTATATCTCCTGCCACCATCTCGCTGACTTTCTCCCTCTTCTTGCCGGCTACAGCGAATATCTGGGAGATGCGCTCCTTGTTGCCGTTCTCGGGATTGACCAGATCCATGCCTTCGGTGAGCTTGCCGGACATGACCTTGAAGTACGACACGTCTCCGAGGTGCTGCTCGAGGGCGTTCTTGAAGATGAAGATGGCTGTAGGACCGTTGGGGTCGCAGGGTACGGAGCCGCCGTCCTTGGTGGGCTCATTGTCACCGGCGGGTGAGGGGGCCACGTTAATCATGAACTCCATGAGCTTCTTGACACCGATGTCCTTTCTGGCCGAGATGCAGAATGTCGGCATGATGGAGCCCTGCAGGAAGCCTAGGTTGAGTCCTTTCTCTATCTCCTCGCGGGAGAGCTCGCCTGCGTCGAAATATTTTTCCATAAGGGCCTCGTCGCTTTCGGCGGCCATCTCGGTCAGGGCTGAGAGCACCTCGTCGGCCTGGGCCTTGAACTGCTCCGGTATGTCGGCCTCGACTCTGGTACCGTTGTCGTCGGTGAAGGTGTACATCTTCATGGTCAGCACGTCGATGAAGCCGTTGAATCCGGCTCCTACGGCTACGGGGAACTGTACGAGGACCACCTTGTTGCCGAAGGCTTCCCTGAGGGAGTCGATGGTGTTCTCCCAGTTGGCTTTCTCCGCGTCAAGCTGGTTGACTGCCACCACTACGGGCTTTTTATAGTTGTCGGCGTATCTTGCGAAGATCTCCGTGCCTACCTCTACTCCCTGCTGTGCGTTCACTACAAGGATACCTGAGTCGCAGACTTTGAATGAGGAGACAACGCCTCCGATGAAATCATCTGCGCCGGGAGTATCCATTATATTCAGCTTGTTGTCCATGAACTCCGTGTAAAGAGGAGTCGAATAGATGGATCTCTGGTTGATCTGTTCGATTTCGGTGTTGTCGCTGATGGTGTTCTTCGCTTCTACAGTTCCTCTGCGGTCAATGACCTTGCCTTCATACATCATGGCTTCCGACAAGGTGGTCTTCCCAGATTTAGAGCTTCCCAGAAGCACGACATTTCTGATGTTTCCGGTCTGGTAGGTTTTCATTTTATCAAAAGATTAATATTAGTTAGTAAATTTTGTCAATATCTCACAAATTTAGAGAATCTGTAAGACAAATGCAAGAATACTGAAATCTAATTACAGACTAATTGCAGAAAATACCGTCCTTCATCTCCAGCATCCGGTCGGACATGGCGGCCAGAGAACGGTCGTGAGTGACGATGATGACAGTCTGTCCGAACTTGTCGCGCAGGTCGAAGAAAAGCTGATGGATGTCTTTCTTGGTGTGGCTGTCCAGGTTACCGGAGGGTTCGTCAGCGAAGATTACCGAAGGATTGTTGATGACGGCGCGGGCTATGGCCACTCTCTGCTGCTCACCTCCGGAGAGCTCGGACGGTTTGTGGGTGATCCGGTGTCCTAGACCGAGTGTGCCGAGCAGCTCCTCCGCCTTTCTCCTGGCCTCGTGGACCGTAGTCCTGGCGATGAGCGCGGGTATCATGACGTTCTCCAGGGCCGTGAATTCCGGCAGGAGGTGATGGAACTGGAAGACGAAACCTATCTTCCGGTTGCGGAAGTCGGCCAGAGCGTCTGCGGAAAGGGAGAAGATATCAGTGCCGTCGATGAGCACCGTTCCGGTATCGGGCCTGGAGAGCGATCCGAGTATCTGAAGCAGGGTGGACTTGCCGGCACCGCTGGCTCCTACGATGGATATGACCTCGCGGTCAGCCGCACTGAAGTCAATGCCCCGTAGTACCTGTACGGGGCCGAAACTCTTAGTGATGCCTGTTGCCTGTATCATCGCGGCATAGGCTTTTCACGGCCGGTTCTGTCTTCCGGTCTCTGTGGGTCGTTGTCTTTTCCGGGCTTCTTCCACATCTTGATCATCTTGTCCCGGAACTCCTCCTCGGCGATGTACATCCGGGCGACCTTGTCCACGGGCAGGATCTTCAGGAACTCGTCCAGATACAGCCTTTCAAGCTCGTCGTCCTTGACGCACTCTTCCGTATATTTGATAAGGAGCCGCTTCATCTCCACCTCAGAGTAAGAGCCTTTATCGGCCAGCTCCCTGATGGCTCGGTAGTTGTCGCGGGTGGCCTTGCGGGCATCGCACAGGGCCTTGTTGTATTCGTTGTAGACGGGCCAGAACTTGCTTGCCTCCTCGGGGGTAAGCTCCATCCGGGTAGTGAAGAAGCCTATCTTGGCGCTCTCAAGCTGTTCCATGTTCCTGGGGCCGGACTCTCCGGGAGTCTTGCATCCTGGTCCGGAAGGTTCCGGCTGGGCTGCCGCAGACAGGGATATGGCTGCAGCGGCGATAATAAGGATAAATCGTCTCATTGCGTTGTCTATTCAAGGTTCAGGTATCTGATAATGTCATCTTCGGTAAGCGAGGCCTCTATGTCTTCGGACAGTTCCTCGTCCATCGTGACGGTATTCTCCAAGGAGTTGCTCAGGGCTTCCTCTACATCAATCTCGTCACTGTAGGCGTATATGAAGCTGCTCTCAATCCATCCTTCCTCTATCATGGCCGTGATGGGGTCGTCGGATTCCACCGGATCGGTGTACAGCAGGCCGGTCACCTTGGATACGACCCATCCGAATCCGGCGATGACACCGAACATCAGAGTCAGCATTACGGCAGGCTTGACTTTTGCCAGCCATCCTACATGCTCCGGCTCAGGTGTCACGGCTATCTCCCGGAGCCTGTCCTCCAGTTCGGAGAAATAGCCTTCGGGGACGGTGAACGGATTGCTATGTCTTATATCTTCACTCATACTGTACTTTAGACACTTATCAGACGGTTTGGATTAATCGTTTTCGTTTAAAATGTCCTGCATCTTGGTGAAGGCATGGTGATAGGAGGCCTTCACGGCTCCGACCGACCGGTTGAGAATCTCCGCTATCTCGGTGAATTTCAGTTCGTCGAAGTATCTCATGTTGAAGATCATCTTCTGTCTGGGCGGCAGCTTGGATATGGCCTGGTACAGCCTGCGGGATATCTCGTCTCCGGTGAAATACGGATCGGAAGCCAGCCTGTCGGCGATGGATGACTCATGCCCGCTCATGGACAGCATGGTCCTGAGGCGTTTGCTCTTGAGGAAATTGATGGTCTCGTTGGTGGCTATCCGGTAGAGCCATGTATAAAGCCTGGACTCCTCCCTGAAGTAAGGAAGGTTCTTCCAGGCTTTTATAAAGGTGTTCTGCAACAGGTCGTCCGCGTCGTCGTGATCCAGGACGGCCCTGCGGATATGCCAGTACAGACGCTGGGAGTATTTGCGCACCAGCAGGTTGAAGGCATAGTTCTCATTGCCTTCTTCCCTCAGTGCGGCCAGTATCTCCCTGTCGTCCATCGGCGGTTATTTTCTGGCTATGGCTTTGAGCGCGGCCGATACTATGTGGGCCTTGTCCAGACCGTACAGCTCCATCAGTCCGGCAGGAGTGCCGCTCTGGCCGAACTGGTCGTCCACGGCTACGAATTCCATAGGGCACGGACGGGTCCGGATGAGCACTCCGGCTATCAGTTCTCCGAGACCTCCGGCTATCAGGTGCTCCTCGGCGGTGACTACGGCTCCGGTCTTGGCTGCGGATGCGAGTACGGCTTCCGTATCCAGCGGCTTGATGGTATGTATGTCAATGACTTCTGCGGATATTCCCTGTTTCTCCAGTTCTTCGGCAGCCAGCAGGGCTTCCCATACCAGATGACCGGTGGCGAATATGGATACGTCCCTGCCTTCCGTCAGGCGCAGGGCCTTGCCTATCTCGAATGTCTGATTCTCAGGGGTGAAATTTGGTACTGACGGACGGCCGAAACGCAGATATACGGGACCGTTGTACCTGGCGGCGGCTATTGTGGCGGCCTTGGTCTGGTTGTAGTCGCAGGGATTGATGACGGTCATGCGGGGCAGCATCCTCATCATGCCTATGTCCTCCATCACTTGGTGTGTCGCTCCGTCCTCACCGAGGGTGATGCCGGCGTGGGATGCGGCTATCTTTACATTGGCACCGGCGTAGCAGACGCACTGGCGTATCTGGTCATAGACCCTGGAAGTCACGAAGTTGGCAAATGATCCGGCGAAAGGAATCTTGCCGCTGAGGGACAGGCCGGCGGCCGCGTCTATCATGTCAGCCTCGGCTATGCCGCACTGGAAGAAACGGTCCGGATGCTCCTTGGCGAACTGGTCCATCTTGAGCGAGCCTGTGAGGTCGGCGCACAGTCCGACGACTCTCTCGTCCTCGTTGCCTATCTCGGCGAGTCCTGCTCCGAAACCGGAACGGGTATCCTTATTTCCTGTATTTATAAATTTTTCCATTTTTCAAAAATCTTAAAAATCTCCGAGAGTTTCTTTAATCTGTGCCAGGGCGGCCTCGCACTGCTCTGCAGAAGGGGCCTTGCCGTGCCATTTGTTGGTGCCTTCCATGAAGTCCACGCCCTTGCCCATGACGGTCTTGAACAGGATCATCACCGGCTTGCCGTGTCCGCAGAGGCTGTGGGCCCTGTCAAAGGCTTCCAGCACTGCCTGCATGTCATTGCCCTCAGCGGTGATACATTCCCATCCGAAGGCTTTCCATTTGACCTCCAGGTCGCCCAGTCCGATGACGGACTCCACCGTGCCGTCTATCTGCTGGTGATTCCAGTCGGTCATGGCTACGAGGTTGTCAATCCTGTGATGGGCGGCGAACATGGCTGCCTCCCATATCTGGCCTTCCTCGCTCTCGCCGTCGCCTACGAGGACATATACCTTACGGTCATCCTTGTCCAGCTTCTTGCCGAGGGCTGCTCCGCAGGCTACAGACAGTCCCTGTCCGAGAGAGCCTGAGGGCATGTACACGCCGGGCAGTCCGTGGTCCGTGGACGGATGGCCCTGGAGTCTTGAGCCCAGGTGGCGGAAGGTGGCCAGTTCCTTTACGGGGAAGTATCCGCTCCGTGCCAGTACGCTGTAGAACAGGGGGGACATATGGCCCGCTGAGAGGAAGAACATATCGTTGCCCTTTCCGCTGCGGTCCCAGTGCTCCGGGGAGTGTTTCATTACTTTGAAAAACAGGGCAGTGGCTATGTCAGTGCTGCTCAAGGAGCCGCCGGGATGCCCTGACCCGGCCTGAGTGACCATTCTCACAATGTCCCTTCTGACCTGGGACGCTGTCTGAGTCAGTCTTTCGGTATCTGTCATATCAGTTAAAAATGTTTATTGCGCTAAGATAGTATGAATTTTAGAAACTGTGAAAATAATGTATCTTTGCATCTAATTTTGCCATTGAGATGAAAAATATCCGTAACTTTTGCATAATAGCCCATATAGACCATGGAAAGAGTACGCTGGCGGACCGTCTGCTGGAGTACACCCACACCCTTACGGAGCGGGAGATGGAGGATCAGGTGCTGGATTCCATGGATCTGGAGCGGGAAAAGGGCATCACCATCAAGAGCCACGCGATCCAGATGGTGTACAATTATAAAGGTGAGAAGTATATCCTCAATCTCATCGACACTCCGGGCCACGTGGACTTCTCCTACGAGGTGTCCCGCGCCATCGCCTCCTGCGAGGGAGCCCTTCTGGTAGTGGACGCCACTCAGGGTATACAGGCCCAGACGATATCGAACCTCTACCTGGCCATTAATCATGACCTGGAGATTATCCCCGTACTCAACAAGATAGATATGGACGCGGCCATGGTGGACGTGGTCAGCGACCAGATAGTGGACCTGATAGGCTGCGACCGTGAGGACATCCTGCTGTGCAGCGCGAAGACAGGCGAGGGTGTACCGGCCATCCTGGACGCGGTGGTCGAGCGTTTTCCCGCACCCAAGGGCGACCCCGAGGCTCCGCTCCAGGCCCTGATCTTCGACTCGGTGTTCAATCCCTTCCGTGGTGTGATAGCCTATTTCAAGGTGGTCAACGGCGTGATACACAGGGGTGACAAGGTGAAGTTCTTCAACACGGGCAAGGAATACGAGGCCGACGAGGTGGGTTATCTGAGGCTTAAGATGTGTCCTACGGAAGAAGTCACCACCGGCAACGTGGGCTATATCATCTCCGGTATCAAGACGGCGGTGGAGGTGAAGGTCGGCGATACCATCACCCATGTGGACCGGCCATGTGCGGAGTCGATAGCCGGATTCGAGGAGGTAAAGCCGATGCTGTTCGCCGGAGTCTATCCGGTGGAGACGGACGAGTACGAGAACCTGCGGGCCTCGCTGGAGAAACTCCAGCTCAATGACGCTTCCCTGGTCTTTGACCCGGAGTCCTCCCTGGCCCTCGGTTTCGGTTTCCGCTGCGGTTTCCTGGGGCTGCTCCATCTGGAGATCATGCAGGAGAGGCTGTACAGGGAGTTCGACATGGACGTAATAACGACCGTGCCCAACGTATCTTATAAGGTATATACCACTCAGGGCGAAGTGGTGGACGTACACAATCCGTCCGGACTGCCTGCCCCGACCCTGATCGACTACATTGAGGAGCCGTATATACGGGCCCAGATCATATCCAAGAGCGAGTATTTCGGCCAGATCATGAAGCTCTGCCTGGACAAGAGGGGAGTGCTGAAGGGACAGCATTTCCTGACGGCCGACAGGGTGGAACTGACCTACGACATGCCTCTGGCCGAGATAGTGTTCGACTTTTACGACAAGCTCAAGTCCATCTCCCGGGGCTATGCCTCCTTCGACTACCATATCATCGGCTATCAGAAGGCCGACCTGGTAAAGCTGGACATCCTGCTCAACGGAGAGTCCGTGGATGCACTCTCCTCTCTGATTCACAGGGACAGGGCCTACGACTTCGGCCGCCGTATCTGTGAGAAGCTCAAGGAACTCATCCCCCGCCAGCAGTTCGAGATAGCAATCCAGGCCGCCATCGGTGCCAAGATCATCGCCCGCGAGACGGTCAAGGCCGTGCGCAAGGATGTGCTGGCAAAGTGCTACGGAGGAGATATCACCCGTAAGCGCAAGCTGCTGGAGAAGCAGAAGAAGGGCAAGAAGCGTATGCGCCAGATAGGCAATGTGGAAGTGCCCCAGTCCGCCTTCATGGCTGTTCTGAAACTGGATTAGCTGGATGGGCTGTTTAAAGAACATACTGTTATTGACAGCGCTCTTTGTTTTCTCTCCATTCTTGAGCATAGAGGCCAGAGGCGGTATGGATGTATCAAGGGAGTCTGAGTATCTGTCGCGCTGGGCTAAGTACAATCAGACCGGACAGTATGATTCTGTTATCGTAGCGGCCAGACCTGTGCTGGATTCGGCCCTTCTGCGCGGTGACAGCAGTACGGCCCTTATGCTTTCAGTGATGACGGCGCAGGCTTATATGTTCACGGAGAGAGAGGATTCTGCCAGATATTGGATACACATGGCCGAGCAGGAATGCACACAAGTGTATGCAGCCCGTAATCTTGAGTCCGAGACACAGTATCGTATAGTAGCTGCAGCAAGGTATGCGGATGGAAACGTGTCTGCCGTGTGTGAGAAAGTCTTCACGACAGAAGAGAGTCAGACAATCGTTCCGACTTTGGTGCTCAGGGACGTGGAGGCGGCCTCTACCTCCATAAAGATCACTCTTGTGCCAGACAAGGCTGAGTGAGCCGCCTACATGTGCGTGCCGGTGTCGGAGGGAGTACCTATTACGGAGACAATCTTGAGTGAGGAACAGCAGGCTGACCCGGGAATGACCGACCAGTATGCTTTTCCCCGTGGCATGAGACTTCTGTGGAAGTCCAGCAGTGAAAGTTTGGGGAAGTGCTTAGTATACAGACCCTTTAGAAAAGGATATATGCTGGACTTGAAGTGAAATGGCTGTTTTGTAGCAAAAAACGCACAGTCCAACAAATAGTCAAAATGTATGTGTTTAACAATCAGGATAATAGATTTGGGTAGTAATCTGGACATTGTAAAAGTTCTTATTAAGTCAGCCTTTGGGGAAAAGACACTTTCTCCCGTGTGGTGTTCTTATGAAAATCCAGCAGTCGAAAAGACCAGGTCCTCCCACCGCTTCGCGGCGGGCCCCTCCCTCTAGAGCCGAGGGCGGCTAGTCTTTTCGACTGCTGGATTTTCATTAAAGTGAGCCAGGTGTCGTTTCCACCTCTGGGGAAAGTGCCGGGAATTTCCGCGAAAACGGTTCACTTTCCCCTCGTGGTCAGTAGCGTTACCTGTCCAACGCGGACATTGCTTTCATTGACAAACTGTCATTTATAGGGAAACGTGGAATGGGGGCGTTGGAGTAAAATGCCTAATAAAACAGTGGGTTGCGTGCTGTTGTAACTGAAATGTAATAAAATTTGCATAACTTGCGGCAAATTTGACGATTATGGGAAAGAAGAAGGAACCCAGACCTTATCTTGAGAGGGATATCAGCTGGATGTATTTTAACCGCAGGGTATTGCAGGAGGCCTGCAAGGAGGATGTTCCCCTGCTGGAGAGACTCAATTTTCTTGGAATATATTCCAATAACCTGGATGAGTTCTTCCGCGTCCGTGTGGCTTCACAGAACCGTGTGGCGGAGTGGGATGGCAAGTCGGGGCTTCGCGAGTCGAAGACTGCGGCGGATGTGGTCAGGCAGATCAACAGGCTCAACAGCAGGTATGTCAAGGATTTTGAGCTGGCTGTCAGGCAGGTAAACAAGTTGTTGGCGGATAACGACATCTGCATCATATCAGATACGGAGGCCGATGAGGAGCAGAAAGCGTATATCCAGCATTACTATCAGGAGAAGATAGACGGTTTTATCGTTCCCGTATGGTTGTCTGCCGTAAGACATCTGGATTATGAGACGGATGAGAAGATATATCTGGCAGTGAAGGCCTGCCGTTACAGCCAGAGCGGCAAAACGGTCTATGACTATGCTTATTTCAGTTTGCCTGTCCGCAGTTGCGGCCGTTTTGTGCGTTTGCCTGACAGGGAGGGACGCGGCTACATTATGTACATAGATGACGTGGTGCGCTGTTGTCTGCCCAAGGTATTTGAGGGCAACGGTTTCGTGTCGTTCAGCGCCTATACCTTCAAGTTCACCCGTGATGCTGAGATGGAGATAGACAACGACCAGCGCAGCGGTATTCTTCAGAAGATATCGAAAGGTCTAAAGAGCCGCAGGAAAGGTGAGCCGTTGAGATTTATCTATGACGAGAACATGCCGGAGGACCTGCTTCGCCGGGTGCTTGGCAAGCTGGATCTGGGTGACAGGGACACTGTTCTGAAAGGAGGCAGGTACCAGAACCACAAGGATCTGATGCGGTTCCCGGACTTCCCGGACAGCGCGTTGAAGTATCCGCCCATGCGCGTCATCCGCAGATCTTCCCTGGAAGGCTCCGAGAGTCTTCTGGACAGGATACGCGTACAGGACAGGTTTCTGCATGTGCCGTATCACAGTTTTGATTCATTCATAAGGGTGCTGCACGAGGCTGCGACAAGCCGTAATGTGCGCAGTATCAAGATTACCCTCTACCGCCTGGCCAAAGACTCCAAAGTGGTGAGGGCTCTCATAGCTGCTGCCCGCAACGGCAAGAAGGTGACAGTGGTCATTGAGCTTCTGGCCCGTTTTGACGAGGAGTCCAATATACAGTGGTCTCAGAAACTTGAGGATGCCGGAGTGAAGGTCATATTTGGAGTAGAGGGTCTCAAGGTGCATTCCAAAGTGCTGCATATAGGCATGAAGAGGGGAGCGGACCTGGCCTGCATAAGTACAGGAAACTTTCATGAAGGTAATGCCAAGGCTTATACGGACTGCATCATCATGACCTCATCGAGGCGTATTGTAAAAGAGGTGGAGGATGTGTTTGAGTTCATCGAGAGACCGTATGCGCAGATTCACTTCAAGGAGTTGCTTGTCTCTCCCAATGAGATGAAGAGCCGTTTCATAGCTCTTATCAACAATGAGATAAAGAACAAGCGCAACGGCAAGCCGGCCTATATAAGGGCAAAGGTCAATCATATAACGGATCCGGTTATGGTGGACAAACTTTATGACGCGGCTTATGCCGGAGTGGACATAGAGCTGTCTGTCAGGGGCAATTGCTCGATAGTCACCGACAAACTGCCCGACAACTGTCATCTTAGGATTAACGGTATCATCGACAGATATCTGGAACACTCAAGAATATTTATCTTTGCAGCGGGAGGTGAGGATAAGGTCTTTATAGGATCGGCGGACTGGATGCCCCGTAACCTGGACAACAGGATAGAGGTGGTCGCTCCAGTGTACGATCCGACGATAAAGCAGGAGATGAAACGGATTGTGGACTATGCCCTGAGGGATGTATGCCAGGGCCGGACGGTGGACGGTACGGGGTCCAATACTTCGTGGACTTGTGCCGATCCTCTTGAAACCGGCTCGCAGTACGCCCTGTACCGATATTATCTGGAATTGGAAGAAAAAGAGCGTCAATATGGAAACAGTTGAGTATAGAGATCATGCTGTCACCTATGCGGCTATAGACATAGGATCCAATGCCGTGCGGCTGTTGATAAAGCAGCTGGAGGATGATTTTCAGCCCCGTTTCAATAAGGTACTGCTGCTCCGCGTACCGCTTCGCCTGGGCTTCGATGTATTCTCAAACGGCGGCAGCATATCGGACCGTAAACGCAAGGACCTTGTGCGGCTGATGAAGTCTTACAAGCAGCTTATGAAGATTTATGACGTGTCAGATTATCGTGCGTGTGCCACCTCGGCCATGCGTGATGCGTCCAATGGGGCGGATATCATCAGGGATGTCCGGAAAAAGACAGGCATCAATATAGAGATTATAGACGGACAGGAGGAGGCCCGGATGGTATACAACAACCATATAGAGGCGATGAAGAGCCGTAAGGGCAATTATATGTATGTGGACGTTGGAGGCGGCAGTACAGAGATAAATCTGCTTGCAGACGGAGAACTGATATGCTCGCGCTCGTACAATATCGGTACGGTCAGGATGCTCAACAACGCGGTTTCCGAGGGTGAGTGGAAACGTTTCCGTTCGGATATGGAGGATCTTGCGGTGTCGTACTCCGGTATAAACATTATCGGCTCGGGTGGAAATATCAATAAACTGTACAAGCTGGTGGAAAGGCGCGACAAGCGTTATCCGCGTATGCATGTGTCTTCTTTGCAGGCCCTTTACGGGAGGCTTAGAGAGATGTCAGTGAGGGAGAGAATGGAGGAGTATGGACTTAAGCCGGACAGGGCCGACGTTATTGTCCCGGCCGGGGAGATATTCCTTACTATCGCGGCCATTACCGGTGCCTCCTACATCTACGTGCCTGTCATAGGTCTGTCTGATGGAATAATCGACGGTCTCTACACAAAGCATCTGTCCGGACTGGGCAAATAAGTTTAAGGTGCATATGGTCATAAAAAAAGCGGAAGACTTCCCTTCCGCTTTTTTTATATCAGGTTGATCGTTGGATTAACGGATCTTTGCGAATTCGATATCGTTCTCAGCGCGCTCGGCGAGAGCCTCGTCCTGAGAGGCGATCTCGAGTGCTGCGTTGGCAGCCTCTACATTACCCTGGCGGGCAGCGATGATGGCTTTCAGGTAGTTCTTGCAGGGGCACTGTGCATCACCGAGAATCCTCGATGCGGCGTCAAGGTTGTCATTCAGAATGTTGACGAGGGCCTCATTGAATGAAGCAGCACCGTTGAGCTTGGCGGCTGCGTCAGCATAGTTGCCGTTCAGGATGTCGAGAACACCCAGGTTGTACTGAGCCTCTTTCAGAGAAGACTTGCTGAATGCTGCAGCTGCCGCATTGTTGTCACCCTTGCGGAGAGCGACTACACCTATTGTGTTGTTGTAATAGTCGCAGTTCTTGTCGGATACTGATGCGAGGGCATTCTCAGCCTCGGCGTTCTTGCCGAGAACGAGGTAAGCGACACCGAGGTTGATCTTGGCACGGTCACTGTTGAATTTCTCAACGGCTTTCTGATAAACGGTCACTTTCTGGTTGGCATCCTCAAGCAGGGAAGCTGCGCGGAGAAGAGCCTCCTCGTCAAGAATCTCGATATTGTCATTTACAAGAGCGGTGAGCTCCTCGTTGCTGTAGTTGGTGAACTCGATGTTGGCGATGAACCTTGCGCGGCGGAGCTCAGGGAGAATGTCTTTCTTCAGAGTAGTGTATACCTCGGACATATTCTTGATCTCTCTCTCACGTACGGCGGGATCGCTGTACATTTCCAGGACGCGGAGGATGAGGTCCTTGTCCTCGATGTTGGAGTTGGATACAAGCTCCTGGAAACCGTCCCAGTCTTCTTCAACATTGGTGGTGTTGACTGTGGTCTCGATGCCTACATTCTTGTTGTTGATCTTCTTATTGAAGGCATCACTGGCAGTCTTAGCACGTTTTTCGGAGAGAGTGGCATTGAAGTCTTCCTTTCCATCGGGTGATGCGTAAGCGATGATGTCGGTGCTTACAAGCTCCCTGCGCTCATCGGCCTTGAGGTTTGTGAGGAACTCCTGGAAAGCCTTGATCTCATCGGACTTCAGCTGTGAGGGACGTACTGTCGCGCTGTTGATCAGGTAGAGGATCTGAGCCTCGTTCTGCTCGGCGATGACAGCCTGGTATGCATCGGGAGCGTATGCGAGGCTGCCGTCAGTCTTCACGAGCATATAAGTGGTGTTGGCACCGTCAGCTACCTTGTAGGGCGCGATGAAAGGAATTCTCTTATCCTTGTGGATAACGGTCATCCTCAGTTCGAGGTATGAATTCTCCATGCCTTCTTCGTATGCGAACTCAAATGTCTTTGTAACGGCAGCTCCGGCTTCAGCTACTACCTGATAATTCTCGGTTACATCCTCGCCCTGGAGCATAACAGGGTCAAGCACGGTCTCACCACCATCATATACAAGAGCGGGAACGACTTCGACAATGGCTTTGGGATGGAAGAAATCTTCAGGGAATGTGACAGTCACATCGGCCTTGATGTTGCCGGCAACCACTTCGAGAACCTGAGGGTTGCAGCTTACGGATACTTCTTCGGCGCTTTTTGCCATTTTCTTGGGACTGCCGCAGGACTGAATGAGCAATCCTGCTGCAACGATCATAAGTACGTTAAAAATCTTTTTCATTTTGAATATTTTAAGATTGTTGTTTGCTGTTTGTGAATATTCATAAATGCAAATATAATAATTATTTGATTTTTGATGATAAAAATTGATAACTTTGCGATATGGAACTCAATGAAATCAAAAACAGGTTCGGGATTATAGGCAACGATCCGAGGCTCAACAGTGCGATAGACACTGCCGTACAGATCGCCGGGACGAATCTGTCAGTGCTCATTACCGGAGAAAGCGGTGTGGGCAAGGAGGTGATCCCCAAGATTATCCATGCTTTCAGCCCGCGTAAGCACAACAACTACATAGCCATCAACTGCGGTGCGATACCGGAGGGAACCATCGAGTCCGAGCTGTTCGGCCATGAGAAAGGCTCTTTCACTGGTGCCAACGAGGCTCGCAAGGGTTACTTCGAGGCGGCCGACAAGGGTACCATCTTCCTGGACGAGGTGGGAGAGCTGCCTCTTCCCACACAGGCCAGGCTGCTCAGGGTGCTGGAGAGCGGCGAGTTTATAAGAGTGGGCTCGTCCAAGGCCCAGAAGACGGATGTGAGGGTCATAGCGGCCTCCAATATCAATTTCATGCACGCCGTCCGCGAGGGAAAGTTTCGGGAAGACCTGTATTACAGGCTGAATGCCGTTCCTATATATATACCTCCACTGAGAGAGAGGAAGGGTGATATCCACTTGCTGTTCATGAAGTTCGCACTGGATTTTGCAGACAAATACAAGATGCCGGCCGTACGTCTGGAACCTGATGCCAGGGCTCTTCTGGAGGCGTACCGGTGGCCGGGCAATATCCGTCAGCTGAAGAATGTGGCGGAGCAGATATCCGTTCTGGAGAGCAACCGTCAGATATCGGCGGAAGTACTCGGAAAGTATCTGCCTGCGGATGACCCAAACAGCCTTCCTGTGCGTAACTGTGACAGCGGTACTGCCGGAAATATCCAGGACAGGGACATCATCTTCAAGATGCTGTTCCAGCTCCGGGAAGAGGTGGACGAGCTCAGGGCCATTATAGGCAAGCCGGACAGCAATGTCCCGGAGATACCTAAGGTACATGCCCTGCCTGCCAAGCTGTCCGACATGCCGGATTTCTCCATAGTAGTCCCTTCGGCCGAGGTGGTGCCGGTAAAGGAAGATGCTCCGCTGACAATCCACGATATGAATGACGATATGATACGCAGGGCCCTGGAGAAGCACGAGGGACGCAGGAAGGCCGCAGCGGCCGAGCTGGGAATCTCCGAGCGGACCCTGTACAGGAAGATAAAGGAATTGAAAATAAACGAAAATGATAAACATGATGAGAAAGATTAGGAACATAGTTTTGTCACTGCTGTTGTGCTGCTCCTTGTGCGGTTGCGGTATCTATTCGTTTTCAGGCACATCCATTCAACCGGATGTCAAGACCATAGCTGTGGAATATTTCCAGAACAATGCACTGAAAGTCAATCCTACGCTTGCCGCCAACCTTACGGACGCGCTTATCGACCAGTACCGCAGGCTTACCAGTCTGGATATTCTCACTGAGAACGGGGACATGAATGTGTCCGGCGAGATCACCTCGTATGACACCCGTCCTACGGCGGTAACGGCGGATGAGGTCGCTTCGCAGAACCGTCTTACAGTTACAGTCAAGATATACTTTACCAACCGTCTGCATCCTGAAGAGGATTTTGAAAAATCATTCTCAGCTTATGCCGATTATGATTCCAACCAGTTGTTGGATGCCGTAGAGGGATCTCTGTGTGACGAGATCATCGACATACTTGTAGAGGATATATTCAATGCCACTGTGGCCAACTGGTAGTGTCAGCTATGGAAGCGGTAAGCCTGAAAAACAGCACTATTGCCGAGCTGGAGAAACTGATAGAGTCGTTTCCCTGGTTTGTTGCTGCCCGTAAGGAACTGTTTCTCAGAATGTCGGCCATGGGCGAGGAGTACCGGAGGGATGCACTTCACCGGACAGTTCTGTATATTTATCCGGATTACGGGGCATTCAGGGAGGCGTATGTACTCTCTTCCGCTGCTGATGTGGAAGAGAACGTGTATGAGGATAATCATACATACGGCCCGGGCCTGTCGGAGGAGAGCGCGTCCCGGTCGGCGGCAATGCCGGAAGACAGTGGGACTGAGGCAGAGGTGGAGAATACGGGCTCGGAGGAGCGGCCGAGAGTATATGTGGTCGGCGGGGATTATTTCATGCCGGATGATCTTAAGAAGGTTCAGAAAAATGATCTGCTCGTGCCGGACATTCCGTCTGACAGCAGCCGTACAGTGTCCTCAGGTGTGGACGGCTGGGACGGTTCCGTGTTTACTGACGAGGCTTTTTATACTGAAACACTTGCCAGAATATATGCCGATCAGGAGTTATATGACAGGGCAAATGAGGTTTATGAGAAACTAATTTTGCTATATCCAGAAAAAAGTGCTTACTTTGCAGCCCTTAAAAACGATATAAAGAAATATTTGTAGTTATGTTCATAGCAATTTCAATTTTGATAATCATCGCGAGCCTGCTGCTCACTTTCGTAGTTCTGATTCAGAATTCAAAGGGAGGCGGACTTGCAGCCAACTTCGCAGCCGGCAACCAGACTTTCGGAGTGCGCCAGACAGCTGACTTTCTTGAGAAAGCTACTTGGACACTGGCCATCATCATACTTGCCCTGTGTATTCTGGCAACAGCCTTCACTCCTTCCCGCAGACAGGGTGACAATGCAGTCCTCCAGAGACTTGAGCAGACCGGAACGACGACAGGCGCACCTGAGTTCCCTACTACCATTCCCGGTGGTGAGGCCGCTCCCATAGAGCCTGTGGCTGATCCCGCCGCTCCTGCAGAGGCAGAATAATAAAAAAAGCCTGGAACGTTGAGTAACTGCGGCGTTCCAGGCAAAAAAATTATTGTAGAAAAAAATCAGTTACATTTCTGAAATCATTTTCAGGAACCGACTGGAGCAGAAGTCTATGTGACTGTCAAACTCATGATTGACAGGCTCTCGGACTATGACTCTGGTCTTTTTGTTTACAGCCAGGTGGATATCCCTTTCTATATCGGTGGCGCGGACATCCGAAGAGAAAACTATGGGCTCCAGCCTCAGAGTCCTGGTCTGTTCGTCGAAAGACCAGAAATCACGGCTCTTCTTTTCCGTTATGTCGTTCAGGGTCATGCCCTCGGTCACGTATTCGGTGTAGGCGCTGATGTGGCCGACAGTGTCGCTGTTGCGTCCGATATAGAGGTCAGGATAGACTACAAGGAGGGAGCGGTCGTCTTTTTTATCCATATACATCAGGTCAAATGAACTGTTGTCGGCATCTATGAGCACATCGCAGTCTTTCCACTGGGTGCAGCCGGCAAATTCTATGTACAGCGTGTCGAGGGTCGGTAACTGCGCTTTGGCCGCCTTGTGGTCTATGCTGCGTATGGTGGAGAGACTGCCTAGCGAGGTTCCGATAAGTCCCAGCAGGGCTGCGGCCCAGACGATGAACATAATCAGACCGGGCCTCCATTTCGGGGACTTGAGCCTGAACAGCATGAGAATGCCGGCATACAATGCTCCTATGAATGGCAGGACGGCTACTATACAGGCCAGTACCGTTATCAGTACCGAGGCCCAGACGGGAGTGTCAGTCAATATGGACAGCATCCATGACAGGCCGAAGGCATTGACGCTGTTCCATATACCGATGCCGAACATCGCCATCAGGCCTGCGACGCTTCCCGACATGCCTATGAGCAGGAGAAGTATTCCAGTACATATCACTATGCAGCGTCCCACTGCTTTCCAGAATCCTCCCGTACTTCTGACACCGTCTCTTACGCCTTTGCCGACGCGCCGGCCGGCATCTCCGGCCTCCCTTCTCATGGTCTTCTGTATATCCTTAAGGGAGACGGAGCCGCCCTTCATATTGTACCTCTGTTCTACGGTGCGGGCCTCGGGCATGGCGATCCACAATACTATATAGGCGAACATGCCCAGTACGGACATTCCCCATCCCCAGTCCCCGAATATTTCCAGCCAGAAGAAGAAAAGTATCCAGACGGCGAAGATTATGCGGAATATCAGGGGGTCGGTCGAGAAGTACGCGCCCAGTCCGCCGCAGACTCCGCCCACTATCTTGTTGTCCGGGTCGCGGTACACTCTCTTTTTCGTCGTTCTGTGCTCATCCTCGCTCTCTCCGTCGAAGTCCTCGGGGCGTCCCAGGATGCCGATGATTTCCTGAACGGTCTCCGGCGGCACTACTTTGTCCCGGTATCCTCTTTCGGACAGAAGTTCCGCTATCCTGGACTCTATCTCGGAGAGAATCTCCCCGCAATTGGGGCTGCTCTCATAATGTATCTGAAGCCGCTCCAGATAGTCCTGCATCAGCTCGTGCGCGTCCTGCTCCAGGGTGAATGCAATATTGCTTATGCTTACTTTTACAACTTTCTGCATTTTTATATTTTTTAAAAAATTTTAAAACAGTTATTTTTCTCTTAAAAGACGGATTGTCTCGACGAGTTCCTGCCATGCGGAGTCCATCTCGGCGAGAGCCCTGCGTCCCTTGTCGGTTATCTGATAGTACTTGCGGGGCGGACCCTGAGGAGACTCTTCCCAGCGGTATGTGAGCAGTCCCTGGTTCTTCTGGCGGATCAGCAGGGGATAGATGGTGCCTTCGACCACAATCATCCGGGCATCCTTGAGTTCGGAGAGGATGGACGATGCGTATGAGTCTTTCTTGCTGAGAATGCTGAGAATGCAGTATTCCAGGACTCCACGCCGCATCTGGGTCTTTACGTTCTCGACGTTGTTCATTACTTCCATGGCTGTGCCTCCTAATGGTTATCAGTGTTGTAGAATCTGCGCATATTCTCGGCCGTGACCGGGATACCGTGCATCCGGCATTTCTCCGCGCTGGTGCGGGCCGCCGGGACGGCGATCCAGAGGATGATGTAGATCCAGCCTCCGAAAGACCCGAAGAGAAAGAGGATTACGAAGAGGATACGTATGACCAGCACGTCCACATCGAAGTAGCAGGCCAGGCCGGAAGCCACACCTCCGATGACGTTGTGGTCTATGTCGCGGTAGAGTTTCTTTACCGGGCGGCTATCGCGGCCTGAATGCCAGTATTCGCCTGAGTCTGCGGTGCTTCCGGTGCCGCTGTAGCCGGTATTTCCCGGAATGTCAGAGCCGTCGGGCATACCGAGCTGGGAGATGACCCGCTCCACGAGGCAGATGTCCACTACCTCCTGACGGGAGGAGAGGGATTCGGAGAAGATCTCCGCGATACGCATTTCCAGATCGTCCATGACTTCCTTTGTCTGGTAGCCCATGCCGGTCTTGGAGCGGAATGCGTTGAGATAGGAGTTGAGACGGTCGAAGGCATCCTCGTCTATGACGAAGCTGCGGCCTCCGATTCCTACATTGAGTACTTGTTTCATAGCTTTACTATTGTGTTGTTGGAATTATTCTGCACTGCAAATATATACAAAAATTTTATTACCTTGTATCACAAAGTACATAAAATATAAAAATTCTTTGTGCCGTATATGCCGTGCTCCTATCGGAAGAGATCTTCCATTGTTATGATACTCTGGATCTTTCCGGCGTATTCATTGTCCCGTAGACCATACGTTGTGATGAATGTCTGGTGAATGGCCTTTTTAGGGTGGACAACATCGAGGAATGTCTGAAGGCGGTCTCTCAACTTACGGTCGTAGTCTTTTGTGATAGTATATTCGGATAGACTGAACTTGACTTCGCACAGGTTAATGATCCTGTCGGCCCGGTCTATCAGCATGTCGATCTGTGTGCCGTCGTGTGTCTCATCTCCTTTGAATGTCCAGGAATATGTTTCCGTGTGTACTCCGGATATTCCAAGTGCCGATTTGATCTGACGGATATGTGCGAAACAGACATTTTCAAAGGCAAGACCTCTCCAGGCGTTGATGCCTGGGGAAAACTGACTGTTTTCCCAGAATGCTTCATCGTTGGTCTTGTGACCGTCTATGAATTTGAGATAAAACAGGCAGAAAGGGTCTGTCAGTCTGTACCGCAGGTCTCTTGAGCGTCCGGAAAAGTCCTGGAACGCGGATATGAAACCGTTCTCTCTCAGGATTCTGAGTATTTTAGTGAGACCTCCGCCCGATGACGGGGCCTTTGCCGCTATTTCCTCCCGGGTATAACCGTTGCTGGAGGTTGAGAGGAACCGTACGATGAGTTTGTAGTCTTCCGGATTTACGAACAGTGAGTTGAACAGCCTGTCAAACTCATTTGATAATTCAGATCCGTGTCTGAATAAAAGATAATCCACGTTCTGAGCCAGGCTCCGTTCCTTTGTCAAGCAGTTTAGGTAATAAGGGATGCCCCCGAATATCATCCAGCTTTGTATGATATCGTACCGGTCTATTCTGACCTGATTGAGTCGAAAGAGTTCTTCAGTCTCTGCCAATGTCATAGGAGACAGGCATATCTGCTTGGTGAGACGTCCGTAAAGACCTCCTGTGTTGTTTATCAGATTGTCGTTGATCCATGAGGTGGCGGAGCCGCATACAATCAGCATAAGATTGTCCCGTCCGGCACCCCATCCGTTCCAGAAATGTTCCAAGGCGGTTATAAAGCCTGAGCGATGAGTATCCATCCACGGTACTTCGTCCAGAAAAACAACCTGCCTTGTTTCTTTTCCCTTGCTTTCCAGTAACTCAATCAGTAGACCGAATGCTTCCATCCAGCTGGAAGGAGCAGTGGTGTTGCCTGAACCGTAACGCGCCAGTGACAATGTGAAGTTGCGTAATTGTTCGGACAGCAGTTTCTTGCCGTTCAGCTCAAAAGGCGAAAGTCCTGTGTGGTAGAATGTGAATCTGTCCTTGAACATTTCTCTTATCAGGAAAGTCTTCCCGATCCGTCGTCTTCCATAGATGGCGATAAATTCACTTTTGCCACTGTGGTACAGGTCGTTAAGAGTTGCCTGCTCAATATGTCTTCCTATTATTTTCGTCATAACATTAGATTAAGCTTGCCAAAAGTAGTCAAAAAAGTTGATTTTGGCAAGAGTTTATATATCAAAACTCGCCAAAAGTGGTCAAAAAAGTTGGTTTTGGCAAGAGTTCATAAGCCCGGATGACCTCAGTGCTGGAGGCGGTTGAAGAGGATGCCGACGTAGAGCCGGAGACCGCTGGAGAAGTCGCTCTGGCGGCAGGTGACGTTGAGAAGCCAGTCGGCCTTGACTACCAGGCTGAGTTTGGGAGTAAGGGATACTTCCATGCCGGCGAAAGGGGCTATGGCCATGAATGTATATCTGTGCATGGCCGCCTGAGGCTCGGTGACGAAGTCATCTGTAGAGCCTTCGGCTATGATGTGGTTCTTCACTCCGCCTCCTCCTGCCAGGCAGCCTATGAATGGATGTACACGGCCCTTGCTGCGGTGGATGTAATCCACGAGCAGTCCGCCCCATCCGGTGTGCGAGTAGGACGGGGAGGGCCGGTAGGAAACATTGGAGCTGTGACCCTCGGCTCCTATGCGTATCATGTCAGTGGATGTGCCGAACGCGAACTTGACGTGACCGCCGATGCCGGTGGCCCCGCCTTTGATCTGCATGGTTACGGGTTCCGTACCGCTGCCGCTGTGCAGTTGAAACCGGCCGCTCTGGATGTAGCCGCTGTGCAGCATCATGCCTCCCGTATAGCCCCGGAAACGGAATGCGGAACTGTCGGCCTTATCGGATGCCTGAGTATTCAAGGGTATGATTGAAAGTATGGCCGCCATGACGGCAGCGGTCAGCAGTGCTCTCATCTTCATGCGGAATTTGCCGCGAAGATAGCAAAATTCCCTATTCCATCGCGGCCGGGTCGATGAGGTTGTTGAGGAGGGCGTAGACCGTGAGGCCGGCTACGGTCTTGATGCCTGTCTTGCGGGTGATGTTCTTGCGGTGGGTGATGACGGTGTATATGGAGATATGGTAGCGGTCGGCTATCTCCTTGTTGAGCATACCCCGGGCCACGCATACCAGTATCTCCTTCTCACGGGCGGACAGCTCTTCCAGACTGTCTGCCGGTGACTTGCCGGAGGTGTGTGTCAGGGAGTTGCGGAGCTTGCTGATAACGGTTGCGGGGCTATCGTATATGCTGATGGTCTCGTCGTAGTTCTTCATGGCCTCGTCGTCCGGCAGGACAGTGGGCGCTGCTACCACGGCGGCATCGGTCAGATCCGATATGCGGCTGCGTCCCAGTGGTCTGGAGGCATAGTCGAAGATGACCGGGTCCACTATGACGATGTCGGCCATGCTGTCCCGTACCGTGGCCTCGTTCTCGCGCGATAGATCGGTCAGGACCGTCTCGATGACAAAGCCCCCGTGCTCCTCCAGGATGCCGGCTATACCGCGTGCGATGATGCGCGAGGGGGTGATGAGCAATATTTTCTTCTTCGTTACTGACATTTCTCTTCCAGTCTGTTTACCATGGGGATTAGTATGGAGTTTTCGATCATGGTGTGTTTCTCAAGGTCGGCCTCCAGGGTGCAGAGCCGCGAGAGGGCCCGGATGGCCGCGACCGTGTCGCACACCGGCGGAAGGTACTTCATGACGATATTCCTCAGGTCGTTGAGCTTCTCATCTATGTTGTTGTGGTTCTCCTCAAATGTCTCCATGCTGTAGCCCTCCACGCTCTGTCCGCCGGCCACGGAACGCACGTAGGGAAAGACGATGTCCTCCTCGTAGGCAAAATGATTCTCCACCTCTTTCCTGTATTCCGAGAAGAAGCGCATGATGACGTCCTTCTGCATCGCCGTGCATGGTCTGAGCAGTTCCTCGAACAGATTGTCCAGCTCTTTCAACTGATGGTCGAGGTAGTAGGAGTGCGAGGCGTGCAGGTACCGGACCAGGTCAATGGCCGAGGCGGCCGTCATCATCTCCGTGGTGGGGACATATCCCTCGGTGGCGTACACGTTGGCTATGAGAAGAAAGGTGTCGCAGTTGACCCCGCTCTCGCGGCAGGTCTCCTCGACGCTCTTCTCCCCGAAGCCCAGCCTGATGCCCAGGCGGTAGATGACGGTCAGCAGTCTGTAGTCTATGCCGAGCAGGTCGGCCATTTTCATATTCTTTCTCATTGTTCAGTATTTTCCACAAATATAGCCAATTCTGTCGAAAATCGGGACGGGACTGGTGACCCGCAGCTCCACGGATTGTCGTTGCACCGTTTCTGTAGCGCGGTATTGAAAAGAGAACGGACCCCGGGGCCTGTCGCAGGTAAAGGGTCCGTGATATCTTGAAATAACAACACTACATTATGGATATAACGGGTGCAAAGGTACGGCCCTGTCTCATGCCCGTCAATCCTAATAAGTGGCTATTCGTTCCAAGTCCGTTCCCCCTTTGTAGGTATTCTGCCGGGGTCAGAGCAGCAGGAGGGCGATGCGGTAGACGATGAAGGAGACGACCCAGGCCAGGGCGATGGTGTAGACGGCTGAGTAAATGGCCCATTTCCAGCCGCCGCTCTCGTTCTTGATGGCTACGAATGTGGCGATGCACGGGAAGTAGAGCAGGACGAATACCATGAAGGCAAGGGCTGCGGCCGGGGTGGTGGTCCGGGCCAGGGCGTTCTGCAGCATGGTGTCACCGGATACGTTTTCGGTTTCAGACCCGGCGGTCACAGCATCGGTTTTATCGGTCGCGTCGGCAATATCAAAATTCACAGAAGTGGCCTCAGAGGTCTCAGAAGCGGGGGTGAAATTCACAGACGGGTCGTTTTTTGTCACAGAATCGGCAATAGCGGCGGAGGCTGTGCCCGGATCACTGTCGGCTGAGGGGAAGCGGTCGTACTCACTGCTGTAGAGTACGCCCATGGTGCTGACCACGAGTTCCTTGGCGGCCACTCCGGAGATGATGCCCACGCCCATTTTCCAGTCAAAGCCCAGAGGCTTCAGGGCAGGCTCTATGGTCTTGCCTATCATGCCGATGTAGGAGTTCTCCTGCTGCTCGGCGGGGGTAGAGTACCTGTCATGGTGGGGAAAATATCCCAGGAACCAGATGATGATGGATGCCACGAGTATGATGCCGGCCATCTTGTGCAGGTACTGCTTGCCCTTCTCCCAGGTGTGACGGAAGACTGACTTGGAGGTCGGAACGCGGTAGGGCGGCAGCTCCATGACGAAGGGCAGGTTGTCGTCCTTGATGAAGCGGCTCATGATCTTGGCCGAGATGATGGCCATGATGATGCCCAGTGCGTAGAGTCCGAGCAGTACCAGCGAGCCCTGTCTGGGAAAGAATGCCCCGGCCACCAGTATGTACACCGGCAGACGGCCCGCGCAGGACATCATGGGGATGATGAGCATGGTTATCAGGCGGCTTTTGCGGTTCTCAATGGTACGGGTGGCCATGATGGCCGGCACATTGCAGCCGAAGCCCATGATCATCGGGATGAACGACTTTCCGTGCAGGCCTATCCTGTGCATCAGCTTGTCCATGATGAAAGCGGCCCTGGCCATATAGCCCGAGTCCTCCAGCAGGGAGATAAACAGATATAGTATCAGGATGTTGGGCAGGAATACCAGTACGCTTCCCACTCCGCCGATGATGCCGTCCACTATCAGGTCCTTCAGCATACCCTCCGGCATGGTGGTGGCCACGAAGGCCCCGAATTGCTCCACCAGCCACTCTATCCACTGCATCGGATAGTCCCCGAGGCGGAATGTGGCCTCGAATATGATATACAGCAGCAGGATGAATATCGGGAAAGCTGCCCAGCGGTTGGTGACCACCGCGTCTATCTTGTCGGTGATGGTGTGCTTCTTCCTGACTTCGGCCGGAGTATATGTCTCTTTCAATGCTCCCTGGACAAATGCGTACTTTGCATCCACGATGGCCGATTCGGCGTTGGTGCCGCCCAGCAGACTCTCTATGCGCTTGTTCTCCTCGAAGCGGGCCGCGATGATCTCATCGTGGTTGGGCAGGGCCTCCACCGTCTTTTCCACGTCGGAGTCATTCTCCAGGTACTTGATGGCCAGCCAGCGGGTGGAGTAGTGGGTGCGGATGTCCTCATTCTTCCATATCAGGTGCTGGATGCGGTCGATGCTGGTCTCCAGTTCCTGTCCGTGGTTGATGTGGATATGACGGGCCACGGTAGGATCGTTGTTCTCGTAGACGTGTATGACTGTGTCGAACAGCCGGTCTATGCCCTTGCCGCTGCGGCTCACCGTGGGGATTACGGGCATACCGAGCAGATGTCCCAATGTGACAGTATCCAACCTGTCCCCTTTGGACTCTAGCTCGTCGTACATGTTCAGGGCCATCACCACGCGGAGGTTCATGTCGATGATCTGGGCGGTCAGGTAGAGGTTCCTCTCCAGATTGGATGCGTCCACCACATTGATGACCACATCGGGTATGTTGTCTATCAGGTTCTTGCGGACATACAGCTCTTCGGGACTGTAAGCCGACAGGGAATAGGTGCCGGGCAGGTCCACCAGCACGAACTGGTAGCCTTTATATTCAAAATGCCCCTCTTTTGCGTCAACTGTGACACCGCTGTAATTGCCGACATGCTCGTGTGAGCCGGAGGCGACATTGAACAGGGAGGTCTTGCCGCAGTTGGGATTGCCCACCAGGGCGACGCGGACGATGTGGCGGCGCTCCTCGGCCAGTTCCCTCATCTTCCTGTCCAGAGCTTCAGCATCGCCGCATCCAGTCTCGTTCCGGCTCAGATTGCCGGATCCGGCATCTGATTCTGCGACAGCACCCTGCATTGCCGCATGACCTGCATCTGATGTGTCTGCATTGCCGGAAACCGCTGCCTTTGCTGTTTCCGCAGCCTCCTGTGCCCTGGCCTCGCTCTCGCTGATGACCTCTATCTCCTCGGCCTCTTCCCGGCGCAGGGATATCTTGTAACCTATTATCTCGTACTCTATGGGGTCCTTAAGCGGGGCGTTAAGCACGACCCTGACCTCCTTGCCCTTGATGAATCCCATCTCGGTGATGCGCTTGCGGAAGGAGCCGTGGCCGCTTACCTTGACTATGATGCCTCTTTCGCCTGTCTTTAAATCCGATAATCTCATAATGGTTCCGCTCGAAATTCCAGCAGGCAAAAATACCACACTTTTCCGACCGGTGCAATACCAATTAATAGCGATGATTGCGAAGCCGCATCCCAGTCTTATACGGAGCATCTGCATCTGTCAGTTCTGCGCTTTAACCGTTCCTGTGGGTCAGCTTTTTCTTGCTGACTATACCGGTCTGTCATGTTCCGACCCCGCTGACCGGCCAGGAACCATCGGCATTGTCACCTGCGAAAAATCATGAGCCGCTATCGGTTCTCCTGCTTGCCATGCTTGCCTCCAGTCACCTTCCTGCTTGGGAAAGCCGTATTTGCTTAAAGTGCTTATTTGCAGTGGTTTGCAAAATAAAAAGGTGCCCTGTCGGGCTTTCAAACGTCAACAGGGTACCTTTTTATGGTATTAAATATCTGATTGTCAGTAATAACGGTGCTTTGAAGCGTTCCCTTGCGGCAGCCCGTGCGCAGTCACAATCAGAAGAGGTATGAGAGTGTGACGTGGAGGGGCTTGCTGAGTGTGACCTTCTCGTCCAGGCGGTTGATGTTGAGGAGTCCCCAGTCGCCTCCTATGCGCAGCTGGAGGAACTTCCATCTCACACCCGCGCCTACACCCCAAAGCATGTTGAATCTCTTGAATCCGTATTCGGGGTCGTATATGCTCTCCTCGGTGGCAACGGACTCACCCATTGCCTCTGCCGACTGCTTGAACTTGCCTCCCACGCCGATGTCGAAGCTGGGTCCGGTGTATACGAAGACGCTCCAGTCGGGAACTATCTCGTACCTCCACTGCACTCTCAGTGGAATGGATAGGTTGTGGTCGGAGAGCGAGCCTGAGACAGAGATGCCTTCCGTGCCCATTGTCTTGCTCTGGTAGGACATCTCGTAGAAGAGTCCTGTCTGGAGTCCGATGCCGTAGCGGAACTCTGGCGACCATGTGAGTCCGACCTGGAGTGCCGCGGACTGTTTTGCCTTGGAGTCCCCGGTCAGATAGTCGAGGTACATCCAGGGCATCTTGATGTCGCCCTGTGTGAGCTGCTTGGTGACCACTCCGACGGATATGCCGAGTGCTCGGTTGCCTGTAAGGGGCTCCGGGTTGAACTGTATGGTGCTCTGCGCTGAGAGTGCCGGGCAGAGTACGGCAGTGAGGGCTGCGGCTGCGACCGCAGAGATGATGGTTTTTCTCATAAACTGGATGATATTACGTTACGGTTGATAAAAATTTCTGTTGATGCGCTTTCGTATGAAAATCCGGGAATTAGAACCTGTAACCGATGCCGGCGGAGACAAGGCCTGTGTTCAGCGTCCCGACCTCGAAACGTCCGTAGAGCTTCTGTCCTACGGTGAGACCAATGAGCCTTAGGTCAAATGTCGGCAGCAGGCTGGTGGAGCGTCCGGCGGCCTCCTCCGCGTTCTCCGCTCCGGCGTTGGAGTTGACGATACCCAGTCCTACACCGACCCCGGAGTACATGCGCACCCACTTGCGGTTGAGCCAGTAGAACTTGACGTTGAACGTTATTGTGGCTAGGTGCGTCCACTCGTCCCAGGCATATGAGTTGTCCTCCTTGTAGAGCATCTGATAACTGCCGTAGGAGTAGTTTACGCCTGCTCCGAGGTTGAGCCAGCTGAGGACGTTGTATCCGTACTCGGCCCTGAAAGTGGGCAGGACGGTCCTGTTGTCACCGGATACGATGTCGGACGGGCTGATGAAGTTGAATCCGGCGAAAGCGTCACCGACCACGCTTGCGGACCGGAACAGTGAACCGTAAGGGAGTCCGACGCTGATATCCACTTCCTGTGTGCCGGTGTAGTCCACCTTCTTGTCGTTGTTGTCCTTGGCGGACACTGAGGGAATGAGCAGCAGGAGCGCCGCTGCTGAAAGGATAAGTCTTCTGGTCAGATTCATAAGAAATAGGTTAGAACGGTTAATAAATCTTTCTTATAAGATGCATAAAAGTCCGGCACCGCTGCACGGTCAGTCGTGGTACAGTTCGATCTCGGTGATGATGCCGTTGTCGTCGTACCCGAACCGAGGGTAGCAGCCCCACTCGATTTGCGGGTCATCCGGACTTCCCTCGGGAGCCCAGTAGAGGTATTTGTATCCGTCGTAGTTGACATCCATCACAGTGCCGCCCATATCACGGACTTTGCTTATAGGGTCTCCCACCCGGACATAGTCGTTTATGGCGTACTTGTCGGAATGTATGAAGAAAGAGTCAAAAGAGAAGCCCTCATATCCTTGCCAGGCGCTGTATCCGAAAAGGTCATATTTAGTCTCGGCCTTTCTTATGTCGCTCAGCTCCGGGTCTGCAGCCGGGGCGAACACCATGGTGGTCTTGTATGTGAGGAAATGATAAGCGTCATCGCTTTCTCTGTACGGCTGTCCTCCCAGTGCCTCCAGATACTGTTCACGTGTGTAGAATTTGCCGATCTCCAGTCCGTTGATGCGGATTGCGGAGAAATCGTACTGCTGGATATCCTGTGCTGCGGCCATGAATGAGCAACTTGCCACAGCCGCCATGATGATTGCCGAAAGTCTGATCAGAGTGTTCATGATGTGCGTTATTAATTAAATGGTTAGTTGTAATCGTTGCATGGGTTGGTCAGCTTCCAATTGTTGTCGAAGATAGCGTAGATGAAGGAACTCGGATTGACGGGTTGACCGGCACCGTCTATCTGATAGTGCAGGTGCGGTCCGCCTGAACTCTCCTCCGCAGCACTTCCCGAGTTGCCGCTGATGCCAATTATGTCTCCGGCCTTGACGGATTCCCCGGCAGTGAGATTTCCGTATGCGGAAGTGAGATGCCAGTAATGGACGATATATGTCCTGCCGTTTATCGTACATTCTATGTCAACGCCATTCCCGCAGCCGAAGGTGTTTTTGAAGTCATCACCAACACCAGTCCTTTCCTGGTAACTTTCCCAGCACTCTCCGTTCGTAAAGCCGGTGCGTATATTTTTCACGATACCATCGTGCGTGGCGAATACGGGAGTGCCTACTGGGCAGGCGAAGTCCATACCCTTGTGTCGTGTGCTTCCTCCGTTTCTTGTCCATCCGAAAGTACCTCCTTCAATGTTCCATCCTCCTGCGCCTGATGCTTGAATCCTCATCTCGCGTAGGGGGTCGCGCCGGTCGTTCTCCTCGTCGGCGCAGGGGTTGAAGTCGTGGAACACTGCGGTGAGGCTGACCTGTCCCCTGAGCAGGTAGTCCCCTGCGGAGAAAGTGAGCGTCTGGCTAGAAGATGATATGTCCCCTGTCCAATGGATGAACTCGGAGGTCTGGATGTCTCCCGCCATGTGCGGCGAAGCGGTGCAGGTGACGGTCTCGTAAGCGGTGTATTCACCCTCTCCGGAGACCTCGCCCCTGCCATCCGTGGTGATGGAAACCTTGCAGGTCGGCTGTTTGTCGCCGTCACTTCCTCCTCCGCCACCTCCGAAGGGGTTCGTCAGATGGTCCAGGAACTCGCGGATGTCAGGTCCGTCATGATTGCTTGGGTGATTCGGGTCGCTGTTCCCGAAAACCCATGCGTCATATTTGTTGATTCTGTCGGCAGTGAAGATGAGTTCCGGTATGAAGATGGTGTTGTCGGTCATGCTGCGTTTGGGTGTCAGTGCCGAGATTACTGTGTCCCCGTCGGCAGTGACGGCGGATGAGTCTTCCGGGACTGAGGCGGCGGTGTTGACAGTTCCTGTTTTCCATAGCGTTCCATGAATGTAAGTTTCGGTCTTGAATACTTTTCCTCCGAGGTCAGCGTAGATAAATACGGCGTTGAAGAAGCCGTCATAGAGGAAGTCAAGGCTGTCGAGCTGTCCCTGTGTCATGTAGTCCGGATGCGGGATGATGGTGACGGTGTAGGCTGCGGTCCAGGAGGAGTCTTTCGGACTTTGGACTATGAGGAATGTCTTTGATGCCGCTGTCTCCGAGGGTGTCCTCCCATCGGGGATGAGCGGGAAGCGGACGGAGGCGGAGTCTAGCGGTGTGCTTGCGTGAATGGGAATCTGTACGTAGTCGTAGAGGCTGTTGGAGAGAGTGGATGCGTTGCCGTAGTCGAGCGCGTCACTTGGGATGTCCACGGGGAGTCCGAGGTCGGATTTGGTGTCCGTGGGAAAGAACTCACCGGGATCAAATATGCGGATGGTCTCCGGGAGGTTGTTGCGTATGTCATGCAGTCTCTGCTTGTCCTGGAGGTCATGCCGTGCCGGCGTGTTCTCCGTCATAGAGCACGAGGCCATGGCTGCTGCGAGCGACAGGGCGGTTGCGATGTTGATAAATTTTTTCATTGTGGTACGGAGCTTTAAAGTTAGGGAATATAATCGGAATTCCAGTTAAAAATGAATCAGTTGATGAGGAATGGGCCTTCGGCGTAGAGGGCGGGGGAGTCTATGACGAGCCAGTACTTTCCGGGGAGGGACGGGACCTCGATGGTACAGGTCTCAGGAGTGATGCCGAAGTAGTGCGAGGTCTGGGCGAGGACGAGTCCGTCGGGACTCATGATGTAGATGAAGGTGTCCTTGAGTTCGCAGCCCTCGACGGTTACGGTCATGGAGCTGCTGTCGTACCAGGCCTCTACGTCGGCGAACAGACTTCTGTCGTCTCCTTTATCCTTATTAAAAGGATTCAACTTGATTTCATTTTTCTCACCCGTGGAGGAGGAGAAATTACCGGTCTGGGCGAGGGCTTCGTAACCGGTGGCGGCAATCAGGGTTGCCAGAATCAGAATAATGGTTTTCTTCATGGGTTTTGTGTTTTGTTTCCACAAAATTAAGCATGAAAGAGTTTCAGCGCAAGGAAAAAAGTTTCACCTTGTGAATTTTAGATAATTGAATATCAGTGTGTTGTGAAAGCGGAAAATGTCGTGGCCCGGAAAGGGTTTCATATGGCGGTATGTTGACCGCCGTTTTCGGTCTCCTTGGCGAACTTCAGGAGCCAGCGTCCGAGATTGGTGTCGTGCCCGGTCAGGCCGAGCTTGGAGCGGATGACGGAGGCCCTGTTGTGGTGGGAGTGGCTGCCGCCCATCAGGTTCCCGATGTCCTTTCCCCGGAGTCCCATGGCGTAGAGGCAGCAGTAACCGGTCTCCCAGTCGGAGAGTCCGCGCTCTTTCAGGGCAGCGGTGAACAGTGGATGCGCAGCCGCATACGAGAGCATTACGCTCAGCAC
Source organism: uncultured Bacteroidales bacterium (assembly GCA_944323785.1). GTDB lineage: Bacteria > Bacteroidota > Bacteroidia > Bacteroidales > UBA932 > Coprenecus. Next base: position 16,537 of record CALUTU010000001.1, on the reverse strand, counting down.
GAAGCGGTTTCGGTTTTCTGCGAGTTGCTCCATCTTCTGATTGACGATGTTTATAACATCGGAGTCGGTACCGGAGGCCTTGGCTGAGAGCAATCCGGTAACGGTCGTAATCATGTCGTTGACAGATTGGCGGGCATTATCGGACAGGGATGAGTTGGAGAGCATCTCTGTCAGTGTGTCTTTTTCCTGCAGGAGCTTTTTGTTGAAGTTCTCCAGATATTGCAGCTTTCTCTCTGCCTCAAGCCTTTCCTGCTCCGCTCTCAGTCTGGCTATCTTGATTCTGTTTCTAAGGCTGTTGATTGTGAGTGCGGCCATGAGAAGTGCGGTGACAGTGCCGAAGACGATCATCACTACGGTGTTGCGGTGCCGTATCGCGGCGTTCTCGTGCGCGTAGCGTTCCTCGATAAACTTGGTGTCGGCCTCGAACTTGTCGATGTCCTCGTCACCGACTATGTCCGAGTATTTTTTGAGGGATGCGTAGGCCTTGTCGTACTGCTTCAGGTCCTCGTAGATCAGGGAACTGAGCAGGAGGTACTGGGGCTCATTTTCGTAGTCGGGATAAGCCAGTGGGTAACGCTCCAGTGCCCAGAGGGCGGAGTCCAGATTGCCGGACATACGGTATATGTTGGCCACTGCGCTCCAGTCCATCTCTTCCGGATCGGTTATGGTCTGCAGATATTCGTTCAGTATTCTCTTTACGGCGGAACTGTCGGTCTTGACTGCCATATAAAGGGAAGATGAGAAGTACGTGCTTTTATTTGTGATGGATGCGGCATCCCAGTATTTATCCCGCACTTCGTTGAGCAGGCTGTCCGCTGTCTTGTAATTGTCCAGAAAATAGGCACAGTAGGCGGCATTGGTCATGGCCTTTACCATCAAAGGAATGTCGCCTGACTTACTGTAGTACTCTGCGGAGAGGAGGGCATCCCGGTAGGACTTCTCAAAGTCGTAGATGTCGAAGTAGATGGTACGTTTTGCGGAGTACAGCCGTCCGACGGCCTGCCAGTCCGTGGCGCGGTCCACGTATCTCTCGGCCTCCACGAAGTGCTCCATGGCCTCTTCCCGGTCTCCGGCATTACGGAAGATGCATCCGAGGTAGTATTGGGTCTTCAGACGGTAGTCGGGACTGCCGTGCTTTTTATAGTACTTGACTGCCGGACTGATGACACTGTCCGAGGTCAGCTCTATCCAGTTCTTGTCGAGGGCTTGGGAGTAGAGCAGGGAGTGGCGGGCCCTGGCCTCGCGGGTAGTCAGGCGGCCGCGGTCGAGGGTATCGAGCAGGGCGAGGGCGGAGTCGGGGTATTCTTCCATGACGGCCTCTGCCCGGTCCAGCTCGGCCATGACAGCGGTGTCGTCCGAGCACGAGAGCACGGCACACAGAACCAGTACGGTTACGGCCGCTTTAATCATTATATGGAGATGTCCGGATTTCACACGGCAAACTTACATAAAAATCACGGATTCCGTGCCGGTATAAAAAAGGAGGCCGGCGAATCACTTCGCAGCCTCCGTTGAAAAACAGGTATGACAGCTTCGAAAAGCAGTTTTGTTACAGAGCCCAGCCCTCAGTCCAGTCGTTGTCGGCCGAGATGGCGCCTACGTATGAAGCGCTCTCGAAGAAAGAGCCGAGTCCGGTGGCGTCAAATCCACCGTCTATAGTTCCGAAGTAGTTGCCGGTGAGGCTGAATGAGTAGTTGATCTCGTTGTGGTTGTCAGCAGCGAGGAAGTCCTCCTCGGTGTAGATAACGTTGTCGCTGTCACTGGAAATGCTGGTGGAGAGGTACACGTACTGGAGCTTGGAAGTACCGTCGGCCAGAGCGGACTCGGTGCCCTCGGTCTCGGTGGTGAGAGTGCGTGTCTTTCCGGTCACGATGGCGTTGTAAAGCTCTACCTGTGTGCCTGCGCGGAGACGTACGCCACGTCCGTCAGCGTCGTTGCCCACGAGGGTGATGTTGGAGAGGACGGGGTGGGAGATAGGAGATGCCATGTTGTCGTTGTCGTTGTTGTCGCACTCCATCAGGGCGTCGCATTCTGAGGAGATCTGATGGGCTATCATGAACTGGCCGTTACCGCACCAGCCCTCTGTCCAGTCGAAGGAGTCGTCAGTGTTGTTGGTGGACACGAGATATTTCACGTTGACAGTACCGCCGAACCATTCGAATCCGTCATCAGAGCCGCCGTAGGCCTGGAGGTGGTCTACTGTAGTGCCGTCACCCACGCCGTAGAATGTGAAGCCGTTGGCCTCTTTCTCCTCGGAGAAGGCATATCCGCCGTACTCAACGCGGATGTACTGGAGTGTACCGGAGTTGTCGTGAGGGTCGTTTCCGCCGTAGGAAGCGTCACCGATCTCAGACTTTGCATCAGTACCGGCATTGATCGGAGCCTTGCCGCAGATATGCAGACCTCCCCATGCGCCTGCTTCCTTTCTGCTGGAAGTCATTACGATGGGTGAGCTGGCTGTGCCGCGTGCGTCAATCTTGGCGCCCTGCTCTATCAGTATGTAGTCCACCTGGTCGTCATCCTGTGCGATGATGGTCACGCCTGGCTGGATGGTCAGTGTCGCGCCGGCCTTTACGTGCAGACCGCCTGTGAGGGTGTAGGTCTGGCCCTGCTCAAGGGTCCTGTCCTCGGTGATATCACCTACGAGATCTACATCGGAATCGATAACGTTGCTGTTGTTGTCTTTTTCGCAGGAAACAGCCATTACAGCTGCGCTGAGTGCGAGAAAAATAAAATTTTTGTTCATTTTTAAAAATTTTAGAAATGTTATAAAATATTCAGAGTTTAAAAATCCAGTTTTACTCCTACTCCGATGCCTCTGCCGAGACGGTAGCTTTCGGTGAGCATTTCCTCGCCGAGGTCAGGTACGTTCTGTGTAAAGCGGTATTCGGAGTCGAGCAGGTTGGTGAGCGAGAGCTGTACGCTCCACAGCCGGTTGATCTGGTATGTGATGTTGGCGTCGAGGGCATGGATAGGAGTCTGCATGATGTTGCCGAGCCCGTAGATACCCACTGCCTGGATTCTGGGGCCCTGGACGTTGTAGAGCACGGAGACGGCCAGCGAGGACTCTTCTCCGAATTCAGGCGCGTAGGTGATGTATGCGTTGCCTACGTAGGGGGAGGCACCCTGGAGAGACCTGCGGCTGTCGGTGTAGATACCTCCGTCCAGAAGGGTCACGTCGGTGTACATCAGGGACACGTTTCCACCGACAGTGAAGTACTTGAACGGCTGTGTGCGGAACTCCGCTTCAAGTCCTGCGGCCATACCCTGCTGTGCATTTCTGAAAGTGTGGACGATGGCTCCTCCCGAGGTCTCCTGCACCCTCTCGATGGGGTCTTTGAGTATCTTGTAATACGCTCCTATGGAGAACATATGTCTGTTGTCGGTGGAGAAGAACTCGTATTTGAGGTCGAAGTTGTAGTTGTAGCCGTTGGTCAGCTGGTCGTTACCGCGAAGTTCCGAACTTCCGTAAGACTCCTTGTAGAGGAACGGGGCCATCTCGATAAATGACGGGCGGGTAACGGTTATGGATGAGGCGAAGCGGAACGAATGTTTCTTATTAAGAGTGTATTTCAGATTCAATGCCGGGAAGAAGTCGCCCTTGTCAAGTCTTGAGGTGCTCTCACGCGAGGCGTCGTTCCAGTAGCGTACCCACTGCTGCGAGTATTCGTAGCGTACTCCGAGACCGATAAGGAGATCTTCGATGGGGTAATATTCCACTTCTGCAAATCCGGCTATGATGCGATGGCCGGCGTAGTAATTGTTCTTGGGCTGGGCATCCCTCTCTATGCTTATCAGGCCGTCAGCGATGCTCTGGGCATTGAGGAAAGAGGAAGGGGTGTAGATGTCGCTGATGACCGGATTGATGTCGCTCAGGTTGTAGTAGAAACGGAGGGAATTGTAGTCACGGGTCTTGTCCTTGTAGGCGGCTCCGAAGATCAGCCTGCTGTTGTTGTCTCCGAAGCTGAACGTCGGCTTGATCTCGGCTACGACTTCCTGCTCCGAGAGTTCTCCATAGTATCTCATGGTCTCCTGGCGGTTCAGCTTGAAAAGGGACAGGGAACCGTCCTCGCCTTTGCGGTACATTACCTGACGGCGGTCCGGCTCGTTGCTGTCAGTCATGCTGTAGGAGACTTTCCAGTCCAGCAGCCAGTTTTTGGCAAGAGTATTGGAGCCTCCAAGCTGATTGTTCCACAGAGAGTATGAATGGGCGATGGAGTTGCTTCCGAGAAGCTGGTTGTCCTCGGCGTCGTATCCGTCGCGGAGCTTGTAGTCCTCCATGGCGTTCTTGGCGTACAGCGTGGTAAAGCCTATCTTGTCGCCGTTCTCGAACAGATAGTTGAGGCTCAGAAGGCCGGTAACGTCCAGACTGTGCTCGTATCCGTTGTAGTGGAACTCGTCCATATGCTGGCCCTGAGTATTGATGTTGGTGATGTATGCGTCGTAGATGTTCTGGCTTCCGCTGGAGATGGACGCCGATGCCAGCAGGCTCAGCTCGTCACCGTTGCGGAGCTGGAATGTGCGACCTCCCGATACCGAGCCGGAGATGTCGGGGATGGCCATCGACTTGCTGATGTCAAATGTGGTTCCGAACGGGTCGTTCTTTACGATGTAGGTTCTGAAGTCGGGCAGGCTCATGTTTCTGACGTTGTCCGGGATATTGTTGTCGTGCAGCAGCCAGCCCTTTCTGTTGGGACGGTATGTGTCTGTAAATGTAGTGCCGATGGTTCCGTTCAGACCGAGGGATACCGAGATGAAGCTCTTTCCGACATTTTCCTTGGTGGCGATGTCGATATGGGCACCTGAGTAGTCGGCGAAACTGGTGGCGGTGTACACTTTGGTCACCGTTATGTTCTGCAGTACCGAGCTGGAGAATATATCCAGAGGTATGAGCTTGTTGTCGGGATTGGGTGAGGCTACGGGCAGCCCGTTCAGGGTGGTCAGGCTGTACCGGTCGCCCAGTCCGCGGACGAAGAGCTGGCCGGAGTTGTTGAATGATATGCCGCTCATGGTCTCCACGGCCTCGGCCACATTGGACAGGCCTTTCGTCCGTATCTCGGCCGCGCCGATATTCTCCACGGCCTGTGCGGATATCTTGCGGTCATTCATCAGTGCCGCTATGGACTCGTTGTTCTTTCTGGCCACCACCACAACGCTTTCCAGTGCCTCGGTCTCGGTCTGCATCTCGAAATCCATGACCAGTTCCTCCCCCTTTTTGAGTTTGAAGGCACCGGACATCACGTCGCTGTAGCCTATCATATGGAGAGTGAGCACACCCTCGATTCCTTCAGGAATCTCAAGGATGTAGCTCCCGTCGGCCCAGGTCTGGGTGCCTTCCCTGTGTCCGGCTCCATCAGCGATGCCTTCAAAGATAAGCACTACGCCGGGCAACGGCTCCGATGTGGCGGCGTCCTTTACGACGCCTTTGACAGTCTGTGCGTCCGCTGTCCATGTATGTAGGGCAATGAACGGTACGATAAGGAAAAATACTGCTTTTAGAAATCTGGTATTCATATTGTCCTGCTTTTTCGGCGGCAAAAGTATCGGGACGATATGTCATGGATGATACGCGGTAGTTAAAATGCTGTTACGCGGGTTACGAACATGTTGCAGAAGTTTCATCCCTGTTACATGATCCCGTCCGTGGCGTGGGAAAGTGCCCTGGTTTTTGCGAAAACGGTTCACATTCCTTATATTAGTGGCCAAAATGTATGAATATGATACGTAAGTTCTTGATTGTATTGTCTTCTGTCGTGTTGCTGGTTCCTACTGGGGCTATATGCCGGCCTGTCTCGGATGTCATTCCCAGACCTGCTGAACTGCATTACGGTCAGGGATATTTTAAGATGGATGCCGGGGATATCCTTTCCTCCGGCCGGGTGCGCCAGTCCATAGTCCGGGCCGAGCCGGAGTCCTACGTGCTGGATGTTACCATGGATTCCGTCATCATCGAGGCCGGCGACAGCGCAGGCCTTTTCTATGCCTGGCAGACTCTGAGCCAGCTGGCCGGATTCCCTTTAGGAGTAGCAGAAACAGTGCCGGGCCAGGGGTACTTTCTTCAGGCCACTGACAGTGTGCGGATTCCCTGTGTCACTGTCCGTGACCGGCCCAGATTTGCCTGGAGAGGCTATATGCAGGACGTGTCGAGGCATTTCTTCGACATGGATTTTCTCAAGAAACAGATAGACGCGATGGCGGCCCTGAAGCTCAACCGCCTGCATCTCCATCTGACCGATGCCGCCGGCTGGAGGGTGGAGATTGACCGCTATCCCCTGCTGACCTCGCTGGCTGCCTGGAGGGAGGGAGACCTGTGGAAGGACTGGTGGTTCGGAGAGCGGAAATACCTTCCCGAGGGTACTCCCAGAGCATACGGCGGATATTATACCAAGGAGCAGCTGCGGGAGCTGGTGCGGTATGCCGCTGACCGCTATGTTACGATTGTGCCGGAGATAGAGATGCCCTCGCACTCGGAGGAGGTGCTGACAGCATATCCGGAACTTTCCTGCACCGGCGAGCCTTATAAGCATTCGGATTTCTGCATAGGAAAGGAGGCAACTTTTGAGTTTCTTGAAAATGTTCTCACTGAGATAATGGATATTTTCCCCTCGCAGTATATTCACATAGGCGGTGACGAGGCATCGAAGAAAGCCTGGGCCGAATGTCCGTTGTGCCAGGCCCGTATGAAGGCCCTGGGGTTGACGCATGTGGACGAACTGCAAAGTTATATGATCAGACGCATAGGCACTTTCTTAGAGTCGCATGGCCGGACTCTGGTCGGATGGGATGAGATCATGCAGGGCGGGGCTGACAGTGCTGCTGTGGTCATGGCCTGGAGAGGCGTGGACCAGGGCGTACGTGCAGCTGAGGGCGGCAACAGAACGATCATGTCTCCGGGCGCGTTCTGCTATTTCGATACCTATCAGGACGATCCGTCCACGCTGCCTCCTGCCATGGGCGGATATACCCCGCTGTCCAAGGTCTATTCGTTCGAGCCGGTGCCGGACGGTCTGAATCCGGAGGCGGCTTCCAATATTATAGGCGTGCAGGCCAATCTCTGGTGCGAGTATATTCCGGCCGAAGAACATGCCGAGTTGATGATATACCCCCGTCTATATGCACTGGCCGAGGTGGCCTGGAGCCCGGCTTCGGGTCGGGATTACGGGGACTTTCACCGTCGGGCCCTGGTGCTGTGTGAGAGGATGAGGGCTGACGGATACAATGTTTTCGACCTGGCCCGCGAGGTGGGTGACCGTCCCGCCTCACAGCAGTCTGTGGAGCATCTGGCACTGGACTGCAAGGTCATCTACAACGCACCATATAATGCTACTTATGCCGCAGGAGGGGACACGGCTCTCACGGACGGTCTGCACGGAGGCTGGACTTACGGGGACGGCCGCTGGCAGGGCTTTATCTCGCGGGACCGTCTGGATGTGACTGTGGATCTTGGCAGGCTGACTGAAGTCCGTTCTGTGGAGGCGGATTTCATACAGGTCTGCGGTCCGGAGGTCTTCCTGCCGGTCGAGGTGGTGATTTCTGCATCGGAGGACGGTTCTGAGTTCCGGGAGCTGCGGCGTATCACCCGTGAGGTGGTCCGCGATGACCGCGTCACATTCGTCACCGACGGCTGGCATGCTGCCGATGCCTCTGTCCCCGCCCGCTACATCCGCGTCCAGGCCCGCTCCGGCCAGTTCGGCGGCTGGGTCTTCACCGACGAGATAGTCGTCCGCTGATGCGTTCTCATTAGTTTGACCATAAAGCACCGACTCATTCGGTAAGGCTCTCAAAGTCAGGTAGATGTTGATTGAAGAGTTGCGCTATGGCTTGTTTTTTCAGACCATAGCGCAGTTAGTCTATGCGTAATCAGTTGATAACGTGGATGATGTGGACTTAGTGGGTGCTTTATGGTTTATGCCGGGATGTGAGGCTGGAGTGTGTATGGAAGGATGTGGGTCATGAGTAAGCGGCAGGGGGGATGCGGAGGGCGCGCATGGCGTTGAGGACGGCCAGAACGGTGACTCCGACGTCGGCGAATACGGCCATCCACATGGTGCCGAGGCCAACTGTAGCCAGGGCAAGTATGGTTACTTTTACACCGACGGCGAACCAGATGTTCTGACGGGCGATACGGAGAGTGCGGCGTGCTATGGCGATGGCCGTGGCTATCTTGGTCGGCCTGTCGTCCATCAGCACCACGTCGGCTGCCTCTATCGCTGCGTCGCTGCCCAGTCCGCCCATGGCGATGCCCACATCGGCCCGTTTGAGCACAGGCGCGTCGTTGATGCCGTCTCCCACGAAGGCCAGGCTATGTCCGGCCGGCTTCGAGGCCAGCAGCTGTTCAAGGTACGAGACCTTGTCGGCGGGCAGCAGGGCGGCATGATATGCGTCCAGTCCGAGCCGGCCGGCCACATCGCGGGCCACTTCCTCCCGGTCTCCGGTCAGCATGACAGTCCGGCTGACACCCAGGTGCTTGAGTGCGGCGACGGCTTTCGCACTGTCCTCTTTCACCTTGTCGTTGATAATTATATGTCCGGCGTACCTGCCGTCTACGGCCACGTGTATGATGGTACCGGCACGGTGGCAGTCATGCCAGCCTGCCCCGACCGAATCCATCATCCTGGTATTGCCCACGCAGACCGTGCGGCCTTCCACGCAGGCCTTGATGCCCTGCCCGGCAATTTCCTCCACATCAGTGACCGAGCAGCCGTCGGTGGCTTCGTTGGGGAATGCCGCTCTAAGGGCCTCGCCTATCGGGTGGGTGGAGAAATGCTCCACATGGGCGGCCAGATGCAGCAGCTCGTTCTCATTGAAGTCCTCGGGATGAACGGCCTCCACGGCAAATTCACCCTTGGTAAGGGTTCCGGTCTTGTCGAACACGACAGTCCCGATACGGGCAAGTGTGTCCATATAGCTGCTGCCCTTGATGAGTATGCCTTTGCGCGAGGCTCCTCCAAGTCCGCCGAAAAATGTCAGCGGCACACTGATGACCAGGGCGCAGGGACAGGAGACTACAAGGAAAATCAGTGCCCTGTGCAGCCATGTGGCGAAAGAGGCTGAGAAGCCGGTCTCTGAGAAAAGCGGGGGCAGGAAGGCCAGCAGCAGGGCGGCGAAGACCACGATCGGGGTATAGACACGGGCGAAACGGGTGATGAACGACTCGCTTCGGGACTTCTGTCCGTCCGCGCTCTCCACCAGCCGGAGTATTTTCGACACGGTGCTTTCACCGAAAGATTTTGTCGTCCTCACGCGGAGCACGCCGGAGAGGTTGATGCAGCCGGATATGACCTCGTCGCCGGCGCTTACGTCCCGTGGCATACTCTCTCCTGTGAGCGCGACGGTGTTGAGCGATGATGTGCCCTCTATTACTGTCCCATCCAGAGGCACTTTTTCCCCCGGTCTTATGACTATGATCTCTCCGATGCGGACTTCTTCAGGCGGGACAGTCTCCACACGGCCGTTACGCTCCACGTCAGCCGTATCGGGCCGGATGTCCATCAGATGCGATATGCTGTCCCGGCTCCGGCCTTCGGCGTAGGTCTCGAACAGCTCTCCCACAGCGAAGAACAGCATGACGAAGACGGCTTCGGGAAACTCGGTCTCCGCTCCGGGGAGGAAGCCGATGCAGAGGGCCCCGAGGGTAGCGACGGTCATCAGGAAGTTCTCGTTGAACACATCTCCGTGCGCGATGCCCTCGGCCGCCTCTTTCAGCGTAGGTGCTCCGACCAGCAGGTACGGTATCAGATAGACGAGAAGCATCTGCCATGTCGGCAGGGCGCAGTGCTTTTCTATGATTACCGCCCCGGCCAGCAGGACAGCTGTGACGGCGATAATGATGATGCGCCGCCTCATGCTCCTGCCTTCATGTCCGGATTGTCCGGAGTGATGATGTCCGTGATTATGATGTGCGTGTGCCATGATTCTGTAATTTTGGTTTCTGCCACAAAATTACGGAGGACAGGATGCAACCAGGTTTCATAAATGCGTCAGCCCGGTCACTTTGCAATCCGGTTGCAGTGACGGAAGTCAGGCTTTGCGGCCGGAACATTCGGGACAGAGGCCCTTGACGGTATAGTTGATGGACTCAATCTCGTAGCCGTCAGGAAGTTCCACTACGGGAATCTTCACATCGTCGATGCAGAATGTGCGGTTGCACTCCTCGCAGTAGAAATGGATATGGCGGTTCTCGACCCGGCAGACGGTGGACTCGCAGCGGCATATCTCGTATTTCACGGACCCGCTGCCGTCCTCGAACGAATGAATCGCGTGGTGCTCGAGCAGGACATTGAGCGTGCGGAATATCGTGGACTTATCCATGGTCTCCAGCTCCGTCTCCAGCTCCGTCATGGAGACAGGATGGGTAAGCTCCGAGAGTTTCTGGAGTACGAGGATGCGGGCCGCGGTCGGGTGAATGCCGTGGTCCTGAAGCTGCTGTTCGATGGTTCCGTTTGCCATAGTTCTGTTGAATTCGAATTCGGAATGCAAATCTACGAACAGTTTTTGATAAATGCTCAAATTTTCCGGGCGAAGCCGCTGATGAGAGTGAGGTATTCCGGCGGCTGTCCGTTCCGGCCCCATTGCAGGGGTGTGTGGAAAATGTCGGCGGCGGTGCGGGCGATGTCGAATCCCAGGGCTTCCAACGACGGGCGGATGCTTTCGGGGTGGCGGCAGGGTCGGCCTTCGCGGCGTGTGCAGTGCTCCGGCGGGCAGAGCAGGCAGGTGCCGGCGAAGAAAGCCCTGGCGGTGTGTGCCGGTACTGCAGCTTCACGTTCCATTTTCAACAGCATCCGGTCAAGCCGCTCCCGTTCCCGGTGGATGATCTTGTCGGCTGTCTCCGGAGTCAGTACCATCCCTTCTGTAGGAACAATCTTCGTGGCCAGCAGGGAGATATCCGTATATCCTTTCAAAAGAACCGTCTCGTCGAAATCGTATGGAGGGCAGGCCCAGCAGTTGCCGTACCGGCTGCATTCACTGCAGTATCCCCGCACTCGTCCGAAGTCCCGGTAGCCGGCGATGTACTCGGCCATCGGCATTTCTACCCAATGCTCCTGCACGCTATATGCTGCCGTAATCTCCTGCATTGTCCGTTCCATATTTGATTTTCCGCAAATGTACGGATATGACCTTTTGTTTAGAATTCAAAGGCAACGGCTAGTTTCGGCATGACCATTATGTTTTCGTCTTCCAGTTGCGGCATGATGAAGACAGCCGCACCGAGGGACAGTCTCATACCAAGCTCATCGTTGAACGCCCAGCTCCATCCGATGTTAGGTTCCAGTTCTATGGTGTTTTCAGCATGCCATGAATACAGGCTGGTCCCGCTGTCCAGTTCTCCAAGGAAGGTCATGTATCCTATTTTGATGCCGGCGGTAGGTGTACTGGCTCTTTTAAGAATGTAGGCGTTGTAATCTATAAAGGCATGGCCGAACAGAGGAAAGAACCCCGTCGGGGTTATAAAAAAACCCGCGCCTGCACCCAGATAATGGTGTTCGTTGAACATATATCCGTGCGAGGTGTCAAAGCCTATCCAGACTATGTATTGGTCGGTGAGGGCGACACTGCCTCTATATCCTTTTGCCCTATGTGTCTCAGTTCTGTTTTCTGCGCTCTGCTTATCTGTTGCGAATGAGCTCAGGCAGATTGTACTGCAGAGCAGCATTATCAGTATTGTAAGTATGGATTTGTTCATGTGGTAAAGATAGCCGAATTTCCTATCAATGCAAAACAGAGAGGGAAAGTTTTGTATTTTTGTAGGCGTTTGGAAAAATGATGAAACGATGATGGAATTCAAGGACAGAAGAAGCATACGGAAATATTCCCGGCGCGGGCTGCCGGGGGGACTGATCGAGGCTCTGGCCGAGGAGGCTTCAAGGGCTGCGACCATGGGCAATATGCAGCTGTATTCGCTGGTGGTCACTGGGGACGGGCCGGAAAGGGAGGCCCTGGCAGCGGCGCACCATCATCAGCCGATGGTGGAGGAGGCCCCGGCGGTGCTTACGTTCTGTGCGGATTTTCACAGGTTCAGCCGGTGGTGTGAGCAGCGGGACGCGGCACCGGGTTACGGCAACTTCGTATCTTTCATCAACGCCGCCACGGACACTCTGCTGTTTGCCCAGGCGTTCATAACTCTGGCGGAGGAGCACGGCCTGGGTACCTGCATTCTAGGTACGACGGTCTACAATCCCGATAAGATTATCGAAGCCCTGCGCTTGCCGCCTCTGGTGGTGCCGGTGCTGACCGTCACTCTCGGCTGGCCGGACTAGACCCCGGAGCAGACTGACCGCCTGCCGGTGGAGGCCATCCTGCACGCCGGTCATTATCACGACTATGCGGCGGAGGATATCGACCGCATCTACGCCGCAAAGGAGGCCCTTCCCGAGAGCCGTTATTTCGTGGATCTCAACGGCACGGACAATCTCGCCCAGGTCTTCACTCGCTTCCGTTTCACCAGGCAGGAATGCCTGGAGATGTCCGCCAAGATGCGGGAAGTCCTGCGGTACCAGGGTTTCAATGAATAGGCAAACGGTAAGTAGTGCGTCACCTCAAAAATGTAAAAGTTTGGTGTATAAGGCATTATGATGATGACGTGTTCTTGTCACCAGTTCGGAACATGCCGAAAAGCACACGCGCTTTTCATAAGTCCATGAGTGTCGGGTAATTACAAAGCAGCCCTGCGTCAGTACTTACCGTAAGTTTTGCTCAGATTGCCAAATATGTTACATTTGCGTATTGAAAGTTCAGACTGGCGCACAATATGGAAATTTTCATCGACATAGTAGCCGTTATACTCGGCATCGTAGGCCTTCTCGGCTGTATTCTGCCCGTGCTGCCCGGCCCTCCGTGCAGTCTTGCAGGCATGTTTCTGTTGTTTCTGTGGGGTTCGCCCTGCGCTCAGGACGACATCACCTGGCGTCTGCTGATCATCATGCTGATAGTTACGGTGGTGGTGACCGTCCTGGACTATGTGGTGCCGGGCTGGCTGACCCGGGTGACCGGCGGCACGAAGTACGCCTCGCGCGGAGCGACGGCCGGCATGATAGTGGGCATTCTGTTCTTCCCGCCTTGGGGCATGATCGCCGGAGCCTTCATCGGAGCCCTCGTCGCCGAACTCTACTGGGGTGAGAAGAAGATGGGACAGGGTCTCAAGGCCGCAGTCGGCTCATTCCTCGGCTTCCTGCTCGGCACCGGCCTCAAACTCGCCGCCTCCGGAGTGATGCTCTACTACATCGTTATCGCCCTCATCCCATAAATTATGCGATTCTCATTATGAAAAACTCATAATGAAATTTGCATAATGAAAAATTCATAATTACATTTGTGCCTGTAAACCATAGTAAATGCAGGCGCGATATGAATCCTTTTATCATTGTCGGAGACGTTCCGAAAGAATATTTTTGTGACCGGGTAGCAGAATCAGACCACATAATCCGAAGTGTTACCGGAGGTGCAAATATGTGCCTTATCTCTGAGAGACGGTTGGGCAAATCCAAACTCATCCGTTTCTGCTATGACAGGGAGGAAATATCTGACAGATACTACACATTCTATGTGGATATTCTGCATACTGCATGTTTTCAGGAATTTACATACGAATTCGGTCAGGCTGTCTTCAACCGTCTGCGCTCCAGGAGCCGTAAGATGCTGCAGAACTTTGTCCATGGTCTTAAATCCATCAATGCGGAATTCGGCTTTGACCCGGTCAGCGGCCTTCCGACATTCAGCTTAGGGCTTGGAGACATATCCCGTCCTGAATATACGCTGACGGAGATATTCCAGTGTCTTGAGCAGGCTGACCGTCCGTGCATCGTGACTTTCGACGAGTTCCAGCAGATAGGCAAGTATCCTGAGAAAAATATCGAGGCCCTTCTCCGTTCGCATATACAGCATCTTGGCAATGTGAATTTTATATTCTCCGGCAGTGAGACCCACATGCTGTCGCAGATGTTCATGTCATCGGCCAGGCCGTTTTATCACAGTGCTTCGATGCTGGAACTGAAACCGATTGATCCCGAGAAATATTCAGAATTCGTCATAAGACATTTTGAGAAAGGAAAGAAAAAAATTGCCCCGGAGGCAGTCAGCAAGGTGTACGGGCTTTTCGAAGGAAATACGTACTGTATGCAGAAGACTTTTCACGAGGCATATGCGACCGTGCCCGAGGGTGGGGAATGTACAGTGGCGATATTGAGGGAGACTGTGGACTCCATCATAGAGGAGGCTTCTGTGGGCTATCGTATGATGCTCTCGGATATTCCGTTAAGGCAGAAGGAACTGTTGTATGCCGTAGCCGAGGACGTCCGTGCCCAAAAGATAATGGGGGTGGATTTCCTCCGCCGTCACTCTCTCGCCTCCAGCAGTGCAGTGCAGACTGCGGCGGCCAAACTGACGAGTATGGAACTGCTGGCAGTCAGGGACGGAGTGTATTATGTCCCGGATATTCTTCTGAGAATGTTCCTGCAGCGGCTGATGAATCCTCAGAAGGAGTTTTTCCCGGAAGAATAATCAGACGGTGGTGTAGTTGCCGTGGGAGAGGACGATGATGCGGCAGGCCATCTCGAAAAATACGGCGCGGCGGAAGGTGTCGGGGAAGTCGGGGCCGCAGGCGACCTGTCCATGGTTGGACATCAGGACAATGTCGTGGGCGGTGAGGGCTTCCACGACCGCAGCGGCGAGTTCCGGGCTGCCGGGCGGGAGGAACGGCACCACCGGCACTTCACGGCCGACGTAGAGCGGTCCCTCGAGGGTGACGTTGAAGTCTGCCGGCTTGTCCTTCATGCAGGCTACGACCGTGGCGTAAGGGGACTGGAAGTGCAGGACGCAGCCGACTTCCGGCCTTTTCCGCATTGTCCCGAGGTGGAATCCGGCCTCCATCGTGGGATGCACTCCGTTCAGAGAGGTGCCGTCGCTGATGCGGCAGAGAGCGACCTGGTCCTCCCGCAGCTCCCCGAGCCAGGAGCCGGTCGCAGAGAGGAGGGCGCAGTCCTCATTGTCCTGACCCTTGCACCGCAGGGAGAGGTTGCCGCTGCTGCAGGAGAGGAGTCCGGCCGCGGCGCATTTGTGGGCACATTCCAGAAAATATTGTACTTCCTTATTCAATTACCGAATATACTTTATGCAAAAATACGAAGAATATATGTTCGTGGTTGGAAAAGTATGTTTAAATCGGAGCAGGTTTTGAGAGAATAGCTGAAGATAGTGCGATTTCGTACCGTTGAGCGTGATCTTGATATCACACCACAGCCTCTCTGCCGTCTCAAAAGCAGATTGAGAAAGATTGAATTTGTAAAATCGCAAAAATCTCCTCATCTTTGACCCATACACGGCATTTTTAAAGGATATAATTTCATTTTTGTAGTAATGTGCTGTCTTCTGGCGGCGTGTTCCGGCGGAGGGCAGTCCTCTCCTGATTTTCAGAGGGGAATGATGCAGAGGCAGGATCTTATGTCCGCGCTGGAGGTGCTGAGCAGTCATCCGGATGACTTGATGGCCAACCGGGTGGTCTGGGGTTTCTATACCGAAAGAGGAGAATACGATTCGGTGATAATGTTCGCGGGGAAGATGTTCAGCGAGAAGTCGGGTCAGGCCGGATATGAGCGTCTGTGGCTGTATTCAGGAGCTTTCGCCTCGCAGGCCTGCGTGCTGGGAGACAGCTTTGATTCAGCGGCTTACTATCTGGACCGGATAATCCCGTTTGCCGGGAGCGGGGACAGTGACGATTTTCTGGATGCGATGATCCACAACACCGCCGCTCTATACAGCCTGAAGACCGAGATGGATTATTCCGCCGCTCTGGAGCATTACAAGGCGGCCTGCGCCAGCCTGGAACATAGCGGCAATATGGTGGGTCTCAGTACGATGCTGTGCAATATCGCCTCGATATACTATGTTATGAGAGACTCTTCCGGCTTTGAATACGCTGAGCAGGCGTATCGGATAAGTCATGACAGTCAGTACGGCACGAGGGCCTATATGGTGGCGCTCAGTTCTCTGGCACTGGCCCAGATGTATTCCCTGAAAGGCGATTACGGTCAGGCCATGAGTTTTGTGGACAAGGCCTCCGGGGAGATTCACGAGTTCCCTCAGTTCGTGCCGAGCCGTCGGACAGGGTGCTGATATCCCTGCGGTATGCCGAGTTTCTGAGTGTACGCGGCAGGAATGCCGAGGCTCGCGGATGTCTTCTGCATGGTCTGGAGATATCCCGCTCGGTAAGCAGTATGGAATACCGTTCGGATCTTCTTACGGCGCTGGCCGATGTGTCGGTCAAGTTGGGCGATGACGCTTCCAGGATTCTTTCCGATGCGTCGTCCGAGATTCAGCTGCAGGATCTGGCGATGGAGATGGGCTACAACTCCCAGTCCTCGTTCTACAGGGCCTTTGTCAAGGAGACGGGAGTCCCTCCGTCGAAGTACAGGGAGGAGTCACTTCGTATAAAAGCCGCCTGCTGACCGTTCAAAATATAAATTTTACAGATTTATAAAGTAAAGCCCTAAAATGAAAATAAGAGCTAAACAAGTGTAAATAAAACCGCTTATTTACAGTTGAT